>CAVVPU010000033.1:0-44537 GCA_963750015.1 uncultured delta proteobacterium | reverse complement strand
CGGCTGCCTGCTGCAGCATTTTCATGGTCACGTCCAAATCAGAGAGCTTCTTGGCGACGGTCGACAGTTTTCGCCTCGTCTCCTCGGCCGCCGTGGCGGCTTCCGCTTCCGACTTCAGCCGCGCCGCTGCAGTCTTCACTACCTGATCGCTCAGGTTCTTAATGTCCCTTTGCTCCGATGACTCCCCCGAGGATTCGCCCTTGAGGGAGGCTCGTTCCCGTCCAATTTCCTCCAGCGTCCGGATCGACCCGTCGACATGACCCGACAGGGACTGAAGTTCTTCCTTCGATGGCGCCAGGGAGACGCGGTAGAGCAACACCGCGTGCTCCTGCAACGCTTTGGTAAGTTCGACGGTCTTGAGCTGGTACGGGGTCGATGTCTCAGTCAGGCTGTGTATTCTCTCGCGCACCGTACGCAGTCCGATGAAGCTTGCCCCACCAATAATTGCAATGCCGAGGACTGTGACCGTCGCGTTCAGGAAAAGCCTTCGTCTAATCGTCATCCAACCCCCCCCACCGCCAGGACTACTTGATGAATTTCTGACCGTCACCCTTAAAGAAATCGATGACCTTCTGGACTGATGGCTTCGGATTGCCGATAGTCACGAAAAGGAGCGGTCTGGAGAACTCGGGCGTCTCAACGACCTTGATCTTCCCCTCCTTAGCTGCCCGGCTCGCCATGCCCGCGCTGATCGCTCCGATGGCTTCGGGTATTTCGCTTACGAGCTTGATCTCGCCGTCGGTGGTCGGGGCTTCGATCACATCCTTATCGTAATTCTGGCCGTCCATGGCCAGCTTCTGGAACACCGCCCGCGTACCCGATCCGGGATTCGAAGTAACGATGGCCACTTGCGGCTGGGTGCCCCCCACGTCCTTCCAGCTTTTGATCGTTCCGGTCATCAGGCCCTTCACCTGTTCTTTGGTCAGCTTGGTCACCGGGTTCGAAGGGTTCGCGATGACTACGATCACGTCTTTCGAAATGACGTGATCCTGGATGTCGGCCGGTACCTGGACTGCGGGATTCGCCTTCTTCAAATTGGCGATGGCATCAGGAAGGGGTTCAGAAGCCATGGCGGCGTCACAGCGCCCCTTCAAGAGGTCGTCCAAACCGTTTTCCGTGCCGTTTCCCACCACAACGATGGTAAGGCCCGTCGCTGCCTGGGCAGCCTCTTTCCCGGGAGTCATTGCCTGGTTTGTAACGGTGGAAGATCCATGAAACCTCACTTCCGCCCCATAGACGGCTCCTGCCGCCGCCATCCCCCCGGCCAACACGGCCAGCACCATCAAAACAGCTACCCGTTTCTTCATATGCACACCCCCTTCTTTCGATCCGCCTATTAGGCCGGTTTTTTCTTAAATACATTAGGGGTATCGCCTCATGAGGGGGAAGCTTAAGTCGATTTGGCCTAAAATGCCTCCGTGATCTTCCTTGAAAAGTCGAATTAACACAAAATTAACACAACTATCCTTGAGCCGGGATTCCCGACGAACCGATAACAACCGGCTACGATTAAATCAACGACTCGTTGAAGTCCGAGATGAAGCGGTCGTGAGCCTGTGGTGATAATGTTGGTGGGTTGCACTTTGAAACTATTTCACAAGCGGCTGCCCCTATTACTCCCTCTTGCCTCAGGGGGAGTAAAGGATCTTACCCGAATCCTTGAAATCGTAATTCCCTATTTTCGCCACCCTGCCCCTGAAACCGTCGGACCTCAGCCCCTCGATGAGCGTCTGAACACCTGCCTGAAAGAAGGTGTTCTGCTCGAGGATCATGTCGAACCTCTCCCTCGTGATGGGGACGAACGAAAGGCCGAGAAGACTGGATACGGCCACCGTACCGACGCCCACGTCCGATTCCCTGGCAATGATCGAGAGACCGACTTCGAGGTGCGTGTTGACCTCGTCATCATATCCCGGGATGTCGGAGGGGTCGATGCTGAGGCGGCCGAAGTTATGATCGATGAGTTTCCTCGTGCCCGACCCTTTCTGTCTGTTGATGAAGCGGACTTTCTTGAGCGCCACGTCCTCGAACCCCCTTATGCCATGGGGATTCCCGGCAGCTACGAGGAACCCGACCTCCCGGTAAAAAAGGTTGACCACCACGGCTTTGACCTTCGGCGCATAGACGCTCAGGAAAGGAATGTTGTATTCGTCGGACTCGGGGTCGTAAAGGTGGGACCATGCGATGTCGGTGTAGCCCGTGTTGAGGACCTTGAGCCCATCCGTGCTCCCGGTGCTCGCCGAAAAGAGGTAGAAGTCGGGGTGGGTCTTGCGCACGTCCGTGTGAAGCATGTCGAGGATCGGGTCGTTGCTCCCGCAGGCGAGCAGTCCCCCCTCGATCCTCTCGGCCTTCCAGCTCGCCCGCTCCAGGGCGGATTTGGCGCTCGATTCTATCCATTCATCGATAAGCTTTCGGGGAAAGACCCATTTACCGGTTACCCTCGTGGCCGGTATCCTTTTCTGCCCGATCAGGGCGTATACCTGTTTCTCGTTAATCCCGAGATACCGGGCTACTTCCCTTGTATTCATCATCTCTTCGGACATTCGGCAACAACCTCCCAATTATGATGATAAGAGATATATTATCCCTTGTCAAAGACAAACAACCCAGGGGCCCCGCCGGGCACAGGACCCCCCTTCCCCCGGCGGATGAAAGAGCTCCGCGCCTTTATTTACGCCCCTACTAATAATTTGTTACTTATGGTAAGAATTGGATACTATGAGTAATTATTTGTATTGACAGGATGGACCCACTTTGATATAAATACGATATTTGCGAGATAATTCACAAGCGACCCAGAGGAGTCAGACATGAGATATGCAGAGACAGGATATAACCTGGAAATCGATCTGGCCACGGGAAATATCGAGCGTGTAGAGACTGACCCGAAGATGATGGAGCTTCACCTTGGAGGTCTTGGCACAAGCGTCAAGATCCACTGGGACCGGGTCCCCCCTGACGTGAAGCCCTTCGACCCGGAAAACCTGTTGATAATAAGCACGGGCCTTTTCAACGGCACGCCTGCTTTCAGCGCCAATCGCACGGTCGTGACCTTCATGTCTCCCCAGTCGAACCTGCTCGCCTATCCCATGATGGGCGGATTCTTCTCCGCGGAGCTTAAGTACGCCGGTTATGACAAGATCATCTTCCGCAACAAGTCACCCGAATGGGTCTATCTGTATATTCACAACGACAAGGTGGAGCTGCGGGACGCCACCCACTTGAGAGGCAAGGGCGCCCTCGAAACACAGGACCTCATAAGGAAGGAATTGAACGAGCCGAGGGCCCAGGTTGCGGCCATAGGCTTGGCAGGCGAGAACAGGGTCTTTACGGCTTCCATCGAGCAGTCACGGTCGAGCGCAAGCCGCCTCGGCGGCGGCGCCGTCATGGGTGACAAGAAGCTCAAGGCGGTTGCCGTGCGGGGAACCAAGGATGTCAACCTTGCCCGGGGCGAAGAGTTCATGGAACTCATGAAAGGTGTCACCGAGTACATAAACTTCCGGAACGCTAATCCCATCCAGGACGTCATGACCATCCTCTCAGGGATAGGCTCGCCCCAGGAAATGGTCCATACCGACGAAAAATGGCACACGGAAAACTTCGCTTGGGGAAACGCCCGTACGCGGAGAAAGGACTTCTGGACGGACGAGATCAACGACCACTGGTCCCAGAGTCAGCACGACGCCATCAAGAGACTGATAAGCTGCTATAACTGCCCCCAGCACTGCGGGGCACTAATCTCCCATAAAGACTCCCCGAGGTACATGGCGAAATGTTTCGGGAAGCTGACCTATGCCATGGCCGCCTACGTGGACGACCTCGACTTCGCATGGCAGATCCTGCAGCGCGCCACCGAGTATGGGGTCGATTCCTTCTCGACACCCCAGATCCTGGCTTTTGCGGTCGAGCTTTACGAGGCAGGCATCCTCACCGACAAGGACTTCGAGGGATGTCCGAAAGACAAGGCGGGGAGGTTCAACTGGCTCCTCGACAGGGTCGTTCGCCGCGAGGGCATCGGAGACATTCTCGCGGACGGCGTCTATTACGCCGCCCGGAAGATAGGGAACGGCGCGGAAGAGTTCGACCATAACACTATCAAGAAGCACGAGCAGCTCCCCCTGAAGCTGGGAATGCTCGACCCCCTCTATTTTCTCATGTATTCGACGAACGAGAAGATAAGCATCACCCAGATCGAAGGGCAATGGCCCCAGGTGCCCTTCCCTACGATGGAGCAGCGGGAGGAGTTTGTGAGGGATTGGCCGCAGCTTCCTGACGACCATTTCAAACAGTATTTGCTCGACTGGGAAATGAGGGGCGATCACGCCAACCCCAGTTACCCGACCCCGGATATGGCTTCCGAGATCGTCGACTGGATGGAGATGCTCCACAATGTCGACGATGCCTGCTGCGTGTGCGCGGGCATGTCCTCCTTCTGCCTGAAGCCCCCCTATCATATCCACAATTACCCGAAATTGATCTCCGCGGCCACGGGCATGGACATAGACGAGGCAGGGCTCAAGAAGATAGCGAATCGGAGCCGCAACCTGCACAGGGCGGTGAACAACAGGAGAGGCATGACGAGGGCCGACGAAAAGCCGCCGGCGGACCACTGGAAAAAGAGGTTCCCCGATATCGAGGAAAACCTCCTTTCCACCTATTACAAATACAAGGGATGGAACTCGGAAGGCATCCCGACGAGAGCGAAGCTCGAGGAGTTGGATCTGGGCTATGTGGCGGACGACTTAGAGAAGAGAGGTATATTAAAAAATGGCCAAGATTAAGAAGAAAATCAAGACCATCAAGATCGACGCGGATAAGTGCAATGGCTGCCGGGGCTGTGAAATAGCCTGCTCCTCCTTTCACGCGACGCCGAAATACTCGGCCGTCAATCCCGCGAAATCGCGCATCCAGGTGATCAGCCGCAGGCTCGACGACATCTGGCTTCCGGTGATCGCAGGCGAATATACCCCCGCCGAATGCATGGGCAGGGACGTCTACCTCATCGACGGGAAGGAATACGACGAATGCGGCTTTTGCAGGGCCGCCTGCCCTTCCAGGGACATGTTCAAAGAGCCCGATTCGGGCCTCCCTCTCAAGTGCGACATGTGCGAGGGTGAGGACAAGCCGAAGTGTGTCGAGTGGTGCCTCAACGATGTCCTGGTCTACGAGGAGCGGGAAGAGGAAGTAGAGGAAGGCTTCGAAGCGGTAGAGATGGAGGCAGGGGTGGCATCCCTGATAGACAAGTACGGGGTGCAGACGGTAATCGATGCTGTTGCCCGGATGACAAGCAAAAGTAAGGAATAGAGCCGACAAGGAGATCCGAAAAACCTCACTCGATCGACGAAAACCCGGCGAGAGACGGGGTGGAGAGGCTTGTCCGGACGCGAAGGACGGGCTCAACACATAAGGAGCAACGAAGTGGTTTGGAAGACGCGATCCGGGGCGGCCTCTTCGGGATTCATTGAAACAGGTATCGAAAGGCGCCGTAAGCCGGGTCAGGCCGAGAACAGCGACTCCACGGTCTGTGTCGAGGAAGCACAACATATCATTCTCAATGCCGTCAAAAGCCTGGACCACGAGACCATTCCAATCATAGACTCTTTCAACCGCGTCCTCTATGAGGACATCGTATCGGATATCATGATACCGCCCGTCGATGATTCCGCCATGGACGGCTATGCCATAATCGCCGCCGACACCCGTGGCGCATCAAAGGAGAACCCCGTGAGGCTTCGGATTACGGGAGAAATAAGGGCGGGAGCTTCTGCCGCAGACATAAGAGTATCCAACGGGACGGCCGTAAGGATCATGACGGGCGCCCCCATACCTGCGGGGGCCGATTCGGTGATTCCCTTCGAGGATACGGAAGAGGAATTCGGGTTCGTATCGGTCTTCAGCGAATCGACCAAGAACGGATACTGCAAGTGCGCCGGAGAGAATATAGGAAAGGGAGAGAGGGTGCTGCAAAGAGGAGACCGCCTGAAGTCGGCCGATCTGGGCATCCTCGCGTCGATCGGTCGCGATACGGTGAAGGTCTACAGGCAGCCTACAGTCTCGATTATCTCCACAGGTGACGAATTGGCCGAGGTGGGGGGCAAGATACGGATCGGTCAGATCAGAAACGTCAACGCCTGCACGCTGTTCTCGGAAGTGGAGAGATATGGCGCTATTCCTCGCTATCTCGGCATTGCCAGGGATACGGCGAAGGATACGAGGAAAAAGCTCCGGCAGGCCCTGGAATCGGATGTGGTCATATCGTCCGGCGGGGTCTCCATGGGAAAGTACGATCTCGTCAAAGAGATCTATTCAGAGCTGAACATCGAGATACTCTTCGAATGGATCAAGGTCAAGCCGGGCAGGCCCTGCACGTTCGGCGTGAAAGACAATAAGCTTATCTTCGGCCTGCCGGGATATCCTGTTCCCACCCTCACGTCCTTCATTCAGTTCGTGCGACCCGCCCTGCTCAGCCTCATGGGGGCGAAAAGGATAGACAAACCGATGGTCAACGCAATCCTCGAAGAGGAGATCCGTAAGCTCCCGGGCGCCGTCAACTTCCTGAGGGGTTTTTTTACCATCAAAAACAACGAGTTCCATGTCACGACGACGGGTAGTCAGAAATCGTCGGAATTGCGCTCCATGAGCAAGGCAAACTGTCTGATAGTAATCCCGGAGAGCGTCACGAGCATAAAGGCAGGGGAAAAGGTCACGATCCAGTTGATCGATCACGACGAGATATGATCCTCGAGCGGGGTCTGTAATCCTCTGTCCAACGCCCTAAAAAGAGAGAAGAGAGTATGACCATTCCTTTGTTCGACTCACCGCAGCGAGAGAAGAAGAGCACGATCGCCTTTGAGGAAATCTTCGGCCCCAGGTTTACGCTGCTGGGCCGCCAGCTCCTGACTGTCTCGTGCTTCGGGCGGAAGTGTGACATTACTTTCTTCAAGAGCGAACCGGCTATCGACGTGACTGTCGACCAGCGGCTGGGGCTCGCCCTCTGTTGCGGCGTCGGTCCTGAAATGTTCTACAAATTGCTCCAGGACATCAGGCTCTCGAATGGGACGGTGGTTCAGATGAGCGATATCTGGACGATCAACGCCATGCCCGACGGAGGTTTCACCGAAGAAGAGCTTGAGGGAGTCGACATGTCCCAGGGAGAAGAACAGATCGGGCCGAACGGAGCAACCCTGAGGCAGATGATCAGGGATACGTACCACTGCAAGTCGAGAGACGAAGAAGACTATTACCTCCGAAGGTTCATCGCTGCCTAAAGCGGGCTTAAGAAGACAAAGCAAGAAAGGCGGATAAAGGTGCGGGACGGTCGGCTGGGGGAAACGAGCCCTCTGCGGCGCCCTTTTCGGCTCATGGCCTACGGCGTACATCGAGTACGCCATCCGGCCGATGAGCCTCAAATTGCATCCACATATGACTCATTCCCCCCATCCGACCGTCCACTGCAGCGGAACCGTATCATCACGTCCTGCGGTTCCGGCCTTCATCGGTTGCCACACACCGGCCCAATTTATAACCGCCGCGGCCACTAGAGGCCGCAAACGGAGTAGACAGGATGAGGCCTATCGGCTGACAACAGCTTCCGGTTCACTTGTGGTTACTGGGGAAGGATGCGATAATACAAGTGGGAACCTATTAGGAAGGAGAGCCATTGTTGTTCCTCTTCAAGTATACAGTCGTCTGTGGACTGCTTTATTTTGTCCTTCTTGGTATGACCTTCGTCAGCGAAATTACATACAAAAAAAGATCTATTAATGATGTGCGTCAGGATTGGAGGCGAATAACAGTACGAACGTCGGTTGTTTTTGCTGTCTTCGTGGCCTCAACTATCGCTTGGACCTTTCTCCGACACTAACCCTTCATTCTCAGCCATTACGGTGTAATCCTCATAATGACGGTAGCGGCTCCACCTACGAAGGTTGCATGCGAGTCGAGCTTGCTGGATACTGCGTTACGCTTTGAAACGATGTAACAACAAGGATCGGCGGCCTGGCTCTGTCGCCTCCCGTCCGGACGCTTTTGATAAGCTCTCTTCCCTTATTGCAATGATGACGGTCAGCGATTCCATACTCGGGGAAAAAACCTTCCTCTTCGTGCCGCATATACACGGTATTCGTCTTGAAATTTCTCAAACATCATTTTCTCCTCCCGGACGACAAGCTGGTGCCAGAACGGGTGGAGCAACACAACGAAGAGCAGGATAATCCAGGAATTCAAATAGAGGGCTATGGATGGAACTATAAAGGTAATCCAGGCGGCGTACATCGGATGACGAAACCATTTGAAAGGGCCCGTTGTACAGAGCTCGTCTGTGGCCCACCAGTTTCGCAGGGTCCGCATAGTCCAGAACAGCAGCCCCAATCCCATGACAGCCAGCACACCGCCAACAACTTTCATGGGCGCGGGATTGGCCAATATCGCTGCATGTCCCATTATGTGATCCACCCAAACAGCCAGCCTTAGCCATACAATGCTGATAACCACACACAGCGGACCGACGCCAAATAGTTTTTGTACTCTGCTGATACCCATCAGGTCCCCCTTTCGAATCGGTGTAATCTGATTTCAGCCATCAATACCACATGCCCGACAATTGATATACGGCAGTGGTATTTTCTGACATCAGAATATCAGCCGTAAGGAATGGGAGCAAGAAACATGTGATGAAGTGGTGAATTAATGTGACGAAGTGGTTATTCGTGCCTGCGTGCCCCAATTGATAGCCAATATCGAGCAACACCCGGGCTGGTTCTTTCCGGCAGTCTATGATCGAGGGGAGAATGAGAATCTCCCCACGGATGGAATGTCCACCCGGCGCCTGATGCCCTTGCGGACATAGGCGGGCGATGGGCCATGTCGATGGAGACACTCCTTTTGTACGTTCCGTCTTGGAAGTCAGCCTCGATCCGTGTCATAGTATAGACGGCACTGTGAAGTGGCCTGAAAGGGCATATTGTCCATAATCAACATAAGGAAGGAGATCTCAAGAAATGATAGGAGACGAAAAGTGGGCTTCATTGTCACCCGACGAGAAACGGCAGGAGCGGTTCAAGAGATGGCTTGCGCCGGGCAACATACGTTTTTCGAGTCCGGAAGCCGAAGAGGCTTACAAAGCCAGGGTGACGAGGTTCATCAAGGCCATCTGTCTCGAAGAGCCCGACCGTGTGCCCGTGGAGCTGCCCGTAGGCTACGTGCCCGCTTACTACGCGGGAGTGGACCTGAAGACCGTAATGTACGACTACAAGGAGCTGAGTCGTGCGTGGATCAAGTTCATGCGCGAATTCGAAATGGACGCCTTTACCGGCCCGGGTCTCGTCTATTCCGCTAAAACGCTCGAGGACCTCGACTATCGGCTCCATTTGTGGCCCGGCCACGGACTGGCCGATGATGGGGTGGCGTACCAGTATGTCGAGGGAGAGTATATGCAGGCCGACGAATATGACGCCTTCATCAACGACCCGGCAGGTTGGCTGCTCACCACCTACCTGCCCCGCACGACCGCGGCCCTCGGCGGTTTTCGGAAGCTCGGCCCTCTGACCTCGCTCATAGGCGTGCCCGCGGCCTTCATCGCCCAATTCGGCGACCCCGAGGTGCGTGAATCGGTTCAAAAGCTCCTCGATGCTGCCCTGGAGACAATGAAATGGCGCGATGCGGTCTCGGAGGCGGTCCGGGCAGCCCGCGAGGCCGGTCTTCCCACCATGTCGGGAGCCATGAGCGGGGCACCCTTCGACCGGATGGGGGATTCTCTTCGGGGGACCAAGGGCATCATGATGGACATGTACCGGAGGCCTGAAAAACTTCTCGAAGCCATGGAAAGAATAACCCCCATGCTCGTCGAGCAGGCCGTGAGAATAGCCAACACGTCCGAGTGCCCCGTAATTCTTATGCCGCTCCACAAGGGGACGGGCGGTTTCATGTCGAACAAGCAGTTCGAGAAATTCTACTGGCCCACCCTCAAGAAAGTGATGATGGCCTATATCGACGAGGGCCTCGTGCCCATGCCCTTTGCTGAAGGCGACTACGAGCCGAGACTCGACATAATCACGGACATGCCGAAGGCATCGGTGATCTGGTTGTTCGAGGTGATGGACATGGCAAAAGCGAAAAAGACCGTCGGTGCTCATGCCTGCATCGCGGGCAATCTGCCCGTCTCGATCCTCTGCACAGGCACACCGGATGACGTGAAGAGGGCGTGCCGGAAACTCATAGAAACCTGCGCCCCCGGAGGCGGCTACATACTGGCCGCGGCAGCCCAGATCGAGAAGGGCAACCAGGATAACCTGCGGGCGATGATGGAGGCAGCAAAGGAGTACGGGGTCTACAAGAAGTAGGGAGGCAGGGGGGGCGAGAGAGGCGGAGAGACAAAGAGGCCAATGGGGGCACGAGGTGTGGCCGGTCGGCTGGGAGAGATCGCGATCTGCGGCGCACTTTTCGCCATGCGCCCTCCGACGTACATCGAGTACGCCATCCGGGCAGCAAGGCTCAAATTGCATCCACACCTCACGATCCCTCCCAGCCGACCGGCCGGTGACACGCGGAGCCGTATCCTTTGGTCCGCGGCTCCGGCCCTCATAGGATGCACACACCAGCACCAATTGAAATAAGAGCGGCGGCCCTGGAGGCCGCTGAGGACAGAACGCTTTCGCGCTGATGTGGTTGTATTGGCCTTGCCGGCGATCATAGTCTGTTTCACGCGGCAATCGTTCTGATGGCGCCCCGGCAAGGAACCAACCCAATTATTGTACCAACCCCCAAGACTGCTGGCGCGGCACAACCGGCAAGTGTGGCTGCGTTACTCGGCTAAAAGTGTTTCTTTCGGTAAGAACCGTCAATGCCCTATTGGGGGTCAAAAAAACCGGGGGGAATGCTCCTTCCCCCCGGTTCAGACACTCTTTTTGATGGTCTTACGCCGCCAGCCGTGCTTCTTTCCGATCTCGGAACAGCACGTTGAGGTCAAGGAGTATGAGTATCCTGTCCGAGAGATTGATCACGCCTTCGATGTACGCCGAATCGCTGCTGCCCGTGATGCTGGGGGGATCCTCGATCTTTGGGTCCTGTATACGGAGTACCTCCGAGACCGAATCGACGATGAAGCCGAGGGTTGTGCCACCGACTTCCACGACCATGATCCGGGTGGCCTTGTCCCGCTCGGCCTCGGAAAGACAGAGCTTCGTGCGAAGGTTCACGATGGGAATGATCTTGCCCCGGAGGTTCACCACGCCCTCGACGTATACGGGTGCATTCGGTATTCTCGTAATATCGATCATCCTGTTGATCTCCTGGACTTTCTTGATGTCGATACCGAACTCCTCATCCCCCAATCGGAATGTGACAAGTTGAAGCGCTTCCTCGCTCATGTCATCCCCCCTATATTTCAAACTGGCGTGCGATACCCTGGAGATCAGCACCGAGCTGCGACAGCTCGTCCGACGCCTTCAGCACGTTATCGGCCGACCTGGACGTGTCGCCGGAGATACCGGATATGGACTCTATGTCCTTGCTGATCGTATCGGAGGTTGCCGACATCTCTTCGATTGCCGTCGCAATCTGCTGCACCATCTGCTGAAGGTCCTCGACGGTCTTGACGATGGTCCGCAGCTCGACGCCTGCCTTGCTCGACAGATCGACTCCACGATCGACTTTTGCGCTTACCTGCCCTATAGATGCAACCGCGCTTCCTACCTTGTTCTGGATCTCTCTGATGATTCCGCTCACTTCCGAGGTGGCACCCGTAGTTCTCTCCGCGAGCTTCCTCACCTCGTCGGCAACCACCGCAAAACCGCGTCCGTGTTCCCCGGCTCGTGCAGCCTCTATCGCCGCGTTTAAGGCCAGGAGATTCGTCTGATCGGCGATTTCGTTGATGATGCCGATGATGTCGCCTATCTTTTGGGACAGCTCGGATAGAGAGGTTATGTGGCCGGCCGATTCCTCTACCGTAGCCGCAATCTCCTTTACTTCCTTGACTGAGGCCTCGACGGTCTTACCGCCGTCTTTCGCGGTCGCCGCCGCTTGACTCGCGGTTGATGCGATGCTGGAGGCATTTCGCGCGATGTCCTCAACTGTCTGGGACATCTCCTCCGATGCGGTTGCCACCTGATGGGCCCTCTCTGCCTGCTGGCCCGCCCCTTTCGACATCTGCCCCGCGCTTGCCGAAAGCTGCGTGCCGGCGGAGGCGACGCTGTCGGATGCCTGCTTCACGCTCCCTATGATGTCACGCCACTTCTCCACCATAGTCTTGAGGGCAGTCGCTTGATATCCGAACTCATCCTCGCTGTCTACCGCGATATCAACGTTAAGGTTCCCTTCTGCCAGCTTTTTCGTGATCGAAACCGTCTCTTTGATAGGAGCGGTGATACTCTTAGTAAGAGAAACGGTGAGGATGACGGCACTACCGAGAGCGACGAGGCCCAAGACGACCATGAACACCACGGTCTTGCGAAATGCGCTTCGCGCTTCAGCGGCCTGTGCCGCGATCCCCTCGTTCTGATAACGTATGAGCTCGTCTCCCATCAGGTAAAGTTCAAGAGAGGACGGCAGGACTTTGTCGACAAAGATCGATAAGGCCTCATCGGTGTTCCCCGCCTTGGCGGCTTCCGTGACTTTGACATTGAATTCTCTTCCCTTTGCAATGTTCGCCTTGAAGGCATCTACCAGCTCTTTCCCCTTCCCGGAAGTTTCGAGTTTGTCGAGCACCCCGAGGGATTGCGTATATTGCTGCCTCGAGGCGGCAAGCACTTCGTCTGCCTTCGACAGGTAGGCTTTGTCTTTGGATACGAGCTTGCTGAAGACCATGAGATTGACGCCCTTGACGCCGTCCTTCATCTCGTAGGCCGCTTGCATCTTGACGTCATTACCCTGCGCGATCCGCTCAAGCATGGAATTGATCTTGCTCGTCGCCACTATTCCGGTCACCATAAGGACTACCATGAGCAGTCCCAGGATACCAAACCCACACGACAGTCTTTTGCTTATGCTGATGTTTCTGATAATCATGTTGTTCTCCCAAAGGTGCGTTAATTGATTGTATACAAAGTTGTTGTCGGACAGACCACCGTCAAACTTTAGACAAAATTATTGCCGCTGGCTTAATCGAGGTAACACTTCCCCCTCCATATTCTTAGTCCGTCTCCTTTCTCCGCGAATTTTCAAATGGCAAGGATCGTAGCTCGCCGGAGCCAGACAGTGTAAGACTGTGGTCCTTAACTTTCGCCATTCAAAATGTTCTTCATCGCTCCTGGTTTCGCCCCCAGAAGTCCCGTCCACCACGACAGTTGAATAAAAGGTCGGCGGCCCTAAAGGCCGCCCATTACATCCCCTCCCTTACCTTTCTTCTTTTTCAGCGCACAGGCCATTTGACCCCCTGGCAAACCCATAAGCGTGTGGCACCCGCTCCTCTCGCACATATTGCGGAGCGACCGTTAACCAGCGTTAGTGGAGCTTGAGCGGTCCGAAGGATGATGTGTCATGCTCGAACTGCCTTTAGCTCGTACGCCACCATGCACATCAAGCTCAAGCGGAGCTTACGATGGTCGGGAGCGGAGCCTGATGTGCGAGAGGAGCGGGTGCCACACGCGTCGATCGTCGACACCACCCCCAAATGCCCTTGCCTTTGCTTTGCCTTTGTCTTTGCCCTTGCCCTGCCCTGCCCCGTCTGTGCCTGTACCCCCGTTTCCTGCTTTACTTCGTCCTTTCCGTAGATTACACTTTACGTATATGCATAAGAAATTTGCCCTGCTTTTATTTGTTTGTTTCTTTCTCTCCATTCTGGCGGTCGCCTTCCATCACCACGAAGACGGGCTTGACCATGACGACTGTTCTATTTGCTTCTGCGCCACCCACCATACGAATTCCGTTTCCTCTAGTGTCCCCCAGGTCTCCTCACCGGCTTTCGAGACGGGTCTTGTCTTTTTTGAAGACAAGCTCGATCTTTCTCCGGTTTGTCATTCTCCCTACTCGAATCGAGCTCCCCCTGCATAGTTTTCAGAGCCTCAAGCGGCTTTAATCAGAAGCCATTTCTTCGGGAAAACTAAACAGGTGGAGGTATTGTCATGAAAACCATGGCGACGTTCGTCATGCTTTGCATACTCTTCCCATGGTCGTCGGCTGTATTCGCTCAAACAACCGTGGAAGATAGGCTCAAGGCCCTCGAGAAGACTCTCGAAAGACAGGATCAGACTATCCAGGAACTGAAAGGCCTGAGGGAGACCCTCGATAAACAGGAACAGACCATCAACGAACAGCGGAAGCTGATCGAAGAATTGAAGGCGGAAGTGGCGCAATCCAAGCCGGCTGCCCCATCGGCAGGCAATGATCAGGCTGCCGTGCCCGGCGAGGTGCAGCAGCAGGTGCAGGAATTGAAGGAGAAAGTCGATCAGGTTGCGGAGGCCCAGACGAAGGTTGTCCCGAGCGTCTTCAACCCGGCCATCGGGCTCGTGGGCGAGACGCTCCTCTCCTATCGCAGCAAGGGGTCTGACGAGACGGGCAGCGGACGCCCCGGTGGGTTCGATGCGTTCCAGCGCTCGGTGGAGCTGAACATGTCCGCATCGGTCGATCCTTTTGCAAAGGGCTATGCGGTGATCAACGCCTCCGCCGACGCCGCCACGGGTGAATCGAACGCGACCGTGGAGGAAGCCGCCATTCAGACAACGTCCTTGCCGTGGAATCTTTCACTCAAGGCGGGCCGGTTTTTCGGGGAATTCGGCCGTCTGTCCTACATTCACGACCACGAGCTGCCTTTCGTCAACCGACCCCTCGCCCTCGACCAGTATGTGGGCGGTGAATCGAGGACAGACGGGGTGCAGGTCAACTACCTGCTGCCGATCCCCCATTACGTGAGCTTCAGCGCAGGGGCGGGCAACCAGTTCGGCGGCGACGTGCCTCCCAACAATGTCGGCACCTTCCGGCAGGGCAGCAACGTGAACTACTGGGGGCGGTTATCCACGTCCTTTGACCTGACACCCGATATCGCCTTTGAACCCGGCATATCGGGCCTGTGGAACCCTGCCACCACAGACTTAAACGGCGTGGTCCTTCAGCCCAATGGAAATGCCTTCACCGAGCGGGAGCGCCGTCTTTTGGATGCAGACTTCACGCTGAGCTACCGCCCCTTGCGGAACAACCAATTCCAGGCAATTACCTGGGGTACGGAGCTGCTTTACAGCGACAACCGCTACGACGTCGCACCACCTGGCGGCGGCCTGTTGCCGAACCGTGCCGTGGGCTCTTTCGGCATGTACTCCTATCTCGCCTACAAGTTCAGCCGGGAGTGGACGGTGGGTTTCCTCTATGACTTCGTCGAAAGCCCTCAGGACAACAGCGCCAGGACCTCGGCATACTCGCCGTACATCACATTTGCCCTGAGCCATTGGGACCAGCTCAGGCTCCAATACACCTATACCAGTCCGAACACGGCCACGGGTCTCAAGCCGGACAATGCCGTCTATTTGCAGTGGGCCTGGATCATCGGGGCACACTCCCACGGCTGGCAGGAACGGTAATGGCAGAAGAGGAGGAATTCAACTTGAAAACGAAACTACTAAGCTTATTCTCTATCATCACGCTCGCAGGAATGCTCTGCGCGTGGGCGACTCCGGGCCATGCGGCAAAGATCAACGTGGTGACTACCCTTACCGATTTGGCCGACTTTACGCGCGCTGTGGGCGGCGACCTGGTCGAGGTTCGCAGCCTGGCCACGGGCGTCGAAGACACCCATGGAGTGCCCATGAAACCGAGCTTCGTGCCAATAATGAACCGGGCCGATCTACTCGTCCTCGTGGGGTTCGATTGCGAACACGCCTTCCTTCCCGCCCTCCTGGAGGCGAGCAAAAACCCGCGCATCCAGATCGGCCAGGCCGGCTATGTAGACTGCTCCAAGGGCATCGTCCCGCGGGACGTACCACAGTCGACCGAGCACTCGGCGGGGGACGTCCACCCCTACGGCAACCCTCACTATATCCTCGATCCGGTGCTGGCGAAGACCGCAATTACAAACATCTACAACGCCTTATCCGCCTTCGCCCCGAACCATCAGGCGGAATTCGCCCGCAACCGTGACGCTTATCTCGCCACGCTGAATGGCAAGATCGCCGAATGGCAGAAAGAATTGAGGCCTTTCAAGGGGCTGAAATTCGTCTCCTATCACGAGCATTGGCCATACTTCGCGGCGCGCTTCGGACTGACCTATTACGGCACCATAGAGCTGAAACCGGGCATCGACCCGACCGCGCGCCACATCGAGGAACTGGTCGCTTCCATGAAGGCCGACCACGTGCCCATCGTCGTCCGGGAGCCCCAGTTCCCCGAGAAGGTGCCGAAGCGCATCGCAGAGCAGACCGGCGCGACCATGATAACGCTGCCCATCATGCCGGGCGGCGTGCCCAATACGGAGACGTACATCAAGATGATGGATTACATCGTCCATACCATGGCCGCTGCGGCGGCGGGAAGGAAGTAATGGCGGAGAGACCGGTCGAAGACGACCTCATCACTCTCGATAACCTGACAATCGGCTACAACGGTCAGCCCGTACTCTCCGGCATCACCCTTTCCATCGCCAGAGGCAGCTTCACCGCTATTCTGGGGGCGAACGGCTCGGGCAAATCGACCCTGCTCAAGACGATACTCGGGCTCGTCGTGCCGCTCGCCGGTCGTGTCGTCACAACGGCGCCTCTGGTCTTCGGCTACGTGCCCCAGGCTACTCAGTTCGACCCGGTTTATCTGCTCACCGGGTTCGAGGTCGCCCTCATGGGCACCTACGGGCGGATCAAACCGGGACGCTTCGTTCCCCCGGCGGAAAGAACCATAGTGACCGAGGCCCTGAGCACTGCCGGGGCCGCGGAGTTTGCCCGCCAGCGGTTTTCAGAGCTTTCCGGCGGGCAGAAGCAGAGGGTCCTCATCGCCCGCGCCCTGGCGACGCGCCCCGACGTCCTGGTCCTCGATGAGCCCACGGCGGGAGTCGACCATGCGGCGACCCATGCGATACTCGATTTCATCTCACAGATCAGGCAGGAAAGGAACATCACCGTGCTCCTCGTCACCCACGACTTTGCAACGGCGCGCAAGCATGCCCAGCGCATTGTCTGGCTCCACGACGACAAGGTCCTCCACGGCACGGTAAATGAGCTGCTCACGCCGGAAAGGGCGGCGGAAATTCTCGAAATGGCGGTCTGCTGACATGGAAACTCTCTATCAGATCCTCTCGCCCGACTTCCTCCTTCGGAACTCCGTCTATACGAGCGTGCTCGTCGGCTTCGCCTGCCCGCTGGTAGGCATCTTTCTCGTGATGCGGCGGCTCGTGTTCATGGGCGTGGCTTTGCCGCAGATCTCTTCGACGGGAGTGGCCATCGCCCTGTCGCTGCCCCTGTGGCTCGGCTTCCATCTGACCGAACACGGCTCCCACAGCGCCCACATGCTGGCTTTTGTCGGCTCCATGGCCTTCTCGCTGGCCTCAATCCTCATACTGGCCTTTCTGGAGCGGCGTGGACGGGGGCAGCCCGAAGGGCGCCTCGGCACTGCGTACGTGACTGCTGCCGCCTTAAGCATCCTCTTGCTGTCGAAGAACCCCTATGGCGAAATAGGCTGGCTCGACCTGCTCAAAGGTGAAGTTATTACCATCTCCAATTCCGATCTCTTCCTGACCGCGGCAATGCTCGTGCTCGTTCTGTCGGTGCTCGGCCTCTTCAGTAAGGATCTGCTCTTCGTCTCCTTCGACAGGACCATGGCGATGACGCTCCGCAAGAACGTCGTCTTCTGGGACATACTCCTCTATCTGCTGATCGGTCTGACAGTCTCCATGGCGGTGCTCAGCGTAGGCCCCCTCATAGCCTTCGGATTCCTGCTGATCCCCGCGTTGGCCGCACATCTACTCGCGCGCAACATGCGCCAGTTCGCCGTGCTCGCCTCGCTCATCGGCGGCGCAGCCGCATTCTTCGGCTTCTGGATCGCCTACAGCTTCGATTTACCGGTAGGCCCGACGGATGTGGTGCTCCTCGGAGTAATTTACGGTGCAGCCGGCATTATTGCGAAGATCGTCTCCTGGCGCGGCGCCCCAACGTGAGAGTGAGAGGGGAGAGAGGAAAGGACAGAGAGGGGCGGAAGGATCATCCCTTCGGGATCGTGTTCCATTTGTCACTCATGACGTGCCTCCATTATTATTCGCAAGTCTCCAGGCTCACTGCTCCTTCGGGATGAAAAGCATCTCGCATATGGCTGAAGTTGTCGAAGATCTTCATGGTTTTTTCGATGTTGTCTTTTTGCACATACTCTAAGGCCTTTACGAGATCCGGCCGGCCATTGGACGTAGCGAAGGAGCCTTCGTGGGCGTCGGCAATCGCCTTGTATCTCCAGTCGCGGCCGAGCCGGGGAAGGAGATACTCCTGGTACTGCTCGTAGGTCATCAATCTGTCCGGGAATGTTTGTGCCTTTGCCATGAGGGCCCTGTAGTATCGCTCTATCTTGGCCCGGCTCTCCCGGCGTGCTTTCTCTTTGTCCGGCTCCAGAAGATAAGTGCAGACGCAGGACTGCCTGAGCCTGCCTGCGTCTGTCAGGGGCAACTTGTCGGTCTTCTTGCAGAAAGGCTTATAAACGGAGGGATCGAAAACGGGAGAGAGCCCCTCATGGGAAGCCTTGACGAAGAAAGAGAACCCTAGGTGTTCCAGCTCGATCCGGAACAGGGCACCTTCGGCGGCGCGCTTTAGGGAGTGGGCCTGAAGGTGTAGGCTATAATCCAAATCACCTACATATGGACTTTGCCAAACGTCGAGGAGTCTTAGGCCTTTATCAGTGACTTTCAAAAGAAAGAGCGACCCATAACAACCGCCGGATCCGCCTTCGCATGCACTAACGACGAGAAGGTCATTCACACAAAAGAATCCATCGAGCTCACATGGCAAAGGAATTTTGGGTCGGGTTGAATCACGAAGATAGTAAGTCGTCCTATCTGAAGTGAAGACAAGTGAGGTGAACGTCACGTCGCATCCTGTCCCGGCATCGGGGACCGTATAATTCGAGTAGATCTCGTCGATGACCGGGGTGGCCTTCGGACAGGAGACAACATTATGCGAGAAGATGTCGTCGATGACCGGGGTGGCCTTCGGACAGGAGACAGGCAGCTTCTCTGCGGCCTGTGGCGGCCCCGCAGAGGCCACGGAACCGAAGAACAGGCAGGCGAGCGCAAAGAGAAGCAAGGTGGAGCGTTTTAGTACGAATTCGATGATCATGTCGCCATTGTCCATCGCCGCCTCCTTAGTTCGTGTTCTATTCATAACGGAATAAGAGCCTATATCCGGACATCGGTCGTGTTTGCGCCTCTTATGCCCGGATTTCGTGTCGGCTTTCGGCTCATGGTCCTCCTGTTCATCAAGAAGGGACTCGCGCTCCAGCGCAGCCATTCTCAGGGGTCCCGACCATTTTTCGCCAATGGGGAGGTTGACGGAATTTTACAAAATTTGACGGTTTGAAGAAATTCCGGGCCACTTTGCATACAAACTCAGTCATGGGGCGAGCTTCATCAAAGCGTGGCGATTCGGACTGGAGGTCGGGAAAGGGCAATGCGTTGCACCTCATAACTACAATTTTCCTAGAGAAGGACGGATGTGTCAAATCGAAATGGGCCTCAGGAGGGGGGGTAAAGAGGGGGTATATGGGGGGTAAAGGGTAGGTAAAGGGGGGGGGAACAGAAGAGATGATTTTGGATTCTTGATTTTGGATTTTGGATTAAGAGCTTCGGTTTGGAATGAATAGGCTTGTAGGTCCAATGGGTATCTCTTGAAAGGTACGGGTCTGTGTTTTTTCTTGAACAACTGCCTTCTATGTGGCAATAGTGGATAAGGACTCTGGCTGGGGCGTGGCAGGGGTCTTATATCAAGAATAAGGATTTGACGCCAGGCCCCCGGGCTGCGTTCCGGCCGCTCTTGGTAGCTTCAATGAGCTTGTCCGTCTCGGCGCAGACAAGGTGCTTTCGGTCGTTCGTCTCGTTATCCTTTTTGGTGATGCCGGTGTTCTATCCGCTCAACATATGAGCGCAAGACGGCGTTAATGCGGGACTGATAGCCCTTGCCGGTCTTGCGGAAGAAGTCGAGCACATCCCTGTCAATTCTCATGTTCAGCACGGCTTTAGACTGCGGCATCTCTACCGTAACGCTGTCCCAATCCATGACCATTTCAGCTTCATCGGAATCAGACGCAACGTTTGCCTCGATGTCGGCCTTTGTCATGTCGGCGGCCTTCTCCCAGTCGGAAAGTGTGCCTTTCTTCTCGACCAGGTTGGTCAATTCTTCATCCGTGTATTTTACGATACGCTCTTTCTTCGCCATCGCGCGATCTCCTGAAAGATATGATCCGGCGGCGGTCTGCCCGCCATGTCCATATGACGGTGTAGAATTTCACACCGATCACGGCAACGGAAGCAAAACGAGCCTCTTCATTCTTGAAGGCTGGCACATGTACCACCTTCCGACCGTCGAAAATCAGCCGCGCGTCACGAAAATCGAGGCAGTGCTTTTCGAGGTTCTTGAGCCGTTTTGCTTCGTCCCATTCAAACATTATATTTTATAGACACTTTGTATATACATGTCAAGAGGATTCACGAAAATAAGGCGGCCTCATCAGGCGAATCGGACTCACGGCGGGTACGCTCCAAAGATACCTGCCCCTGCTCACCTCACTATCTCGATCTTGTCCCACCCCTCAACCTTGGCCGTCTCTCCCCCGTGGACGAGGGTTGCCCGGACCGTGAGGCTCCCGGTGTCGCCCGCGCCCGCAGGCAGGTCCCGGCTGCTGAATCTGAAGACCCACGCGTCGCCTGACAACACCCCCTTGACCGGCGCGCCTCCTTCGAGGGATGCGTCGCGGACCGTCCATTCCTTGTAGCCCTGGGGAAGGGTGACGGAGGCGGTGATTTCTCCCCTGCCCTTGAGGTCCAGACGTGCAGACCCGAGACGCACGGTGACGGGAGGCGCGCAGACGAAGCTCTCGGCCTTCTCGATGCTCCCGCTCCCCGAGTAAGCGGCGATCTCGGGGTAGGGACAGAGAGGCCTGGTCCGGCCGGGCCAAGGCGTCTCGGTTGGGGCAGTCGCCAGTATGCGCTCCGGGGCGCGGTTGCCTTCGACCCACTCGACAAGGGCCGAGAAGGCGCTGAACTGCGTCGTGCCCGGGCCCGTGGCGCAGTGGCCCATGCCCGGCACCAAAAAGAGTCTCGCAAAGCTCCGGGCCCCGCCGGCCATGGCCGCATCCATCGACTTGTACCAATCGATGGTGTCAAGGGGGGAGAAGGAGCCGTCGGAACAACCATGGTACAGGACCATCTTGCCGCCGCGGTTCTTGAATGGGGAGAGGTCGGTCGCGTGGGCTGCCATGAACTCCATGGAAGACTGCGTGTAGGGACCGGCGGTCTGAAAGATCTTGGGTGCTTCCGTATCGAAGTTAAAATGGAAGGCATACGCCTCGATCGCGCTCATAGGCGTCACCTTCGGCGGCGTCACGAACACAAGGGCGACCGATGAGGCGCCCATGGTGAGCTTGATGGCGTTGTTTACGGGAGGTTTACCTGTGGGAGCAGGCATGCCGAGACTCCAGAGGCGCAGGCTCGTGGGGGCGGTAATGCCGGCGTCCCACTGCCAGGGGGCGTACAGGGCCTCTCCGCGCGAATTCACGGGACCGGCATATATCTTCTTGAGCGCCTGCACCTGGCCAGGGGAAAGGCAGCCCGAATTCTTGTCGCCGCTGCACGTGACTGCCTTCAGTGCAGGAGAGACCCTCTCGATCGTGCAGCCTTCCGGATTGGCCGATATCCCGTCGATTACTCCGTCCAGCCCGTCGCACGCGGCAAGGATGGCCTTGCGCGCGAGATCGAGGTCGGCATTGGAGAAGATATCGGCCAGGTAGGGCTGCCCCTGGGTGCTCGAGCGGGTCGCGAGGGGCGCGAGGACCTGTGCGTTGAAAGGCCCGACGAGGGCAGCCTTCGGCAGGTTGAAGCCAGGGGCCCCTGCCACTATGCCATCGAAGTAGGAGGGGAACCGCTGGGACGCCACCATCCCCTGCCTGCCCCCATTGGAGCAGCCGACGAAATAGGAATAAGCGGGGTCAATGCCATAGTATCCGCGTATGAGGATTTTCGCGGCCCTGGTCACCACGTCGAGGGCGTGGTAGCCGTAATCGAGTCTGGCCTGCGGGTCGATGCCGAAGGCGCAGGCGCCCCCTGACGTAGGGTCGTTGTCGCCGGCGGGCGCCGGATCGTTGCTATGGCCCGCGTCCGTAGAGACCACCGCGTAGCCCGCGGCCATCGCGCCGCCTCCCAGGGCGTCGCCCACATCGCCGTCGGATCCTGCTCCCCCCTGGAAGTAGAATCTCTTGTTCCAGTTGTCGGGAAGCCTCAGGTGAAAGCCGATGGCATAGGTCTTGCCGTCTATGCCTTTGCGCGTATCGATCTTGCCCATGAGGTCGCAATGGGAGACGGGGGACCCGGCCTTTTGAACCCCTGTGTACGAGGCGCCCGGTAGTTTGAGGGAATCGAAGTACGGGACGTCGCACGATGCGGCAGAGGCAGAGTGCGCGCCGGAGAACGCCATCGCAAGCACCACCACGAAAACCAGGATCGCCAGTTTCTTTCGACAAACCATACACCCCTCCTTTCGCTTCGCCGCGCCTGGCTGCAATAGGGCTCCAGCACATAAGGCTCTCACCATTATACCAGTGAGGCACCGGACTTCAAGGAGAAAAGCAAAAGGCTCGGCGCAGCCACAAACCCCTGAGGTCACCCGGGGCCGGGAAAAGACCGAAGAGCATACGGGTCAGACTGGCAAAAAGGCAAAGAGGGAGAGGAGAAGGGACAGTGAGGGCACGAGGTGTGGCCGGTCGGATGGGAGCACGCGGGCTGTATCATTAAAGAGAGCGCGGCTCCGGCCCTCATAGGATGCACACACCAGCATCAATTGGATAAGAGCGGCGGCCATAGAGGCCGCCAAGAACCGACGGCGTTTAGTTTTTTCCCCTTTTCACTTCCAAATGCTCGTTCGCCCTGCGGGTCCCCGGGATGCCTGTTGTCAAAATGCGCACAATGTGTTAGGTATGCAAATAATGAAAGGCATCAAAGACATGAAGACAAAACCGTTAAAAGAAGAGAAGGAAATCCTTGAAAGCTTCGAGAAAGGCGAATGGACTCGTGTAGAGAATCTTTCGGAGAGAAAGAAGGCACTTGCCGAGAGAAAGGCCGGAAACCCTCGGACCGGGACAGCAGCCGCAGGCAAGGCGGCACCTGGGAAACCGAAAAAGAAATGAATTGAGACGCCACGCGGGCCCATCTTCGCGCCCGCATCTGAAAGGGAGGATCGATCATGGGGGCAGCGTTTCAGCCCATCTCAATTGCCGGCACTACCGTGAAGAACAGGGTCATTCGCTCCGCCACGCACGAGGGTATGGCGGACGAAGAAGGGCGTCCCACGGAGGAGCTGAAGAAGCTCTATGTCCGGCTCGCCAAGGGAGGGGCCGGAGCAATCATCACAGGGTACGCAGGGATTCAGAAAGACGGCAAGTGCCCCCTCTACCGCATGCTGATGATCGATCAGGAGCGTTTCGTGAGTTCCTATGAGACGATTACGGAGGCGGTCCACGAAGCGGAAACACCGATCATCCTCCAGGTAGCCCATTGCGGGAGGCAGACCCGTTCGAAGATCACGGGCTTCCCAACGGTGGCGCCTTCCGCGATACGTGACAAGTTCTACAATGAGGAGATGCCCGAGGAATTGACCGAGGCCCAAATAGACGACATCATCGACAACTTCGTCCGGGCCATAGAGCGAGCAAAGCGGGCCGGATTCGACGCCGTCCAGTTGCACGCTGCTCACGGATACCTGCTCTCGCAGTTTCTTTCGCCTTATACCAACCGGCGTCGGGACCGCTGGGGCGGAACAACCGAGAATCGGTTTCGGATTATCCGGGAGATCTACGACAGGTCGAGAAAGGTCGTCGGAGACTACCCTGTGTGGGCAAAGCTCAACGCCCATGATGGCAGAAGAGGCGGCATGAGAATCGAGGAGGCGCGCCGCGTCGCACGACTGCTCGAACAATCGGGTTGCGCAGCCATAGAAGTTTCCTGTGGAACCTCGGAAGACGGATTCCATATGACAAGGGGGGCGAAGCTCCCCATCGATGCAGTCCTCGCGTATACGTTCAAGTTCAAATCCCTGCCGTCGTGGCAAAAGGCCCTCATGAAACCCCTCGCCCGCTTCTTTGTGCGTCCCGTGAGGCCGCTGTCGAAATACAATGTGGAGGCGGCCCGGGCGATAAAGGAGCATGTAGGCATACCCGTCCTCGTCGTCGGCGGGATCACCTCTCTTTCCGATATCACCGAGATATTGGACAATGGCAGTGCCGACGTTGTTTCAATGTCCCGTCCGTTCATTATCGAACCTCACATCGTGAGCAAGCTGCGGGAGGGGAAAGAGGAGCGATCCCGATGCATCCAATGCAATTTCTGCGCGGTCGCGGCTGAAGCCCGACCACTCAGATGCTACTACGGAAAATTGGGGAAATTGAGAGGTCCCGACGGGTAGATGACCCATAGGGGGTAATTGACATATTGTGGCCTTCCCCTATGATTCCCCGCTGTGAGTTTCCCACCGGGCAACATGGCCTTCTTGACATTGTAAACAAATTGTTTATACTATATTCCAATGATCAGAACGTTTGCGGATTCCGAGACAGAGCGCCTCTTTACCACGGGCACATCCAAACGGTTTCCGCCTGATGTTCTGAAGCGGGCGGTTAAAAGACTGACGCAACTCGACGCGGCCACCGTTCTTGATGATCTTCGCATGCCGCTGTCCAATCGCATGGAACAGTTGAAAGGAGACCGCGCAGGCCAATGGAGCATTCGCATCAACGATCAATGGCGTCTTTCGCTTCCGGTATCAAAAAGGAGAGGCCTACGACGTTGAAATTACAGACTATCACTGAAGGAGACAACACCATGAATCCCAAAAACAATCTCCCTCCCATCCACCCCGGGGAGTTTCTCAAAGAAATCATAGACGAACTTGGGATTTCCCAGGCGGAATTTGCCCGCACTGTGGGACTGTCGGCGATGAGAGTTTCCCATGTCATCAAGGGACAACGACCGGTCACCGCCGAAATGGCCCTGCTTTTCGGCAAGGCGTTCGGCCAGACCCCCCAGTACTGGATTAACCTGCAGGCGGCGTATGACCTGAAGATCGCGGAAAAGGCCATCGGCCGCAAGCTAGCCGGAATTCATACACTTGCCCAGGCATAGCCTATCAAACCTGATGTTGTTAGATTGGTTGCCTAAATCGTTCTAGAAAACAAGGGGCAGATAGGAACGGCTTTCATTCATTGCATTATCAAGGGTCAGATAGAACAACATAGCGAATGAAACAGCGCCCCTAGTGGCTCTCCTCCATCCCTGCGAAACCGAAAAAGAAATAAATTGAGACGCCCCGCGGGTCTTTTGGCCCGCTCTCTTTTTAGCCGGTCGTTGTCGAAGCGGGTCAAGGCATGCTTACTGTTATCGACAATTTTGTTTATCTTTTTGAGCAACTATGATAGAAGTGGTAGTAGTTGAAGGAGTCTGTTTATCGGTCCTCTTTCGTGTGCCAGATTCGAAGCACGTAGATTGTTGTTTCCTTGATCTCGTAGCGCATTTCGTAATCGCCCACCAAAATGCGGCGCACCTCGTGTGGCTGGAATTCGTCGATCGGCTCTCCGATGCGTGGATGCTCCTTGAGGCCTTTAGGGGCTGATACGAGGTTTTGTACGATTTTTGCGGCAGCCTGTTTATTGACCGATGACAAAAAGTCGTAAAGCCGTGCCAAATCAGAGAGTGCTTTCTCAGTCCACCTGAGGTCCATTAGCGTGGCAATGGCCTCGGCTCGTCCGTGCCGAGACTTTCTGCCCACTCCTGGACTGCTTGGTGGTCAATAACCCGCCCGGCGTCCACATCGGCCAATGCTTCCAACGTCAAACGTTGGCGCTCTTCTTCCTGTTCTATCCACGCGGCTAGCGCCTTGTTGATAATCCAACCCCGGGACCGTTCTTTGCGCGCGGCTAGTTGATCGACTTTCTCGGCCAGCGGCGCCGGCACATGCGCCGTCATCACTCTTGTATTCATGATCACCTCTTATTAATCATATATAATCATATTTAAGCAAAACGATTATGTCAATAGCACGTGGAACTGAAAGTGGCGTTACGCGCCCCGGGGAAACAGATTACGTCTTCAGACCTGAAGCACCACACTTTAAGGCAAGAAATACAAATGGGGTCTTCCAATCATACAAAGTATATCACCACGCCTTCTGTAAATGTGTGGTTGCAAGACCCCAGGAGCTTTCCTTATCGACAATTTTGTTTATCTTTTTGAGCAACTATGATAGAAGTGGTAATAATTGAAGGAGTCTGGTTGGGGGCGCAGGTAGGCCTAGAATCAAGAATAAACAGGCTGTTGAAAAACTCGGTTTCGTTGATTTTAGTGACAGAGTGTCAATTCCAGGTATAATCATTTCAAGAGGTTACAAGTCGGTCCGGCACGAAAATACCCTTTCGGACCCTCAAAAGCGAGTTTTTCAACAGCCTGTAAAGATTTGACCCTAACCCGTTAAGCGGCACCGCATGTGCGATTGGCTTCCATATGTCATTGGCTACGGATTCGCCACCATTGTGGCGCACTTCCCCATTGCGTGGCTAGTTGGCCGGTTGTGGATTAGCATCGGCGAAGGCCCGGCAACAGAGAATCGTCCTGGCCGGTGGCTTGCTAAGATCGTTGGCTTAGTTGAGCGGGCACTGTACGTTGGTTCCATAAGCTTCAATACCCCTCAATTCGTTGGCATTTGGCTTGCGCTGAAGGTCGCCGGGCAGTGGTTCGCCTGGAAGGAGGGTCTCAAGGAAGGAGACCGCTTATTGAGTGGCCATTCCATTTTTAGTATTTTTTTGATCGGAAATGGCGCGTCCCTCGGATACGCGTTTGTTGGTTTCTATCTGATTTCAGAGGTGCGGAAAAGCGTGGCCGCCTCGATTCTTGTACCATCGGTGATTTTGGCTGCTACAGGTTGCTTGTGGATAATGGCGAGAAGGTATGGGAAGAAGGTCAACTAGGGCCCTGGCTGAGGTTGGACTTAAAGGTGAGGGCACCGAATCCCCGGGGGTGTAGCCTGAGCGGTTCGGCTGGGGACGGGCGGCGGAGGCGTGCTTCCTGGAAGGCTCAGATTTGTCTTCCCTGTTGTACAGCTTCGCTGGACGTGGTAATGATGAATAACGGGGTCAGCAGGGAATCGGTGAGGGCAAGAGTTATTGGAATGTTGATTCCTGGGAAACAAATCGGTTTTTTGGGATCACAACGAATAATGCGCTATATTCCTGAATAAATTTGGAATGTGGTAATAATGACGTAGGAACGGGAGGTCGGGGGCACCGCCTCAGAAGGTAATGACGTCGGTTGCGGAGCTATCATAAAGTCGGAAGGCGGTGAAACGGCAAAGAAAGGTGGCACTAAAAACCGCATGAACCGGATCGTGTCCCTTACGGGCCATTCTCGGCTATACGTGCGTTAGGGCAAAGATACAAGGGGGAGGGACATGGCATTCAGCAAGTCGCTGTACTACCCATGGATCGACGTACCCGATGAAGCATGGTTGAAATCGGCGGCGCTTTACTGGGACATCATTCAAACCATAGTCCCAGAAGCGCTTGATCAACCGTACTCCACTAACACCGCAAAGCGGCTTCAAGATCAAGGAATTCTGGTGCCGTTGAGGGTGCGGTCTGATTTGCGTGAAATCGAGGCCCTCACCCGAGATGTGCTTACATATTTGCTTAGCCAGGAAGGCATGGAACTTCTTACCGGAGCGAACCGCAATCACATCTACCTGCACCCTGACAAATTGCCCAACTCGGTGCGCCGCCTTGCGAGAATGCATCCCGAAAAGATGTCACATGAAGTCCGATACATGCTCGAAGAATCAGGGCTTTCTCACCCATCTAGAGACGGATTTCTGGAAGTGCATGACGAGTTTGCAAACTACTACATGACTTTGCTCGCAACCAGATTGTCCGAGAGTATCGGCGCCGGTCTTGTTACATCGTTCGCCCTCCCGCACAGACTGAGCTTGAAGGTCAAAGCGGATTCACAGATGACTGACATCATAGGTTCCTCCGAACGACATTGGTACGAGTACCAACTCTACAAGGAAAGAATAACGGTTCGCCGCGAACTCGCTCAGGGCATGCTTGTGGAACTGATGCTTGAGGAAATCGCGGTGGACCCAGCAACACCGATCGAAAGGATTATCAAATACCGAGAAGACCATGCCTCAGAACTTGGCAGGTTTCGAGCAAAGGTGGGCCAGTTGACGTCGTCCCTCCCTGAAAATGCAACCTTGTCTGCCATGGGTCAGCATGTCAGTGATTTGTACATCAACGAGGTCAAGCCTGCTGTAGACGACCTAAAGAGAAGCCTGGCGAGCGGTAGAATCAAGTGGCTTACGAGCGGCTGGATGAGCTTAGCGTTCATCTCCGCTGGTTCGTCGACTGCCCTCGTCGGGATGGGGCTATCTACAGCGAGTGCCCTTTTGGTGGGAGCCGGGGTTTCCCTCGTAGGGTCGGGCATTCTCTACAACGTAGCCAAACGGGATTCATTGAGAGCGAATCCATATTCTTATCTCATGTCACTGCAAAAGGGAATGCCCTAGCAACGACATGAAGCGAACGACCACCCTCACCCTACCCTCTCCCCTCATCAAGGGCGAGGGAAAAAAGGACCCACTGTCGCTGTGTGTGTCCTTGGCGGCCTCTCGGGCCGCCGCTCTTATCCAATTGGTGTTGGTGTATACATCCTATGAGGGCCGGAGCCGCGGTCTTAGATGATACGGCTCCGCGTGCCACCGGCCGGTCGCATGAAGGGGATGCGTCATAGGTGGATGAGATTTGAGCCTTATCGGCCGCAGGCGTACTTTCGTACGCCGGAGGGCATATGGCGAAAAGATCGCCGCATAGGGCGTATTCCCTTTATGCGACCGGCCACACCTCGTGCCCCAATATGCCTCTCTGCCCTTTGCCCTCCAGGTCTCCTTCTGAAAGCACCACAAAAATGGGTTCCTGGTCAGGCCAGGAATGACGACGGGGGTGACCGGCCACACCTCGTGCCCTCACTTGCTTGTTCCAAGGCAGGAACTACAGAAGAAAAATGGGTTCCGGGTCAAGCCCGGAATGACGACGGGGGGAGAGACCGGCCGGTATTGAAGCCCGCTTCGCTCCACCTGGTCAAGCCAGGAATGACGACGGGGGGAGCCTCACCCGAGCACTTGCACTGAGACTAGTTCCCCTTTCCCTATCCTCTCCTGCCCCTCCGGTATCGCCGCCACTGCTGTCGCTTCCGCAATCGCACTTAACCGGCTTTTGTGCTCCAGGGGATGAAAGACCGGCAGGCCCTCGCCATGCTCTAACCTGCCATAGAAGAAATCGGTCCAATCTATCTCCTTCCCCTCTATCCGCGACCCCAGTCTGGCCTTCGTCCTCTTCAGCCCCGGCTCCTTACGTCCCGAAAGAGCACCAAGACCCGGTAAGGCGATCTGCAAGAAGGCCATCAGGTTGGAAGCCGGCGATCCGGGGAGGATGAAGACCGGCTTGTCATTCATTGTGCCGAATCCCACTGCTTTGCCGGGACCTATGCGTATCCGGTGAAAGACTTTCTTCCATCCGAGTGAGTCGAGGACGTCGGCCACCATGTCGCGGTCTCCCATCCACGCGCCCCCGCTCGTAATCAACACATCCGTTTTGTCTGCCATTGCCTTCAGGGTCTCGGACACGGCATCACGGTCGTCTCTCGCCACGGCCATGCTCTTCTTCATCCCGAACCTGTCGCACCACCCTGCCAGGGTCATGATATTGCTCGCGTAAAGCTTTCCCTCACGCAAGGGCTTGCCCGGCTCGACGACCTCGTCTCCTGTCGCAACCATACCGACCAGGGGAACCCTGAATACCGGCACCCTGCTCAGACCAGCAGCAGCGAGGAGCCCTGCAAGACCGGGGGTGATCTCCCGTCCCGAGGAAAGGACGCACGTTCCCGATGCCACGTCCCTGCCACGGGGGAGGATTCTGGCACCCGGTTTTGCCGGGCCCTCTATCAGCACGTGATCGCCTTCCTGCCGCGCCTTTTCGACAGGCACCACCACATCGGCTCCAATCGGTATGGCCGCCCCCGTCAATATCTTCACGGCCGTTTCCGGCTCGATGCAGAGATCCGTCTGTCCCCCTGCTGCCGCCATTGAACCGATGAGCCGCAACCTCGCGGGATTCACCGAACTTGCGCCGGCTATATCGCACGACCTCATGGCAAAGCCGTCCATGAGGGATGCGTTTATGGAAGGGGAATCGACCAGGGCATAGAGATCGGATGCAGTGACGCGGCCGACGCTGTCAACGAGGGCAACTTCCTCAGTCTGAAGGGGCCTGATCGCCCCCAGGGTCAGCTTCAGGGCCTCATCAAGGCCGAGAGAGAGGCCGCTCACGGCTCCTGCCACGCGATGAAGACGATATCAGCCATCGATGATCCCTCCTGCCAATTCCACTATACTCCGGATGAGGGATTCCTCGCAATCCATCCTCTTGGCGAGTAGAGATATCATCGATGGGGAAACGGGCTCACCCCGTATGATGTCTGCCTTCTCGATTGCGAGCGCGGCCGAGGGTTTGGGGTCGTCGGCGGGGAGATAGATCGTCAGATCGGGGGTGATCTCGGCAAGTATCCGGTTGCTCTCGATTATGAGAAAGGAAGCATCGCTGTGGTCGGCGGCGATAGTCGAAAAGTGGGTACCATCCTGGTAAAGGTTCGCCTCCCTGCCCTCCTTCGGCGCATGGTGGCCGATCTTGACGCGCACCGACCAGGGCAGCACGTCGCACAGGGCGCGGGCCAGGTGAGTCTTTCCCACATTCGACCGGGCGCCCGACACGACGATAACTTTCATATTACCCGGCCTTGCCGCTTTCGCTTGAGGTCTCCCCCCTTAGCCTTACTTGGAGCCGGTGGCCGCCGCCGGGAACGCGAGTGCCTCGACCAGGACGAAAGCCGCCTGGAGGGCCTCCGTCGGGCAGAGGGGGAAGCACTCCTTGCAGTTCCAGCACTCCTTGGCCGCTATCTCGGGAATGAAGCTGATCTCTTTTCTTATGCCCCTGTCCACGAAGCCGACGGCGTTCGCCTTCTTGACCTCGGCACAGTACCGGACGCAGAGGCCGCAATGGATACAGAAGGAAGGCTCCTTTTCGAAACGGTCCTTGTCCGCCCCATACTCCTTTGCCAGGTCCTGAAGCACGAAGGCATCGGGCGCATGAGCGAGCTGCAGCTCCAGGATCATCTTGCGGATCCGGTCGATCTTCTCGGAGCGGGTCTTCACATTGATGCCCTTCTCAGCCGGGTAGACGCAGGAGACGACGAGCCGGGAGGAGCCGCGGCTTTCCACTTCCACTATGCAGAGCCGGCACCCGCCGAAAGGCTCCAGCTTCTCGTGATAACAGAGGGTAGGGATCGAAATGTCCGCTTTCCGGGCTGCCTCGAGGAGAGTCATCCCTTCCTGCGCCCGGACCTCTTTTCCATCGATCTGTAAGATGAGCTCACTCATTTTTCTTACTCTCCCTCTTTATCATTCTCGCTTCTTCAGAAACACGAGCCGGAACAGGCACGCCGGAAATCTTCGTCACTGCGCGGAATTTGGGAGGGCAGACCTCGAAGCAGGTTCCGCACTTGGTGCACTTCTCCTGATCGACGATGTGGACCAGGTTCTTACCGCCCTCGATCGCGTTGGAAGGGCACTTCCTCGCACAGGTGGTACAGGCGTTGCACTTGGCCGGGTCGATATAGTAGGCGATAAGCTCTTTGCAGGAGAGGGCCGGGCAGCGCTTCTCCTTCACGTGCGCCTCATATTCGTCCCTGAAATACTTGAGCGTGCTCAAGAAGGGGTTGGGGGAGCTTTTGCCGAGGGCGCACAGGGCTGCCTCCATGGCAGTCTCCGCGAGCTGTTCGAGAAGCTCGATGTCGCCCTCCTTTCCCTTTCCCTTCGTGATATTCGTGAGGATCTTGAGCATCTGGCGCATGCCTTCACGGCACGGGACGCACTTGCCGCAGGATTCGTCGGTGAGGAATTCCATGAAATACCTCGCCACGTCGACCATGCAGGTGTCCTCGTCCATGACGATCATGCCGCCCGAGCCCATCATGGAGCCTGCCTTGGTCAGCTCGTCGAAGCCGACCGGTAGGTCAAGAAGCTCTTCGGGGAGGCATCCGCCCGAGGGTCCGCCGGTCTGGACCGCCTTGAACTTCTTGTTGCCGGGGATGCCGCCGCCTATGGTGAAAATAATGTCCCTCAGGGGGGTGCCCATAGGTACTTCCACGAGTCCCGTGTTGGTGATCTTGCCCACGAGGGAGAAGATCTTCGTGCCCTTGCTCGTTTCGGTCCCGATCTGAGTAAACCAGTCGGCGCCCTTATTGATGACGAGCGGCACGTTTGCCCAGGTCTCCACGTTATTCAGGACGCTCGGCCTTCCCCAGAGGCCCACGATGTTGGAGCGGATATACTTGGGTCTCGGTTCCCCTGCCCTGCCTTCGAGGGCGGTCATGAGGGCGGTCGATTCGCCGCAGACGAAGGCGCCCGCTCCTTTGTGGACCTTGACGAAGAAATCGAAGCCCGTCCCCAGGATGTTCTTCCCGAGGAGGCCGTATTCCTCCGCTGTCTTGATGGCCAGGTTCACGTTCTCGACGGCAAGGGGATATTCCTGCCGCACATAGATATAGCCCTCGTGGGCGCCGATGGTGTAGGCGCCTATGGCAAGACCTTCGAGGACCGCGTGGGGGTTCCCTTCGAGAAGGCTCCTGTCCATGTAGGCCCCGGGGTCACCCTCGTCCGCGTTGACGATCACGTATTTTATGTCGCCGGGGGCCTTGCGCGAGCCTTCCCACTTGGCCCCCGCAGGAAAGCCGCCGCCTCCCCTTCCCCTTAAGTTGGCCTTCTTGACCTCGGCCAGGACGTCCTCGGGGCCCATCTGGGTGAGGGCCTTTGCCAGCGCGGCATATCCGCCGAGGGCGAGGTAGTCGTCGATACTCTTAGGGTCGACCTGGACGTTCGACGCAAAGACGATCCGCCCCTGGTTCTTGTAGAAAGGTATCTCCGACTCGCGGATTATCTTCTCGGCCGTGACCGGGTCCTTGTAGAGCAGACGATCGATGACCTTCTTCTCCTTGATCGTCTCGGAGATGATCTCGGGAACGTCCTCGGGCTTTATCTGGAAATAGCATATCTCGTCGGGATGAATGACGATAATGGGACCGCGCTCGCAGAAGCCGTGGCAACCGGTCTTCCTCAGGTCGACCTTATCACTGAGGCCCTGTTGAGCAATCTCCTCTTCGAGCCTGGCTGCCACCTCCCGGCTGCCTGAAGCATGGCAGGCGGACCCCGAACAGAGGGTAATGCGGGTCTTGTTCGGGTCTCTTTCCGAGAGAATGTTCTTTCTGAAATCCTCTAATTCGGCAGATGAGTTTATCCGGGCCATACCTTTTTCCTCAATCGTAGTTTTTTAATATGTCGGACGTCTGGGCCGGCGACATCTTGCCGTGCGTCTTCCCGTCGATCTCCATAACCGGTCCCAGCGCGCAGCAGCCAAGGCAGTTGACGATCTCAAGACTGAACTTGAGATCGAGGTCGGTCTCGCCCGGCTTGATGCCGGTCATCCCCTCCACCGTGTCGAGGACGCGGGACGCGCCGCGCACATGGCAGGCGGTGCCCATGCAGATGTGAATCTGATGGCGTCCCTTGGGAACGAGGCTGAAGGCCTTGTAGAAGGTGGCTATATGCTGGATCCTGGTCAAAGGCACCTCCAGCTTTTCGGCAACCCTCTCGATGGCCTCCCTGGGGAGCCAATTGTTCTCGCTCTGAATATCGAGGAGTACCTGAATGAGCGAACTCGGCTCGCAGTGATGCTTGTCGATGATTTGGTCTATTCTCTCCTTATCCATAGCTCTTTGTCCTGCTCCTCGTCTTTCCTCTCAAGTTTAGATCGCTTCTTTCATCTCACGCGAGGGCGTAGCGCTTTTCGCCTTCGTCGTACCTCACCAGCCGCTGCCGCGATGAACTGATGAGGTGCTTCGACACCTCGGATGGGGTAAGGCCCAAACTTTTCGCGATCTCCGCAGTTGAAAGGGGTTTTTCCCGCAAAAGCGAGACTATTTCGCCCGTTGCAAGCTTGTCCGCGATCGTTTCATCGAACAGCTTGTTGAACTCGTCGCTTTCGAAGAAGCGATTGCACTCCTCTTGCGATTGGAAATGGCCCCTCAGTCTCTCCCTTTCCACGAGCCGGACGTAAGGGACCAGGCTCACGGCGACGGCCAGCCTGAAAGCCAGGGCTTTCTTGTCCAGTCCCTCGCTTCCGAGAGGACCCAGCTCCCTTATCTTCTTGACGAAGCCGTTGACGCCCTCCACGAAGAGGTTTGATTCACTGCCCGACATGAACTCGATGGTCAGCCTCTCCGGATTCAGCCCCATGTGTTCCATCATCTTCTTGCAAATGTGAACCATGCTCAAAGCGTGGTAATTCCCGTGAGTGATGTAGTTGCACTCATTCAGGTGGCATCCGCCGATGAAGACGCCGTCCGCCCCCTTGGACAAAGCACGGAGTATGAAGGACAAGTCGATCCTGCCCGTGCACATGACACGAATGAGCCTCATCTCGGTGGTGTATTGCTGTCTGGAAACTCCAGCCAGGTCAGCAGCGCCGTACGCTCACCAGTGGCAGACGAAGCCCAGGACTTTTGGCGTGAATTTACCTGTTGCCATACTCGTCACCCCCATCAAAGCTTGCTCTCGCGGACCATCGCCAACGGCGAGAGCCTGGTCCGCGATAGGTTCTTGCCTTTTTTTTAAGCCTCCGACCCGCTTCGCGGGTGCCCGGTCCAACCTTGCTCTCGCGGACGAAAGTCCGCAACAAGTTCTTGCTTCTTTTACCCTTCTCCAATGGCCTCGTCAATCTGCTCTATTATGGCCTCATCCGTCATGGCCACGTCAATCTCGCTCATCACCTCGGTGTCTGTGAAGTGTTTGAGCTGGATGGCGCTCGTGGCGCACTTGGTGTTGCAGAGGCCGTCCCCTTTGCAGAGCACCGGGTTCACCCTGGCCTTTCTGCCCCGGGGCGTTTCGTAGAACTCTATGGCGCCGTAGGTGCACGCGGTAATGCAGGCTCCGCAGGAGACGCATTTGTTCTCGTCCACTTCGCATACCGAGCCTGAGGCGACGACCGTGTCGTGCGACAGGAGCGTGAGGACCCTGCCTGCGGCCCCGTAGGACTGGTTGATGGTCTCCTGGATGAACTTGGGATAATGGGCCAGCCCGCACAGGTATACGCCGTCGGTGGCGAACTCGACAGGCCGGAGCTTAACGTGGGCCTCTTTGAAGAAGCCGTCCGGGCTCAAGGTCACCTTGAAGAAATTGGCTATCTCCTTGGTCGCGGCAGAAGGAATCACCGCCGCCGCCAGAGCGAGCACATCTGCATCGAGCTCGAGCTTCTTGCCGAGCACATAGTCGGGCACGGTGATTTTCAGGACAGAACGGCCGTCCTCTGCCTCGCCGGGCTCCACCTTGGGTGGCTCGGTCGGCTCGTAGCGGATGAACCTCACGCCCTTGTCCGCGGCATCCCGGTAGTAATCCTCCCTGAACCCGTAGGTCCTTATATCCCGAAAGAGGATGTAGATATCCATGTCCGGCTTTATCTCTTTGAGCTTGATGGCGTTTTTCACCGACTCACTGCAGCATATCCTGCTGCAATAGTTTCTCTCCTCGTTCCTACAGCCCACGCACTGAATCATGACGAGGCTCTGGGCGCCCGTGACCTTTTCATCTCCCTCGACTATCTTCGCTTCCAGGTCGATGTGGGTCATAACCCGCTCGTCTTCACCGTAGAGGTACTCGGTGGGCGTCAAGAGGCCGGCGCCTATGGCGATCAGGGCTGCTCCATGCTTGATCGTGGTGGTCCCCCTGGGTGACTCCACCACGGTGACGAAATTGCCTATGTAGCCGGAGGCGCTCGTAATGGTCGCATTCTCGTACACATGGATCTGGGGGTGCTTGTAGACCTTCTTGATAAGATCGGCCAGGTACGCCTGAACGTCGAGCCCTTCCAGGGTATGGTGGACCCTTCGCGCCATGCCGCCGAGGACCTTCTCCTTTTCAATCAGGTATACGTCGTGTCCCTGATTGGCGATGGAGAGGGCCGAGGTCATGCCGGCGATTCCTGCCCCTACCACGAGGGCCTTCTTGTCGACAGGCAGGTCGAACTCCTGCAAGGGCTCCAAATGGCACGCCCGGGCGACCGACATCCTGATGATGTCCTTCGCCTTGCTTGTGGCCTGCTCCTTTTCCTTCTGGTGGACCCAGGAGTTGTGCTCCCTGATGTTGGCCATCTCATAGTAGTACTGGTTGATCCCCGCCTCGCGCAGCGTGTCGCGAAAGAGGGGCTCCAGGGTCCTGGGCGAGCACGCGGCCACGACGACCCGGTTGAGTCCTTTTTCCCGCGCTATATCGCTGATCTGCTTGGCAGAGTTGGTGGCGCACGAAAAGAGCTGGTTCTGCGCGTGCACCACGTTCGGCAGGGTTTTGCAATACTCGACCGTGGAAGGCACGTCAACGATGCTCGAGATGTTCGCCCCGCAGTGACAGACGAAGACCCCTACCTTGGGCTCTTCCTGGGAGACGTCTCTTTCCTCGGGGTAGACCCTTTCCCTGGTGAGCTTTCCCCGCCTGAAGTCGAGGAACTCGCCGACCTGGGCACCGGCCCCGCTCGCACTGAAGACCGATTCCGGGATATCGACGGGTCCCTGGAGGCCGCCGCTCACGAAGATGCCTGGTTTGTTGGTGATCATCGGATTGACGGGATCGAGCTTGGCAAAGTTGTGATGATTCAGCTCGATGCCGAATTGATCGGACAGGGCCTTGACCTCCTTCGGAGGGTTCAACCCGATGGAGAGGACCACCATGTCGAACTCTTCCTCTTTCACCCCGTCGTTGAACGTGGCGTAGCGGATGAAGACGTTTTTGGTCTTCGGGTCTTCCCTGACTATGGACGGGTAGGCCCTGAAGAACCTGACACCGGGGAGGTTCTCAGTCCTCTGGTAATACCGCTCGAAATCCTTGCCGTAGGAACGGACATCGTTATGGAATATGGTGCACTCCGACTCAGGGTGGTGGTCCTTGGTGAGGATCACCTGTTTCTGGGTATAGGTGCAGCATACGGCCGAGCAATAGCTGTTGCCTCCCTCGATTACCTGACGTGAGCCGATGCACTGGATCCAGGCGACTTTCTGGGGATGCTTCTTGTCGGAGGTCCGCAGTATCTCTCCTTGGTAAGGGCCCGTGGAGCTCGAGGAGGCGCTCATAGTCCATGCTCGTGACGACGTTCTGGAACTCTCCGTACCGGTACTCCGCCCTCACCTTGGGGTCGAAGGGCTCGAGGCCCGCGGAGAGGATAACCGCGCCCACCGATATTTCCTGCTTCTCCGGGGTTTGGTTCAGATCGATGGCGTTGTTCTTACATACGCTCTCACAAATCCTGCACTTCTTCTCTTTCAAATAGAGGCAGCTCTCGTCGATATAGGTGACCAGGGGAATGGCCTGGGCAAAGTAGACGTGTACCGCCTTGTTGTCCGATATTTCCTGGTTGAACTGGTCGGGGTACTTCACAGGGCAGTACTCGACGCACGTGGTGCAGCCCGTGCACTTCTCCTCCAGGATATATCTGGGCTTCTTCACAAGGGTTACCTTGAAGTTGCCCGCTTCCCCCTCTATACCTTCAACTTCGGTATACGTGAGGACCTCTATGTTAGGATGCCGGCCGACCTCGACCAGCTTGGGTGCGAGAATTCACATCGAGCAGTCGTTGGTCGGAAAGGTCTTGTCGAGCTGGGCCATGTGGCCCCCGATGCTCGGCGCCTTCTCGACCAAATAGACCCTGAAGCCGGCGTTGCCGAGGTCAAGGGAGGCCTGGATGCCGCTGATGCCCCCGCCCACGACCATGACGTCCCCGAAATCACCATCTCCAAGGCTGCTCCGAAGATATTGAATATTCTCGTTGAGCTTAATGACGTTTTCCATTTCTTCATTCACCTCGATGGTTTTCATGCATCCTTACATCCGATACAGTTGCTTCAGCCGCATCCTGCCGGCTCAAGCGACCGAGTCGTTCTGCGTGGGAATAGGCGATCAGGCTGTTGCGGCGCGCATAGCCGACGAGGGTTATGCCCAAATCACGGGCAATCGAAACAGCCCTGTCCGTCGGCGAGTGGCGGGAAACGACGATAGGCACCCCTATCTTGGCGCTCTTGAGCAACATCTCGGAGGAGACGCGGCCCGTGGTAAGGATCAGCCGGTCTTTCGTCGGTATGCCCCTGAGCAGGCAATCGCCCTTGATCTTATCCAAAGTGTTGTGGCGCCCGATATCCTCGGCCACCGCAAGAAGCTTTTCCCTGTCGGCCAGGGCCGAAGTGTGGACGCCGCCGCTCACCGGATAGAGCTCCATCTGTTCCTGAAGCTGCTTGAGCAGAGAGAGCACCTCCGCAGGGCTCGCGACGAAGTCGGAATCGACCTTCTGCCCCTCCATGGTGAACGTCGAGCCTGCGCCGCAGCCGGAGGTCAGTCTCCGTTTCGTGGGCAGCTCGATCTCCCCTCTCTTCAGTCTCACATCCACTTCCAGGTCCTCATCGCACACCCGCATCATGGTCACGTCGTCCGTGCCTGAGATGATCCCCTCCGTATAGAGAAAACCAAGGACGAGACAATTGACTTTCTTCGGGGTGCATAGGATACTCACCCATTCCTGCTGATTGATAAAAATCGTGACCTCGGTTTCGCTCGGTACATCGACCGAAGTGGTGACCCACCCATCGCTCGAAAACCGATCGCAGACTACGTCACCGGTCACTCCCTTTAAATCCGACATGCCCTATATTTCTCGCGTGTAGCGGCTAATCTTTGAGCCTCTACATCACTTCCTGTATCACCTCGGTGATATCCTTTACCTGTATGTCGTCGGCATGGTTTGTAGTCAGCCGGCTGTCTTCGAGGGCAGTGATGCAATAGAGGCAGGAGGTGACGAGCTCCTCGGCGCCCACCTCGATTGCCTGCTCCACCCTCAGATTGGAGAACCTTTCATGCTTCTCGGTTTCCGCCCACACCCTGCCTCCCCCCATGCCGCAGCAAAGGCTGTCTTCACGGGCCTCGGGCAATTCGCGCAAATCGAGACCCGACACGGCTTTCAGAACGCTCCTGGGCTCGTCGAAGACATTGTTGTGACGACCCAGATAGCAGGGGTCATGATAGGCGATCTTCTTGCCGTACTCTTTGGTGAGCTTGAGTCTCCCGTCTTTCACGAGCTGGTCGAGGTACTGGGAGATATGGACCACCTCGAAATTCACCTTGAATTGAGGGTACTCGTTCTTGAAGGTATGGTAGCAGTGGGGGGAAGAAACGAGGATTTTATTCACCCCGTTATCCACAAAGGTCTTGATGTTCTCTCTCGCCAGGCGCTTGAAGAGCGGCTCGTTGCCTGCTTTGCGGATGCTTTCTCCGCAGCAGTTCTCCTTGGACCCGAGGATACCGAAATCGACCCCCGCCTTGGTGAGGATCTTCACGGTGGCCTGGGCCACCTTCTTCAGCCTCGGATCGTAGCTCGCATAGCAGCACGGGAAATAGAGAATGTCCATGCCTTCGGCGAAGGGTTTCACGGAAAGGTCCGCGGCCCAGTCGGCCCTCGTCTTCCTGTCTTCGTTAAAGGGGTTTCCCTGTGCCGCGAGGCCGGAGCTTATGGCGCGGTACGGTTTGACCGCGGCAGGGAAGACATTGTAGCCCGTCGCCATCCGGCGCAATGCCACCATGTCTTCTATCTGCCTCACGTCCCTCGGACATTTCTGAGGACATCTCCCGCAGGTGGTGCAGCGCCAGATGTCCTCCTTTTCTATCTCGGAGAGGCCGAAGGTGGCTTCCCTGATCAGCTTGCGCATGCTGAACTTTCTGACCCTGTTCCAGGGACAGACGGAATCGCACTTTCCGCATTGGTAACAATATTTAACCGCCTCGCCGCCGCTGCCTTTTATCTCGTCTATTACTTCTTTGAAGGGGGCTATGGTCTCCACGGTTTCTAATCCTCTTTTCGCGCTTTAGGGCTCTCTTCAAGCCTTCTGGGACAAGCGTGTGAGCGCATCGGCTATCTTCTCCAGGCCGAATTTGTCTATCAGGGACGTCACTCCCGCCTCCATGTCGTCCACCTTTACCTCTTCTTCTACTTCCTCTTCCCTTTCTTCATAGATCAGGGCGTCATTGAGGCACCACTCCACGCAAAGGGGCTTCTCTTCGCCTTCGCACATATCGCACTTGAGGGGCAGGCCGGAATCGGGTTCCTTGAAGGCGTCCCTCGAAGGGCAGGAAGCCCTGCAGAAGCCGCATTCGTCGTACGTCTTTCCGTCGATCACATAGGTGTCTCTGCCCATGCACTCAGCCGGGGTATATTCGCCGGCATACACAGGCACGTAGACGTCCCGGATGGGATCGCGGATCATGCGGATGCGCGATCTTGCGGGATTGTTGCTGCTATATTTCGGGTTTGCATGGAAGGCCGAGCAGATCACCTCACAGGCCCGGCAGCCGTTGCACTTATCGAGGTCGATCTTGATTGACTTAACTTTCTTCTTAATCTTGGCCATCTTTCAATATACCTCTCTTCGTTAAGTCTTCCGCAACATAGCCTAAATCAAGCTCTTCCAGCTTCTCTTTGGTGGGAATGCCGTCCATGTTCCATCCCTTGAACTTGTAGTACCCATCAAGAAGCTGGGCTTCAAGCTCGGGGAACCTCTTCTTCCAATGGTCCTCCGGCGGCTTCTCGTCGGCCCTCCGCAGACCTCTTCTCACATTGACGGCCCTTACGAGGTTACGGTTCCGCGCGTAGACTTCCTTGAGCCCCTCTTCGTCCATATCCATTCCCGTGGCCGCAGAGATCAGCTTCGGGTAATTGTGGATATGATAGGGGGGCTTCAGCGGGAATGACGACAGGCCCGCGCAGATGCCGAGGGCGTCGTCGGTGTAATGCATCATCTCCTGCCAGTCGACGATGTCCACGGACATGTCGACGGTCGGGTAGTAGGGGTTCGACCTTTCTCCCCGCAGTTCCCAGTCCATGACGTACTGTTTGAACTTCTCGTCGGGGACCTGGATCCAGTCCTTCACGAACTCTTCCTTCTCCTCCTGGGTCATGAAAGGAGACTGGGGGAACTGCCCTTCGATCTGGGTGATATTTATCTTCTCACCCGTCGCATACATGAGGAAATAGACGGGATTCAGCATGCCGAGCTTGAGGGGGAGCTGCTCATGTTTCTTGATGTTGTTGTGAGCATACGCTTCCGCACCCTTGCCGATCTTTTCGGCCGCCCAATGAGTGCCGTTGGCCAGGATATCTCCGATCCCTTCCCGCCGCACGATCCTGTCGAGGAGCCAGTAGAATTTCCCCTCGTTGTCGTCCGGGCAGCCCGCAAAGTCGTCATCCGTGAGGATGCCCGCCTCGCGAAGCTCGAAGGCGAAGGCCATGATCTGAGGGGTCGAGAAGCCGTCGACCCCATACTCTGTGGCCCTTTGTGCGATCTTGAAGCCGAAATCGAGGTCTGAAAAAGCCGCCATGGTGTAGGTAAGTTTGGAGAAGCATTTCATCATATAGGTGGAAAGGCCGGGGACCGAGATTATGGCGCCGCATTTCATGGGGCAGTTGTGGCAGCTGATGAGACGGGTCCTTACGGTCTCCTGGGTCTCTCTCCACTTCTCTTCCACTTCTTTGTTCCAGAAGTCCTTTCTCCGGACGCGGGCATTCCCCCACATGAAGTTCTCGGTATGCCATTTCTCGTCGAAGTGGAGCATCTCCTGGGGCGATCCTAGCCCCTGGAGAATGGTCATCACGTTCGGAACCGGAGTCGCGTTCCGGTATTTTATGTATTTGAGCACGTCGTTGCAGATTTCCAGGAATTCGGCGGGCCGGGCCACGTTGACATCTTTCGTGCCGCGGACGGCTATCGCCTTTACCCCCTTATCTCCCATGACGGCGCCCAGCCCGAGACGGCTTGCGCTCGATCTCCCCTGCTCGATGGAGGCTGTATATACCCGATTCTCTCCTGCCAGTCCGATAGCGGCGACCTGGGCATTAGGCTCTCTCAGCTCCCGCCGGATAAGCTCCTGGGTTTCGACGGCGCCGCGACCGCTCAAGTGGCCGGCGTCGCGGATTTCCACTTTGTCGTTGTGGATCCAGATATAGACGAGGCTCGGGGACTTGCCGCGCAAGATTATCTTGTCATATCCCGCATACTTCATTTCAGGCGCGAAGAATCCGCCCATCATCGAATAGGCCATCAAGGATGTCTGGGGAGAATAGGATGTAATTATCGTGCGGTTGGCACCCGGGGCAGGCGTGCCCCCTAAGAGGCCGGTGCTGAACATCAGAAGAGTATCAGGGGAAAAGGGATCAGCCTCGGCGGGAACCCGATCCCACAGAATCTTGGCATTCGTTCCGAGACCTCCGAGATGAAGCTCGGTCAGTTTCGGGTCGGTTTCGACCCTTTCGATGCTTCCCGTGGCCAGATCGATTTCCAGGTTATAACCTGCCTCTGCGTATCTCATGTCTGACTCCTATGGGCTGTGCCGCAGCCTAAAATCTCAAGCCCCTCGTATTTTGTGAATTATCTCTCAAATCCCCCTTGTGAACTATATATCAAACTTATTGAAAGTGTCAAGCCCTTTATACGAGAGCGCATAAAGCCGCTCCATTGGCTGCTTTTCGAGCAAACCGGGGAAAGAAAATCCAGGGTCCCCTTCCCGGCAGTCCCGATGTAATTCCTCCCACCCCGAGAGAGCAGAACCCTTTGTTTTTCGATGCTTTTCCTCGCCTGCCTTTCCCATCGCCCGCCTCCGGAGTCTCCTTATGATCCCGCAGTCACAATCAGGGCAGCGTGCCTACATTATATCTACCATAAATTAACGCTTAATGGTATGCCGCCGGAACATGCCTGCCGGACCGCTTCCGGCAAAGGACCCCGCGGACTAATTCACACATTTCACAAGTGTGGTGCCGGATGAGAGGTTTGCACGGGGCTGATTGTGAAGAGTACGAATAAGTGAAGAACTTCACAAGATAGGAGGGGTGATGATCCTTCTTTTTGCCACCCCTGTGGTGCTCCATTGCCCCTCTGAAGAGAAGCGGACAACCGGCCTCTCCAGGACTCCGCGGGTCATGGCCTTTTTTATCGCCTCCACCTCTCCGAGCGCCCGGAAGACACCGGACTCTGCCGGCTGCCCCTCCTTGGCCCCGTGGACCTCGATGTTCAGCAGGAGCCTGTGGTCTGCTCCTTTTGATATGGATGCGCGGTAATCGAGGAGCCCGGGGAGGCTGAAAAGTGCCTCGTCTATGTCGGCGAGGGTGAGGACAGAGCCGGGAGCCAACCGGATAACGCCTTCCCACCTGCCCCTAACCCGTTCCATTCGCCGTAAAAGACTTCCGCAGGGGCAAGGCTCGGGGATGATCCGGGCTATATCGCCTGTCCTGTAGCGTATGAGGGGCATGGCCCGCCTCGTAAGGGTGGTAAAGACGACCTCCCCGAAGGCACCGTCCGGGCAGGGCTCGCCCGTCTCCCTGTCGATCACCTCGAAATAGAGGTCGGCCTCCCTCAGATGGTATCCTGCGAGGGCCTCGCACTCGACCCCGCCGCCGAGGCCCGTCTCGGTCATGCCATAATGGGTGAAGACCCGGCAGCCCCATACCCGTTCAAGGGTCCTGGCGATGGCCCGGGGCACGTAGTCGGTGCTTAAGAGAACGCTTTCTATGCTGCCCTTTTCAATCCCGCCGGCATGGAATGAGGAGGCTATGGCAAGGACCTGGGTGGGAATGCCGACCAGGCATTGGGGGCCGAAAGAGGCGATATGGGATGCCCCATGATCGGAGTCGTTGACAGGGCCGTAGACGAGGCTCTCCACGCCGAGTCTCACGAGCCCCCGGCAGAGGAGGTCTCCCACGCTGTCCGGCCTCTCACCGGGAAGGAGGATGGCGACCTTTTGTCCCGGCTTCACCATGGTCGACATGCCGTGGTGGAAGAAATCGACGGTCAGACTCCAGGTCCTCCCCGGTGAAGAAAACCCGCTTTGGCGGCCCTGATGTCCCGGAGGTGGGCAACGTGACTATCCGCGCCACCTCGTCCTGTTTGACTGCCAGGAAACCATAGGGGTGGGCCGCGAGTTCCGTGGGGGTGGTGAAGGGAATCCCGGCGACGCCGGAAAGAGCGGTCAGGCGACCGGCCGGGATTGAGGCCAGGAGACGACGGTAAAAAGGAGCGTGAGTGCGGGCGTACTCGATGGTCTCGTTGAGCCTTTTGATCTGGTAATCGGCGAGGGCCTCCGAAAAAAGCCTGCCCGTCAATCCGGGGGCCATGGCTGTCTTAATAGTAATACGCCGAACGAGTAAGAGGGCAT
>CAVVPU010000032.1:0-5732 GCA_963750015.1 uncultured delta proteobacterium | reverse complement strand
TCTCAGCGAGGGTCTGCCGGTAGAGGTCGCGGAAAGCGTCGGAAAAGGCGAGGAGACTAGCTCCCGAGAGCATCAGGATGATAAAAAGGTATCCGGCGAGGACTCTGGAAAAAACGGGTATTCTCATGCTTCCAGCTTGTAGCCGACCCCCCTCACGTTCTTGACCATCGGCGCGGCAGGACCGAGCTTCTCCCTGAGATGGCGGACGTGGACGTCGACGGTCCTGTCCGATACGACCTTCTCGTGACCCCACAGATAATCGAGAATGCTGTCCCTCGAGAAAACCCATCCCTGCTTAGATACCAGGAACTGGAGGATACGAAACTCCACGGCAGTCAGCTCCACCTTCTCTCCTCCGGCATGGACCTCATGCTTTTGAAGGTCTATGCTCAGCAGGCCGCCTATCTCTATCCTTTGTGCCCCGTGCTCCCGGGGACGGCTTCTTCTGAGGACCGCTTTGACGCGCGCCACAAGCTCCTTGGGTGAAAAAGGCTTGGTGATATAGTCGTCGGCGCCTATCTCGAGCCCGAGCACCCGGTCCACCTCATCGGCCCGGGCAGTGACCATGATCACCGGTACGGTGGAGAAGCGTCGCTCCTGTCTCAGGGACTTACACACCTCTATGCCGTCGGCGTCCGGCAGCATCAGGTCGAGGATGATGAGGTCGGGCGTATCTTCATGCAGGAAATGGTGGAAGGCATCAAGGCCGGTAAAGAGGCGCACCTTCATGCCTGTCTTCTTCAGATGAACCGAGACGAGCTCGAGAATATCGGGGTCGTCATCCACAATGGCAATGAGGGGGGCGCGGCCATCGGAACCGGCCGCCTCAAGTCTATTGTTATTAGATGGCTTCCCCATTGTTCCTAATTGTACAACAGAAACGATTTCCAGGCAAAGATGGACGCCGCCAAGAGCGAATACTTCAATCCTTAATCCATTTTCAATAGGCCCTTAACAGAAGAGGGCTATAAATATAGTAATGAAAAGAAGAATCGATAAGGAGAAAAGATGGAATGTTGGATGAAAAAGCTTGCGAAGCAGCACGGTATAAAGAGGAGTCTCTATCCTGAAGACAGACTGATCGTCCTTTTTGACATAGATGACACAATATTGGATCTTCGCCATATGATCCTCCACGTGCTCTCCGCATTTGACGAGCATCATCATACGGCGCATTTCAAGGAGATCACCCTTCGGGACGTAGAGGCAGGCGAGGCGGAGGTCCGTCGGATGATGGCAGAACTGGGAATGGCCGAGTCCGATCTGCTTAAGGTCTCGCAATGGTTCGAGGAGAAGTCATGGTCGGATGCGGTCATCCGGGATGGTCATCGCCCTTTTCCGGGGGTCATGGAAGTGATCGGGTGGCTCCAGGCCCAACGGCAGACCTTCGTGGGACTCAATACAGGCCGGCCGGAAAGCATGAGAAGGGAGACGCTTCATTGCCTCAACCGGATCGGAAGACCGCATGGCGTAGCTTTTCACGACCCCATGCTCTTCATGAACCCCCGGGGGTGGGGCGAGGCCATAACGGAATCCAAGGTCGCGGGGATCAGCCATTTTCAGGGCGCGGGCTTTAGGATAGTGGCCTTTGTCGACAACGAGCCGGCAAACCTTCAGGCTGTGGCTGAATTCGATCGCCATGGGGAGATCCTGCTGCTCCACGCAGACACGATCTGCACGTCAAGCAGGGAAAAGGTCCCGAAGCATGCGGTGAGCGGCAGAATATACGATCCGGCCAGCCTGGCGGCGTAAAAAGGGAGACGGCCGGACCTTCGGTGGAAAAGCCTTCAAAACCCGCTTCATTACCCGCAGAGGTCCTCCGGCCGTTTGCCTTGCACTGCCCTAAACTTTGCCATAGACTGTATACAATATGGCAGAGACTCGAGGGAAGCTGAAACAACACAGGATGACGATACTGGTCCTTGGGGCCCTCGCGGCACTCGGCCCTTTCTCCATCGACATGTATCTGCCGGGCTTCCCCTCCATTGCAAGGGACCTGAAGACCGACGTGGCTCACGTCGGGCTCACCTTGACGAGCTTCTTTATCGGTATCTCTATAGGGCAGTTGGCTTACGGACCCATGCTCGACCGCTACGGCCGAAAAGCTCCGCTCGTCGTAGGTCTGATCGTCTACATCGCCACTGCAGTCGGCTGTGCCTTTGCGCGGTCGGTTCATGCCCTCGTGCTGCTGCGTTTCTTTCTCGCCCTTGGTTGCTGTGTGGGTATGGCGGGAAGCAATGCCGTGATTCGCGATCTTTTTTCAGGGAACCAGGGTGCCCGTGCTTTATCTACTATGGCCATGGTCTCAGGCATCGCACCCATCATCGCTCCCACCGTGGGAGGCCTCGTGGTGGCCGCCCTGGGTTGGCGTTACGTGTTCCTTCTCCTTGCCACCATAGCGTTATTCGTGCTTATTGCCGTGAAGGGGGCTCTTCGTCGCACCAAAGGCCCTGACCCCACTGTATCCCTTCGCCCCAAGAACGTGATGCTGGCCTACCTCAGCGTGTTCCGGGAACGACGTTTCGTGATCTACGTGCTGGCTTCCGGCGCGGCGACGGGCGGCTTTTTTACCTATATCTCAGGGTCCCCCTTCTTCTTCATCAGCCTTTTCGGCTTCAGCGCGGCCCAATTCGGTTGGGTGTTCGGCATAAACTCCTGCGCCCTGATACTCGGAAACCAGGTGAACCGTATGCTTCTCACGCGGTACCGGGGCACGAGTATCATCGTAAGGGCGCTCTCCATGCAGTCCGTTCTGGGCCTGGTGATGCTCATCGGCACACTCACGGGTCTCCTCACCAGGACGGCGGCCGTCAGCCTTATCATTTCCTATACTTTCTGTTTCAGCTTCGTCACCCCGAACGCGATCGCTCAGGCCCTGCTGCCTTTCTCGCAAAACGTCGGGAGCGCTGCCGCAGCTTACGGCGCCTCCACCATGATCTCCGGTGCCCTGGCCTCTGCCCTGCTGAGTTACCTCCAGAACGGCACCGGCGGCCCGATGGCCTATATGATGACAGGCTGTGCGGTGGTGGCCCTGGGCTTCGCCCTAGTGGCCCGCCGTCTCAAGGCCCCGTTACCCGAACCCCTGGAACTTGTCTTGCACGAGGAAGTTATTCCCCCGGCCGGCAACGAAGGCCTGTAGGCAGCGCTTTTTACCGCACAACACCACGCAAGTCTTAAGGCCGCGTCAAGGGGTGGTCGGAGAGGGCAGCCCTGTGGTATAACCAAGGTAGTACCGGAGTGGTTCACTGCGAGAGCTGACGGGATGCGCTCCTAAGCCGGGTACGTGTCTTGTCGGAAAAAGGAAAGAAACGAAAAGGAGGAAGGCTGATGAAGACCTGGGGCGGCGCGGGTATGCGAAAGGCAGTAAACGTAATACTGCCTCTGGGGGCACTCGGTGTCATGACCTTTTATAACGTTTGTTCCTCCACTTGTTCCTCTTTGACCGGCAACATCTTCGGACTGGATATGAAATATATAGGCCTCATCATACCCGTTCCCCTTATCATCCTCGGGCTTCTGAACTGGGAGATATTACTCTTAATGACCCTTTCCTTCGGAGTTGGTGCGGAGCTGAAACTTATCTCCTTTCAGGTCAGCACGGGCCACTATTGCCCTTACTGTCTGACGTCGGGAGCCATAATCATTTTTCTTTTTCTCTTCAATTTTCGACGGTCTCAACGAGTGATAGCCGCCCTCCTTCTCCTCGCCGGTTTTCTTTTCTTTCAATTCTTCTTTCACGGCTCGGCACTCCCGACCTTTGCCATGCCTATTATCCCCCGGGCTTAGGGTCACCGGTCCTTCGTCCCTTTCACAACTTTCGATAATTCATGGAAAATTAATCCCCGGGTTCCTTTTACCTTAACAAAGTCGGCTTAGACTCTAAAATAGGACGATTATCCAAAGCAGGTGAAAGGAAGGGGAGATGAAAAAGAGCGGTCCTACAGGAGTGTTAGAAGCGGTGGAAGAGGATCAGCTCGGCCGGCTGCGCGCCTGCCTGGCGGCCACGGTTCCTTTGGTGCAGGGCATCCGTGTTTCGGAGCTGGGAGCCGGGGAGCCGCAGACAATCCACGACCTCGATGTGCGTGCTTTCGAGATAGCCGTAGAGGGATCCCTCTTCTTTGAGGCCGTCGGGCAAATCGCCCTCTCCGAGTGCGGCCAGGATCCATCTCCTTGCGGGGCCGGCCCTGGAAGCGACGACAACGCTGAGGCGTTCCGCCGAGGAGACTGCCCGGAATCTCAGCGCCTCCGAAGAGAACAGGGGAGACGTCCTAGCTGCCTTGAGCAATCTTTCAGGAACACTGGAAAAGATCGGCAGCAGACTCGAGTCCCTCTGCCGTTCCTTGATCATGACCGAGCTCTGCTCGATGACCTTGGCCCTTCGCCGAAAAAAGGGGCATGATGCGACAGAAAGGGGTCGGACTAGAACAGGAGCACGCAGTCCTCTTTAGACGCAGCCTGAGAAGGAAAACTAATACTCCTTGATCGGCCTCAGGTTGAGTACGCGTCGCAGAGAAACGAATTCACCCACGTGATAGGCATTGTGGTCGGCAACGAGCAGCATCTCGCGGAAGACCGTGTAATCTTACCACGGAGGGCGAAGCTCAGGTGGTGGGTGGGTGGGCGCGGCTTGTGGAGGAAAGTGGGGTGGAGAGGGTGGGGTGGCTAGGAGGATTGTGGAAGGGTGTAAGGGAGGGCAGTTTAATGTGAGGGTGATGGAGGGCGTGGGGAGGTGGGGGGAGGTGGGAGTGAGGTGGGGGAAGGCGCGTGTTGGTTCATTTTGCACTTTTGATGGGGGAGAATTGAGGTGGATCGGGAAAGCAATGATCACCAGTAAACGCCATTAAACACGTAACTGCCCTTGGCACCCGGTCCGTCCCTTGCAGTAAATGCCAATAAACGGTCAGCGCTCGTATACGTGAACACCAGTAAACGCCGTTCCGTGGCCTTTAACAATTGTCAGTGCAAAAAAGGACGCATTAAGGTTAAGTTGGCGCCAATAAACGTTTACTGCATTTAACCGCGGCTAATCGCAAACGAAACTTTCCAGATGTAGGGGCGGGGATGTCCAGGGTGGTGTGGTGGGTGGATCTCAGCGGGCAAGGTTTACCCGTTTACCCGCCCCACTCATCAATCAATCAAACTGGAAATCTCCCAAAGCTAACTTACCCCTTACCTCACGCCTGACCTCTCCCCGCCCTGAATCATCATCATCCCCCTGCCGCCAATCAAACCACCACCGGCGACCAGACCCCCGCATGCGTTCCCCGCCGTCACTGTCATCTACCCCACGACCTTCCTCATCGCCGCGCTCTGTCTCGCCGCGTGCGCCAATGTCTTCGCAGCCGCGCTCACGTTCACACTCACGTGGGACGTGCCCACCTTCGAGAGCAACTGTAGTGCTGTCGTTGGCGAGGGGAATTATACATTTGATGTGGGTACGGCCGAACGTCCACGGCGGCGCCCCTATGTCACATAAGTTTGGGTACTGCCCCCCCTCCGCCCCGAAGAGCGCTGTCACCTTTTTGACATCCGTTTGGTTTGTCGGTGTGTAGGATACGGTCGACATAGTGTACTCGGTTGGAAGCGGGAATGTGTTCTTGGCAGCTGGTATGAGCGGTTGGAATGTCGTGGGGGGCGAGTGGGTCCTGTCGTCCGTTCCTGTCTGGTCTGACTGACTTTCGATTTTCACATGCTGCAATATTGGGACTTGGTTTGACTCAACTCGACTGGTC
>CAVVPU010000031.1:0-3128 GCA_963750015.1 uncultured delta proteobacterium | reverse complement strand
GGAGGCATGTTTCCGGACGAAATGGCTCGCGAGTATGGAGATGTCCCCGGCACGGTCGCGCAAGGCGGGAAGGCAGAGAGGGACCACGTTGATCCGGTAGAACAGGTCGCTCCTGAACTTTCCTTCCTCGACCGCCCGGCGAAGGTCTCCGTTGCTTGCGGCTATGACCCGTACGTCCGCGACGAGCGTCTTTCTTGACCCCAACTGCCTGTACTCCTTTGATTGCAGAAACCTCAGGAGCTTCGCCTGGGCCGAAGTGACGGGGAAGGGTGTCTATCTCATCGAGGAAGAGGGTTCCCCCCTCCGCCTCATTGATGAGGCCTCCCTGAGTGGCATCGGCGCCCGTGAATGCGCCCTTGAGGTGGCCGAACAGCTCGTTCTCGAAAAGGTCTGCCGGGACTCCTCCGCAGTTGAAAGGTACGAAGGGTTTGCCCTGGCGCGGACTGAGGTAGTGGATTGCCCGGGCAAAAAGCTCTTTTCCTGTTCCGGTCTCGCCCGATACCAGCACGGTTGCATCACACGAGGCCACGAGGGGGATTTTCCTTATTTCCGAAAGAAATGATTCGCTTTCCCCGATCAACTGCTTAAGACCAAGCTTTTCTTTTAGGCTCCGAATAACGGCCTCTTCGGGCCTGACTTTCTTATCAGGCGGAATAGACGGGGGGCGCGTCTTGGTGAAAAGGAGAAATGGGAAAATTGGGTGGCCCCCGACCGCGACAGTGAAATTTGTTTCTCCTCATCCGCCTTATCCATGACCACGACGATAGGAATTCCGTCAAAAGACCGGATAAGTCCTCGTTCGCATCTGTGTCTTTATTGTCAAGGAAGATGAACACTATGTCTGCTGCATAAGCCTCGATCGTCGTCCCGGTGAAGACTGGAGCATCGGGCGGGTCGAGGCAGACTTGAACGGCAGCAGCGGTCGTTCCGATTGCCTGTTGAAGAACGAGCATGAGCGACTGTACTGAGTCCCTCATGCTCCAGGGATAAAGAATAAGCAGATTGGCATTTTTCATCTGTCCGGGGCCTCATGTATCTGCCGTTGAGCGATCATGACCATCTTTGCGCACCCGGGAGGTTTCTGATAAACGTCTCCCGGCAAGCTATCTCCGGAGCAAACTAAAGAAACAGCTCTGCGGCCGACGGCCCTGAGTTCAAGTATGGCGCAACGGTACGACTCTTAAAGGGTTCACGAGTAGTGTACACATAAACTCGTTGCAGTCTTGTCAAGATTGTGTGAAGAGTTTGTTAAACTTCACTTTTGCGATGTCACAGGGGTCTGAGGACGGCTCATTTTTTAGCCTCGGTTGATTTTTCCTACCATATTCACACCCTTTTCAACCCCTTTTCACACCCCCTCTGCCCCATTTTCGATTTGATCGGTATGCGTTTATTTGAGAGAATATGGAGAGGGGAAGATGGGATCAGTGGAAAGTCCCGAAAAGGGGAGGCCTGACGAGTGAAAAAGCCCGATGGACGATGGATGATCGCTTCGCTCGGACGATGGACGCAAAAGACCTATCGATAGTGAACGGCCATATTTTCTTCAAACACCCCAAGGGTGGTCCTCCCGTCAGATTTCGTCAGATTCGGTAAAGCCGATGCCCCGTGCGACGTACGTAAAACCTTTGATATTAGCAGGGTTGAGAGATGGCAGGCCCCGGTTTGTCAGGGCATCTTCGCTTGACCTTGCCGTGGTCATTCTGCTCCAAAGTGACGTTGAGCGGAACTGATACGGGTCGAAATAGTCGGTCTTGCCCGATTTTTGACTCATATGGGAGTACCCAATGAGGGTGAAATATGTATACGCGCTTCTTCTCGCCGCAGCGATTCTCTTTTTTCAGGTCGGCGACCTATGGTCCTCGACTTTGGTTGATGACACTCGAGAGGCGATCAGGCTCGAGAAATTCGACCGTGCACTGAAACTCCTGGACGCGGCGCTCGATAAGAATGCTACCGACACAAATGCCCACCTGTTGATGACGGAATACTACCTGGCTTTACAGGATTATGCTTCAGCCGAACTCTCCACCGAACGGACACTCGTCCTCAACCGCACCTACGCCCCGCTAATTGCGCAGGCATACTACAATGCAGGAGAGAGGGCCATGAATCGGAACCAGCCGGCTCAAGCCCTCGCGCTTTACGAGACGGCAGTTGCCCTGGATCCCGACTTCAAGGGTCGGATGAAAGGAAAGTACGTGACGGTCGGCAATGGTCTGCTGGCCCAGCGAAGATTCAACGTCGCCTTGAGTGCATATGCGCAGGAGTTGGGGCTCGATCCCACAGCGAAGAAGAGTATTGCCGATGCCGTGTTCGTGCGTGGACAGTCCTTGCTGGGCAGCAACGACAAGGGTGCGGAAAGGTTATTTGCCTATGCCCTTTCCCTCGACTCATCGTATAGCCCGAAAGTCGCCAAGGCCAGGCTGGACTGCGGGCTGGATCTCTTGAGACGAGCCCAGACAGCTACAGGGGAGGAGAGGCGGAGACTTAAGGAGCAATCTCTCCGCTACGTGTCAAAGGAGGTAGCCGACCAGGCAGTGCCACTGCCTGTATGGACTACCGTGTTCAAGGAAGAGTATATCGGCAGGGGGATGGATGATGAAGACGGCCCGATCATGACTCCCCATTTTGGCACGGATGTGAAACCGGGCGACAGGATCGTGGTCACCGGCAGGGAGTTCCAGTTTTTCGAGGACGGATGGAAGACGCTATACGGGGAGTCTTGAGACGATCAGCAGATCTTCGGCGGTCGATGCCAGAGTGGGCATCCGCGCCAAGCAGGGAGAATCGGTTACACTGGAGGTTCAAAGGGTCGATAGATCAATAGGAAACCCCTTTTATCTCTCCTTGCCCGTGTCCACAATATATGGTGTCGCCATCACGACCGGCGTGAAGGTTGCAGTCGGCACCAGCCCGGCGGTTGGCTATTCGCGGGCGAGGGGGGGGCAGGTGTGGGTGATATCGCGCGCAAGCTTGCTTTTCATTTTACCCATAGGCTAATCGGCCTCATTCTGGTGGGCCTTCTTTCCGCCTCGGCTATTCCTGCGGTGGCGGGAGCAGATGGTAAGCCCTGCGACGCGAAGCGATCAATTGGGTCAACGAGTCACGGTCAATTACGTTCTTGA
>CAVVPU010000030.1:0-3079 GCA_963750015.1 uncultured delta proteobacterium | reverse complement strand
CCGGGCCGCTTCTTTTTAGGGAAGGGCCGTGCGCGGGAGTCGGCCTATGAGCAGCACTGCCTCTTTTCGAATGAAAGAGCCGGGGCCGGACCTATCAGAAGGAGCAGAGGGTCCGGATTAGCGGTGCTGCGGGTACTACCTGAGAAGAAGTAGTTGGGATGTTGGGCGCGACGTCCATTTCGCTGAGTGAAACTCAAAATTAGCGTGTGAAATGTATGCTTGACAAGATGTGCCTTTCGATAGTAGAAAGAAGCGTACTGCCAAGAAATGTTTAATGACCTACGAGGAACTAAAGTAACCGTTGGAGCACCAATGTCCGTCTAGAGCGGACGAACCGGAAAATTGAGGGAAAGGCATTAGGGGGCGGGGAGTTGGCCGGCCTTTGTCGTGAATAACTCATTTTTTAGGGAGGTGTACGGATGGCGAGCAGGTCAGTAAGCTTAACGGAAGTCCTCGATTCTGTTCCATTCACATCGTACCAGGTATTGGTGGGCGTTCTTTGTTTCTGCTGCACCCTTCTCGACGGCTTCGATTTGACCGTCATCGGCGTGGCGGTCCCCAAGATGGCCGAGAGCCTGCATCTCAAGCCTCAAGCCTTCGGCTTCGCCATCAGCGCGGGCCAATTCGGACCCCTCTTTGGGGCGGCCTTTCTGGGCATGCTCGCCGACCGGATGGGGCGCAAGAGGATGCTCATTTTCTGTGCTCTTCTTTTCGGTGTGTTTACCGTGGCTCAGGCCTTTATCACGAGCGTGGGCCAGCTTGCCCTTTATCGGTTCATAGGCGGTCTCGGCATGGGTGGCGCGGTCCCGAGTGCCATCGCTTTCGGCGCCGAATACTCTCCCTCCCGCTCACGGGCGACCCTCTCGACAGCTTTGTACGCGGGCGTGCCGACAGGGGCCACCATCAGCGGTCTTTCCGCAATATGGCTCCTTCCCCATATGGGCTGGCAGTCCCTCTTTTACCTGGGCGGCGGCATACCCATCGTCATCGCGATAGCCATGATGTTCCTCCTTCCCGAGTCGCTGAGTTACCTCGTCAAGAGGGAGAGTGGGCAGGATAAGGTCCGCCGCATCCTCAGCCGCATCGCACCGTCTTATACAAAGGATAAGGACGTCGAGTTCTGCTCGACCGAGACCAAGCGCAAGGGCGTGCCGCTCAAGCATCTCTTTCTGGAAAAGCGGGCGGCAGTTACCATCCTCATGTGGGTCTGTTTCTTCCTTGGCTACTACCTGATTTATCTCATGCAAGCATGGGCGCCTACACTGCTTAAGAAGAGCGGCGCTACAGTGACGCAGTATGCCCTTGCCTTCGCCCTCATCAATCTCGGATCTGCCATAACGACCGTCTGCATCGGCGCGTTGATGGACAAGGCAAAGAACCCCACCAGGATTCTCCAGGGCGGTTTTATACTCGGCTTCCTGAGCCTCGTGGCTTTCGGATACTATGCGAGCAGTCCGTTCTATATCATTGCAGCCATTTCCGTGCTTAACGGCGTCTTCATCAACGGCACCGTCTCCGGTCTTGTGGCCCTCGTGACCCTTTCCTACCCGAGCGACGTGACCGGCACGGCCGTCGGCTGGGCTTATGCGCTCGGTCGACTCGGTTCCACAGTCTCGCCTCTCATGGGCGCTGTATTCCTCGGGCTCAATTGGACCGTCTTCCAGATATGCGGCACCAATGCCTTCCTTGCGTTACTCATTGTAATCCTTATCGCGGTCCTCGCAACACGGGCCGCAAAAATGCGTAAGGACGTGAGCGCCAACTGCTAAGGAGGACTCAGGTTTTCTCGTAAGACAGGGGTCGTTTGTAGGCATAATTCCAGGGCCCGGCACCACCTATGAGGTGGTGCCGGGCCCCTTTTGCCTGAACAGAAGCAGACTCGGGTGGGGGAGAATAGTTCCGCTCTGTGACACGGAGCCTTTGCCAACTTGTATGAGCACGCCTTGACAAAACCTCGTTCCTTCTGATTAAATAGAAATTAGTTCTATTTACTTTTCCCGACAAAGATTAGATTAAGAGAGGGAGACCGGAACCAGTGGATGAGAGGTTCGAAGGACTGCTCAAGAGACTGAACCTCAAGAAAACGCCGAGAAGACTTGCTGTTCTCGATGTCATGGCAGGGGCGGGCACCTTCTTCAGCGCGGAACAGGTATGGACCGGGGTGAAGAAGCGCTTAAAGAGCGTGGGCCTTCCCACGGTCTACAGGATATTGGAGGAGCTGGCGGAAGGAGGGACGCTCGCGAGGGTCATTCAGGACAATCGCAGGCTTTACTACTATTACTGCCCCAACGAACGCCACCACCATCATTTTGTCTGCGTCTCCTGTGGAAAGGTGGAGGATATAGAGCTTTGCCTCATGGACGTTCTGGAGCGGGAAGTGTCGGAGCGGATCAAGGGTACGGTTCTCTCTCATATCATCCAGTTAGAGGGTCTTTGCATGAAGTGTATGGAAGGAAGGGCGAAAGTATGAAGAAGGGGAATATTATTCTTTCAAGCCTCGTTGCCTTTGCGCTCATCTTTGCAGGGTTCGTCGACTCCGGCCGATCAGAGGGGGAGCGCTCTTCGACGAATGTTCTGCAGGTGGTGACCACGCTTTTTCCTCTCTACGATTTTGCCCGGAACGTGGGACAGGAGAAGGCGGCCGTCACCCTTTTGCTCCCGCCCGGTGTGGAGCCCCACAGCTTCGAGCCGAGGCCCAAAGACATCCTCAGGATCAACCAGGCGGACATCTTCATCTATACAGGTAGATTCATGGAGCCCTGGGCTGAAAGCCTGATCAAGGGCATCAACAAAAAGCGGCTCGTGGTGGTGGACGCAAGTGCGGGCCTGATACTTCGCCCCGAGACAGGGGACTCTGAGCAGGACGGACAGGCAGATCAGGGCGCCCGCAAGAGCCGGGAAGGGAAGGAGCTTGTCGACCCCCATGTCTGGCTTGACCTGGGTCAAGCTCAGAAGATGGTTGACAACATTTGCGCGGGACTGGTGAGGAAGGATCCGGGCAATAAGGCGTTCTACGAAAGGAACGCGGCAGCCTATAATACCAAGCTCGCAGCGCTCGACAGGCGTTTCAGGGACGGCC
>CAVVPU010000029.1:0-15457 GCA_963750015.1 uncultured delta proteobacterium | reverse complement strand
GATGGTTACCAAACTCCCTGAAACTTTACTTGTACCAGTATCGGGCCCATTGATCGGGCTTGCACGTTGACGTGTGAGTAACGATGGCGTTCTTTGAGGGAACGCTATTTTTTTGGACATAGGCTGGACAAAGGCGTCCTTGTTCCATAGAGGGATCAGGGAACGCCTATTTTATTTTTATGGGGAAGGGAGGATTCACATGAACACGGGAGATACCGCGTGGGTACTTATGTCTACTGGGCTGGTCATGCTCATGACGCCCGGCTTGGCTTTCTTCTACGGCGGAATGGTCAGGCGAAAGAACGTACTGGGCGTGCTCATGCAATGCTTTACGATTCTTTGCGTATTGAGCCTGCAATGGGTACTTTTCGGATATAGCCTTGCTTTCGCGCCGGGTAACAGTTTTATCGGCGGCCTCGGCTGGATAGGGCTCAACGGGGTGGGCTTCGAGCCTTTCAAGGATTATGCCCCTACCATCCCTCACCAGGCTTTCATGATATTTCAGGCCATGTTCGCCGTCATCACTCCTGCGTTGATCGTCGGTGCCTTCGCCGAGCGGATGAAATTTTCTGCCTTTCTACTCTTCACCGTGCTATGGGCAACCCTCGTATACGATCCTATCGCCCACATGGTGTGGGGAGTCGGAGGATGGCTTAAGAACCTGGGGGCCCTCGACTTTGCCGGTGGCACCGTCGTCCATATAAACGCAGGGATCGCTGCCCTCGCCACGGCCCTCTTCATAGGAAGAAGGAAGGGCTATAACCACAAGCCGATCCCTCCCCACAACCTGCCCCACGTGGTGCTCGGCACTGCCCTGCTCTGGTTCGGCTGGTTCGGCTTTAATGCGGGAAGCGCCTTGGCCGCCAACGGCCTCGCGGTCAATGCCTTTGTCGTGACAAATACGGCAGCGGCGGCCGCCGGCCTTACGTGGGCCTTCATCGAGTGGATACACAACGGGAAGCCGACAATCTTCGGTACGGCAACGGGAGTAGTGGCAGGCCTCGTCGCCATCACTCCGGCCGCGGGGTTCGTGGGCGCCCTCCCGGCCATCGTCATCGGCGTATTCGTCAGCATCTTCTGCTTCCTCATGGTAGCTGTCGTCAAGCCGTGGCTCGGCTATGACGATTCCCTCGACGCCTTCGGAGTCCACGGCATAGGCGGTATGTGGGGTGCTTTGGCGACCGGCCTGTTCGCGTCGAAATTGGTCAATCCGGACGGAGCAAACGGTCTCTTCTTCGGAAACTCGAAACAGTTCTTGATACAGGCAGCCGCCGTGGGCGTGACAATTGTTTACAGCTTCTGCGCAACTCTGATACTCTATAAGATCGTTGACTGGATCGTGGGGATGAGGGTCACTGAGAAGGACGAGATTATGGGCCTTGACCTCACACAGCACAACGAGAACGCATATACCCTTTTAGAGTAGGAGGAGCGAAGAACATGAAAATGATCATTGCCATTATCAAACCGGACAGGCTGGACGCGGTCAAAGAAGAGCTCTACAAGGCAGACGTGAACCTCCTCACCGTGACCGAGGTCCTGGGGCACGGAAGGCAGATGGGTGTTACCGAGGTCTATCGGGGGGTCAAGGAGATGGGCAACCTGCTCCGTAAGATCCAGCTCCTCATAGCCGTGAACGACGATTTCGTGGAGCCCACCATCAAAGCCATCGTGAAGGGCGGGCAGACAGGTGCGATAGGAGACGGCAAGGTCTTTGTGCTGCCTCTCGACGATTGCGTGCGCATACGCACGGAAGAACGCGGTGGAGTTGCCATCGGCTAAAAGGCTGTTTTATTGGTTCGGAACTAACCCGACCAAGGGGACCAACTAAAGGTTTTATTGTTTGTTGATGGGGTTTTGCTTGAAAAAATTGTATACACGTTTTAATATATGGGCACACGTTTACATGTGAGTTGCTAAAGAGGTACAAGGCAAGAGCCATGGATGAGAAAGTCTGTGTCGTGAAACACGTCGAAGACGAAGGACCGGGTATGCTGGGAGACTATTTTACCCGCCTGGGCTGGGAGGTGGACATCCTTGAAGTCTTCAAGGGAGACCCGCTGCCCGAAAGTCTCGACTCTATCGCCGGCGTGGTCATTCTCGGCGGACCCATGAACGTCTACGAGGAAGAGGCCTACCCTTTCTTGCGCCTCGAAGAGCAATTCATTAAGAGACTGCTTGCGGAAGAGGTCCCTTTCCTGGGCGTATGTCTTGGCGGCCAGCTTCTTGCCAAAGCATCGGGCGCGCCGGTCACCAAAGCGCCCCGCGAAGAGAAGGGATGGTTTGAGGTGGAACTGACGCCGGCGGGCTTGCACGACAGTTTTTTCAGAGGAATGGCCCAACTCTTCCCCGTGTTTCAATGGCACGAAGACACCTTTGCCGTGCCCGAAGGGGGTGCGCTGCTTGCAACGGGCAAATCCTGCCGCAATCAGGCGATCAGGGTGGGGTCAGTGGCCTACGGCCTTCAATTTCACCTTGAAATGACCCCGGAGATGGTGAAGTCGTGGACGGAAGCCGAGTCGACCGTCGACGCGGGCCTTATTGCGGAGGAGGGTGGGAAGCACTGGGCCCGATTCGAGGAACAATCGATGACCGTTCTCGGAAACTTCCAGCACCTCATGGAATCCTCCGGAAGGGTCAAGAGGACCATGAGGCTCTTCGTGGAGTCGACCCAGAGGAAATCGACACGGCTCTGGTGGAGCCCGGAGAACCGGACCCTCCAGTGATAAGGAAGAAGATTTGTTACTTTGACCCGATCGGCCGTGAGGCCGACTGAGGGTCAATCGACACGGCTCTGGTGGAGCCCGGAGAACCGGACCCTCCAGTGATAAGGAAGAAGATTTGTTACTTTGACCCGATCGGCCGTGAGGCCGATTAAGGGGTAATAACGGCGGCGACGAGGGCTGCTCATACCCGGTCGGTCGTACAGATCTGACGGGGTATGGGTTCTTTTGTCCATTTCAAATGCTGTTGACACCAACGGACCGTCTTGTTATAGTATGATGCTCGACACAAGGGCGTGTCGGGAGGACATGACACGGACGTCCTTCGGGACGCCTTTTTTTTACGGTGGCCAAAAATGATAGCCAATCAAAAAGAACATGTGACGATATTCTTCTGCCGCCAGCTCGATCCCGAACAGGATACCAACAGAAGATCGGTAGAGAAGGAGATCGGTGTGGGGATCAAGTTCTTCCCCCTGCCATGCAGCGGAAGAATAGAGGCCCTGCACCTTCTCAAGGCCCTCGAATCCGGGGCCCGAAAGGTCTACCTCGTGGTTTGCCCTGAAGGGGCGTGCCGCTACGGGCAGGGCAATCTGAGGGCCCGAAAGCGGGTCGACTACGCAAAGGGCTTGATCCGAGAGATAGGCCTGCCTGACAGCCGCTTCGAGATGATAGTGGCGCCGGGCCCGCTTCCTGTTTCGATGGATAATCTTGCCAGGGAACTCATGGGAAGGGTTGCCAATGAATCCGATTCCTCCGCGGAAAAGCAGGCTGGAACGGTCGAATAAGGTATTTCGCGTGGGTATTGAAAGGAGTGAAGCATGATAACGGCTGAAAGAAAACCACTTGCCGAAATAAAGGCGACCATCGCCCCTTACAAGCGAATCCTCGTGGTAGGCTGCGGTACGTGCGTGGCCGAATGCGCCGCGGGCGGGGAGAAGGAGGTAGCCCTTTTGGCTTCCCAGCTGAGGCTCGATGCCGGCCGCGAGGGACGAACCATCGATATCAAGGAGGTCACCGTCGACCGCCAGTGCATCTACGAATTCATCGACCAGTTGTTCCCTCTCGTGGATGACTATGATGCAATCCTCTCTCTGGGCTGCGGCGCCGGGGTGCAGGCCATGGCAGAGGTCCTCCCCAAGATCCACATCATTCCTGCTCTCAATACCACCGGTATCTCGGAAACGAAAGAACAGGGGGTTTGGTTAGAGGATTGCCGCGGATGCGGAGACTGCAAGCTTGATCGATTCGCCGATGTCTGTCCCATTACCCGTTGCGCCAAGGGACTCTTCAATGGGCCATGCGGCGGGTCGAAGGGGGAGCATTGTGAGGTAGACCCCGATCAGCCCTGTGCCTGGCACCTCATCGTCACGCGCCTTGAGGAGACAGGTCGCCTGGGAGACATGGATGAAATCCAGCCGCCCGCGAACTGGGCACGGGCACAAGGTAAGGGACCACGGAAAATCGTGAGGGAGGATCAGAAAACGACATGATCGAAAGCCGGCTCAAGAAAATACTCACGGGCGGCCTTTTTGCGGTTACCGCCGAATGCGGACCACCGAAAGGGGCAGACCCGGAAGTTATCAGGAAGAAAGGGAATCTTCTCAAGGGGTTCGTGGACAGCATCAACGTCACAGACAATCAGACGGGGGTCGTTCGCCTGAGCAGTCTTGCGGCATGCGCAATCCTGAGACAGGAAGGCCTGGACCCGATACTCCAGATGGTAACGAGGGACCGGAACAGGATCGCCCTTCAGTCCGATGTACTCGGCGCGTCTGCCCTCGGCATCAGGAACATCCTCTGCTTGAGCGGCGATCACCAGAGCCTCGGCAACCAGCAGGAGGCAAAAGGCGTCTTCGATATCGATTCGATGCAGCTCATCCAGACTGTTCGCCGGATGAGGGACAAGGGTGTCATCCTTGGCGGAGACGAGTTGACGAGCATGCCCGATCTCTTCATTGGTGCAGTCGAGAATCCCTTCGGCGACCCTCAGTCTTACCGCGTTACCAGGCTGGCCAAGAAGGCGCGGGCGGGCGCAGAGTTCATTCAGACCCAGTGCGTTTACAATATCGCGAGGTTCGGGGAGTTCATGACAGAGGTACGAGACAAGGGCCTCGACAAGAAGCTCTTTATCCTTGGGGGCGTCACTCCCCTCAAATCGGCCCGCATGGCAGAATACATGAAAAACAATGTGGCGGGTATGGATGTACCGGACGAGATCATCTCCCGGATGAAGGCGGCCCCTGCAAAAGAACAGCGGGCGGAAGGGATCAGGATAGCCGTCGAGACGATTCAGGCATTGAAAGGAATACCGGGGGTCCGGGGGGTCCATATCATGGCGATTGAGTGGGAAGAAGCGGTGCCTGAACTGGTCGAGAAGGCGGGATTATTGCCCAGGCCCGTATTATAAGGAGTAGCTATGCCTGCCAAATATCACATAAAAGTGGAGGCGGCTCCGAACCGGTTCCCCGCCGTGACCAAGTCAGGCGTCATAGCCTGGGAAGAGGGATGCCTGCGATGCGCCCGTTGTGTGAAAAAGGACTGCGTTTACAAGGTTTACGAAAAAAGGGCTCTCGATGCGCAGCACATGGTCGATTCTCTCGATAACGTCTGCAAGGATTGCTTCCGCTGCGTTCAGAGCTGCCCCAACAAGCTCATCCACAAGGGCGTCAATCCGATGTTCAAGTCGCTCGGGGATGATTACTGGACCCCGGATATTATTGCCAACCTGTGGTCCCAGGCGGAGGCGGGGAAAATCCCCGTATCGGGCGCCGGCTACGGAGGACCCTTTTCGGGACCCGGCTTCGACAGCATGTGGACGGACATGTCGGAGATCGTGCGGCCCACGAGGGACGGCATTCACGGCCGTGAATATATAAGCACCACAGTCGACCTCGGGCGCAAGGTAACAGCGCTGAATTTCGAAAATGGCGCGCCCGCCGCGATCCCGCCGCTTGTCGAGCTGCCAATACCGGTGATCTTCGATTTGCTTCCCTTCTCTCCTCCGGCCCTGCTTATCAGGGAAGCCATTCTTCGTGCGGCCCGTGCCCTCAACACCGTTGCCGTCATCAATGCCTCCGAATGGGACAGACGCTACGATCCCTATCTGAACCACGCCATGCTTTATCTGGACAAGGAATCGGAGATGATCACCCCTTTGACCGCCATCAGGCTCGTGGAGATGCCCGATGGTCCGGAGGTCCTCGCCCGTCAGGCGAGCCTCAAGGAGAAGAACCCCGAGCTCGTCATATCGATTCGCCTTCCCATGACCGAACAGGCGGTCGGGCGTTCTCTGGAACTGACTACAGGCGGGGCGGAGATCATCCATCTCGTGGCCGATATCAATGGCCTCGAGAAAAACGGCACAGGGGTCTTCATCAAAGATCGTATGAAGCAGATCCATTTGCATCTCGTGGAAAAAGGCGTGCGGGACCACGTCACTCTTCTGGGCGGCGGGGGCGTCGCCATGGCCGAGCATATGGCCAAGCTGATCATCTGCGGAGCCGACGCCATAACCTGCGATATACCGCTCCTTGTTGCCATGGAATGCCGCGTGTGCAAGCGGTGCGCCGATGACATAGCCTGCCCGGTCGAGCTGGAGTCAGCCGATCCCCAGTGGGGCGCGAAACGAATCCAGAACCTTATATCCGGCTGGCACAACCAGCTTCTGGAGGTTCTCGGGGCCATGGGCATAAGAGAAGTAAGGCGGCTCAGAGGTGAGATGGGAAGAGCCATGTTCTTCGAGGATCTGGAGAAAGAATTTGCAATGTTAGGAAAACAGGGTTGACCCATGGCGAAGACACAAACATTCCTATTCCCGGAAATAAAACGGATCCCAGGCCGCTTCCGCAACCCTTTAGGCAAGTACCGTCTCTCCATCAGCGCAGCCTGTGACAACTGCGGAAAGTGCGTGGAGATCTGTCCTTACGAGGTGTATCGGAAGGGCGCGCGTAAACCTCGGGTCATCAACGAACAGTTCTGCCTCGGCACAGGATGCATCAAAAAATCCTTCTGTTGCATCCCTGCGTGTCCGAAAAATGCAATAACCGTCCGGCCAAACCCCTCCTTCGAGGTACTCGGCGATAAACGCTGGACCCCTGATTTGCTTGCATCTACCTGGCATATGGCTGAAACCGGTGAGGTTCCCCATCAAGACCTGAACTACAAGACAGGGGATACCGGCGGAGGCTTCGACAAAATCCGGTTCGTATTCCCGAAAGAAAATGACTCAAAGGTTGCGGACGAGACAGTATCGACCTCAATCGAGCTGAACCGCTCGGGAGACGAGAGACCGAGAGTGACCATTCCGATCCCCTTCTATTTCGGCGGCATGTCCTTCGGCTCCGTGAGCATCGTTTCCATGCTCTCGAGGGTGAGGGCCGCGAAAGCCCTGGGCACGTTCTGCTGCACCGGTGAGGGCGGCTACCCTGAGGAGCTGATGCCTTATGACGACCATATCATCACCCAGGTCGCGACCGGTCTCTTTGGAGTGAGGGAAGAGACGATCCAGCGGGTGCGGATCGTGGAGTTCAAATACGCCCAGGGCGCAAAACCGGGCCTCGGCGGCCACCTTCTCGGCGATAAAGTGACTCCGAGGGTTGCGGCAATGCGCGAGGCAGTGCCGGGAAGCGCGCTTTTCTCCCCCTTCCCCTTTCATAGCGTCTACTCTGTGGAAGACCATAAGAAGCATGTTGACTGGATCAAGGCGATCAATCCCCGGGCCCTCGTGAGCGTGAAAGTCTCGACGCCGACCGACGTGGATATGGTTGCGGTAGGGAGTTTCTACGCCGGTGCGCACATCATCCAGCTCGACGGAAGCTACGGAGGAACCGGAGCAGCCCCTGATATCGCAAAGAAGAACATCGCCATGCCCATAGAATACGCAATAGGCAAGGTGCACAGGTTTCTGAAAGCAGAGGGTATAAGGGATGGGATCACCGTAATCGCGAGCGGGGGCATCCGCAACGCTTTTGACATGGCCAAAGCAATTGCCCTGGGGGCGGACGGCGTCTGTCTCGGCACCGCAGACCTCGTGGCTCTCGAGTGTATCAGGTGCCACCGGTGCGAGTCGGGACGCGGCTGCGCCCGAGGCATAGCCACCACCGACCAGGAGCTGGTTGATCTCATGGACGTCGAGTGGGGTACGCAGCGCATCGTCAATCTGTACCTCACCTGGCGCCGACAGTTTATCGGCATCCTGAAGCGGCTCGGCATGAAGAACCCGTCCGAGCTGACTGGCAGGACCGACGTCCTCGTTCATCTCGACTATCTTAAAGATGAGGACCTCAAAGGGGAACTCGATTGAGGGTAAAGGCATGAAAGAACATCTCCATGGCGAACTGATCACGAATTCACGCCATTATATGAAAGACCTCGCGCCGAAGGGCGGCATGGATGACGCGGAAGAAGGGGGCTGCGGTGTCACCGGCTTCGCCTGTACCATACCCGTCGGTGGTCGCCATATTTTCGAGCCTTCCGTGCAGATGCATAACCGTGGCAACGGGAAGGGCGGCGGCTTAGCAGCGGTCGGTCTCGTGGCAGAGCAGCTCGGGGTGAGCCGGCAGATGCTCGAAGAGGACTTCCTCCTCCAGATCGCCCTCCTCGATGAATCGGTGCTGCCCGAGCTGGAGAAAAACTTTATCCGTCCCCATTTCCGGGTCGATCAGGAGGGATTCGTCGACACCATCGACGACTACCGGGACCTGCCCGGCCTCGAGGTAAAACCACCCGCGGTTAAGCGATATTTCGTCCGGGTAAAGCCTGATGTGGTCTCCCGCTTTCAGGAAGAAAGGGGCCTTAAGGGCCTTCCTTTCGAGAAGGTAGAGGAAGAATTCATCTACCAGAATACCTTTCTCCTCAACAGCGCTTATTACAGCTCTCTCGGTGAGAAGCGGGCCTTTGTCCTTTCTCACGGACACAACATGATGATCCTCAAGATGGTAGGCTACGCCGAGCAGGTCGCCCAGTATTACAAGCTCGAGCAGATCAAGGCCCACATCTGGATCGCCCATCAGCGCTATCCGACCAAAGGGCGCGTCTGGCACCCTGGCGGGGCTCACCCTTTCATAGGCATGAACGAGGCCCTCGTTCACAACGGGGATTTCGCCAACTATTATTCCGTCACCGAGCACCTGAAACAGCGGAACATCTATCCTCTGTTCCTTACGGACACCGAAGTGTCGGTCCAGGTCTTCGACCTTCTCAACAGGGTCTACGGCTACCCGCTCGAATATATCATTGAGGCACTGGCGCCCACGGGAGAGATCGATTTCGACCACCTCAGCCCGGAAAAGCAGAGGATCTACCGGCAGATCCAGGCTACCCACATTCACGGCTCGCCCGACGGGCCATGGTTCTTCATCATCGCGAGGACCATACCCGCAGAGAAGAAGTTTCAGCTTATCGGTATTACCGATACTGCCATGCTCCGGCCGCAGGTTTTTGCCCTCCAGGAAGGCGATTTTCAGGTCGGCCTGATCTGTTCCGAGAAACAGGCCATCGACGCGACGCTACGCAGCCTCGCCTCCGAAGATCCGAGGTTCGGCACGATCGCCGATCGCTACTGGAATGCGAGGGGCGGCAGCTACACGGACGGCGGCTCTTTCATATTCACCCTTTCCGAGACCGATAGCGGTTATGAGATGGCCTGCACTGACAAGTTCGGACGGCAAATTGCGTCGCCCGGGGAACAGGCGCCCTTTGACTTCAGCAAGGCCGGGCAGATAGTCGACACGACACCGGAGGCGAATCTGAAAGAGGCTGTTTCCGCGCAGGACGCGAATGCTCTTTTCCGGGTCTTTGCCGATGGGATTCGACAGTGGGACTACGAAAAGACCCGTTCCTTTTTGGCCCAGCTCGAAACGCTCGCCGAAGGCGGCGACAAGGCCCGGGCCACTGTCATAGAGCTTCTCACCCTTCTTCTCGACAGACGGTATTCGACAGGGGCCAAGAGAAGGCGCTCCATCCTCCAAATGGTAACGGTCTCTCTCGACCGCATCTTTCGGACGATTCCACGGCTGGGCGAGAAGAATGGCGGCCAATGGGCAAGGATGGACTTCGCAACCAGGAAGAGCTTAAGGCCGCCGAAAGACGGCGAAACAACGCTGGCCGCTGATGCCGACGGATTCTCGGCCGAGGGAGAGGACTCCTATGGCAGGCTGATCTGCGACGCCTATCACCAGGGCTGGAAAAAGTTTCTTTGTTTCGGCCAGCGAGGGCATCGCTTTCTGGGCTGCGGATTCGGGCCCAACACACACGGGGTGAGAATCGATTCCTATGATTCGTCGGGCGACTATCTTGCTTCCGGCATCGACGGTCTCGAGATACACGTGCACGGCAATGCCCAGGACCAGTTGGGCCAGATTTTGAAGGCGGGCAAGCTCGTCGTTTATGGCGATGTGGGTCAGACCTTCATGTACGGGGCAAAGGGGGGTGAGGTCTTCGTCCTCGGTAATGCCGCGGGAAGGCCCCTCATCAATGCAGCCGGCAAGCCGAGGGTGGTCATAAACGGCACGGCCCTCGATTTTCTCGCCGAATCGTTCATGGCAGGAGATCCCTACAACGGGGGCGGTTTCGTGATCCTCAACGGGATAACCTTTGACGACGAGGGCCGAATGAAGCCGCAGGAAACGCCCTATTCCGGCTCGAACATATTCTCACTCGCCTCGGGCGGCGCCATATTCGTGCGCGACCCCCGGGGGAAGCTGTCGGATGAACAGCTGAACGGTGGACAGTTCAACCGATTTTCCGAGGCAGACTGGAACCTCATCCGGCCCTATCTGGAGGAGAACGAGAGGCTCTTCGGCATAAGTGTCGACGAGCTTTTGACCGTTGACGGCCAGAAGAGGAAGCCTGAGGACGTCTACCGGGTCATAGGGGCGGCAAAATCGACGGTTTTAGCTGCTGCGACTGAGAAAGAGCTGATTCTTAACGAGGAATACGGCGCCCAGTAGATCACCGGGGACCGCATTTTCGTCTTTCGGACCGACCGGCAAGACCTTCACGACCGGTCCTCCGCCTGTCTTTCTCAAAAAGGGGGAGCCGCCGGCGAGGACCGGGATAAGCTCCGGTCGCTCTCCGTGTTCCCGGACCTTCCCGACCCCTCGGAAACCTTGAAAAGCACGAGGCTCCGTGTTGCGTCCATCCCGAACTTCCCGAGGACTGATGCTTTTCCCGTGGCCATAAGCTCCCTTTCCACACTTCCACCCTTGTCTCTTATGACCACGAAGGCAGCCCCCTCATTTCCCGATGCCGACTCCAGTACGTCGTCAGCGGCGGCAGCACCACCGCATCCGGCCGACTCGCGCTCGCACCGTGGCGATCTCTCGCGGTCCGCTGCCGGCCGGGTCCCCAGCGGCGAAACTGGCTGACGTCCAGATTGAATCGGACAAGCAGGATCCTGTCGAGAGCGTTCGCGCGGACGTTGTCCTGGACGCGGTGGGCGGCTCCACATTCGCCACTGCCCTAAAGATGTTGGCGCACCGAGGACGCCTGGCGGTGATTTCCGGCGGCAAGGAGCGCAAGGTAGAACTGACATCGTGGGCTTTTATCGAAATGAATCGCAGCTTTATGGAGTGGATTCATTGCAGCGCGACCTGGTGGCGTCCAGCCGGATTCTCTACGTCCTGGCTCGGGATTCGATGCCGGCTCGTACATGGCGCCGCTGATCAGCCGAGTTCTGCCACTCGAGCAGGGACGCGAGGGGTATCAACTGGTGTCCGCCGGCCAGCCCGGCCGCGTGGTATTGACCTGTAGTCCTCATCGCGTGTCGTAGCGAAGCGTTGGGAATATGCGGTGGATATTGGGCGCGCGCGGGGAACGAGGATTCGAGGTGTTATCGATGCGATCCCGATACAGCTACGTGCCTCATTGGCCAGGAGGCGGACGCAGCGGCGATGCTTGTAACCAGGAGGTTTTGAAATTGTCTCCGTCTGAAGACGGCACCGCGCCCGCTCGTCAAGTCGTCATCCGTGAGTTCGAGCCGGGCGATGAGGCTTGTTTTCGTAAGCTGAACGAAGAGTGGATTACCCGGTACTTTTCCATGGAAGCGAAAGACGAGGAGTCCCTCGCAACACCCCAATCGAGCATCTTGGCCGCCGGGGGCCGGATCTTCCTGGCGACTATAGAACAGCAGTGTATCGGCTGCTGCGCGCTCCTTCGTTTATGCGCTGACGAGTTCGAGGTCGCAAAGATGGCCGTTGCTCCGGAATTTCAGGGAAGCGGCGTTGGCCGCAAGTTGCTCCAGACCGTGGTAGAGGCGGCCCGCTTTGCTGGTGCACGTCGCCTTTACCTGGAGACGAACCACATCCTCACCCCAGCCATCCGCCTCTACCAATCGATCGGCTTCATTAAAGCTCTCCTGCGAGCTGTATCGTGCGTTCCCCGTACGCGAGGTCCGACGTCTATATGGAGATGATTCTTAGTTGAATAGGGACACACTGACCCTGCCAACCGGGATGGTGTCTTAAACACTCCATTGGATTTCCGATTGCCTTTCTTCCGCAAGACTTCGATGCGATAGACTATAAATTCACCTATGCCAGTCTTGGAAAAGCGTATTTCCCGCCATCACCACGCAATTTCATCCCGATCAGGCGTGGGCATCAACCCCTCTAGTTAACACGCAGTTTCAGTATCTCGACGTGGGTGTGAACATTGACATCACGCCGCGCGTACATGCCGTCCGGCGAAGTATCGTTGAAGCTGTCGCTCGACGTGTCCGCAGTGACCTCGTATACGACGATTGGCGGCATCAGCCAGCCGATTATCGGCCAGCGCAAGGTCGAGCATGAGATCCGCTTGAAGGATGGGGAGGTTAACTTCATCGGCGGAATCATGGAGAGCCAGCAGACGAAGGCGCTCAGTGGAATTCCAGGACTGGCGCAGATCCCGACCTGGCCGCTGGACTGGGATTCCTGGCCCTGGCCTTCACGGCCGTGCTGGCCGTCTCCATGGTCCTGGCGCCTTTGCTGCACCAGAGCGAACCGCCCCAGAAAGAGCTGCTGCAGTACCTCATGCACCTCCGGCCCGCCGACGGTGGTGCTCCTGTTCGGCACCGTGGCCCTGCTGGCGCCGGCGTTCGAGGAGCTGCTGTTCCGGGGCTTTCTCCTGCCCTGGCTGGGCCAGCGCCTGGAGACCCGCCTTGGCATCCGCCCTGGGCGGCTCCTGGCCGCGGTCCTCACCGGCCTGGGCTTCGGCCTGATGCACCTGCAGCCCCTGGGCTGGCGACCCTCACCACCCTGGGCGTGGTGCTGGGCTTGGCCTACCTGCGCACCGGCAACCTGGTCACCTCCATCCTGGTGCATGGCCTGTGGAACGGCGGGGTGTTCCTGCTGATGCGCCTGATGGGCTGAACTAGCGGGGGTAACCCCACCGCCCGGGTCTCCCGCATGACCGTGACCTTGATCTGCCCGGAATAATTAATCTCCCTTTGATGCGCTTGGTCACGTCCTTGGCCAGCCAGAAGGCCTGGTCGTCGTTCACCAGCCCGGCGTCCACCATGATCCGGATCTCCTGGCCCGGCCTGCGATGGCCAAGCTCTCTGCACGCCCTGAGCCGTTCGCGAACTCCAGCACGAACTGAACCAGGTAGACGACAGAACAAAACCATTGCTGTGGCAGGCGCTGCTGAAATCGCCGCCGGGAGAGTTGATTGTAGACGACCAATACTACACGTTCTCGTCGGTATTCTTCTACACCAATCGCCGCGCGTTACTGCTGAACGGGCGGGTTAATAACCTGGTATACGGGTCCTATGCGCCGGATGCGCCGAGAGGGGTATTTCCGGACGACGGGGAATTCCGGAAGCGGTGGCAGGAAGCGAGGCGATATTATCTTGTTGCGGAAGGCCCGCAACTGGTGAGGCTACAGGGGTTAGTGGGCGCGGGCGGGCTGCGCACGGTGGCATCGAGCGGCGGGAAATTCCTGTTCACAAATTTTTAAGAACTATATTTAGCTTGTTTTCAGTGACATAGGTAAGCGGCTCCGGCCCGGCGGAACATGCCGGGTGCTACTCTCAAATCGGGAAGTAAGGCTGAACGGCTTCGCGGGGCGCGCGAAGCCGTTCTTGTTTTGGGGTGAACTCATGGGCAGAACCACAACGACTAAGGCCGGCGGGAACAAAAGACCGGTCACGGAGACATCCGACCCTATCGCAGTGTGCAGGAAGTGCAAGCGGTGGCAGGAAATCAAGCATACGAACGAACGAGTAGATAACCATGACCGGCGGAACATTGCAATGGCCGTGCTCTTTCTTGAACTGGTCCAGTCCCTTGAACCGCTGGTCCCATGAAGACAGGGGACTCGCGAGCCGAGCCGTCTTGGTTGTTGCCGAGTGGGCTTCGTCCTTGGCAACCTGTCTTGCCATTCTCTTTTCAGTTACGGAACCACACTCCTTGGCACTCTGCCTTGCCTTCCGATCCAACGTCGTGATGGGCGGCGGAATTACTGATTCTACCGCGGAACAACGGTTGTGAACACGGTCGCCACCTGCGTGGATCGGCGTGCCCAGACTTCGCCTAAATTCAGGCCGAAATCCTGTAATAATACCTTGGGACAGGTTGCTAGCTCTTGCAACCCGTCGTTTTTCGTGTTGAACGCCTCTTCGGTCGCCCACTTGGGCCGTCGGACGGGCTTTCAGTTCTTCCGCGACCATGGCGTTCGTGGCGTCCCGGTTGATCAGTTGCAGCAGACGACGAACGAAGTAAGATGACATATCCGTATTGCTCTTGCCGGCGGAATGCCGACCATCTGCGGACAGCCGGCGCATTCCGTGAATTCACGCTCCAGGCGCTCCTGCGCGGTGGCCGTCGTCGCCAGGCCGGCCGCGAGCAGCAGGAAGAACAAAAATCTTTGACGCCAAATCATGTCGGGTTCGCTCGATGACGGGGCCAGCATACCGATTTCGGTGGGCGCGGGGCGAGGCGAGCTTGCCGCGCCCGTTCACCGTGGCGTGAAGACCGTCCGCCGACCGGGCGGCGAGGGCTTGGGCGGAAACACGGTTTTTACTAAGGTATTGAAACAACTGCATAAAGGCCGGAAGGTTGTTTTCGACTTTGTGAAGGGGGGTATCCCCTCACGTGCTCGCCTTCAGCAACATAATTGTTCTTCGGAATCGCCAGAGAAAGGTATCCCCCTCCCGCGCATTTCTCCGCCTGCCGCCAGCGGCGACACGATTTTCATTTCTTGCACCTCCTTTTGCGCACCCGACCGAAGCGATGTGGGAATTCAGTCCGCGCGTTTCAAGAGGCTGCAGGAGATTTTTTTGCGCAAGCAAGTTCATCACGATCATCACGACCGTAAGAACAGGATAAGCTCAAGGTGCAAGACACAATTGCGCGGGATGGAGCAGGAATCGGATGTTGCGCTCAGGGCGTTTATTGCGCCGCGCTAGAAATGGAGAGAGCTTAAGTCAGGATTTGTTCAAAGATCACCATTGCCGCACTGCGAATTTTCTCCGATTGATCATCGAGAATCCGAAGTTTTCCCGCCAATCTGGTCATCTCGATTTTGTTCCCGCCAGTAAAGATTAAGACTCTTCCTGCACGCTCAATCCGTTGCATCGCTCCATCTAGACGATTACGTCCTGCCTCGTCGTCGTTCATCCTTCCAAGTTTAACCTTGCGCACTCCCCTCGTGAGTGTTTGACCCGAGAAAGCGCTAAGGAGAACACTATCGTTCTGCTCGTATGCATACCAACGACGACTAAGAGCGTGCTTCAAGACCGAATCGCGAATA
>CAVVPU010000028.1:0-8324 GCA_963750015.1 uncultured delta proteobacterium | reverse complement strand
CCTGTATTTTCGTTCCAAAGAAAGGACCACGTGAAGATCCAAAGGTATTTCCATATACTTCTGTAATCTGGAAAGTTTTTCTTCAACGTACTTCTTCAAATTCTCATCAGGAACGACATGCCTGAAACTGATCGTTATATCCATGGGTCCCCCAAAGCGAAATTCAGACCGGATTAACTCCGGCCAAGGCTACAAAAGCTATCAAAAGGCAAAATCCTTGTCAACGCATTATTCGAGCCAAAGTGTGTTCGAAATGGCCCGGTCGACAAAGCTGCGGCTCCCATCCGGGTTCCCGGCCTCCCCACCCGTTTAGCCCGTAGTCTGCTTTCTTCCGTTTCAGTCTAACCGTCTCCGTTCCCTGGAGGACTGGATGTGAAGAATCTCCCGGTACTTCGCGACTGTCCTGCGAGCTATTTTCACGTTGAACCGGTCCCTGAGCAGCACCACAATCTCCTCGTCCTTGAGAGGGCTGTCCTTATCTTCCTTCGCCACTATCTCGGAGATGCAGTCCATGACGGCGTTTGCTGACTGGGCGTCACCATTTTCGCTGCCGACGCCCGTGGTGAAAAAGAATTTCATTTCGAAGACGCCACTCGGTGTGCCCATATACTTATTACTCGTTATCCTGCTCACCGTCGATTCATGCACTCCCACATAGTTGGCGACGTCCTTCAGGATGAGAGGCTTAAGGCACCGGATGCCTTTCTCGAAGAACTCGGACTGGAAATCGACGATACTCTTCGCAACAAGATAAAGAGTCCTTTGCCTCTGCTGCAGACTCTTCATGAACCATTCGGCCTGTTTGATCTTTTTTTTGATGTAGTCTTTCGTATCCCCATTAGCCTTTTCGCTCACGAAAAGCTCGACATAATACTTGTTCATGCGGAGGTCGGGAATGCCCTCGTCATTGAGAAAAACTTCGAAGCCGTCCTCTCCCTTCACCACGTGCACATCGGGGACGACGTAAATGGGCTGTTCATTCCCATAGTTCCTCCCGGGCTTTGGGTCGAGATCCTTCATCTTCTCGAAGACCGTTCTGATCTGCTCGAGGCTATAGCCCGTCTTACGTGCAATTTCTCGCAGGTCCATCTTCCGGAATAGCTCGAAATGGTTCTCGATCACGTCTTCGAACACATCGTCCTTTTCACCCCTGTTTGCATGTTGAATGAGCAGACACTCCTTCAAATCACGGGCACCCACGCCGGGTGGATCGAGCTTCTGGACCTTCTTCAGGACGATTTCCAGAGATTCGACCGCGATCCCCGACATCTCGCCAATCTCTTCCAGGGCGCACGACAAGTAGCCGTTGTCGTCGACGTTCTCGATGATCCATTCGGCCCAAACCCGTTCTTCTTTTGAGAAGTCGGAGAGGCCTACCTGCCAGCGCAGATAGTCACGAAGATCACTGCCCTTTTTGACGATATTCTCATAATCGGGATATTCCTTGTCCTCCCTGGTCGAGAAGTCTTCGGAAGGAGAATACCTTTCAAGCCACTCGAGCATTTCTTCTTTCTTATGCTTTTCCCCCTCCTCCTGCTGCTCTTCTTCGACTTCCAGGACAGGGTTCTCCTTTATCTCCTGCTCGATAGCCTCCACCAGTTCTAACTGTGAAAGTTGGAGAAGCTTGATGGCTTGCTGAAGCTGCGGAGTTAAAACTAGTTGTTGCGCTAGTTTCTGTGTCTGCTTAAGTTCCAACATTTATGTAGAACTCCTCACCCAGGTAAACCTCTCTCGCCAACCTGCTTTTAGCGATCTCGAAGGGGTCACCTTCAATGAGAATCTTCCCATCGTTTATGATATAAGCCCTGTCACAGATCGGCAAAGAATCACGAACATTGTGATCGGAGATGAGCACCCCTATGCCCCTCTTCTTCAACTGCAAGACTATCTTCTTCAAGTCAGAGATGGATATGGGGTCAATGCCGGAAAAAGGCTCGTCAAGGAGCATGAATTTGGGTGCTATCATCATGGCCCGAGCTATCTCCAGCCTCCTTCGCTCACCCCCGGAAAGCAGATCTGCGCTGTTGTTCGCGAGGTGCTCAAGTCTGAATGCTTCCAGAACTTCCCGTATCTTACGCTCTATCGTCCTTTTGTCACCCTCGTGAAACTCCATAATCGACCTCAGGTTATCCTTGACGCTCATCTTCTTGAATATGGAAGGCTCCTGAGGCAGATAGGTGATACCCTTGCGGGCGCGGAGAAACATGGGAAGGTTGGTCAGATGGTCGAAGTCGAGGAGTATTTCTCCCAGGTCGGGCCGTATGAAACCGATAATGGTGTAGAAGGTCGTGGTCTTGCCCGCCCCGTTCGGACCGAAAAGCCCCACGATCTCGCCCGTATCGACGTAAATGCTCACGTCGTCCACTACCTTCCGGGAACTGTAAGACTTCGAAAGGTGCTGTGCCCTCAGTACTGACGTTTGTTGAACCTGTTCGTCCATATATGCTCTATAGTCACCGAGTCTGCTGCTGCTCCATCCTCATTCTTGGCTTTTCAACGAAAAACCGATCTTCCTTAAGATCGTAAGTTATTGTTTCGCCATGCAGTTCCGTCTGACCGCTCGTAACCGTCGGTTCCTCATTTAGCACGACCTTTTCATCCTTAAAATAATATACTGCTCGCTCGCTTTTGGCAATAGTCCCTTTGGATAGGATGGTCACCTTACCAAGAGCGTCGGCTTTTTCGGGCTCGTCATCCTTGCTTGTTATAGTGACCTTGTCGCAGAGTATGTCCATCTTCTCGCCCTTTATGACCACCTTGCCCTCGAGGATATAGGTGGCGTCTTTGAGGAGGTAAGTGAATTTGTCGGCAGAGAACTTATACTTGCCCTTCTCCTCTTGGATGGTCCCGCTCACATCCCTCTCTACATTAATCACCTGCTCTTTCGTATCGGCCTTGAGTCCCACACCAATCATGGCGAACTTCTTTCCCTGAAGGTCGACGGGGTCGGTGGTCGACACGAGAGAATTCCCGAAATCAAAATCCATGTGGCCGCTTTTGATCACGTATTCTCCCTTGTAATAGACTTCCACGTCTTGAACACTGCCTGTTTCTTTTGCCGTATCCATGCGCCCCTTTGAGCCCTTGAAGGAAACGACCGTATCCGGCTTCGGCCGGGACTCTCCCTCGATGCCCTCCATCTCCACCTCGGGCTTATCGATATACTTCCTTACCAGTTTGGCCCTCACCTCCCAGTTGACCGCGCCTTTCTTCTCTCCCGTGTACTTAACGTCCCTGAAGATGAGGACCTTCTCCCCTTCTGCCGGTGCACGAGACGTAAAGTGATGCGGTTTTATGACCAGGAAATAGGCGGAAGCCAGGGCCATGAGGAGAATGAATCCTGAAGCCGCACCTACGGCGGTCCGTCGGTGATTCATCCTAGGTCACGTTTGTTGCTATTGTTTCCACAATCACGCCTGAGCAACAGCATCCTCCTTCAGTGAATGACCCCGCTGCAAACAGCAGGGAATCCACAAGTTGAAACCGGCGCCGGGGAAGCAAAGACGTTTCGATCTTCCCGTGTCCGGGATGCCTGTCGGAAGCGATAACTGTCTCAAGTTCGCGGGTGGCGGCCGCAGTGTTCATGCGATCTTGGCCTTGAGGAGGTCATGGATATGTATAATGCCGACGGGGTCTTTTCTTTCCCTCCCCTCGAAGACAAAAAGGGAAGTGATGGAGAATTCCTCCATCTTCTTCAATGCGGAGGCTGCAAGTACCTCTTTTTCTATCCCTTTCGGCTGGCCCGACATCACATCTTTCGCCTGTTTCGAAAGCATATCGGGATGCTTTCCGAGGGCTCTCCTCAGATCGCCGTCGGTGATGACGCCTACCAGCTCGCCCGCTCTCGTGATTACGCCTGCGGTACCCAGTCTCTTCGAGGTGACCTCCATGATCACGTCCGTCATGAGCATATCTTCATAGACTATGGGCAGCGCATCGCCTGTGTGCATGAGGTCTTTCACCTTAAGGAGCAGGCTTCTACCGATACTCCCCCCCGGATGGAGCATCGCCAGGTCCTCCCTCGTGAAGTTTCTCTCCTTCATGAGGGTCACCGCAATCGCATCTCCAAGGGCGAGGGCCGCGGTGGTGGATGACGTGGGGATAATATTATAGGGACAGGCCTCTGTTACATTGATATCGAGCACGATATCTCCATAGCCGGCGATGGTCGAGAGGACATTCCCGGTCATTACAATGGAAGGCAATCCCATCCTCTTTATCCACGGAAGGATCTTTATTACCTCTTCGGTCTCTCCGCTGTTGGAGATGACGAAGAAGAGGTCGTCCTTCTGCAATATCCCCAGGTCCCCGTGGATGGACTCTGCCGGATGGAGATAGAGGGACGGGACGCCGATGCTCGAGAAGGTGGAGGCGATTTTTTTCGCGATGAGGCCGGCCTTGCCCATGCCCGAAAAGACGACTCGCCCTTTGCAGTCATTGACCGCAACGACTACCTGGTCGAATGCGTCATCGAGCCTTTCCCTGACCTCGAGAATCGAGAGGGCCTCTTTTTCCAGAACGTCTCTGCCCGTATCGGTAAGTCTGCTCACAGCGCGTCCCTTATCCTTTTGAGGGTTTCGAGCATGGCAGGAAGCTCGTCGAGAGGTACGGAGTTCGGGCCATCGCAGAGTGCCCTTTCAGGGTCCTCATGTACCTCCATGAATATGGCGTCTACCCCTATTGCGATCGCGGCCCGGGCGAGGGGAAAGACGAAACGACGCTCGCCCGTGGAGGCTCCCCCTGCCCCTCCGGGGAGTTGCACGCTGTGGGTGGCGTCGAAGACCAGCGGGTAGCCGAAGTCCTCCATGATCGGGAATGCCCTGAAATCGTTGACCAGGTTGTTGTAGCCGAAGGACGTCCCCCGCTCGGTGACGAGAATCTCTCTGTTCCCCGTGGATTCCACCTTGCCTATAGCATATTTCATCTGATAAGGGGCCATGAACTGTCCTTTCTTTATGTTGACCGGTTTTCCTGTCTTACCGCATGCCACGAGCAGATCGGTTTGTCGTGAAAGAAGCGCGGGTACCTGGAGGACGTCAACGACTTCGGAAGCGATTGTCGCTTCCTCGGGTGAATGAACATCGGTAAGAACGGGAACCTTGAACTCCTCTCTCACCTTCGCAAGGATTTTCAGGCCCTCATCTATTCCGGGCCCCCTGAAGTTCTCCACCGACGTCCGGTTCGCCTTGTCATAGGAGGCCTTGAAGATGAAGGGAATACCGGCCCGGGAAGTGAGCGCGGCGAGCCGCCCGGCGATCCGGAGGGTGATGTCCCGGCCTTCGATCACGCAAGGACCTCCGATGAAGGCGAATGCTTTCCCGCCTATCGTACAGTCCCCGATCCTTACTTCTTTTGCCATTTGGTTTTGTCCTGCCGGTACTTCAACGACGCTTTGATGAACTCCCGGAAAAGCGGATGGGGGCTGAAAGGTTTTGACTTGAACTCAGGGTGAAACTGGCATCCCAGAAACCAAGGGTGGTTTTTCAACTCGACGATCTCCACGAGAGTTTCATCGGGTGAGATGCCGGTAATCTCCATGCCGCAATCCTCGACCTTGCCCCTGTACCGGATATTGAATTCGTACCGATGGCGATGTCTTTCATAGATCAAGTCCTGGTTGTACGCCCTATGGGCGAAGCTCCCTTCCTTGACTTTGCACGGATATGCTCCGAGACGCATGGTCCCGCCCTTCTCGGTCTCTATGTCCCTTTTCTGGACCTGTTCGTCCCTGTCTACCCATTCCTCCATAAGATAGATGATGGGGCATTCGGTGTTTTCATTGAACTCGGTGCTGTGAGCGGTCTTGAGTTTCGCCAGGTTCCTCGCCGTCTCCACCACCGCGAGCTGCATGCCGAGGCAGATGCCGAAATAAGGCACCTTGTTTTCCCGCGCATAGGTGACGGCGTTTATCTTGCCCTCGATCCCCCTCGATCCGAAACCTCCGGGCACGAGGATACCGTCCACGTCGCTCAAGAGGCGGGCCGCGTCCTTCTCCAGGTCCTCCGAGTCGACATACCGGATGTTCACCTTGCAGTTGTTTGCGATTCCGCCGTGAGCCAGGGCCTCATTGAGGCTCTTGTAGGAATCGGTGAGTTTCACGTATTTCCCGACCATGGCGATCTCAATCTGCTTCTTGGGCGCCTTTATGGCGTCGACTATGTTCTGCCATTCGGTCAGGTCAGGTTTTTTTGCCCATATGTTGAGCATGCTCATGATCTTGTCGTCGAGACCTTCCCGATTGTACGTGAGAGGACATTCGTAGATAGTCTCCACGTCTTTTGCGGTGATGACGGCGTCCTTCTCCACATTACAGAAGAGGGCTATCTTGTCCTTGAGGGCCACAGGCAGGAGCTGCTCCGTCCTGCACAGAAGGATATCGGGTTGGATGCCTATCTCCCGCAGCTCCTTGACGCTGTGCTGGGTGGGTTTCGTCTTCATCTCACCCGCCGTCCTGATGAAAGGCACCAGGGTAAGGTGGACGAAAAGGGTGTTCTCTTTTCCGAGATCGTTGCGCAGCTGCCTGATGGCTTCGAGAAAGGGAAGACTTTCTATATCGCCGACGGTCCCTCCTATCTCCACGAGGACGATATCGATCGTCTCATCCACGTCGAGGATCATGCTCTTTATCTCATCGGTAATGTGGGGGATGACTTGAACGGTTCCTCCGAGGTATTCACCCCGCCGCTCCTTCGATATGACCGAATCGTAAATCTGGCCTGTGGTGAAATTGCTTTTCTTCGAGATGGTTGCATTGGTAAAGCGCTCGTAGTGGCCGAGATCCAAATCTGTTTCGGCCCCATCCTCCGTGACAAACACCTCTCCGTGCTGGAAAGGGTTCATGGTACCGGGATCGACGTTTATGTAAGGATCGAGCTTCTTAAGTGTCACCGTGAGCCCCCTCGATTCGAGAAGGGCGCCCATCGAAGCGGAGGCCAGACCCTTGCCGAGAGAGGAAACAACGCCGCCTGTCACGAAGATAAATTTCTGTCTCATGATTCAAGACCTCGTAGTAAGAGCGCAATCATCTGTTCGCCGGTAAACAGTTTGCCGCCGCTTTTCTCATCGAACGTACCGCCGTCGCCGAGCCTGCGACCTTTCTCAAAAATGGCGAAAGGCACAGGGCATGCAAAGTGGGTCCTTAAGGACAGGGGGGTTGCGTGGTCGGTGACGACCAGAAGCCTCACGTCATTACCCATGTGCTCCACAAGATAACCCACGACTTTCTCGTCAATGCTCTCTATGGCCTGGATCTTCTCGCGAAGATTTCCCTCGTGGGATGCTTCGTCCGGCGCCTCGACATGGACGTAAACGATATCGTGTTGAGTCAGCAGCTCGAGGGCGCACCTGGCCTTCGCGCCATAGTCCGTATCGAGATACCCTGTTGCCCCTTCCACGCGAGGGGTACTGAAGCCTGCCAGGGCCCCTATTCCTTTTACTAGATCGACTGCCGCAACCACAGCGCCGGTGGCCCGGTATTTCTCGTAAAAGCTAGGGAAATGGGGCTTTTTCCCCTGACCCCATAGCCAGATGCTATTCGCAGGCAAAAGACCGCGGCTTATGCGGTCCCTGTTCACCGGATGCTCCTTCAGAAACATCTGAGAGTCGCTCATGAGCCTTATAATCTCGCTCGCACCCGTACCCTTCGGCAGATAATCGATGACTTCCTTATCCAGGATATCGTGGGGCGGCGTAGTGGCCATGTCCGATTTGCCGTTTCGCCATTGCATGATGTGACGGTAGGAGACCCCCGGAAAGAACAGGAACTCCTCGCTTCCCACGGTCCGTGCGAAATCCTCCACGAGGAGCTTCGCCTCTTCGGTGGTAATGTGATCCGCGCAATAGTCACCCATGAGTACCTTCGGCCCTCTCACATCAAGGTAGACCAGATTGCAACGGAAGGCGATATCGGATTCACCCATGGTGAGGCCCATGCCATAGGCTTCTATGGGAGCGCGGCCCGTATAGCATTCGGCCGGGTCGTAGCCGAACAGGGACATGCCGGCCACGTCGCTTCCTGCAGGGAAGCCGGGCGGCACGGTATTGACCCGTCCGCAGAAACCCTCCCGGGCGCACCTATCGATGTTCGGCTTTCTCGCCTTCTCAAGAGGCGTCTTTCCTGCCAGCTCATCGACGGGAAAATCGGCCATCCCGTCGCCGATTACGACGAGGTACTTCATGACGAATGTTCCCCGGTTCTCATAACTTGCCCGCTTCTATCCTGATGTGCACGCTCTCTCCCTGGATAAACGGCAGCCGGTCGATCTCGGCCTTTGCTTTCCTCAGGTGCCCTTCCGTCGCCTCGTAAGTCAGCATGACGATGGGGA
>CAVVPU010000027.1:0-16191 GCA_963750015.1 uncultured delta proteobacterium | reverse complement strand
AACGTATCGCGGACACGCTCTGTATCGTCATGAACCATATGGTATGCGACGGCGCGGCCTTCAAGGAATACCTCTATCTCCTGGCCAGCCTGTATAGAGGGCCCGACAGCGGCGGCAACATATTGAGATATGGCAACGGAAGCCGGGATTTCAGGCAGATCTACCGGCACATGAATCTTCTTGACCGCGTAAGGGCATTCTTTATGCTCGGCGATTACCGGAAAGATCACATCTTTTTCCCTTTGAGCGAAAATGAGGACGAGGCCGTCCCCTTCATTTTGAGACATACCCTCTCTCGGATAAAGTTCCAAGCCCTCAGGTCGTACGCAAAGAAACTGGGTGCGACGATCAACGATGTGGTTTTCGCCTCCTATTACAGGGCCCTGCACGAGACGCTTAACTTGAAGGAAGGCGAGTCGATCACCATCCCCTGTATGGTCGACTTAAGAAGGTACCTGTCCGGCGGAAAAGCGGACGGGTTATGTAATCTGACTTCCAGCATCGCCTGCAACATAGGAGCCGATATCGGATCGAACCTTGAAGAAACGGTTCTCCTGGTGAGCGCCGAAATGAAGAGGCGGAAAGAACGATACCCGGGGCTGGCCGGGCTGTCGACATTGCAGGTTCTATTCGGGCTTCTGCCTTTTTCGAAATTGAAAGCACGGATGAAGACAAGTTTTCCGAACCCCTTGATAGGAATCACCAACATAGGGGTCATCGACTCCGAAAGGCTTGTCTTCGGAGATGTGCCCGTAAATGACGCCTTTGTTACCGGGTCGATCAAGTATAAGCCCTATTTTCAACTGGCCTTTACGACCTTCAACGAGACTATCACCCTCAGTATCGCCCAATATGGCTCGGAAAAGGACAGGAAAACAATAGGCCGGTTTCTGAATACTCTCGATAAAGAGCTGACCGGGGCTGTCCTCCCTGGATAGGGTGACAGCCCCGATAACTTCACAAAGAAAAATCAAAGAGCTTGCGGAAGCGCTGCACAATCACAAAAGAGACCTCATCCACGATCACTTGCTATACTGTTTGATGAGCCTCTGGGTCTCCTGAAGTATCAGCGTTCCCCGGTATCCTTTTGCATCGAGTATCCTTCGCATCCTTCTCAGCCAGTGAAACCATCAGCTTGGCAATCTGGGCCTTGTCTTCCTTGGATACGGGCAAGACCTCAACGCCTCTCTTCTTCGCATATTCCAATGCCTGGGCATCTGCGGCGGCCAAAACAGCGACGGTCTCTTTTGTCCACGTGTCAACGTCGCTCTCGAAGATCTTTTGGATATCCGGCGGGAGGCTGTTCCATTTGGCCATGTTCATCGCACGCATCATGCAAGGGGCCGCCAGAAGGTCGTAATTATTGACGTACTTCGTGACGTCGGCAAGTTTCATGGACTCGAGACCTTCCGCCAGGCCAAGGATCCCGTCAAGTAGCCCCTTCTGCATTCCGGTGTACATCTCGGACGTGGAGGTGGTGACGCCTTCCGATCCGAGTACCTTCAATACTTTGGTCCAATCCCCCATGCACCTGATTCTCGTACCCTTGAAATCATCCAGTTTCCGTATAGGTTTGCGGGTCAAAAGCGTCGACATGGTGACCGAAATCTTGAGCGGCTTCACTTTGGCATCTGAATATTCTTTATCGATCTCGGGGAACTTTGCCCGCAATTGCTGGAAGACGCGCAATCCCGTCTCTACGTTGGCGCCTCCAAAAAAGAGCTGCATGGACTTGGCCAGGGCAAAACCCGTTTTGGTGTTAACAGGGTTTATGTAGGCTATATCGGCAACGCCTGCCGCCAGCTCATCTATCGCGTTCGTGCCTCCGATGACCTGGCCTCCCCAGTAAGGTTTGATCTTGACCCTGCCATTGGTATCTTTTTCGATTTTCGCGATCCACTTCTGGTCGGCCCTGCTGAAGGTGTGGTCGGCGGCAAAGGCCGTTCCGTAGGTCAGCTCGATGACTTTTTGTTGAGCACGGGCCGAAGGGACGATCGACAGCGCCAACAAGGTCATCATAACTACCGCAAGACTCTTCTTCATCTTCTTCTCCTTTCGTTGTATTTGTTCTCCCCCATCCTCCCTATTTCATCAGCAGGTTGGGCAGCCACATCGTGATAGGCTTGACGAATATGAAAATCGGAAGGGTAATGAGCTCCATCAAGAGAAAAGGCATTGCCCCCCTGAACACGGTTCCGGCGGTGAGATCTTTATTCGCACCGGCGATTATGTAAGCGATCATACCGAGTGGCGGCGTTATGCCGGTGAGGTCCAGCATACGGACCTGCACAACGCCAAACCATATGGGATCAAGTCCCAACGTATTCACGATAATAGGGTAGAAAACCGGTATCGTCAGGATCTGGATCGAGGGGGCCTCCATCACCATACCAAGAAAGAAGTAGATGACGATGATGACGCTTACCACTACCCATGGAGCGACGTGGAGTGAGAGAACCCAATCGCCTGCCAACGCAGGAAGTCCCGTTTTGGCACAAAAAAAGTTAAAGATCATGGCGCCTATGAAAATGGTGAACATGACGCCCGAGGTCCTCATGGTGGCCATAATAGCGGCTCCCAGTTTCTTCCAGGTGAGCCTCCTCTTTGCAAAGGCCAGCACAATGGCGCCAAAGGCGCCCACAGCTGCGGAATCCGTGGGGGTGAAGAGACCGTAGATCATTCCCCCTATGACAAGGACGAGCAACGCCAGGATCTCCCAGCACTCCTTCAGTGCCGCCATCTTTTCCCTGAAAGGAGCCGGCGGCGCTTGCGGACCCGCCTTGGGGTTGAGCCGGCAAATAATGTAGATGACTATCAGGTAAGAGATGCCGGTAAGAAAGGCGGGGATAAGGCTCGCGGCAAAAAGCCTGCCTATGGAGGCCCCCGTGAGGATTCCGTAAAAGATGAACATTCCGCTCGGCGGAATGAGGCTGCCTATCGTGCCGCCGGCCGCTACCGCGCCTACCGCGAGTTTGGTGTCGTAGTCATATTTTTTCATCTCGGGTAAGGCGATGGAGCTGACCGTTGCAGCGGTAATGAGGCAGCTGCCGCTGCAGGCGCCGAATCCGGCAGACCCCCCGATACTGGCCATTGCCAGGCCGCCCCTGAGGTGGCCCACCCATTTGGATGCGAGCTTAAAAAGGTCGGCGCCGTAACCGGAAGCAACGGTAACCTGAGCCATCAAGACAAAGAGCGGCATGACCGCGAACTGATAGCCGGAGATGAGATCGGCGGGTACCGTTGCCATCTTCATTAATGCCCCGCTCAAGGGGTAAAGAAGACACATACCGGCAAAGCCGACGAGCCCTAAAGCAGAACCAATGGGCATGCCCAAAGCCATCAGCGCAAAAATGCATCCAAAACCGACTAAACCCAGTATCTCCGGACTCACTTAGGCACTCCTTCCGCCGAAGTGAACGAGCCTTTATCAGGGCCCTTCACCGCGTCTTTGATATGGCGGAGAAGCTTGAAGAAAAGGAAGAGACATATCAACGCAAGCGATAAGACCCACATTGTTCGGGAGGGAACAACATTGACGTTGAGGATATCTGTCCTTTCACCAAGAGCGAACTTCTCAAGCAGCACCCTCCACCCGGCATAAAAAATCACCACCCAATAGAACGTGCCCAGCAAGGTGGTGATTATCGCGAGACAGGAGCGCGCCCGGAAAGAAATGCGGCTTGTGATGACCTCCGCCTTTGCCTGGGCGTCCTGCGATTCACAGTAGGCCACGCAAAATGCCCCTACGATCATCATAAAGGTTTCAACGAGATCGAAGGTCCCGGGTATCATGAACCCTGCGAGCCTCGCCAGGGCAGTGGTGGTTATCAGTATTAAAACACCGCACATAACGACCCCGCCAATTGCCGTGCCATACTTGATCAACCGCTGAATGATCTTTTCCATGCAACCTCCCCGCGATAGGCCTGAAACCCACCTGGATCGCACCCCGGATAATCGAAGCTACCGAGTCCAAAGTACCAGACTAAGTGGCCCCTTCACTGATGTCAAGACAAAACTGTCGAAATGTCTGTTTCACCCATGATTGAGTGCCCAAATCCCCACTGTACAAGCGCCCTGGTCCATCCCAAGCCGCCCTACGTGTTGGTTACCATGAACAAGGCTCATCACACGAACCAGGGCATTAAGGAAAACGGGACCTTCAGTGTTAATATCCCTTCTGTCGACCTTGTGGAAAAGACCGATTACTGCGGACTCGTGTCCGGACGTAAATACGACAAATCGACTCTCTTTGAGACATTCTACGGCCGTCTCGAGACAGCACCCATGGTCCTTAAGAGCACTTTCAGCGCCGAATGCAAGCTGGTGCAGATTGTCGATCTTCCCCTGGAGGAGCTTTTCATTGGGGAAATCGTCGCAGCCTACAGCGAAGAGCGCTATTTGACCGGCAAAGAGCCGGATCTAAAGAAAATGCGGCCCTTCATTCTCGACCAGAGCCAGCGCCGGTACGCAGGCCTCGGGGCTGACCTCGCGCCTGCGTGGGAGACAGGAAGGAAACTGATCAAATAAGGGCTGCCCACAGGATAGGGACGGGCCGCACCCACTCGACGGCCGGCCTTGTTCCGCACAAGGGACTGCCTGAGCAACGCCAATCTATCCCAACTTCGTCAGGTAAGCATCCTTGGTCAACCATAGCTCTTCCATGCGATACATGTGCCAGTGATCGTGCATCATGATATGCCTGACGAGGATGTAGAGCGAATATGCCTCATATTCCGGATGTATCGCAGTCTTTTTCCACGGTGTGTCGCTTCCGCCTTCGAGAAGTCTGAGCTGCCCATCCCTGTAATGGGCAAACTGGTCGAGGGCGGATGGTATGCTCATGGATGGAGGTCTGTCGGGCTCCCCTCATGAGGGTTCAGCTCGAATGATGCAAGTCCAAGAATCGGGAGGCGTATGAAGGGGATACGGGGATATCGTTGCCCTTGTCACAGGGCGGGTCTTATATTTCCGAAGGAGAATTCTATCGCAGTCTCCCCTCTTCGGAAAGAGGAGATGCAGAAAGTGCCGGGTAAGCCCGATGAAGCCTCCCCGGCACAGGCTCCGGTGCTCGGGCAAGGAGGATTTGCATGGCGACCAGAAGAAAAATACGGAAAGTGATGAAGAGCAAGCCCACCATCGAGGGGGCAGGGGTCCACCTGAGGCGGGCCTTTGGGGGAAGCGAGGCCCCCGAGTTCGACCCGTTCCTGCTTCTCGACGATTTCCGCTCGGACGATCCGCGCCATTACCTGAAGGGCTTCCCCTGGCACCCCCATCGCGGCATCGAGACCATTACCTACGTGATCGAGGGCACAGTGGAACATGGTGACAGCATGGGGAATAAAGGAGTGATTGCAGACGGGGACATTCAATGGATGACCGCCGGCAGCGGCATCATTCATCAGGAGATGCCGAAGGGCGACGAGTCGGGCCGTATGGGCGGTTTCCAGCTCTGGGCGAACCTGCCGGCCTCACATAAGATGATGGACCCGCGCTACCGGGGACTGACGCGAGACCAAATACCGGAAGTCTCGATGGAAGGCGGCGTGAAGGTCAGGGTCGTCTGCGGAGAATTAGAGGGCGCCAGGGGGCCGGTCACCGATATCGTCATCGACCCGGAATACCTCGACGTGACGCTGAGCGCCCGCTCGGAATTCACCCACCCCACCAAACCCGGCCACACGGTCCTTGCTTACGTGATCGGAGGGGAAGGCTATTTCTGTGACGAGACCGATCCCTTCAGCTATAAAATAGAGGGCTCCAACTATTTCGACATTGAAAGGAAGCCGACCGTAGGCGACCACAGTCTCGTGGTCTTCGACGACGGCAACCACATAAAGGTTTCTGCCGCGAAAGAGGGCGTCCGTTTCCTCCTTGTTTCCGGCAAGCCCATAGGCGAGCCGATCGCGTGGTACGGGCCGATTGTAATGAACACCAGAGAGGAATTGGAGATCGCCTTCGACGAGTATCAAAGAGGCACGTTCATAAAGCAGCAAAAAACATAGGGGGCTTAGGATAACTCCGCTGCAAGCATAGACATCGATCCTCCGTCGAACCCCTCGACGGGGAAACTGACCGTCTCGCCATTCTTCCGCGAACCGAGCACATAGAGTAGCGGAAGGTAATGGTCGGGCGTGGGAACCGAGAGGAGCGCATCAGACCCTATCGCCCCGTAATCGACCAGCGAGGAGTCCTTCCCGCTCTTCAGAAGGTCCCGGACCTTCTCTTCGAAACTCTTAGCCCAGCCAAAGGGGGGCGCATCCGGGCGGTCCCACTGGTAGAGTTGAAGATTATGCACCAGATTCCCGCTACCCATGAGAAGAATGCCCTCGTCTCGCAGGGGCGCGAGCACTCTTCCGACCTCGTAATGAAACGATGCCGGTTGGCGCCGGTCGATGCTAAGCTGCACCACAGGGACATCGGCCTTGGGAAACATATGATGGAGGACCGACCATGTGCCGTGGTCGAGACCCCACTGTTCGTCAAGCTCCACGTGCACCGGAGCGAGCATATCCCGCACTCTTATGGCGAGAGCGGGGTCCCCCGGAGCAGGATAGACGATCTCGTACATCTCTTGGGGAAACCCGCCAAAATCATGGATCGTCCGGGGTAGGCTCGTGGCAGTCACCCTTGTCCCCGGAAGGTACCAGTGGGCCGATATGGCAAGGATCGCCTTGGGGCGAGGAATGGCGGCGCCGAGGGCTGCCCAACCCTGCGACCAGCGGTTGCGGGTGACGATGTTCATCGGATTTCCGTGACCGATAAAGAGAGTGGGCAAGGTTTTCATCGTTGACCTCATCCGTTCTTTCCTCATCCTCCATAATGAAACGGAAGGCAAAAGAGCCTGTTATCTTTGGTTCTGAGAAGATAGAGGAGGTCGATCATTTCAAGGAAACGGGGCCATTACCTTCCGGGCGCGCTCCAGATCTTCCGGCGTATCAATGCCGATGCCCTCGTACTCGACCAGCAGTGTCTTTATCCTGTACCCCGCCTCCAGGGCCCTGAGCTGCTCGAGCGATTCCGCTTCTTCAAGCTTTCCCTTGGGCAGGCCGACAAAAGTCTCGAGGAACGCTCTCGAGAAAGCATAGATACCTATATGCTTGTAGACAGGGGCATCACTACTCTTTCTCAGATAAGGCAGGGGCGCCCTTGAGAAATAGAGGGCCGAGCCATGGACGTCCCTCACAACCTTGACCACGTTCGGATTCTCGTACTCTTCACGATCGGCGATCTTGGCGCAGAGGGTCGCCATGGGAAGTCCCTCTTCCTCTTCCATGACCCGGATGAGGCCGTCGATTATGGCCGGCTCCACCTGAGGCTCGTCGCCTTGAAGGTTGATGACGATATCGGCCTCTCTGCCTATGAGCGCCTGCCGCACCCTGTCTGTTCCGCTCGCGCAGTCGGGGCTCGTCATGACCACCGATGCGTTGAAGGCCTCGCACGCCTGCCTTATACGCTCGTCATCGGTTGCGATAAGCACATCATCGGCCAGGGTCGAGGCTCGAGCCCGCTCGTAGACCCACCTGATGAGGGGTTTTCCTGCAATGGGAAGGAGCGCCTTACCTGGAAGGCGGACAGAGGCATAGCGCGCCGGGATGACGATGACCCTTTTCACGGCCGGTCACCGTTGAGATAGCGTTTGAGGAATTTCCCCGTGTAGCTCCCCGGACTCGCCATCACCTGCTCGGGGGTCCCTTTCGAAATAATCTCGCCTCCCTTGTCTCCCCCTTCGGGCCCTAAATCGATGATATAATCGGCGCACTTAATCACGTCCATGTTGTGTTCTATCACTATTACCGTGTTCCCCCGTGAGATGAGCTCATTGAGCACGAAGAGAAGCTTGTCGATGTCGGCAAAGTGAAGACCGGTGGTCGGCTCGTCGAGTATATAGAGGGTCTGTCCCGTATCTTTTTTCGACAGCTCCCGGGAGAGCTTGATCCTCTGGGCCTCCCCGCCCGATAGAGTGGTAGCCGACTGGCCGAGCCTTATATAGCCCAGACCGACGTCGTTGAGCACCTTCAGCTTGCTTTTGATATGGGGTATGGAGTCGAAAAAGCTCATGGCCTGGGTCACGGTCATGTCGAGCACGTCGGCGATATTCTTGCCCTTGTACTCGATCTCCAGGGTGTCTCTGTTGTACCTCTTGCCTTTGCATGTGTCGCAGACGATGTAGACGTCCGCGAGGAACTGCATCTCTATCTTGACGTAGCCTTCTCCCCCGCAGGTCTCGCAGCGTCCGCCCTTCACGTTGAAGCTGAAGCGGCCGTCCTTGTAGCCGCGCATCCGTGATTCGGGGAGCTTGGTAAAAAGGGCCCGTATGAAGGAGAAGAGACCCGTGTAGGTGGCGGGGTTCGACCTCGGAGTCCGGCCGATGGGCGACTGATCGATATCGATCACCCTGTCTACGGCCTCGAAACCGCTGATTCCCTCCGCCTCCCCTGCCCTCTCCCTCGAACGATAAATTTTCTGCTTCAGGAGGGGGAAGAGGGTATCGATGATGAGCGAGCTTTTCCCCGAGCCGGAAACCCCGGTGACGCAGGTAAAGAGGCCGAGGGGAATGTCAACCGTCACGTTCTTCAGGTTGTGGGCCTTCACGCCTTTCACGCTGATCATGCCCCTGGGCTTTCTCCTATTGGCGGGCTCCTCTATCCTCAGCCGGTCGGATACATAGAGACCGGTGAGCGACTTGTCGTCTTCCTTGAGTGCCTCAGGCGTCCCCGCAAATACGAGATAGCCCCCGTTCTCGCCCGCTCCAGGTCCCAGGTCGATGACGTAGTCTGCCCTGAGGATGGTATCGTAATCGTGCTCGACCACCACCACCGTATTACCCAGGTCGCGCAGATGCTCCAGGGTGGTAAGAAGCCGCTCGTTGTCGCGCTGATGGAGCCCGATGCTCGGCTCGTCGAGGACATAGAGCACGCCGGTGAGCCCGGAGCCGATCTGGGTCGCGAGCCTGATCCTCTGCGATTCGCCCGACGAAAGGGTCGCCGAAGGGCGTTCCAGGGAGATGTAGTCGAGGCCCACATCGATGAGAAACTTGAGGCGTGAGAGAATCTCCTTGAGCACGGTACGGCCGATCTCGCGTTCTTTTTCCGGCAGATCGATCTGCGTGAAAAACCTATACGCTTCGGTGATGGTCATCTGAGTGACCTGGGCGATACTGAGGTCGCCGAAGCGCACCCAGAGCATCTCTTTCTTCAGCCTCGCTCCCTGGCAGACCGGACAGGGAATGAGGCTTATGTACCGCTCGAACCTCTCCTTCTCCCAGGGGCCCGCGGCCTTCCACTCCCTCTCCAGTTCCTTTATCACACCATCAAAAGACCTGCTCACGGGAACGCGCCTATGGCCTCGCTCTTCGAGGAACTCGATCTGTTCCCCTCTCGAACCGTAGAAGATCGCGTCCTGGACCTCTTTGGGCAGGTCCTTGAAGGGGACCTTCACGTCTATCTTGTAATGTTTGGTGAGGGACTCGACAAAGGGCAGGAAGGATGCCGGCTTCCTGTCGGCCCACGGCATGATGGCCCCTTCCCTTAAAGAAAGCTCCTTGTTGGGCACGACAAGATCAGGGTCGAAGTATTCCTTCACTCCGAGGCCGAAGCACGTGGGACAAGCCCCGTAAGGGTTGTTGAAGGAAAACATGGCAGGGGTGATCTCCGGATAGCTGATGCCGCAGTCCGGGCAGGCAAACTTCTCGCTAAAAACAAGCACCTCATTGCCCACCTCCACCTTGACTATGCCCTCAGCTTTGCTCAAGGAAAGCTCCACCGCCTCGAAGAGGCGCCGCTCGACGCCTTCCCTCAAGGTGATCCTGTCGACGATCACATCGATATCATGTTTCTTCTTCTTATCGATAGTAATCTCTTCGCTCAGATCGAGAATCTTCCCATTCAGCTTGATCCGGGTGAACCCCTGTTTGCGCAGGTCGTCGAGCTCTTTTCTGTACTCGCCTTTCCTGCCCCTGACGATTGGGGCAAGGATGGAAAGCTGCGTGCCGGCCCCGAGGGCGAGGATCGAGTCGACGATCTGGGGCGCATGCTGGCTCTTGATCTCCTTGCCGCACCCGTAACAGTAAACGTGACCGAGGCGGGCGAAGAGGAGCCTCAGATAATCGTAGATCTCGGTGACCGTGCCGACGGTCGATCTCGGGTTCTTGCTGATGCTCTTCTGTTCGATACTGATGGCCGGAGAAAGGCCTTCTATGTAGTCCACGTCCGGCTTATCCATCAGCTCAAGGAACTGACGGGCATAAGAAGAGAGGGATTCCACGTACCGTCTCTGTCCTTCCGCGTATATGGTATCGAAGGCGAGGGAAGACTTGCCCGAGCCTGAAGGGCCCGTGATGACGGTCATCTTGTTTCGTGGAAGTGTGACGTCTATGTCCTTGAGGTTGTGCTGTCTCGCGCCCTTAACGGTGATGTTGTCCATGGTCGGTTCTTTGCTCTTCCTATATTGAGTATCAAAAGAATATGGTCTGTTCGGGCTAAGCGGCCCGTCGCCCCTCATTCACCCCTTTTTGCTTCCAGGTGAGCGGGCAGTTTCACAAGCTCTTCGTTTGCCTTACGGAAGAAAGGACCCGAGGTGACGCTGCGTGCGCCCTCGTGTGCCAAGGGAATATTCTACCAGGAAAGACAGGGCAATTCAAATGACACGCTCAAGCCGAGCACTCATAGGCGATCGACTTTTCTACGTCGCCGAGTGAAGGATAAGCCCTCACCAAAGGGGCCGTGGACCGCTCAACCACCGCCCCCTATGTTGCTGTCTTTCGCTATCATGAACTGTTGCCGCTCTTCATCACTGCCCGGCGTTTGGCGCCCAGGCCCTGTGAGCAGGTACCCATACGCCACCAACCCACTGACCCGGTATCTGGACCCACTGACCCCCTGTTGAAGGGGGCGCAGCGTAGACATAGGTTTGGTTGGGCACGTAGTAGACGGGCGGCGGGGCATATGCAACCGCCGGCGGCGGATAGACGTAGGCAGGCGGACCATACCAGGGCCGTGCCAGACTACCTAGAAGCAGACCCCCCGCGAATGCGGCCGGGCCCCAAGCCCATCCTCCGTGTGCCTGGGCATCACCAACGGGCACCACGAGGGCCAATCCTAACAATGCAACCATCACTATGGCAATCCTTTTTCCTCTCATGGCTGCCTCCTTTCATGCTTCCATGTGGAAGATAACCGGCAATGGAATCGCTGTCAATAGGGTATTTCAAGGTTGAAAGAAGTGCGAATTTCGGGCCGGTCTTGACGCGGGGCTCGCGACAGTCATAGAATTGAGCAGATGCTCTCCGCTCGAGGCTCAGAGCCGATCTCGCACAGACGAAATTCAAAACGGAGGTGCCGGCGATGGAAGTAAGGACTACCAATCACGGACCGAAGGATCTCTCCACCAAGGTCTTCTTCAGCGACGAAAAAGGTTTTGAGGTTGCCTCCGTAATCGTAACGGGAAAAGAAAAGGCGGTTCTGATCGATGCCCAATGGACACTGTCGAACGCTCATCGGGTCATCGCGGAAATAGCGGAAACCGGCAAGATCCTCGAAACGATCTACGTCACCCATGCCCATCCAGATCATTACTTCGGCCTCGGGGTGATCGCCGAGGCTTTCCCCTCTGCCCGGATCGTTGCGCTCCCCTCGGTTGCCCGCACTATAAACAAACAGTTTTTCGGGAAACTGGAACACTGGGAACAGGTGATAGGACCTACCAACGTCTGCAGGAAGGCAGTCAATATAGAGCCCCTGGACCAGAGTTATTTCGAGCTTGAAGGCAAGCGGATCGAGATTATCCCGGAGGTCATAGGCGATCTCAAGTACAACACGGTCGTCTGGATTCCCTCGATAAAGACCCTCTATGGCAGCGATGTCTTATTCAACCAGGCCCATCCCTTTACCTGTGAGGTGACGGCCCAAGAGCGGCGCCAATGGATAGGAGACATCGAAAGGCTGGAAAAGATGGGCGCAGAGGTCATTATTCCCGGTCATCAGAAGCCGGGCATGCCCTTTGATTCCTCATCCTTCACCTTTACGAAAGACTACTTGATCGCCACGGAAGAAGAAATAGCCAAAACCAAAGACGAAGGCTGTTTCTTCTTCGCCATGGTCCAGCACTTTCCTGAAGCAAACCTGTTTATCAGCAACGAGATGAATGCGGGCGTCTTCAAGGGTGGGAGGAACTGGAATTGGAAGGACGAGGAGTAGTCAGGCCTTCTTCTTCGTGACCTCCACGATGCCCTTTTCTGCATCCACCCTGACATAGTCACCCGTCTCGATGACCTCGCAGGGGTTCTTGTCGAGTCTGTCGACGAGGGGAATATTGAGGACTATGGCGAGGGCCGCCCATACGGGATGGGTCATGACATTGATGATGGCAACCGGTGTGGCCCCGACCGTGGCGACGTCCATCATGATGTTGGTACTGAAGATACCGCCCTTGCCCGTGGGGAAGACGAGTACCTTGCCGGCGAAGGCCTTTCCATATACCGAGGGGGTGCCCACCTTGTTGGTGAAGGTGGTATCCTTAAGATCGGTCCAGACGTTTCCCGTATCCGCCATGAGGTTGACCGGCTCCTGGCAGACGAGCGCTTCGCCCTCGGCCGTGCCTCCGATGCCCTTGTGTCCTTTGAGTACGATCTTCTCCATTTCGTCACCCCTCTATTCTGCCGGTAAGCGCGATCCTCACGCAGTCATCCACATTCTTCAGGACCGGCTCTATATCCTGGTTGCCTATGTAGTGGCACGACTTGGCGTCGGCGAAGACCAGGGTGTTCCATCCCATCGCCTTGGCTGAGATCACGGCGTTCTTCGCCCAGCTTGCCGCCTCTACCCCCCGCTCTTCGAAGAGCTCGGCCATGGTGAACCTCACGCCCGCAGCCTTCAGGATGTCGGTCATTCCCGTCCTGTCCGACACTTCTCTGACGGCACCGTCTATGTTGATCACGGTCGGGAAGTCTTTGGAGACCTTCTTCCCCTGGAGAAGGCCCGCCAACCTGTAGACAGCCTCTATGGAGAGGTTCACCCCGAAACCGCCGAAGGAGATCATGTCGGGCTTTCTCTTCTTGGTCGAGAAGGTATCGTAAACGCTTTGCAGCTCCCTGGGGCCGACAAGGTAGGTTTCCTTGGGCTTGTTCCCGCCGAAGGCCTCCTTCAGGGTCCTCCCTTCAGGGGAAACACCGACGAGGAGGGAATGGACGACTGCGCCGTAAGAGGGAATGCTCGTCGAAAAAAGGACGAGGTCGTCATTTGTGACGTCGGCAGGGTTAATTCCGTTTATGACGGGAACATCCCAGTAATTCTTACCCAGTGCTCTCGATATGTAGTAGCCGAGGGCGCTCCAGTCGGTCTCGTCCTTGAGCTTCACCTTGACGTCGAAGAGGGTCTTCCCGAGGCGGTTTTCGCGCAAATGGAAGCCGTATTCCGGCGTTTTGCCCACTATGGCCGCCGAATACTGGCCGAGAAAACATTCGGTATTGGCCATAGCGCCGATGTATGAGTTCATGTAGTGGGTGACTGCGGTTCCGTCTGCCGTAATATGCTGTCCGAAGACGGGCATCAAAAAAGGATTACGGGCATGACCTCCCGTCCCCGCCGCAAAGATCGTGCCGAGCTTCTTGTGGACACTGTAATCGGTGAAAGTCCCTCCATCCAGGGGAGCGATAGGCAGGCGACATTTGAAGGTAGTTCCCAGGTTTGCCATTTCCTCGAGCCACTTGGTAGCCTGCCCTGGACTTGCGGGGCTAGGACCCTCTACCAGATAGGCCATACTGATAGGGATCAGACGCTTTGCGTCGTAGAACTCTCCCATTCCGACGAGGATCTCCATAGCCCTCCTGTAGCCCTCGCCATATCCGCCGGACAGCATCTTTTCTTCGTCTTTAGTCAGTTCCATGGACCTTTGTCCCTCCATGACAGAGATTACACAAAAACCGATTACGCCGCCTGCAAGAACGGTCAACGACGCCCCTCGGCGCATCGAGCTTCATCAGCGTCAAGGTAAAGAACAGCGCGTGAGTGGAGCCTGCTCCTACATTGGATTGTTTCAAGTAAGGCCTCGCCTGTCAAGGGAAATCACACCAATCCAACGGGTTGTGCCGGAGAAAGACCGGATAACCCGGGCCGACGGGGGGAGAGACAATTTTGGATTATTGATTTTGGATTTTGGGTTAAGAGCCCAAATTCTTCACCGAAGTCCACGGGCGTGATGGTGAACTGCTCGTGGAGAAAGGACCTAACCTCTTGCTCTTGTCCCTGCGGGTATGAGGAAGACGAGGGGGATTGCGCACAAGACCACAAGGTAGATGGCATAGGACGCGGCTCCGAGAAAGACTCCGACCCTTGCCCGAACAAGGCCTGTATTTTTTTTTCCAATTGAACTAATCCTGCAATAGCTGTGCTGGCAAAAACCCCGTAAAGCAAAGGCCAATATCGCTGCGCTCCATTATCGTAGTGACCGACGGTTATAAATCCCACAATGCCGCAAAACATCAGAAACCATGCCACTGAAGGCGGGATGAGTTTCCATATGTACGATACAACAGCACCAAGCAGAAACTCGATGCTACGTGGATTCGCGAAAAAACTGAAAGGAAATGGCAATGTGAGCATCTGCCCCACAGCTATGAAGGCCACAAAGACCCCAGCAACAATGATCCCGATTCGTCGCCGAAAAATTGCCAGCCCGAACAGGGTGTAGAATAACAGCTCGTATGTGAGCGACCAGGAAACCCCAAGCACAGGCTCTCGCGATTGCGGCAAAAGTAGCAATGAGGCCGCAAAGTATAAGAATCCAGTTTTTTCGTGGCGGGCAACTGAGGGCACGCACAAGAGTACCGGCACTATAATAGCCATCACGGACAAATATGTTGGAAAAATACGGAGAAGCCGCTTATGCACGTATGGTCGGAGTTTTTCTCGCTTGCCGATATCGCCCTGATGGACGTAGAAGATAATGAACCCACTGAGCACGAAGAAAAAATCGACTCCGCTGTAGCCGAAGAGAAAGCATGCAGGGAGTGTGTGCGGATGAGCATGAACGAAGCCGGCGGCATGAAAGGCAACAACGAGCAACGCAGCGATACCACGCCCGGCTTCTATAGTGGTTAGTCAATTCAAGCTGATTTGCTTATAATGAGGGTCCGTGGCGTCTGCTTTTCATTGAATATGCCTGGCAATGCCAACTCCAAGAATTAACATTTGTCACTGCTGCGGATGTTTATATGTCCGAGGGCACCTTGTGCGCAGACACCGCTTCCAGTTGCGGTTTAGTTGGTGCGAGTCTGGAATTCAATCTGCTTGCTGGGCAATTCGAGCTTTTGTACCAGAAAGCGGGTAAGGCAGCATGTAGATAGTAACGATAACTTTGCACTGCAAAAGTTCGATTACTGTGAGTGCGAAGGACTTAATCTTGCGTGTGCAGATGACTGACGTACCAATCGGAAATACTCAGCGACCACAGCCTCGTTAATAAGCTTGGCATCGAAACTCTTCTCCACCCGATGACGAGCCGCTTGACCGAAGGATTGGCGGAGTTTTTTCGATACGGCTAATACCTGCAACGCCTCAGCCAGATTGTCTACGTCCTTGGGCTGCACGAATAAACCGGTTACCCCCTCCACAATTGTATCCCGCAACCCTCCAGTCAGTCGTGAGACTACTGCCGGAAGTTCCATCGCCGCCGCCTCAATGACAGCGCTTCCGAATCCCTCGCGGTAGCTCGGAAGACAGAAGATGTCCGCGCTGCGAGGAACCTCTCCGGGGTTTCGGAGAAACCGATACCGTGAACGCGAGGATGCCTTTTGAGGCGCGCCAGCGTTTCGGCCAAGGGATTCCTCGCTTCCGCAGCGAAAAAATAAGCCAAGAGCAAATGCAAGTCCGGATTCGACTTGGCAATATTCAAAAGCAGCCAGCAGTTCGACGATGCCCTTCTCTCGACCACAAGACCGACGAACACTATACCAAGGCGTCCCACGGAATGCCGGAGTCGCATTGTTTTTGTCGTGCCTTGTCTCCCCCCCACGCCCTCAAGGAGAACCGCTGCAAATTGACCCCACTGATAGACCCCGCTCCAATTACGGAAATCTTGGCAGACGGCACCAAGCCCTCGGAAATCAAGAAATCCCGCTGCGCAGGACGATCCGCATAACATTGCGTCGCCAACTTGGCCGGTGATCCGGTCGCTTGTCTGGGGATCCAACGC
>CAVVPU010000026.1:0-5811 GCA_963750015.1 uncultured delta proteobacterium | reverse complement strand
GGGCAAGCCCGTGTCGCTCGCGGACCTCGACGAAAAGGTGTGGGGCGCCCTTCAGATGGGAAAGGTGTCGGAAGAGGAGGTCCTTTGTCTGGAGGACGAGGTCTGTCCGGGACCCGGCGCCTGCCCGATCCTCGGCACCGCGAATACCATGCAGTGCCTGGTAGAGGCAGTGGGCATGGCAATGCCGGGAAGCGGCACATGCTATGCCATGTCGGGAGAACAGCTGCGCCTCGCGAAACTCGCGGGCAATAAGATAATGGAGTTCATCGAAAGCGGAATGACCGCGAAAAAGATCATGACCAGAGATGCGATAGAGAACATGATCCGCACCCAGATGACCATCGGCGGCTCGACGAACGCGGTGCTCCATATCCTCGCCATTACCCACGAGCTGGGCCTCGGAGACGAGATCGACCTCGACCTTATCAACGAGTTCAGCAACACCACGCCCTGCCTGGTCGATGTGACGCCCACCGGATTCTATCACCTGCCCGACCTGCACCATGCCGGAGGGGTCTCCAAGATCCTGGAGGCCCTGGAAGGAGAGCTACACTGCGACGCGCCTACGGTGACAGGTAGGACGATCGGCCAGTTCATCGAGGAGACGAAGAAGCATCCAGCCGTCGATCCTCATCAGGTCATCCGTCCCCGGACCAACCCCGTGGCGGCAACGGGCGGCATCGCCATACTGAGAGGCAATCTTGCGCCCCTCGGCTCGGTGGCCCGTCGCCTCAACAACACCATTCCGGAGCACACGGGACCCGCGCGGTGCTTCGACTGCCAGGAAGACGCCATCGCAGGCATCAACAGCGGCAAGGTCCTGGAGGGCGACGTAGTGGTAGTCCGCCTCGCCGGCCCCAAGGGCGCCCCCGGCATGCCCGACACTTACGCAGTCCTTGCATCGATCGTGGGCCGGGGCCTCGAAGGAAAAGTGGCGGTCGTGACGGACGGGCGGTTTTCCGGCTTTGCCCGTGGGCTCGGGGTCTGCCAGGTTTCCCCGGAAGCCGCAGTCGGCGGACCGCTTGCGGTCGTGCGGGACGGGGATATGATCCATATCGACATGCCCAAACGGGAGCTTTCCCTTCTCATAGACGACCTGGAGGAGAGGCTCAAGAGCTGGCGCAAGCCTGCCCCGAGAGAGACGAGAGGCATGCTTGCCCTTTATGCGACCAATGCCCAGCCCGCCTGGAAGGGCGCCCGGCTGGCCATATACGAGGAAGAATAGGCCGGGCCTTGAAAAAAAGCATGGCTAAGAAGGAGAAGAAAATATTCTCGGGCTTCGAACATGCGGCGATTGCCGCCCGTGACAGCAGGGGTCTTGCGGAGTGGTACATCAGGACCTTCGGCCTGGAGATAGTATACGATGACAAAAAGCCGTCGCCGACCTACCTCTTGAGGGCCCCGGACAACACGGTCATCGAAATCCTCCCCGCCGCCCCGGCGGAAAGTATGGTTTACGATCAAAGGTCGCCGGGATTGAGGCACCTCGCACTGACGGTGGCTGATTTCGATGGCGCATTGGATTACTTGCGGGAAAGGGGAATAGACCACTTTTTCGATTCCCGCCAATCGGAGGAGGCTAAGCTGATCTTTTTTCGGGACCCCGAGGGCAACATACTTCATCTGATGTGGCGGGCTCGGGACCTCGGCCCGTTAAGAAAATGAACCGTCTGCCGGATGCTCCCGGGGACGAGCCCGGTCCGGCCTCGATTGAGGAGGCCTCCATCCGGGCCCGCGCCATCGTTCGTGAAGAGAGGTGATTGATTTGCTACCGAAATACGTTGTGCTGCAAAAGATTGTGGAAGGCGGACTCGTGGCCGTTATCAGGGCCGAATCGGCCGCACAGGCCAAGAAGGTCGTAGATGCCTGTATCCTGGGCGGCGTTGCCGCCATAGAGGTGACCTTCACGGTTCCGGGAGCGGTCGGGGTGATAGAGGAGCTGGCCGACATTTACCGTTCCGGTGAGATCGTCATCGGCGCGGGCACGGTCCTCGACCCCGAGACCGCGCGCATAGCCATACTCGCGGGCAGCCAATACATCGTCAGTCCCTGCCTCAATATGGAGACTATGAAGCTGTGCAACCGCTATCAGATACCCTGCATGCCCGGGGCCGGCAGCGCGAAGGAGGTCATCGAGGCCATGGAAGGGGGCGCCGATATCGTCAAGGTCTTTCCGGGGGAGACTCTCGGCCCGAATTTTGTGAAGGCCCTTATGGGGCCCCTGCCGCAGGCCTCGCTCATGCCCACCGGAGGGGTAAGCATCGACAACGTGGGCGACTGGATCAAGGCCGGCTGTGTCGCGGTGGGCGTAGGTGGAAACCTGACTTCAGGCGCCGGAAAAGGCGACTACCCATCGATCACCACCCTTGCGAAAGAGTTCATCGCCAGGATCAGGGAAGCCAGAAGTACGGTAAAGGGAAAGGGGTAGAGCAATGGGCAAAAAGGTCGTCTGTTTCGGGGAGATCATGCTGCGCCTCAGTCCGCCGGGGTATCTTCGCTTCGAGCAGGCCCACTCTTTCGACGTCGTCTATGGCGGCGGAGAGGCCAACGTGGCCGTGTCGCTCGCCAATTACGGGATGGACGCGTGCTTCGTCACCAAGGTCCCGGCAACGCCCCTGGGTCAGGCGGCTGTCAACGAGATGCGCCGTTACGGGGTCGACACCAGGTTCATGCTCAGGGGAGGCGAGCGGCTGGGCATATACTTCCTGGAAAAAGGGGCCTCCCAGCGGCCTTCAAAGATCGTCTACGACCGGAAGCTCTCGGCCATCTCCCGGGTGCAGAGCACGGATTTCGACTGGCAGGCCATTTTCACCGGCGCCGACTGGTTCCATTTCACGGGCATCACGCCGGCTTTGGGCGATAATGTCGCCGCAGTCGTCCTTGACGCCTGCATGGCGGCCAAGGCCCTCGGCCTCACGGTGAGCTGCGATTTGAACTTCCGAAAGAACCTGTGGTCGAGCGAAAAGGCCGGCAAGGTAATGGCGACCTTCATGCCCCACGTGGATCTTTGCATCGCGAACGAGGAGGACGCGCAGAAGGTCTTCGGCATCAAAGCCGCAGACAGCGATATCGAGGGAGGGGTCCTGAGCCGTGAGGGCTACGGGGCGGTGGCTGGACAGGCTCGAAGAACGGTTCGGTTTCAAGGCGGTTGCGATTACGCTCAGGGGAAGCATCTCAGCCTCTGACAACGCGTGGGCCGGTATGCTCAGAAAGAAAGGGGAATGCTCTTTCTCGCGCAACTACCCGATCCACATCGTCGACCGGGTAGGAGGAGGCGATTCCTTTGCCGCCGGTCTGATCTATGCCTTCCTCAATGGCTACAGCGACGCAGAAGCCCTTGAATTCGCGGTCGCCGCTTCGTGCCTCAAACACTCCATCGAGGGCGACGGGAATCACGTGACGGTGGATGAGGTGAGAAACCTCATGTCCGGCGACGCTTCAGGGCGCGTCCAACGATAACCGGGCGCGTCCCAATCTCTCAATGAGAAGGACGTGAAAGGCTTAAAAGCCGGTACATAGGCTTGCCGATTCACTCCCAGACCAGGATGCCCCGAAGGACACCACGCCCCCACGTTCATTTGGACTAAAGTGATTGAGCAGCGAGTGAAAACGGAAGGCAAGCGTGGAGATGTCGTCTCCCGGAGGAGGAAAAGCAGATGGCCGGACCAATGGTTCTTTTTGCTGAGGAGGATACGCTTTTTCGAATCATGGAGACGGCTCTCAACCGCACCCTTTCCCCACAGGCAGAGAAGGCCCTCCTTTATTTCTTTGGGGAAGATATCCAAAAGCCGGTGAACTTTCTGAAGGGCCTCCGGTCAAGCCTCGATCTTCCTTCGGACATCAGTGGTGTCGTGTGCGGAGATGAAGAGGAGTTCGAAGGACTCTCAAAGAAAGCCGACGTCCTCGTGGTAGAGCGCCGATCCATCACGAGGGAAATGCTCGCGAAATGGCGAGGCCGCCTCAAGCTCGTTCAGAAATTCGGCTCCGACTGCAAAGGGATCGATGTCGTTGCCGCAAAAGAGATGGGAATTCCCGTGGCCAACCTTGCGCGGACGAGCACGATCTCCGTCGCGGAACACGTCATTCTCCTGATCCTCTCGACGGCCAGAAACCTCATTAAGGCCCATCAGGCGGCTATAGGCCGCCGGAATGCCATGGACGGATCGATTTCGGAGGGTCCCCCCAAGGCCCTCTTCAACTGGGGGAGGGTCCCGAACATCCAGCTTATCCATGGCAAGACCCTGGGGCTGATAGGCTTTGGGGAAAGCGGCCGGGAAGTTGCGCGGCGAGCCCACGCCCTCGGTATGAAAATCATTTACTTTCAGAGAAGCAGAATCGACGAGGATATCGAGAAAGAGGCTGACGCCCGATATATACCGACTCTCCTTGAATTGATGGAGAAATCCGATTTCGTTTCCCTTCATATCCCCTATGGCCCCGGGACCGAAAAAATCATCACCTATGATGTGCTGTCTCACATGAAGCCGGGGGCTTGCTTTGTCAACACCTCGCGGGGCGGGCTGGTCGATGAGAAGGGCCTTTACCGGATCCTCACCGAAAAGAAGATCGCCGCTGCCGCCCTCGATGTTTACCGCTGGGAGCCGATTCCCCCGGACAGTCCCCTCCTCGGGCTCGACACGATCGTCTGGTCGACCCACAATGCGGGTGGGGCTCCGGAGTTCATGCTGGAAGAAAGCCACGACGTGCTTCGAAACATCGGACGGGTGCTCAGGGGCGAGGAACCGGAAGGCTGGGTCAACAAACCTTAGTCGACCTATTCAGACGTATGCGTGGCAGCCTTCCTTGAAGAGCATACGGGTCAGACTGACGAAGAGACAGAGGGACGAGAGGTAAAAGGCAAAGGCAAAGGCGAGTGAGGGCACAAGGTGTGGCCGGTCGGCTGGAAGGAATCGCGATCTGCGGCGCTCTGCCGCACCTCATGCCCATCCGCCGTACATCGAGTACGGCTGCGGTCAATGAGGCACGACAGCCCATCCACACCTCACGATCCCTCCCAGCCGACCGGCCGGTGGCACGCGGAGCCGTATCTCTAAAAGCCCGCGGCTCCGGCCCTCATAGGATGTAGACACCGACAACAATTTAAGAGGAGGGCGGCCCGAGAGGCCGCCAAAGTCCGACAACATTTCAGCGGCCTACGCGAGGCATTTCACCTACAAGTCGAGCATGGGGCCTACTGACTTTAATCGTGGATTACCACAAGTAACGGCGCGGGTGGGACATAAGAACTTAAGATGTCCCCTTGGTCTCCCTCACATGAGCGGGCCTCTATCTCGCCAGAGACAGTTCCGCGGCCGCATAAAGCGTATAGACCAGGCCAAGGGGGTTGCCCTGTGCCAGAAGCGCGCGCCTCGCCTGCAATAGCGCCTCACCTGCCCCGGTGCCTTTCAAAAAGGCTTCCACGAAGAGCTTGGCAAATTCACTGGCCAGGGCTTCCCAGACGGGAATCTCCGTGCCTACGACCCCGGCGGCGCCACGATCCTGAACGAGCTTCTCAATAAAAGGAGACAGGGCATCCGGGCTGTAGCCCACCGTCCCACAGCCGTTCAGGAAGACCAGGGGGTGATGATCCCATTTGTGGTCGTAAGAAAGCTCGCTGGGCTCGATGATTCCGGGCTGTGGGTCGTCCTTAACCCGGACTTCAAGGTAAGGAGGGTTGACCGTGGGATCCGCCTCGCCGCCGCGCGCATGGCAATAGAAATAGATGAAATCAAGCTTCGTATTCTTCAACATCGAAAGGACTTGGTCGCGTTGGTATTTTTTGTCATGCCATACTGCGGTAGAAGCGATACC
>CAVVPU010000025.1:0-22989 GCA_963750015.1 uncultured delta proteobacterium | reverse complement strand
GAGACGGTCCATTCCTTCTGGTCGGCTTCGATTTTCAGACCACCTGTAAGCAGCAGGCTGGCAGCGCCCTCAACGAGGGCTTCGGTATCGCTGAAGACGATATTGATGGCGGCAGCTCCCGCGATACCGGTGGACTTGCCACCGGTCTGGCTGCTCGCGTATGCGACAGAGCCCGCGAGCACGAGGACCGTCGTGTCGTTTTCTGCGTTTACGGTAAGGCTATTGGCCGAGAAGGCACCGGTGTCGTTCACATAGGCACGGGTTCCATCGAAGACGAGGTTGACCCCCGCAGACCCGGAAATTCCGACGGCCGATTTCGACTCACTCGTGTTCGAGTCCCCGACCTCCTTGGTGATGGAAGCGACCTCGCTGTTCTCCATTGGGCGCGATGACACCAGCTCCTCCAGAAGCGAGTGCTGTTTGCCCTGCCAATCGGAGAGGTCCTGATTGCTCTGGGCCGTGCCGTTGGAGCCCTGGGTGCCGCCCGTGCCCGGGTTGCTGGTTCCCCCCTCACCTTCCTCGGATTGTTCCGGGCTGTTCGAGGACTTGGACCCCGCTATGGCAAAGGCGCCTATGAAGCCGCCGTTCGTCGCGTCGATGTCGACGTTGCCGCCTGCGGTGAAGGAGCCGAGCGTGGTCGTGGGCGTCTCGCCGTTGGTCGCACCGATAACTGCCTCGGTATCGCGGCCCACGAGGTTGACGGCCCCCGAAAGGCCGACTGCCGTCTGGTCGGAGACCGCCACGCTGCCCGCGATGCTCACCAGCACGGTCGTATCGTCTGCATCAACCTTTACCGCCGGCGATGTCGTGTCGCTCGAATCCACATGGCCCGATCCGACCGTGACAATGGCGCCCGAGTCTATCTGGGCAATGGTCGTGTCGAGGACGGAATCGAAATCGAAGGTAGCGTTCAGGGCTAACTTATCGGCCTTGCCTCCGGACCCGACGAAATTGACGTCGATATTCGTCGTGTTCGCTTCCACGTCGAGGCTGTCGGCATACAATGTCACCCCATTCTGTATCTCGGCGGTCACGTTCCCGATGTTGAGCTGGATCATGGCACCGCCGCCGAGAGCCGCCGCCCCATCGCTCATGCCGTAGAGATCATGGTCAAAAGAGGGCATCCACGATGTACTGGCGTCCAGGCTGAGCCCGGGTGTGTTGAAGTTTCCGGTGACGTTGACCATCTCGTTTGCCCCAGCCGCGGTCACCACCACCTGCTGGCTTCCCGTACGATAGGTGGGGCTGGTGTTCTGATTGATCTTGGCGCCGTTCTCTATGGTGGCATTGGCGGTATGGTCGAGGAGCAGCACGGCGACCGACCCTGCGATCTGCGTCTGCTGGCCGCTGGAAGTGGCGGTAGTCCAGTCGTTTATGAGGTTGTTGTCGATGCCGAGGGCGCTGTCGAGATAGCTCTCGAGGTTGGTGACGAAGGTTTGGCCCTCTTGCTCGGCAGGACTGCCGAGGTCCTTCCAATCAGACGTCGTGTAGTCGGTCTCGGAAGGGGTGATTGATGTCCCGCCGCCCACATACTCGTAGCGGTCACCCACGTTGCCGTTCCCGGTGAACCCTTGGAGCACGTCGACCGTCTCACCGTTGGTGATATTAGAAGAAGCGGTGTCGGCCGTAGTATAGGTGGCAGGGTTGGTGCTCGAAAGGAATGGGGAGATGAGGTTCCAGAGCTCGAGGCTGCTCGGATCGATCTGATTGAGCGATTCCGCGTGGACCGTAAGGGTCTTACCGGCGTCCACCGTGGCGTTGCCCGCGATATAGGCATACGCGTCGTCGCGGGTGAGGCCGACCGAGACGGCGAAAGAAAGGCCGGCCTTTGTCTGGGGCTTCTTCGTGGCGTCGGTATCGTCCTCCGTATCAGACCAAGCGGAAATGCTCGGCACGTCGGAAATGCTCGATGTGACGCTGATGTTGCCCGGTGAGCTCACCTTCGCAACATCGCCGGCAGTGGTGCTCCCGTCGCCTATGCGGGCGGTCGAGCTATTGTAAACGTCGGCGATAGTGAGAGCCGCCCCGAAGTCGAACTTGTCGGCCTGGCTGGGGTCGTCGGGGAACTTGTTTTTGAACCATTTGACGATTGAGGAATTGCTGATCCATTTGTCGAGAGCGCTGCCCGTGTAAAGTTTGGTCACCGCATTCGTTATGGGCGTCGTGATTTTCGTTTCGAGGGCCGACTCATACTGCTTAGTCAGGTTGGAGCCCGCCTGGGTGCCGGCCCCGACACCTGCGCCCGCCGTTACGCTCGGGGTGCTCTGGGTGGTGGTACTCACGCTTATATCGGCCGCAGAGGCGGTGCCGTCGAGATAAGCGTTCGTCTGCTCTGTCTCCAGGCTCAAAGCAAAAGCGACACCGAGCTTGCCTTTCTCGTCGCTGTTGGACGTCGCGGTCGTTGTATTGCTGTCCGTCCGCTGCCCCTCGATAGCGAGGTCCCCGCCGATTGTGAGCTTGGCTGTGGGCGTCACGTCCGCAGTGGCATTTGAATTAACCACGCTTATAGCGGCCGACGCATTGTATCCTGCTATAGCAGTTGCCTTTGACGTGACATCGATGGTGTTGTTTGCGGTCGCATTGATGTCTGCCCAGCCTGAAGTCGTCACCGAGCCTGCAATGGTGACGAGAGCGGTGGTATCGACCTCTCCGTAGGCCACGCCGAGGCCCCATGCCTGGGGGTCCGCCTTGGCACTGGCTATGGCCAAGCTGTCTGCCGTGAAATCGGTCGCAGTGATCTGCGCATACTGGCCAACATCGACATCGGCAGTCGCTTTCGATATGGTGACCGCCACAAAAAGGGAAACATCTTCCAGGCCGCCGAGGATATCGTCCACCGCACCCTGTTCCTGGGAGGCTTTGATCTTCAGGCTGCCTATGATGTCGAAATTCTGGAAATCACTCTCGGTAAAATAGTGCTGGCTGTGGGCCGTCGCCTCGATAGTGACCTGGCCCCCTTCTATGACGGTGTTCCCCGTGAGCCCTACATTGACTTGTGCGTCCACGCTGTCGATGTTGGCGAAGCCTGTGGTAAAATTCGCCCTGTCGTCGAGGGCATCGATGGTGATGCTGCCGCTCGATGTGGAACCGATAGCATCGAGGGTGGCGTTGTCGATGTCGATGGTGTAGCCCTCGATGGTGATGCTCCCTGCCGCGCCTGAGTTGCCTGAGAGGCCGTCGGCACCGGTATCTATTGTGTGACCCGAGATGGTGACCGTATCGCCTTCGATGACTACGTTCCAGCCCAAATCATTAAAGTCGAGATCGTAGCCGAGGGTGAAGCTGCTGCCGCCATCGAGGGTGAGGGAAGGCATCGAGGTGGCGGCACCCGCATTCCAGTTGATGTATTTGGTGCCCCCCGATGAGTCGATGCTGTGAAGACCCAGGAGGACCACATTGTTCGCGCCTTTACCGGCTGTCAGTGCGACCTGCTGCTGGGTCCCAGCTACTACCTGAAGGTTGGAGACATCGACATCGAAAACAGTCGCGCCTTTGGAACCTTTGAGGGTATCGGTGCTCCCTCCTGACACGAGGGTGACCGAACCTGAGAAGGCCGAGGCGTCGAGGGTATGGGCGTTGTTGGAATCGCTGTTCGTGAGGATCGCATTCCCGATGTTCGTGAGAGTATCTTTCTGGGCGGCATTAAAGGTCAATTCGCTATCCGTGAGGACCATGTCCCCGGCCTGCGTCTCAACGAGGGTGTTGCTCCAGGCCCTGGCGAGGCCCGTCATCGTGTCGTTGCCCGAGCCGCCGATAAAGGTGTTATTTCCGAGAGAGCCTTTCAATGTATCGTTGCCTGAACCGGCCACAAGAGTCACGTTGCCTGCAACTATGGACGAGCCCGTGAGGGTCCCGGCGGTTCCGATGCCGGCGATGCCGAGATCTGTCGCCGCAGTCGAGCCGGCAACAGTGAGGGCATTCGTGGTCCCTCCGGTGGAATCGGTGATACTGATGGCGCCGTTGGCATTGAGGGTCGCAGTGAGGGGCTTGACTGCCTTATCACTGGCGTTATTTATCGCTACCGCGTCGATCGCGTTCAGCACATCCTGGATCGTTTCGGCGTTGCTCAAGTCGACCGTCACCTTACTACCGTTGGTCAGGGTAATGCTCAGGGAGGGTGACGCGCCTACGCCGCCTCCATTATTGAGCGACGCAAGAGCGGTACCCGTCGACACTCCATCGAAGGCGGATGCATCAAGGGTATTGTTTCCTGAGCCGCTGTCGGTGAGGACCACGTTCTGTATATTGGTGAAGGTGTCCTTCGCTGAGCCGTTTAGTGACAGGGCCCCGTTGGTGAGGGTCATGCTCCCGTTTTGCGTCTCGACGAGCGCGTTCGTGCCCCCACCGCCCGTGATCGTGTCATGGCCCGTGCCCGCAATGAAAGTGTTGTCTTCCTCGCCGCCAATCATGGTGGTAGTGCCGCTTCCTGCGATGAGAGTATTGTTCCCTTCCCCACCCGACAAGATGGCGGTACCGGAAAATCCCGAAGCATCCATCCTGTCGCCTGCGACGATCCCGTAGATGTCGGCGCTCTGGATATTGCTGATGGTGTCCGGAGCCTGGGCCTTGCCGGGTGTGGACACGATCAGATTGGCGCTTCCGCCGGTGAGGCCCGAACTATCGACACTCAGACCGGCCGAACCCGTGCCGATGGCCTCCCCCCCGAGATTGCCGGTGAAGGTAATGTTCCATGCGCCGGGGGTGCCGGTGGCAGAGGTGACAGATACATTTCCGCTACCCATGTTCGCCAAGGCCACGAGGTCGGCTTGGATCACGTCTGCCGTCGTATCGTAAGGGATGGCTATGGTTGTCTGGCCGTCGAAAGTGAGGGTAAAGGTGCCGGTCACCCCGCTGCCGAGAGTGAGGCTCTGCACCTCGTTCGTGCCGAGTCCCATGGTGAGGGTCGAGTCGGTGAGCACGTAGGGATGATCTCCGACCTCGAGGAGGGTGTTGTTCGTGGCCCCGGCCGCGCCAATGATCTGGTCGCCTGCCCCGGTCCCGACGGTGAAGGTGTTGGTGCCTGAGCCGCCATAGAGCTTATCGCCGCTGCCGTCGCCCGCGTAGAGAATATTGGTGCCCGAGCCGCCCTTGAGAATGTCATTGTTGGCGTCGCCCACATTCAGCGTGGCGTTCCCGGTGAAACCGGAGGCATCAAGGACGTCGCTACTGCCTTCGCCGGCCGTTATGGTGACCTGATTGATATTCGTAAGTGTTTCCGTTCCGCTGGCGCTGGCGACGGTGTCGCTCGAATCGGTGATCGTAAGGGTGCTGCTCGCCGGTGTCCCCGCGAGGGTGAAGCTATAGGTGTCGTCACCCCTCGTCACGGTCAACGTGTTACTGGCTGCCGCATTGCCCATGATCGTTTCGTTATTGCCTGCGTCCACGAAAGTGGTGGCGCCGGTGCCGCCCTTCAGGGTCGCGTCATTGTTACGACCGTCAAGCGTCACGGATCCGGAGACGATGGTCGTGCCCGAAAGGGTCCGGGTGGAAGAGCTCCATGTGCCGCCGGTGAGGCCGAGGTTACTCCCTGCGAGGGAGCCGTTCATGTTGACGACGCTCAAGTTCCCCGAGCCGCCCGCGGTGTCGGTTAAATTGATGCCCGTTCCGGTTGAATTGATGGTAGCCACAAGGTTCGAGTTCGCCGAATTGAAGGCCGAGAGCACATCCTGCACCGTGTCGAGGTTCGACAGGTCGATATCGACCTTGGCGCCGCTCATCATCGTCACCTGGATGTCGGCCGTGACTTCTGCGATAGGCTTGCCTATGAGGGTCGAGCCGTTGCCCAGGGTCATGCCGCTCCGGTAGAGGCCGAGGTCGGATGCCGCATAGGAGCCGTTCAGGGGCGTGACGCTCACGCTGCCCCCCGCATCTGCCGAGTCGGTGAGAACGATCGAGTTTCCCTCCTGGGTGTCGATGCTCGCGGCGATTCTTCCCGAGAGGTTGGCGGCCGTCGCCGCGTTGGCGATGTCGTTGAACACATCCTGAAGCGTGTTGGCGCCGGTCAGACTGACGTCGAATGATTTACCGTCGGTCAAGGTGATCTGAAAATCATTGGTACCGCTGCCCGCGACCCTCACCCCGGTCCCGTCATTGAGAGTCAAAAGCAGGGCGCTTCCGGTAAGGCCGGGCAAAGTCTCGTCGGTTGCGTCGTTGGTTGTGCTCAAGCCTCCACTGTTGAGCGCGGTAAGGGGAACCAGGGAGCCGCCGTCGAGAGTGGCGGTGCCCGTGAAATTCGACGCGTCTATCAGGGTCGTGGAGGCCCCACCGATGAGATCGGCCGCAGTAATGTTCCGAAGGGTCTCATTTTCCAGGAGATTGCCACTGCCATCCTTCACAATCAGGCTATTATTTGTGAGGGTCATACTGCTTTCGTTCCAGGTCTCTTCAACGGTGTTGGTCGCCTTGGCGCCTGTGCTGCCTATGATCGTGCCGCCCACACCAGCGTCCGCGAAAATGTTGGCGCCCTCATTGCCTGCCGCGACTGTAAGGTTACTCTCCACTCCGTTGCCGATGAGGTAGTTGGCTGAGAGGCCGCCGATCACGTTCTGGAAATTGCTTATACCCTCGGTGCCTGTAGCGCTATCGATACTCGAGGAAAGATTTGCCTCGACCGGGCTCGTATAAGCCGAATAGTCGAGGGTGTTCGTGCCGCCCTTGCCGCCGCTGATGGTGCCGTCAAAGTTCGCCTGATCTAAGAAGACAAAATCGTTGTTGCCCGAGCCACCGACGATTCCCTGTATGTTGTCGACTTCGGTGAGGGTGTCGTTACTCGCGGCGTTGGCGACGGATACCGTATCGTCCGCGTTGATCGTCACTTTCAGTCCTTCCGTGACCCCCGAGAAGTCGAGCGTGGAGGTGCCGGCTGCGCTGTCGCTCAGCACGGTCGTGCCCGGCGTTGCCGGCGTTGTCAGCGTTGCCTGCGTTGGCGTGCCCCACCCGTTCTGGAACTCGAAGGTGTCGGACCCGTTCCCCACCAGAGTGTCGTCGGTACCGCCGAGGCCGGCGATTATGGAAGTCCCAAGACCCGCGGTGATCGTGTTGTTCCCCGAGTTCCCGATGAGGATATCGTTGCCCTGGCCGCCCGTAATGTTCTGGATATTGGTGACACCCCCCGTGCCGGTGGCGCTGTTTGCCGCGACGGTGACGTTCGCGTTCACGACCTCATCTGCGTCCGTCGTGTAGGCTGACCCGGAGAGGTTAACCATCACGCCGGTCGTATAGGCCGAATAGTCGAGGGTGCTGGTGCCCGAGCCGCCGGTGATGGTGCCTGTAAAAGCGCCCTGGTCGTCAAAGGCATAGGTATCGTCGCCGGCCCCGCCATAAATAGCAGCCACTTTGGCCACGCCGTTTGTCGAACCTGCCACGATGTCCGTGCCGTTGTCGCTCACGGACACGGTGCCGTCGGCATGGATGTCGAAGGTGAGGTCGGTATTTGAGCTGATCCGCGAAAAATCGAGGGTATTCGAGGCCCCGCCGCTTACAGTGAGGCTACCCCAGCCGTCATCGACGGAGGTGGTGTCCCCGAAGATATAGTCGTTGCTGAGTTGGCCGCCTTTGACAGTGCTAATATTACTGAATCCCGTCGTACCAGTTGCAGTGCCTGCCGTGAAATTGACCATGACGGCCGTGGTGTAGGCCGAATAGTCGAGGGTATTCGTGCCCCCTTTGCCGCCGTTGATAGTGCCCGCAAAGGCAGCGCCATTAGCAAAGACGAAGCTGTTGTTCCCTGAGCCGCCGATGAGCTGCTCCACGCCCGAGCCATTGCTCACCGTATCGCCTTTGCTGTCCGTGACAGAAACGATCCCGCCGACGCCGATATTAAAGGTCAGGCTGGAGGTCACACCGGAGAAATCGAGGGTGCCGCTCGATCCCGTCTCAATGACCGTGTCTTGCCCCCATGCGCCCGAAAACTCGAATGTGTCTGTGCCGTTCCCTTCAAGAGTATCCTTTCCGCCTCCACCCGTGATGATGTCGGTGCCGCTGCCGGCGATGATCACGTTGTTTGCCGCGTTGCCAGTCAAGGTATCGTTGCCCGAGCCGCCCGTGATGTTCTGGATGTTGGTGACCCCGAGGGTGCCGGTTGCGGAGCCAAGACCCGTGCTGCCGTTAGCCTGAAGATTGACCGACACGTCGGTCGTGTAGGCGGAATAGTCGAGGGTATTCGTACCGCCCACGCCTCCGTTTATGGTGCCCGCAAAGGCGGCGCCGTTTGCAAAGACGAAGCTGTTGTTCCCCGAGCCCCCGGTGATTGAGGCATTGCTCGTCGCGCTCGTGGTAATGCTCCCTGAGCCGCTGGTCGTGGCGGAGATTGTGTAGTCCGGGTTGATGGTAAAGGTGACATTGGAATTCACGGCGGAAAAATCGATGCTTTCCGTCTCGGAGAAGACATAGGTGTTGTTCAGTTGGCCGCCCTTGACGACGCCTATGTTGCTCACGCCCTTGGTGCCCGTGGCGGTGCCGGCCGCAAGGTTGACTGTCACGCCCGTGGTGTAGGCGGAATAATCGAGAGTGTTCGTACCTCCCGTGCCGCCGACTATCGTTCCGTTAAAAGCTGCGCCGGTAGCGAGGACGAATGTGTTGGTGCCAGAGCCGCCGATTACTTTCTGCATGTTGGCGACGTTGTTGAGGGTGTCGCCCGCGGCGTCGGTGACGGAGACCGTGCCGTCCGTGTGGAAGGTGAAAGTGAGGTTGGAGGTCACGGCGGAAAAATCGAGGGTATTCGTCCCGGCCGTTCCCGTGTCGGTGACAGTGGCTTTCCCCCAGCCATTTGAGAAAACGAAGGTATCGTTGCCGCTCGTGCCGGTCAGGGTCGCGTTCGGGTTCGCGGACGAGGCTGTATAATCCTGGAGCAGGTAGTCGTACCCCGCCACGGATGTGGCTGAAAACAGCGGCGCGGCGGTTACGACGCCGGTCGAGTACTCGAGGGTCCAGTCGGCGTTTGCGCCTCCTCCCGTCTCGTTCGTCGAGGCTGCAACCACGGCCCCCGTCGCTGTGGAAAGATCGTTGACGAAACTAATCCCTGCCTGGCCTTCAGCCACGTCGCACCCGTAAAGGAGGATGTCCGCGCCGGGCGCAAGGGAAGAACTCCATCCCGAGATCTCGCCGAGCCTGCTCTGAAGCGACTGTGCGTCCAATACGGAAGTCCCGAGGGTGACGAGCCCCTGCGCCCCGTGAGAAAGGATGTAAACGGCGCTCACATTCCGGTATTGGGACATGACTTGGGTAATCTGGTCGATGCCGTCTTCATTGCCGTTGAGGACGACGACAAGCGTACCGTTATCATCGAAGGTGGTCGCTTTATTGGAGCCAAAGGCCTTTTGACCTGGGCCGGCGCCTTGTCCGGACCATGTGCCGTTATTAAAGCCTTGAGCCTGCTGACCCTCGCTACCGGCGCTACCCCGGACGATATCCTGGATGAGCTGTGTGTAATCGGTGACGGAAGGGTCGACAAAAACGATCTGCTGAACTGTGTTCTGGGAAGAGGCGTCGAGCTGGGTCTGAGCTTTCTCCGACGAGGTCGTAGGGCCTGAAGGACCGGCAGCCGGTTTGGACATAGGTCCCGCAGCCTGTCTGGCCGACCATGCCTGCTGGGCTTGAGCCATGTTCAGGTGGTGGGAATCGGCCCACTGAGAGCCTGTCCCCCTATTAGGCGCCGAGGCGGCAGACGTGCGCGTCTGCCGATCGACCGTGGAGTCCCAACGGACGTGGGCAGGGGGAGCGGAGTGGGCGTCGGCCATCTGTTTGGCCATCTGGGAGGCGATAATGCCTCCGGCGGACGGCAGAATCCGCCTCTCCAGCATCTCGAACTGCATCGCCCGGCGATGCCGTTTCTCCTCCCGTTTGGCGGTCTTTTTCGGGGAGAGTCTTTCCTTCAGTCTTCCAAGCATGCAACGTCCTCCATGCTACGCCCCTGTGATTGGGGGGAACGGTTCTGCCTTTGTGCAGTCACGGTCACTGCAGCCACTCGTTGACCGATGCCAGGTCGGATTCGGACAGAGTCCCCACCGCCTGCCTCAGCTTTAGGTTGCTCATAATGTAGTCGTACCGGCTCTGAGCATAATCCCTGCGGTACAGGTAAAGGTCCCGGGCGGCATCGAGCACGTCGAGGCTGACGTACATGCCTGATTTATAGCCCTGGGTCTTGGCGTCCACGATCTGGGTCTGGGCATCCACCGATTTCTTGAGCGCGTCCGCCCTACTCAACGCAGTTTTGACAGCGTTATAGGATACATTGATCTGCCTCACAGTCGCTCGCTTTTGCTGTTCGAGCATCTGGTGTCCCTTCTGAAAGCGATCTTGCGCCTCTCTGGTCTTTGAGACGATTACCATCCCCTCGAAGAGCGGCACCGTGAGAGTCAGGGTGACGTCCTTCGTATCGACAGTGGCACCGCCGCCGAAAAGGGAACCGCCCATATCGTTCCTGTAGTACCTGCCCATTAGATCGAGAGTGGGGTAGTGGCCTGACTTCTGGCGGGAGACCTCCTGCTGGGCCACATCGAGGTCATATTGGACGCTTTTGATCTTGAGGTTTTGTTCCAAACCCACCTTCTCCCAGGACTCCGGGCTGTCCGGATCCGGATTGACGAGGGGGAGCTCTTCCCGCAGACGGTTGAGCTTGGATACGGGTGTGCCGGTGATCTCGATTATGGCCTGAAGGGCGTCCCTGTATTCATTCTCCGCTTTGACGAGCTGCGCGTTCACCGATGCAAGGCGCGCCTGCGCATCATACAGGTCGGTTATTGGTGCAAGGCCTGCTTCATGGCGGGTCTTTGCCCGTTCGTGAAATACTTCGACGTCCTTTTTCTCAGCCTCCGCAAAGTTAACGCCTTCCTGGGCCGCGAGTGCTGCCAGGTAAGTCTGGGCCACCCGCATAATCAGGTCCTGCTTTGCGATCTCAAGGTCAACGTCGGCCCTCTTCGAAAGCTTCTTCGCCTGTTGCTCCTCCACGTAGAGGGAATACTGAAAAATCGGCTGGACCAGCTTTGCCGTGTACAGCTTGGTTTGATAATTGGCCTTTCCTGATGCAAAGACCGGGTTGGAGCTTTTTACTATATCCTGGTATGTCTGGGTGCCGACCCCCTCCAGATCCACGTTCGGCATCATGTGCCCGTAAGCCTGCTTGAGGCTTTCTTTCAACGCAAGCCGCTCGTAGGATGCCCCCTTGAACTGCGGGTCATGGTCTATGGCCAGCTTGTAAAGGTCAATCGCGTCTTCGGCGGGCGCCGTCTTAACGGACAATATGAGGATTAAGGAGAAAATGAGGAAAGAAAAAACGTGGGTTAAGGATGGGTTCTTCTTTGTGCTTGTCATCATGGGCCTGCCCCTTTCCGCAAGCCCATCGCCATTCCTACACGGCCGTGGGCTATCGCGTGCGCCTTCCCGGCGGTTGAAAAAATCCCCTGGAGTGAGATGTTACTCCTCCCCTCCGCCCCGAATTACCGAGTGAGCACATTAACAACTGCCCGAAGCCTGAGAATGCACATACAGCCTCGGCACTATCCGTGCCACGCGGTCGCATAGTTAGAATTTTCTTGATGTACACATATGTAATACAAGCTTTGCACTCTAAATGTCAAGAAAAATCGACCTACTATTAACGAATTCTTTGCACTTGGCTGAATGGAAATCGAAAGAACGAACAATTTTGCGCGGCATGCCCCGTCCTGTCGAACGAGGACTATTTCGTCAGAAATAACAGCTCAAGGATTTTGCAGCAGGAAGACCCGAGCCACGAGATAAGGGCATCCACAAGTGAAGGATTAGCCGGCTTTAAGGATTGGCATCACGGCCCCTAGCGGCAAAAAAAGGGACCGACTATTGCCTGTTCTCACGGAAGACCAGTTCCGGCTTCTTGAGGAAAACCGTCGTGTCCGGGGGAACCGACTCTGTAAGCCACACATTGCCCCCTATTATGGAGCGTGCCCCTATCACGGTCGAACCACCGAGGATAGTTGCGTTTGCGTAAATGATGACCTCGTCCTCTATGGTCGGGTGGCGCTTGCGCCCCCTCAGCTCCTCGCACTCATCCTTTCGAAGCGAAAGGGCCCCAAGGGTGACTCCCTGGTAAATACGTACCCGGTCTCCGATGACTGTAGTTTCACCTATGACCACCCCGGTCCCGTGGTCAATAAAGAAGCGCTCCCCGATCTCCACGGCCGGATGGATGTCAATGCCCGTCCGGCTGTGGGCGTACTCACTCATCATTCGGGGAATCAAGGGCACATCGAGGCTGTAGAGCTGATGGGCTATACGATAGACTGTCACGGTAAAGAGCCCTGGATAGCCGAAGATGATCTCATCGTGATACTTGGCGGCAGGGTCACCTTCATAGGCAGCGGCTATATCCAGTGCAAGCCTTGCCTGCAGGCTCGGTATCTGTTTGAGAAACTCTATGGCGACCCGTTGCCCTCTCTCCTCGCATCTCGTACAGGGGAGGTCGAACCGCCGGCAATCGTGACGGATAGCAAAGGAAATCTGATCCGACAGGGCATGGTAGAGGTCGGTCACCTGCTGGCCGAAATAATAGGGGACGTTGACTTCATCCAACCGGGCCGGGGAGAAGTAGCCGGGGTAAATGACGTTGATCGCCGTCCTGATGATATCGATGACCGAGCTTCTGGAGGGCATGGGCTCCGGGCCCACGTGTCTGAATCGCCCTTCCTTGTCGTGGAGAGCGACTATGCTTTCGACTATTTCCGGTATCTCTTGCCTCAAGTCCCGGTCCAGGGAGATCTCGCTCCTGCACTCGTCTTTCCTGCTCCGGCCAGTCTTGACAGCGCTCATAGTCCCTCCTATCGACCGCGTAAACTGTCATAAAGATATTACAATATAAGAAGAATGTCACTCCAACCGTAACTCACCCGACCGCTTCGGTGGTTACTCGGCCTCATCTCGGAGGACCCCAACAATTATGGAAGGCGAAGAATTGAAGATGACGGAAAGATGAATCTCAGGCGGCCCGACGCTTCCCAACGACCGGATGGCAGAGTTCCGGCTAAGGTAAGGACTCCACTTCGATTTCACGAATCTTCCTGGAAAGCTCCCGCTCTAACTTGCTCTCCACCCCGACGAATTCAATTGCCCCGAACTCCAGATCGTTGCTGAAGCCGTCGCTGCTGCCGTCCCAGGTCCGCACGATCCTTATGTTCACGGCGTGGACCATCGAGTCGATGCGAAGTGCGCCCTCGGCCCATGAATTAGATTGCAAGGGAAAAGTCTTGGAATAGCTGATCCTGGCCCCTCCGAGGGAAATATCAAGCACATTCACCGGCTGTCCACAAATCGCGATGGCAAGCCCGCTTCTCGACGTTGGCGTCACACGGTAAAACATCCGCAGGTTATAAGGACTATCTTCGCCCTTTCTTTCAACGACAACCGCCTTGGCTTCCCGGGACGAGTTGAGGCGGTAATTGTCTATAAAGGTTTTGACGCGCGCAGGAAACCCGTAGCGTACAGGTTCGCCTTTCTCCCTGGTAAGGTAAGTAATCTCGATTTCCTTCCCTATTTTTGACGCCAGAATCGGCGGGTCTGTCTGGGAGATTGTGAGAGTCGGCCCATCGACGTCGTAAATGACCGCATTGGTCACGTGAATCGTCTCTTTCATGAGGTCGACTTCGGTTACGACCCTGATGTTGAGGCCCGGTCTAATATTCATAAATATATGATCGGCAGCAGATCAAACGGGATTAAGCCTTCCGACGGGGTTTTGAGGCGGTACGAATAAAGAATGGGCCGCCATAAGGCGGCCCATTCTTTATTCCCGGAGAAACCCTATTCCTTCACTACGTTCGTTGCCCTAGGACCTTTTGGTGTCTTCTCGACATCAAAAGTCACGGCCTGTCCTTCCGACAGGGACTTAAACCCACTGCCGGCAATGGAAGTGTGGTGGACAAAAACGTCTTCGCCGTCTTCCTTGGTAATGAATCCAAAGCCTTTGGATTCGTTGAACCACTTAACAGTCCCTTTGCTCACTATGGAATACCTCCTTTCGTAGCGTTGAAAGGTTACGAAAACGCAATAAAAAAAGCCACAAAGCTTATAGGTCTTTGCGGCTCTCAGTACGGCAAAAACGTAAACTTCTGCATTATTTTATGCCAGGGGCTCGGACAATGTCAAGAGGATTGTAGAAAGGAGCAATCCTCTTACTTTCGAAGAGCCGAACGGTCCGGCTCACAGTACCCCTATCCCCTCCCGGAGACGGCACGTGCTCCCATGCGAAAATAGCTAATTCCCGATTCGCGAAAGGTGAGATACGCCCTTCGGTCTCATGACAGCCCGCAATCAGTGCACTCCACGGGTCTTTCACCTTCCGCAAAGCGCTCGAGTGAGAACCGCGGCCCGCACCGATCGACGAAGAACTCCCCTGAGACGTCTGTAATCTCACAGGCCGGACTCCCTTCTTCTTTCACTGATTCAAGGATTCTGCCAGATGGATCATCAAGTACGAGGAATCGACCGCCCTTCCCTACCTATTCTTTTGCGTACCGGTGTTTCCGCCGTTCGACCTTCAACCGCCTCTTTCTGGCCTCTCTGGCCTTACGACGCTCCCTTTCTGACGGCTTTTCGTAAAAAGATTTCCTCTTTACGTCCTTAAGCACTCCCTCCCTTTGGATGTAGCGCTTCAGCACCTTTAGTGCTTTTTCGATATTACCGTCTTCAACATAAATGTCCACGAAGCCTCCCTTTTTGTATCTTCTGTATCGTCCGCCCCGTCCGACCGCTGATTAACTGCCAACATGGAAAGACAGGCTGCGAGACCAAATCGTTCAAACTATCGTTAACCCCGCTCCGGCCCAACCTTTTACGAGGCCCGGATGCTTGCTCCTTAAAGTGCGCCAAAAAGGGACTCCATTGAGGACCCCTCCATTTGCGCCCTTCCTGCGGATAAGTTGTAACCCGCTCTACGCGCGTAAAAACGCCTCTTTACCCCGGCTCAATCAACCAGGGGTTTCGGCGAGCCCAAAACAGCCTTCATAAAGCAGAGCAGACGGTAGCTATCGCAACCGTCTAGTAGTATAAATCATTCAAGCAGATAAAGAAAGTACAGAATGTAAATATTCCACAAGAGATGAACAACGGGCAGAAAGCTCAAAGAATCGCCACGTCTTCCCGACTAGGAACCTCATTTCTACGCTTGCATCCCGACTTTACGAAGGCCGTTGGGCCGATTGAGGCCCGGCCGGGCGCGAGGACCGCCGGACCACTATAATAGAATATAGGGTCTGAAGAGATAAAGAGATAGGGGGTCGCGAACCAGAACAGTACCAATTACCCCACAAATGTGGTATTCTCTACCTGCACGCCCTACTGCGTCTCCTCTTCTTTTGTTCAAAGAAAGCTGACTTGACCAGCCGTGTAGGATTGAAGACCTCGAGCGTTACGGCGCTCACCGGTTCGTTCAAGCAAGACTGGGCAATCAGGAAGCCATTTTGAGGGGTTCGGAGGTACCTAAGCAGGCTCCGAGCGCGAAAGGCGTGATGTCACAATTTGGTAAAAGGAGGTTCGTCGGTGCTTATAGGCAAGATCAATGACAGAAACAGGCAGAAGTTGCTCGTGACTATCCGGGAAGTGAAGGGAACAAAACTGATTGACCTCCGGGTCCACCAGACGGGCGAAGATGGTGAGATGGTCGCGACCCCTTCAGGGGTCTCCCTCACTCTGGATCAAGCGGAGCGTGCAATTGAATTACTGGGTGAGGCAAGAAAGCGTATTGCCGAACAACTTTGAAACGATCCGGATGGCAGAAAGGCTGGATGGCATTACGTGGTGCCCTTTTAGCGTCTTGAAGTCCCCGATCCAAGTTAGACGCTCTTATCCGCATGAACCGTTCTCCAAAAGCCGACGCAAATTCCTTGAAAGCGTTCTGCCTGGAAATATTTGAATACGGTGTCCGGCCCGTACCGGAAAGTGCGATGAAAAGGAAACGTTTAACAGGCAATCATTGACAAAACCCTTGGCGAGGGACATAATCAGATTAAGTCGCCGTATCAGTATGGTACGCCTTCGCGGTTTCCGGACCTGTCCCGGTTTGTGAGCGAGGCAATCTGGAAACGGCTATTGATGAAGGAGGAAGCATGGCGCGACGAAGTCAGCATAGCTTCTTGAAACGACAAAAAGAGATAAAGCGTAAAGACAAGGCCGCAGAGAAGACGGCACGCAGACAGGGCAAGGTCGAGAGGCATATCGGCGAACCGGAAGAGGACGAACAGCAGCAGACCCAAGAAACGAACGATGAACCCAACCCTTGAAGAGCCTCATCCGGGCGACGGAAGACAACTCCCGATCTTCAAGTATTTTTGTGACCCAAAGGAGGTCAAATGAACATTTACGTCGGTAACCTGGCATATAGCGTGACGGAGGAGGACCTGAAGAGGACTTTCGAGGCCTACGGACAGGTTGAAACAGCAAACGTCATCAAGGATCAGTACAGCAACCAGTCAAAAGGGTTCGGTTTTGTCGAAATGCCCGATCAGGCGGAAGCCCAGGCTGCTATCAGCGCCCTCAACGGCAAGGACCTCAATGGCCGCACGCTCACAGTCAACGAAGCCCGTCCAAGGGCCGACAAGAACCGCGGCGGCGGTTTTGGTGGTGGCGGCGGGAGACGTGGTGGCGGCGGCGGCGGACGCGGCCGGTACTAACGATTTCATGCGAACCGCTCTGGCCTTTCTCTTTGGAAAGGCCAGAGCGGTTCAAGTAAGAAGAATTCGCTGTCTTTGAGGCCGGCGGGGATCAGGATGTCGCTGCCGTGACCGTGGGAAGAGAGAAGGCACGCAGAGTGTCCACGACGGACCGCACCCCCGCACCCGAATCCTTTCTGGCTGAAAAAGGAAGAGTGTCCGGACCTCTTTGACAGTAGCTATTGAGATTGATCCTGCACACCTGATTTTCCAGAAGCTTAGTCCACTTCAGGATACTCTCCTGACCGGCGAAGATGCTGGCCTGCTGGGCATAGTCAGATTCCGAGATATAGAGTAGAGGTTCCTCGTCTTTGGAGAAGGGTACGACCGGGATCACCGGACCGAACTGCTCCTCCCAGTAAATGCGCATTTGCCTATTCACCGGATAGAGGACGGTAGGGCAAAAGAAACTTCCCCACGTCGTTCCTCCACCCTGATTGACAATATCCGCTCCGAGCCCTCTCGCATCAACCGTAAGCGACTTCAGGTATTCGATTCTCTCTTGATCGGGCAGCGGCGTCTGGGAGACCCCCTCTTCCCAGGGCATGCCCAGATGAAGCTCCTCCACTGACCGGACAAGACGTAATAGAAACCTCTCCACAATCGCTTCATGCACGAAGAGTATCTTAAGGGCAGTGCAACGCTGGCCGTTGAACTTGAGTGCTCCCTCCATGCACTGTTCTACGGCCAGGTCGACATCGGCGTCAGGAAGGACTATGGCCGGGTTCTTCGCCTCGAGCCCCAGGACAGACTTGAGTCTACGAGGTTTCGGATGAAGGCTGTAAAGCGCGTCGGCGGCCTCTGACGAGCCTATAAAACCGAGGACGTCGACAAGGCCGCTCCTCATGAGCGGTTCGACTATATCGTCGTTTCCAAATATTACGTTGACGGCACCCGGGGGGAAAGAACTGCCGAGCGCCTCGATGAGAAGGCCGTAAAGAAGGGCTCCGAAGCGCGGTGCCTTGAGCACGACTGTGTTGCCCATGAGAAGGGCGGGCACCGCAATATCGAGGGTCTCGTTCAAAGGGAAATTGTACGGGCCGAGACAGAGGGCGACTCCGAGGGGCGCAGGCCGCATCAAGGCCCGTATACTCCCCGTGTGCAACATTCTTTCGCACAGAGATCCGTCTTCTTCGACGACCTCGATAGAGCGGGTAATGTAATCGACGGTTCGGTCGACCTCGCCTTCCGCCTGAGAAAGGGTCTTGGCCGTCTCCCACATGAGCAGTCTGACGATCTCGTCCCTTTTTTCTTCTAGTCCGGCCATGAACCGGCGCACGTGACCTATGCGCCGTGCGACCGGCATGGCGGGCCAGACCCCGGCACCCTTGCCGTAAGCCGTCACTGCCTCCCCAAGGGCGGCCATCGCTTCCTTCGTGGTCAGAAGCGGGTATGTCCCGATTACCTTCTGCACAGGACCCGACGGACCGGGCGTCCAGATGGGCGACAGGACGTCCTGGAAAGGGCCGTCCCATTCAACAAGCCTTCCGCCGGCAAGAAACCTGCGCTGCCGGACAAACGACGTCATCCTCCATTTATCCGGTATCGCCGATTCGTCCGGAAAAATGTGTTCGATCTTGTCCCTGATCGTCACGCAGCCGCCTCCGGCGCTCGATTCAACGGAATGGGTCGGACCCTGGGCAAGCAGACGGGAAGTAGCGAGAACGGACGGACGCGGCAGAACGAATCCATGGCATTCACCCTAGGCAAGCTTGTTATGTGGCGCGCCGCTATTATACCACGCTAATTCTTTGCCTTCCTCTGATTGTTTTGAATGATGAGGCTGCGAACTCGACTGGAGTCAATCTGTTGGAGTTTTGTCGAGAAGACATAGACTCTTTCGTAGTGATCGGCCAACCTGTTCAAGGCTCCGGCGAGACGCCTTTTCATTTCGAGGATTGCTCTCTTGCCGCACGTCTCAGCCCCGTCCCATGAAGTCCGCCCGGTCCGCGTCCATCCACCGGTCTCATCGGACAGCTCGTGCACCCCCCACGTGCCGTCGTCTTTACAGATCGCTACCCCAATGACGACCGCAACCATAGAGCCCGTCAGCCTATCTTCACGATGCTCGATGGTGACAAACGGCTCTATCTCTTTGATCGTGAATCTCCGGACGCGGGCCTTCACCGGTTCCTTGATCGATCGTCTGCAGAAGAACAGCGCCACTCCTTTTTTCCTCCCTATCCTGTCGCCAATATTTCGTCGAGTCAGCATCTCCCTCCGGAGGGTTCCGGAAGGAGAGTATAAGAGTTCCGCTTCACCGGGTGACGAAGTATGGGGGCGGGCCTAATCGCCGGCCGTCCGCCCTCCCTCTTTCCCGCAGCCGCCAAGAAGGTTGTTTCCGCCTCTTGCCGGTAATGGGGGCCACCGGGTTTCACTCTACTAAGTTGTCCGCATCACTGTCAATAGGGTAAAAGACTGCCTGAACAGGCCGGTTTTTGAGAGGCCATTCAGCACTCTTTTTTTTGCGGGCACGTAAGAGAGTCCGGCAAGGCCGTCGATCGCCGATAGAAATGCCCGTTGGATTTTATTTTTGAAGCCTGTTGCCAGTCGCCCCGCCCAAAAAGGAGCACCAATTCAGATGAACTCGCGATTACTATATTGTAAAGTATGGTGCCCTCATCATGAACATGATATCCCTCCTTCTGATCTCGATCCCCGTTGGTTTCTTGGGGTCTCTCACCGGACTGGGTGGTGCGAGTATCCTCATCCCTCTCATGGTCTTTTTCGGCATACCCGTAAAGATCGCTATCGCCTCAGCCATGGTAAGCGTAGTGGCAACCTCGAGCGGCTCGGCATCGGCATACGTGAGGGAACACCTCGCCAACGTGCGTATCGCCATGTACCTCGAAATGTTCACGAGCGTGGGCGCGATCATCGGCGCCTCGATAACCACGTGGATAACCCCCGTCTATCTCTACTTCTTCTTCGCGGCCTTTCTCATGACCTCCTTCTTGAGAGCAGGGCGTCGCCGACCGTTGCCCGAAATAGGGTCCGAAGCATTCCCGGGGCACCGTCTTTCTCAATGGCTCGAGCTCGAAGGGAGCTATTTCGACAATGCAACGAAGAAGAACGTCTCATATCAAGCTCATCGGCCCGTTCTCGGGGGTGTGGGAATGATGGTCGCCGGACTGGCGGCCGGCATGCTCGGCATAGGCGCGGGCGCCTTTAAAGTGACCGTCCAGGAGAACGTGCTCCGGCTGCCCTCGAAAGTGGCGAGCACCACGAGCAACTTCATCATCGGCATGACGGCCCTCGCCGGAACGAGCGTCTATCTCTTCAGCGGTCTTCTTAACATAACCCTCATGGCGCCCATGGCGATCGGCACGACCATCGGCGCCGTCGCGGGAGGCAGGCTCCTCAACAAGCTGAGCAGCCGCCTTCTGACTACCCTTTTCTATGCCGTTGTCGCCTCACTCATTATCCAAATGCTCTATAAGGGGGTCAGGTCGTGGTAAAGAAAGATGTCGAAGGGAACGGAGGGACAAAGCTCGAAACCGGGGTCAGCTATATCCTTATTGTCGGCGTGGTCGTGAGCCTCGTCCTCGAGGGATTGGGCCTGATCCTTTACTTCGAGGCCACCCGCTCGGTCGCAATCGACCAGGGAAGCGCCATGTTCATCCGCGGAAGTAATTTCTTTGCCTTTCTATTCGACCTGCTCTTCGAGACGTCAAAACGGATCACTGCCCTTCGTCTCATGATATTGGGGATCGGCATACTTATTCTCACGCCCTATGTGCGGGCCGTCATGTCGGTCGCCTATTTCACCGCCACCAGGAATATCAAGTATATCGTCATCACCCTTTTCGTCCTCGTCATCCTCACCGTAAGCCTTATGGCGCACTAAGAATTGCCCCAGGCCGGTTTGACAAAATTATGATCATATGCTTATATTACTTTCATGTCTCGACCTAAGAAGTGCCGATGCATCAATTTCAATCCTCAGGCCCTCTATTTCAAGCCAAGGGGCATACCCTTGGTTCACCTGGAGGAGATCAGCCTGAGTGCTGACGAGATAGAAGCACTGAGGCTTGCGGACCATGAGGGCAGGTACCACGAAGAGGCGGCCGGGGAAATGAAGATCTCAAGGGCGACCTTCGGACGTATCGTAAATGGGGCGCGCCGAAAGGTCGCAGAGGCCCTTGTATTAGGTAAGGCTCTCAAGATCGAGACAAATATCGACGACGGTAAAGGAGAAAGCAGGTCATGAAAGTTTGTTTTGCAGTCGAGAAGGACGAAGGTATCAACAGCGCCGTCTATAGTCATTTTGGTTCAGCCCCTGCATTCGTGATGGTCGACACGGAAGCTGAGAGCGTGATAACGATCGGTAACAGGGATATGGTCCACGAACACGGGGCCTGCAATCCCGTAATGGCACTGGGCGGAAAGAGCGTGGATGCAGTAGTCGTCGGGGGCATCGGGGCGGGCGCGCTCAACAGGCTCAATGCCGAAGGCATAAGGGTCTTTGCGTCGGCAGCCGATACCATCAAAGAAAACATGGACTTGTTCAGGCAAGGAAAGCTTCCCCTCGTCACCCTGCGCCATACCTGCGGCGGACATCAGGGGGGCTGTGGCCATCATTCATAAAAGGGAGAAATCAATATGCCGATATATGAGTACCGGTGCGAGAAGTGCGGCCAAATAACAGAGATCCTTATGCTGGGCAAGGAAGAGGCCCCGGCGTGTAAAGAGTGCGGGAGCGAGTCGCTTGTAAAGCTCATGTCCGCCCACAATACGACCGCCAGCTCCTCCTCCTTTCCGCCCCAGGCCGACTGCTCCTGTTGCGGCTCTCAAGAGTCGTGCGGAAGCCCCGGAAGCTGCTGCGCCAATTAAGAGAAAGGCGCTCTGAAGGCGTCTTTCTCCTTTTGAAGTGATCCGAAGGGTGAAGCGTGGGCCACGATTTCGACCTCATCGTGATCGGGGGCGGAGCTGCCGGGCTGGTAGCTTCGAAGTTTGCGGCCGGCCTGGGCAAAAAGGTGGCCCTCGTAGAAAAGAGCAGACTGGGAGGCGAATGCACCCTCTATGGGTGCGTGCCGAGCAAGGCGCTCATCAGCTCGGCAAAAGCCTACTACCAGGCAAACCGCGCCGACGAAAAGGGTCTTTCGGCCTGCCTTGAGCCTCCTCCGACAGGGGAGGCGCTGCTCGCCCGTGTCGCGCGGGTGGTCGAAAGGGTTTACGAGGGGCACAAACCGGACGCCCTCGAAGCCCTGGGAATCCACGTCATATTCGGAAATCCGCGGTTTCTCGACAATCACCGCATCCAACTCGACGGTACGGTAAAGAGCGCGAGGAGCTTCATCATCTGCACCGGGACCTCGCCTCTGATTCCCGTTATCGAGGGAATCGAGCGTACCCCTTACCTGACCAACGAGACTCTCTTCGACATAAAGAGTCTTCCCCGTTCCATGATCCTTCTAGGTGGCGGACCCATAGGCATCGAAATGGCTCAGGCCTTCAACAATCTGGGCGTCACAACAACCGTCATAGAGGCCGGGCAGCGCATCCTCATCAGAGAAGACAAGGAGTTGTCCGACCTTCTGGCTCAGGGGCTCGTCGCACAAGGAATGCGGATCAGGACCGACACGCGGGTGACACGGCTCGGCCGCAAGGGAGATGAAGTCGAATTGACCCTCGAGGACGCCTTTGGACAACAGGAACGCATATCGGGGGAGAGAGTGCTCGTGGCCGTCGGAAGAAGAGCGAACGTGGGCGGCCTCGATCTCGAAGCGGCAGGTGTGGACTATTCCCCCGAAGGGATCAGAATTGACCGGAAGCTCCGCACATCAGCTCGGAACATATACGCCTGCGGCGACGTGACCGGTCCCTACCGGTTCTCCCACATTGCCGAGTACCAGGCGAGGATAGCGGGGCAGAACGCCCTCTTCCCGATCAAGAAAAGGGCTGACTACGACAATTATCTATGGTGTACCTTTACCGACCCGGAATTTGCCCACGCCGGCCTTACCGAAGAGGAAGCCCGAAGGCGTTACGGGGATAGTATAAAAATCTACAAATGGGCTTGCAAGGACACAGATCGGGGCAAAACCGAAGCGGAGGAATTCGGCATGGCGAAGTTTATCTGCGATCGCTCATACCGGCTCGTCGGCGCCCACATCCTCGGTTCCCGGGCGGGCGAGCTGATTCACGAAGCCCAGATCGTCAAGACCCTCGGCATACCCTTTCACAGGCTCGACTCGATCATTCACGTCTACCCTTCCTTCTCCGACCTGGTAAAACAGCCGTCGAAGCTCTGTCATATCGACAAACTTGGGAACAGCGTTCTTAGCACTAACGAACCAGTAACAAGAACATA
>CAVVPU010000024.1:0-7958 GCA_963750015.1 uncultured delta proteobacterium | reverse complement strand
TCCGGACCGCGACGATAAGGAAGGGCGAGAAGATATATGACGGGTGGATCTCGGTAGGGATAAGGCCGAAAGCCAATTCCCTCTCGGTGACCATTGCTCCAAGCCTTCTGCCTGTCCTGTCGATTGCGCTCCAGAAGGTAAGGTTTCTTTTCGACATTAACTGCGATCCTGAGAAGGTATATGAGAAACTGGCCGCATCAGAGGGCCTCGGACCCGATCTCCTGGTGCGGGGGATACGTCTGCCGGGTGCCTTCGACCCTTTCGAGACCTCAGTCAGGACGATCTTGGGACAGCAGGTGACAATCAGGGCCGCATCCACCCTGGCAGGGAGAATGGCGCAAGCTTTCGGCCGAAGGATCGAAACGCCCTATTCCGGGGTCTCCCTGGCCTTCCCTGAACCTGAAGAGATCTGCGAACTTCCGGAGCCCGTCGAGGAACATTTGGGGCCCCTGGGCATAATCGGATCGAGGGCCCGCTCGATCCTCGCTCTGGCATCGGCCTTGAGGGAGAAGAGGATCTCCTTTTCCCACGGGGCCGACCCGATGGCCGAGATGGAGAAGCTGCGCGCTCTTCCGGGGTTCGGCCCCTGGACCATCGAGTGTATCGCCATGCGGGCCCTCGGCTGGCCGGACTCGTTTCCCCGGACCGATTACGGCGTGAGAAAGGCCTTGGGCGGCCTTAAGCCCAAGGAGATAATGACCCTCTCATCCCAATGGAGCCCCTGGAGGTCGTACGCGACCATCCTGCTGTGGAGATCATTAGCAAGAAGAGAGAAAAGCGATGCCCCCTACCCTGGGGTTGGGGCGCGGCAGGAAGCACCGGGATGAAGGAAGGAGGCATACCCATGACCACTTTCACATGCGCCATAAACACCCCACTGGGGGAGATGACCGCCGCCGCAGCCGACGCTGCCCTGACGGGCCTCTGGTTCGTCGGCCAGAAATACTACCCGGCTGGGCGGACCGATTGGAGAGTTATGCCCGATTATCCGGTTTTCGAGGAGTTACGCAGGTATCTCCTGGGCTATTTCTCAGGGAATGGTGTGGGGCCGGATATACCCCTTAAGCCGGTGGGCTCTCCCTTTCGGATCAAAGTATGGGCTATTCTCACGGAGATCCCGAAAGGTGAGGTCCTCACCTATGGCCGGATCGCGGCCCGCCTGGGAGAAGGTCAAGGAAAGCCGGCTGTGTCGGCCCAGGCAGTGGGAAACGCGGTCGGTCATAACCCGATCTCCATACTGATCCCCTGCCACAGGGTCGTAGGATTTGACGGGCGCCTCACCGGATACGCGGGCGGCCTTGAGAGGAAGGCGGAGCTGCTCCGGATAGAGGGGGTGAAGCTGAGCGATGGCCCATCGGGGTCGCACGCGGCCCTCGGGGCCATGATGCAAAGGTGAAGTTAAAGTGTCACGAAGAAGGCCTTACAATGACAAAGGGCCCACGCGAAAGGCGTGCGGCCTTTTGAGCTATCTATCGCCTATCTATCCCTTGAGCCTTTTTCTCAGGAAGGCTAGTCCTGTGAGGCCCGGCGCGAAAAAGAGCACGGCGCTGGGAAGAGGCGTCTCCACAAGCTCGAAGGCGTAAGTATTTGACGTAGGTTGCCATGTGGCCACTGCGGTCGACTGAATTGAAGAGCCGATGGTCAAGCCCGGATCGGCCGTCGCGTTCGATGTCTCCCAGTCGACATACAATCCGCCCCTCATATTGAGGGCCAGCCAATAGGTCGTGCCGTCCGTGGCCGTGAAGGTGGGGATATCGAAGGTGACCTCATATTCAGGCACGAGCGTGGGGGTGGTCGAGCCGCTTACCACGTAACTCAACGTCTTCGACGTCTCGCTGACGTTTACATTCATGCCCGAATCGCTGAGAATTCCCGGCACGCCACTGCTGCCGGTGTAGATCGAGTAATTGACGGTATCGGAACGGAAGCCGCCTCTCGGTATGGCAAAGGCCCAGAAGGTGATCTCGTTGAATTGGGTCGTTCCCGTTCCCGCGAAGCTGAAGCTTTGAGCTACGCTGAAGCTTTGAGCTACGCTGGGCCCGAAGGGGGGGCTGATTGCGGCTCCGCCCATTTGATTGGGCGACCCGAAATTATAAACCGTGTCGGCACGCGCAACGAATGAACCCGCGACCATTGTCGCGGCAACAAAAGCCAGGCACCAGACGATTCTTTTCATTCCATCGACCCCCTGATGGTTCGTTACCTGCAAGGGCAGCACCGACTCGCGACCTTGCGGCCCGTCCCTGCCCTACCTACGTCACAAAGTAATGTGGTACGAATCTAGACTAAAACGAAGTATAACAGAATGTCAAGGGAAATCTCTGGGGGGCAGCCGGTCCCCGGTGCTTTTAGGTGGGGGCTCCCGTTTGGCGGCTTCTCGATGCCGTGAGCTGCTTAAGCCTCTGGCTGTAAAGAAGGGCCATGCACGCGTAACACTGCTGGTCCGACATGCGCAAGACGTCGGAGGGGTATCTGGGGTCCAAGCTGTGTATCTCCCGGGCAAGGCGGGCCAGCTCGCCCCTTATCTGTCTGAGGGCGCTCAAATGGGCGGCATTGCCCGAGCTTCCGTAAAAAGCCTCAGGGTAGCAGATGCGCTGGAGCACGAGACGATCAAGAAAGCGATAGGTGAGGCGCTTCGTGGTGAGATATCCTACAAGGTCTTCCACACTATGGATGGGCCAGTAGTCGTCCACCCTGTACCCGAACTGGGCGAGAAATGGTAGAAGCTCGTCCCTGGTCTGAAGTTCGATGTGGGTGATCTCATGGATCGTCGAGCTCTTCCACGAGCCGCTCCTCCATGGATGGGTCCCGGCTACCGTAGAGATCGTGCAGCGATCCATAGGGGATGACAATCACCCACGCGGGCGCGGACGAGCCTGATGGGCCTAGGTTGTAAGGCATTGCCACGGGGGACGCATCCGAGGTGGAGAATATCTCCCTGTCCAGCAAGACCCGTCGATATCCGCCGAGCCTTCTCCCGAAGAGGGTCTCCCTTTTCGAGCCGTCCACGACGAAGTGGTCGAACACGTCTTGTTTCGCGATGGAGAAGAGCTTCACCACGGGTTTCGCAGGCACGGAGCCTGTGTAAGAGCTGGTGAGGAACAAGCCTTTGGGCATGAGGCAGCGGTTGATGGCCTGAAGGGGATTGACGTCGTTTGCGTCGATGCCCCAGGAGGCGAGCGCCCGAAGCTCTCGGGCAGCCGCGTCTGAGTCGCCTCTGACATAGGCCGCCTCGACGAATTTTTTCAACTGGAAAACGAGCCCGTCCCGGGCCTGGTCGGCCTTTTGTTCCGAGCCGGAGAAGCCGTAGGCGCAAGGCGAAGCCAGAAGCAGGGCCGCGGCGAGGGCCGTGACATAAGCAGACCGAAAGACTCTTTCGAAGAGCCGAATCCCGCCAATCAGGCCCGCAGGGTGCGAGATCGGCCACGTGTGATTCCCCCTTCCCATCGCTTGTCTCCTCTAAGAGCTTCTCGGAAGAGGGAGGACAAACTTAAGCTATAGGATGGGGAAAGGAAAAGGGAAAGTGGAGGTAGGATGGGAGATGGGGTCCGACTTTAGATGGTCAGGACGCTGCCTTGCTCGAGGAACCTTATGTTCTCTTCTCCCATATTGGTCAGCTCGGCCATGATCTCTTTGCAGAAATAGGGCTTCATGTGGGTGACGTAGATCGTCTTGTGCCGTAGCCCGTAAGAATGGATGCACTCCTTCAATACGGCAGGCGTCATATGACCGCTCAACGTTGCCTGGGAACCCATGCTGTTCGGAAAGGAGACGTCGGCCATGATCATCTCGATCCCATCATCCGTCCCGGCGAGATCCCAACACCGTTCGGTGCGGCCCGAATCGGCGGTGAACAAGAAGCCCCTTCCGTTTTCTTTCACGACGAAGGCAGAGCATACAGCCGTATGGTTGACGGCAACGGGTGTGGCTTCGATCCCGTCCAGAACCACGGTCTTCTCCATGGTGAGGGGAAGGGGCGTGAAGATAGGTGAATCGGGTGAAGGTATGCGGGTAAAATCAGGGCATATCTTGTCGTTGAAAAGATGGGTAAGGAGTGCGTCGAGAACGGGCCCGACCGCGGCCAGCGCCACGCCCCGACTCTCGAGGAAATTGAGGTTGTCAGCCAGGGTGAGGAGGTCTTTTATGTGATCCATGTGGGCGTGACTGACGAGTATCGCACGAATCGCTCTCAGCTCGTGCATTTCGAGCGCCTCGGATACCGTTCCCGCATCGATGAGCACCGAACCGTTGATGAGGAACGATGTAGTCCTGTGACCTGGCGCCAAGCCTCCGGAACAGCCGAGTATCCGTATCTTCATGTCATACAATTTTATGCATCCGCCCGTCCCGTTGTCAAGGTGTCTTTTCATAAATGCGTACAATTCGTTGATTCCCATCGGCTCCTTTCAGATGCACGGCCCCCGACAAACAAATGGCTTGCCATGGCAGGGGTGCGGACGATAAGATACAGCATTCGGAGGCACAGGGATGAAAAAAAAATGGGTCGTTCTCGCTGTCGGGCTCGCGGTCACCCTCATCGCGTCGTTCTGCCTGCTTCGGGACATCCTCCCCTTGGAGCGACTCGACCTTCTTTTCTACGATCTCGGGTTTCAGATTCGCGGAAAAGTAACCCCTCCCGATAACATCGTGATCCTTGCCATAGACGATAAGAGCATCGAAAGAGTCGGCAGGTGGCCCTGGGACAGGGCAAAACTTGCCCGGATCGTCGATCTGCTACGAGAGGGGGGCGCCAAAGTCGTCCTCATGGATATAATCTTCGCCGAATCCGCGCGGGGCGACGCACAGCTCGGGGAGGCCATAAGGAAGGCGGGGAATATCCTTCTCCCCATCGCCTTTACTTTCAAGGGCGGCCCGAACGTCGCCGAGAACGAGAAGCTCCTGAAATGGTCCTTCCCCATGATCCGGAACATGGGAGACTTCAAGATCTTTCCGCCCATTGCCGCATCCGGCGCGCTCCTTCCCCTCGATATTCTCTCGGAGGGCGCCGCCGGCCTCGGCCACATCAGCATGATACCCGATGACGACGGTGTGCTGCGCTGGGAGATGATGGCCGTCGAGTACGACAAGGAGCTCTATCCTTCCATCGACCTCCAGGCAGCACGTCTCTTCTACGGGCTTCCCCAGGAAGCGCTCGTCGTCGACGCAGGCAAAGGCGTGCACATGGGCGATCTCTTCATACCCACCGACCTCTGGCAGCGGACCCTGATCAATTACTATGGGCCTGCCCATACCTTCCCCCACGTACCGGTGGCCGATCTCCTCGACGGAAAGGTGGACTCATCGGTGCTCAAGGGGAAAATCGTTCTGGTCGGGGCCACGGCGACGGGCATTTATGATGTGAGGGTGGCCCCTACGTCCCCTCTGATGCCTGGCATAGAGAAACACGCGAATGTCATCGCTTCGATCCTCCAGAAGAAATTTCGCGAGCGGACGAAGAAGGCAATGAGCCTCCTTATTCTCCTCGCTTCGGGGATCGCCTTTTCCTTCTGCATGCTCAAGGCCCGGGCCGCGCTCGGGGCACTTCTGGCCTGCCTCTTTCTCTCTGCCATGTTCCTGGGCGGCTACTGGCTCTTCTTCTCGAAAGGACTCTGGATCGACCTCAGCTTTTCCGGCATCAACCTACTCTCCATATACTTCGTAGTGACGGCAGTGCGCTTTTCCATGGAGGAGCGCTACGCCCGGAGAATAAGAGGCATGTTCTCGTCGTACGTGACCAAAAGAGTGGTCGACGAGCTTGTAAAGAACCCCGAGCTCGCGAAGCTCGGGGGATCCCGCAGGGAGATCACAGTACTCTTCTCGGACGTCAAGTCTTTCACCGCCTTTTCCGAGCGCCATTCCCCGGAAGAGGTGGTGTCTATCCTCAATGAATACCTGGGAGAGATGGCTCAGGTGATTTTTTCCCATGAAGGGACCCTCGACAAATTCATAGGAGACGCGATACTCGCCTTCTGGGGCGCGCCCTTGGCACAGGAGGACCACGCGGAACGGGCCGCTTTGTGCGCAGTCGAGATGGTGGAGCGCCTCAATAAGCTCCAGGCGAAGTGGAGGGCGGAGGGGAAAGAACCCTTCGACACGGGGATAGGCATCAATACCGGGGAAGTCCTGGTGGGCAACATCGGAGCCGAAGGAAAGAAGATGGATTACACGGTGATAGGGGACCACGTGAACCTCGCCTCCCGGGTGGAAGGGCTCACGAGGAAGTACGGGACCCACATACTGATCACCGAGAACACCTTAGACAAATTGAAGCCGGCCATAGATGCAGGAAGACTCGCAGGGCTAAAGATAACGGGCTTGGAATGGGTCACCGTCAAAGGCAAGGAACAACCGGTAGCGATCTACGAAATGATCAAGACAGATAAGAACGGGCCGGCCATAATCACCGAGTGCCCCACATGCGAGGTAGTCCACCTGACGGAGAAATAACGGCGGGCGACCACGGCCGGCCCTCACCCATCGGTCTTTCTCCGGCTCCGGCCTGCTGGTGGCGGCCCTAAAGGCCACAGTGTAAGGCATTAAGTTTTATATACTTTTGCCGACAAGAATATTGTACACAGCTGGTGTACACATCTATAGTTCTGCAAAAGGGGAGGATAGAAAGCAATGCGAAAAACAATGGTAGTGGCACTAGTTACATTGGCATTGATGATTGGGGGGGTATACACGGCGAATGCGGCCCAGCTTGAAGAAGCCAAAGCACTCGCCATCAAAGCGGCTGATTTCATTAAGGCAAACGGCAAAGAAAAAGGACTCGCAGAGGTCAATAACCCAAAGGGACGGTTTGTGAAGGGTGAACTCTATGTGACAGTTCAGGATACAAATGGTATAGCCCTTGCGAATCCTATGAACCCCGGTCTTATCGGTCAGAACCATACGGAGTTGAAGGACCCTGCGGGCAAGTATTTCATCAAGGAGTTCATCGAAATAGTCAAGACAAAGGGGAGCGGATGGGCCACATATGAATGGGTCAACCCTGCCACCAAGAAAGTACAGTCAAAAAAGGCTTGGCTCCAAAAGGTAGAGGGGACCGACATGTACACGCTTTGCGGCGTGTTCGAGTAACATTTCGGAAAAAGCCGCAAAACTGCTAATCAAACAAAGATAAGACGAGGCGTCCGGGACATAGAGACCGGACGCCTCGTTTCCTTATCACGTTAGCGAAAGATAGCGAGGGGCTATCAATCAATGGGGCTCGCGTCGCCCCCTCGATCCAGGCTTGCCCTCGCGGACCATCGCCAACGGCGAGAGCTTGGTCCGCGATAGGTTCTTGCCTTTCCTTCCAAAGCCCGCGGAGCCACCCCTTCAAAAAAAGGAAGAGTCGCCGCAGGCGCGCACTTCCCATTGGGCCATCTGACGGCGGCCCGACGGGGCCGCTCTTCCGGTAGCTCTCTTATCCTATGAAGTGCCCAATTGGCCCACGTAGGGACAATTGGGATTGCTCTTCGGCGGCCTATGGGGCCGCCTTTTGGCTGGGTTGTTTGTCCTATGTACTCCTCCGCAATTGGCTCAGGTCGAGACAATTGCGGTGTGGAGTGGAGAGCCGCATGGGAAGAATCGATGAGATGTGGATGACCTGCCGTGCCTCATTGCCCGCAGCCGTACTCGGTGTACGGCGGATGGGCATGAGGTGCGGCAGGGCGCCGCCGGGAACCCGCGTGCGGGTGCGTGCGATTCTTGCCATGCGGCTCTCCCTTACCCACAAACGGCCTTAAACCGTCTTTAGCTTTTTTCTTCGCTTCTCTGCTTTTCCCCGGGAACGGCCACACACCTCTTACCGCACGGAGAAGCCTGCACTGCTCCTATTTCTTCGCAGCGGTCCCTGCTGCTGTTCCGCTGAACGTGCCTGCCGCCCCCAGTGTCCCTGCTGCCACTCCCTGGAACGTTATGGGACTCTTATACGCCCCCGGGTTCGTGCTCGCAGGCAGCGTCCCTGTGCC
>CAVVPU010000023.1:0-41162 GCA_963750015.1 uncultured delta proteobacterium | reverse complement strand
AACAGCGCCATGTAAGAGAAAAGGACCTGCCTGGGGTTTTCGGTAGTGTCCTAATTTGAGTTAGAAAGTGTTTATAACCGGCATTATATTTGCATCAATAGCATTAAGGGATGGTCGGCATTGCCGATAAAAAAGAGGTTGACAAAAAATGGCAAAACATTGTATAAATATCAAAATGATACAAGAACCGATACGAATTGAGCCAGATGCGCTATCTCTGGAATACAAGAGAAATTATGGGACTGCCCGTAGGAATCTCAACATCTCTGATTTCGTGAATAATCCCAACGCTCAAGGCATAGTCAGCGTCTTTGGTCCTGGCTTCTCGGAACAGGTTACGGACCTTTGCATTGTTCAGATTTGTACGTTGCTCAATGATTGACCCAATCCTACGTTGATCTTGTAGTATAGCGTTCATTCTCTCTCGTAATGTCTTTTCTTCCTGTCTTTCCGGATTTGTAATATCGAAGCCTACCCCATGAAACATGAATGTACTGTGTGGACACGCATAACGCTGAGCACCGGCGAGAAAAATCGCATTGCCGATAGAATCGACATTGCCCACATTATGAGTAATAAGCCTGAATGGAAAGGCTCTCATCGTATTGTAGAGAGTCATCCCGTGCATTACTGATCCCCCTGGAGTAGAGAGCATAAGGTACACTTCTTCAACTTGTCTATTTGCCTGTTCTGCGAGAACCGCAATGAGCGATTCTGTTGTTTGAGGTATGATCTCTGCTGAAAAAGAAATGTATGTAGTTGGCATTCTATTGACCCCTTATGTCAATTTTCCGGTCTTCCGATCCTGCACAATCGACGCCCTTACCGCCTTCTCTGGCGAGTCTACCGGGGGAATGTGAAGTACGGCATAGTAACGACGTTTTGTGCTACCCTCGATAGGTGAAGACCAGGCATATGCTTTTGTGGCCTTCGGATGGCCCTCGATCTTGAAGACCGATACCGTGCCGCTCCAAGCCGTCTGATTGCCAAACTTCTCCACGACAACAACATCCTCGACGAAAGAGGCCTTGCAGTTATGGAGCCGTTCGACAGCGGTCTTAAGGTCGGAGTCCATTAGGAAAGGACTTCCTCAAGCTTATCTAATAGTTCAAGGTGTTTCTGGGTAGGGAGAGGGGCGGATGAAAAATATCTGTTTTGGGAGAAAGGACCACCAATTGCTCTTTCAAAAACAAAAGATCTCGTCAAGGTGTTTGCTGATTCCGACCAAAAGGATATTCCTCCGAACTCTATGGGCAAAGTGGGAGACATGCCTTCTGCGAATAATGAAGCAAATTCATTGAGTTTTGGATTTATGGTTTGCAGCGTTTTTTCAAGTAGATATATAGACTTGGCTTTGATAGGTTTTTCTCGTAATCACTTCGCTATAATCTGGCGCTTGAAAAATCTCTGAATAGCGTTTCATTGCATCAGATAAAAACATGTCGGTGTCCTCGGTGGAAGAAAGGCTGTCTGTATCACCGAATCGGTAAAGAGAGACAACCCCACGCTAATAACCGTGCCGTTTGGGAGAGTTGAAGTGCAAGCTAAACTTGAACCCCTCTTCCTCCCGCGGAGGAGCTTGTGGGGGTGTCTAACCATGGAAGGATATTTTTTGAAATGGGTAGGCTTTTCAACAGAAAAGCAACAGTAAGCGGATAGAAAGACAGGCCCTTTGGATTAAGGTCTGATATGTTCCCCCACCAAGCTGACCGAGCGGAACAAACAGATAAGAGTTTCATAACTCTCTCCTTTCTGTGGACTGAGATGCCGCCATCCCATATAATTCACCCTGGCTTGTGCCGGCCTTTTTGTTAAACCTTCCTAAGAGGCTGATAACTTTTGCATCGGCCTCTATTTCTTCTAGTTACAGCCATGGGCGGAACGCCCCCTTGCTCAGTTGGCTTGTTAAAATAAGGCTCAGCTCCGTAACTCAGAATCCCGACCGAATTAGATGGCAACTTCATTATGTGATAGTCAGAAGCTAAATCGAGTTCATATCTGACCAATTCGCTTATGGGAACGAATCGAACGACGAGGCCAATGTCAAAAGCGTTGGCTAGTCGTTTTAGCGTTTTTAAATTAGGCGATTTGCTAGGGTCCAAGCTGGTGTATTCTCGCTTGTGCCATACTTGCTTCCTCGCCCAGCTTGGTTTGGTTCATCCCCTCTGTTCTCTCAACGCCTTTATCTGGAAAGCCACCCCAACATCAACGCTGGATGACACATAGGCGTCCCTATATCGTTTGTCCTCCAGTTCATTTAGCAATCGTGTCTTACGTTCATCAGTAGTATTCACGGACGTACCTCCTGTCCTTAAGAACCAATCTCCTCCTATTTGCTGCCGCCCAAGTTGCCCCCTTGGGTACAAGCTTGTTATCTCGTTCTTTTGCCCCAACAAGTAACGTAAAACAGCTTTCGTCCGGCCCGTAGCACCCTAGGGGGCGATATTGAACCCTGCCGACCCTGAACCTTACCTCACACAGCCCTTCTTGATCAGTAAGGGGCCTAAAGTATTTCGTTTGCGTCCAATCTTTCGTGGTCTCCATGTTACTAATTATCTGCCCCATTTTGGCGCGCGCTTCCGGAGAAAGGCCAGCTCGCCATTCATCTACAAAATCGCATCGGCCGTTACTGTCCACAAACACCTTAAATATCCACTCTTTCATAAGTTTATCATAAAAAAATTATATTTCAAGATTTTTCTTCTTGACATCAGTATAATAAATTTATTATAATCTTCTTATGCAAGCAACGGCAAGGCAAAAAGAAAGGGGAAACAAGTTTATGGCGCAACCTGCTTCCCCGAAAACTTGTGGGGCGGGACTTGGGCAGTCGGTTCGGGGTTTACACCCGTCCTTTGGGGGTTCGATACCCCTCCGCTCCACTACTCAGTATAACACCTCATCGGAGGTTCTACAATGAATAAACTGTCGATTGAGAAACAATCTATGGCTGTTAGTGCTCTTGTGGAAGGCGCGTCTATCCGATCTGTCGAGCGCATGACCGGCATTCACCGTGATACAATCATGCGCCTTATGGTTCGCACTGGGCAGAACTCCGAAGAGATTATGGACTCCACCATGCACAATCTCAAATGCGAAAACCTCCAGGTCGATGAGATATGGTGCTTCGTCGGCAAGAAACAAAGGCATCTTCAAATCACGGACGATCTTAACGAGCTTGGCGATCAATGGGTGTGGGTTGCCCTGGACGCCGATAGCAAGCTGATACCTTCCTACCTCGTCGGAAAGCGTTCTTTTCAGAATGCCTGTGCTTTCATTCAAGACCTCTCTGAGAGACTTGATAACCGTGTGCAGTTAAGCAGCGATTCTCTTGCGGCCTATGTCGATGCCGTGGAACGGGCCTTCGGTATGAACGTGGACTACGGACAGGTCGTAAAAACGTATGAGGCCGAGCCGATTGGCCCAGGTAGGTATTCGCCTCCGCATGTCATAAGTGCGGAGCGCAGAGCAATTAAAGGTTATCCTGACAGCGATAAGATTTCTACATCCTATATCGAGAGACAGAATCTTACGATGAGGATGAGCATGAGGCGGTTCACCCGGTTAACCAACGCATTCAGCAAGAAACTGGAGAACCTCAAGGCAGCAGTCGCCCTCCACTTCGCCCATTACAATTTCGTTCGGGTCCATCAATCTCTCAGAGTGACACCAGCTATGAAGGCAGGGCTCACGGATCACATATGGAGCGTGAAGGACTTACTTGATTGAAATTAGGACACTACCGGGTTTCCATCTTGCTGGCAAAACTCCTTTCTTTACTGTATGCTTAGACGCTTCACGGAAGCTCAAAAGGAGGCTAGGAATGTGAAGGTGGAAGTTCTGCAGCACTACAAAATGACAAAAAGGGCGGATGAAACCCAGGAGATGGAACAGGAGAGAAAGAAGCGCTTCGAGGCCGAAGGGCGCGATCGCATGCCCGAAGCTCTCCTCCTCCTTGAGGAATTCGGAGAGGCGTGCTTCGGAAGAAGGTCTCCCGATGATGCCAACTACAGGATACAGACCGGGGGCTACCTCATGTTGTTGACGGGCAGGCTGGGAGGAAGCGAGGAAACCCATGCGGTCGAGCTTTACCTGGGCGCCGCTACCGACGACTTCTATGCCTGGTACCTGACGGTCAGGGAGACACGCAGCCCCGCAGAGGTTCTCCACTTCTCCACGACCGATCTGTCGCAAGCCGGCATAAGAGACGGACTCGGTCAGGCGGCAGTTGCGATAAAGGGGTCCGGGGGCTGAAGTAGAGTATCCTCTGGGGCGCGGAAAATTTGCCCTCGTGACCCTCCTCTTACTTGAAGTCCGTCTCTACGTCCCTCATGATATCTACCACGGAGATAAAGACCGCCAGGACCAAAGGCCCCATCACCAGGCCTATCAGGCCGAACAGCTCGATTCCACCAAGGACGCTGAAGAATATCACGAGCAGGGGCATTCTCATGCGGCCTTGAATGAGAATGGGTCTGAGCACGCTATCGACCATGCTTATACCCAGAAGGCCCACTATGGCAAGGATCAGCCCATCTAAAAGGAATCCCCTCAATAAAAGGATAAGCACGGCCGGCACCCACACGATCGCCGACCCCACAAGGGGTACGAAGGACGATATGGAAATCGCGAGACCCCAGAGGATCGGAGAGTGAACCGAGAGCAGGGCAAAGGTCGTGGCCCCGATGATCCCCTGGATGATCGCAACAACGATGCCGCCGTAGATGGTCGAGATAACTATGTCCTTGACCTGCCGTGCGAGCTTCTCCCTGTGCTTTGGCGAAAAAGGCGCGTACTCGCTTATCCTTACGAGGAATCTCGATCCGTCCCTGAGGAAGAAAAAGAGGGCGAAAGCCATGAGGACAAAATGAAGAGCTGCCTCAGCCACGTCGCTGAGCCTGTCGGGAAGGTATTGGAGCAGTCGGGCCCCCATCCCCGTAAGACTCTTCACGATAGAGGCCTGTAATTGGGTTTGACTGATGTCAAGGAAGGGAAGGACCTTCCTCAAGAGAGGCTGGATCGCCGGGTTGTTGAGAATGTGGCCTACACCCTTCAGATTTATCGGCATTATGGAGACGTTGCTCAGCTCGGACGTCAAAAGATAGGCACAATAGGAAAACGGACCGAGAATGAGTATGCAGACGAAGACAACGGTAATTGCGGCCCCGAGGGATGTCCATTTCACGAAGCGCAGAATAAACTTATAGATGGGAAAGAAAACTATTGAAAACACGATGGCCCAACCCAAGGACGTCAGAAACGGCCGCAAGATGAGATAGCTCAGGTATCCAAGGACCAGCACAAGGGCCAGCATCGTAAAAAAGTAGAACCGTTTCTCGTTCACCCCACCCTGCACATACTCTGCGAAATTCGGCCATGGAGAACGTACGGTGCCCGCCTCCGGCCTACTACAACATATCCCATTTCATCTTGCACAATCAACAGAAACGAGGCGCAAACACAGGCAGTCAAAGGCAAGTACGGCCGATGGCAAAAGTCGCTTGCCGGGGAGGCTCCAGGTCCCGTGTTTTATGAATCAGGAAATGTAAGAGTTGGGCACTAGGATGATTAAGGAGACCGGCCTCACAGGTCAACCTCCCCGCTTTCCTCAATCGGGCTCATCTCCTTCACCATCTCGAGCTTCCTTGCGAAAAGCAGATACCCCGTGTGGCCGATCATCCTGTCTTCGGGCCTAAGCCGGGCAGCGAGGGTCTTGTATCTCCTGAATATGATCTCCGCGACCTCCACATCCCCGAAGCCCTGTCTCAAACCCTGAAGAGTATCGGAAACCTGGTTTGCCGTGGGCACGATAAAACCGATCGGAGCACCCCCTTTGAGGAAGTTCCAAATCCGGGGGAGGGGTAGCCAGGGTTCCCGGAGGTCCACGAAGGCGGCATCGAAGCCCTCACCCTCGAAATCGTTCACATCGGCGTTGACAAGCTCCGTATTATGGAACTCTGCCAGTTTGTCCAGGTTCTTCCGGGCGTTCTTGTGGTGCCTCTCTTCCTTCTCGATCGAGACGACCAGACCATCAGGGCCGGCCATCCGGGAAAGCAACAGGGTAAGGGCCCCGCTCCCTGTGCCGACTTCGAGCACCCTCGACCCACACTTCAAATCGAGCTTGGCGCAGATGAAAAAGGCGTCCTTGGGAAAGATGATCTGCGTTTCCCTTCGGACCCCGTACATGATGATGTCCTCGATAGTCGGCCGGAATACCTCATACTCCCCGAATCTCGTACCCCACGGGCAGCCGACGGCGGAGATGAGGGGAAGGATGCCTCCCTTGCCGTGGAAGGATTTGTCCTTCTCCAGCCTCTTCAGGTACTTCTTGTCCCTGTAAACCACCACAACGAGGTCATTTTCCTGCATCAAGTCCATTAATCTACTCTCTCTCGCCTCTTCCCCTTATTTTTCGGATCGCAACGGAAGCAGGAGATACTCTATGACAGTCGCCTGTCTTTGTCAAAGCATAAGAAAAAGGGACAGGGCACAGGCACGAGCAAGGCAGAGGCAAGGCAGAGGCAAGGCAGAGGCGTCGGGGAATGGTATGCCCGTGGGACGCGTATGACACCCGCTCCTCTCGCACAAAGGCTCCACTCGCAATCAATGGGGTTCAGCACCCCCTCCATGGGCAAAGCCCACGGAACCTCCCCGCTCAACCTCGCTACGCTCGTGATCGTAAGCTCCGCGTGAGCTTGATGTGCACGGTGGCGTTCGAGCAGGATGTACGAGCATGACACATCATCCCTTCGGGATCGCTCAAGCTCCGCTAACGCTGGTTAACGGTCGCTGCGCAATATGTGCGAGAGGAGCGGGTGCCATACGCTCATGGGATTGCCAGGGGAATAAAATGCCTGTGCGCAAAAGGGTGAAAGGGGAAGGAGGGGGCGTAATGGGCGGCCTCTTCGGGCCGCCGGACTTATCCAATTGGTGCTGGTGTGGACCCCTCTGAGGGTCGGAGCCGGGAAGTCGCCGGGGCTTGTCTGGTCCCCGGCTCCCTGCCGTCTTATATTATCTTCGATGAAATAGCGCCCATCATACAGACGTTTCTTCACCTCCTGGTGGGACAAAAATGAGGACAAAGGAGGACTCTATGGCATTCGCTGAAGGCGCCCAATTGGCACAGGCAGTCCGGGAAAAGTCGGCCGAGTTCAGGAAGCTCTGCGCAGGACTCGACGAAACGACGGCATCGAAAGCACCTCAGGGACGGTGGTCCCCGAAGGAAATCGTCTCCCATCTTTGCGGTTCGGAAGAAGGAGACTTTTCGTCGGTCATCAGGCTCGTCCTGGACAAGGAGACACCCGAAATCCATCTCGAACCGGGAAACTCGCATTTTACGGAAAAACGCGTACGCATGTCGATGACCGAATTACTTGCCGAATTCGAGAGAAGAACCGATGTCATTGCAGACATGGTCTCCGGCCTCACCCCGGAACAACTCGGCCGTAAGGCCCATATACCCGGCCTGAAGGAGAGCCCCCTGGGTGAGTACCCGACCCTTGGCGCTTTCACCAGAGGCATAGCAGAGAGCCATATCCAGTATCATATCGATCATATGAAAGAAATCCTGGAGGCCCTCGGCGCTCAGGGGAAGAGATAAAAGGGTCCTGCGGAATAGGGCAACGGCCTATCACCCGGCTAAGAACCGAGTCCTTATAGTGCCGGCCCGAAAATGGCCTGGAAGTCTTCCTTACTTCCCGGCAAAGAAGGTCGCCCGGACCCATCCCCAATTGAGCACTATGTGGATGGTCCCGAGCACGACGAGTATTGCCCCGCCTATGGGATGGAGCGTCTCAAGCACGTCTGTCCCGATCCACCCCAGCAGGATGCCGGTGATCGCCTGGTACAAGAGAAAGAAAAAAAGCAGTGCATTTACCCCTTTGAGCTGTTTGGCTTTGTTCATCCCTGCCTCCTTGGCGGCATCGTGCTCCGAAAAGGGCACCCCTTTCTTTGTCCGGCCCCCACCTTTACGGAGCTGATAATGTCCCCTGTCGTTAGTATAATGCCCGCACCGACTTTTCCTGGCCCCTCTTTCTCAAAGGGATTATATTATTTTCACCCCGCTTGACATCAATGCGGGACGCCTTAGATTTGGAGTCGCAAACATCTGGAGCGCGGCCAACCGGAGACGATCAAGTCAGGGTACCTGAATCGAGAAAGGAGGAAAAATGTACACGGCAAAGGATTATTCGAAGCTCATCGGCATGGAGGGACTAAGCGAGGCGCTCCTCAAGAACCATTTTACCCTTTATCAGGGTTATGTAACCAACACGAACAAGCTCTTCGAGATCTTCCCCCAATTCACAGGGGACAAGATATCGTCACCGGAATTCGCCGAGCTGCGCAGGAGGCTCGGGTGGGAGTTCAACGGAATGCGGCTTCACGAATATTATTTCGAGAACCTGGGTGGTAACGGGGTCGTCAACAAGGACGGCCGCCTTGCCAAGAAGCTCGCCGAGGATTTCGGGAGCTACGACGCATGGGAGAAGGAGTTCAGGGCAGTCGGTGCCATGAGGGGCATAGGCTGGGCCGTGCTTTATCAGGACATCACAAACGGCAAACTGATAAACTTCTGGATAAACGAGCACGACACGGGACACCCGGCCGGGTGTACACCGGTTCTCATCATGGACGTATTCGAACACGCCTTTATGCTCGATTACGGAACAAAGAGGGCCGCTTACATCGACGCCTTTTTCAAGAACCTCAACTGGTCGGCGGCAGAGGCACGACTGAAATAGCGGGGAATAGGAGAGAGGAGGACGGAGATGGGAGATTTTTTGTTTAACTCGATCTGGAGCACTGAACTCATTCTCTCCCATCACCCTGGTCCCGAAGGAACGGTCTCCGCTCTCCTATCTCTCCCATCTCTGCCCCGTGCTTCCTCATGAACCGCTTGGCCCGCGAGAAATCGGCTTACCTGCGCCACGCCGCAGATCAGCCGATCGACTGGTATCCCTGGGGCGATGAAGCCTTCGAAAAAGCGGCCGCCGAGGAGAAGCCGGTCTTCTTGAGCTCGGGCGCGGTCTGGTGCCACTGGTGCCACGTGATGGCCAAAGAGTCCTTCATGGACCGGGAGGCGGCCGATATCCTCAGGGAACACTTCGTGTCCGTCAAACTGGACCGCGACGAGAGACCCGACATAGACCGGAGGTATCAACAGGCGGCTGCTGCCACCGGGGCGGGGGGAGGATGGCCTCTCACCGTATTCCTCACCCCTGAGAGAGTCCCCTTCTTCGTCGGCACCTATTTCCCCCCTAATGACGGCTTCGGCAGACCCGGCTTCAAGCGACTCCTCCAGACCATCGCCCGTCTCTACCAAACGAGAAGGGATGAAATCGAAGACCAGGGGCGACGGCTCGCAGCGGCCCTCCAGAACAGCCCGGAAGACGCGGGCACCATCGAAGAAGGCCTCCTCGATGAGGCCTCCGGGTTGATGCTTTCCAGGTTCGACTCCAAGAATGGGGGGTTTGGAACGGCTCCGAAGTTCCCCATGGCAGGCGCCCTTCTGTTCCTCATGCAGCGCTATGCCCTCACAGGAAACGGTCTGGTCGCGGCCGCAGTGAGAAGAACCCTCGATGCCATGGCAAAAGGCGGCTTTTACGACCAGTTGGGAGGTGGCTTTCACCGCTATTCTGTCGATGAGGCGTGGTCCGTCCCCCATTTCGAGAAGATGGCGGACGATAACGGCTGGTTGCTGAGGGCTTATGTAGACGCCTTCGCCCTCTTCGGCGATCCCCGCTACGAAAAGGTGGCGCAAGGCATCATCGGGTTCCTGAAGGAGGTCCTTTCTGACGGATCGGGCGGTTTCTACGCGAGCCAGGACGCAGACGTGACACCCGACGACGAGGGCGGCTACTTCACCTGGACGGAAGGAGAGATGGAAAGCGCCCTCGCCCCCGAGGAAGGCCGTGCCCTTTCCATGCTCTTTTTGACCCCGGAAGGGACCTTGCATCACGACGCGAACAAAAGAGTGCTCCTTCTCGCCACAACGCCTGAGCAGATTGCCCAACAGCTTAATCTGGGTACGGCCGAGGTGAACCGTCTCATCGAAAAAGGCAAGGCCAAGCTTCTCGCTCACCGAAGCAGAAGGGTTTCCCCCTTTGTGGACACCACCCTTTACACCTCCCTAAACGGCATCCTTATCTCGTCCCTCCTCCATGCGTATCGGGTGCTCAGGGACGAGGCGATCAGGGACCTGGCCCTGAAAAGCTTGAGCCGGATCATCAAGGACCGCTGGATCGGAGAGACGCTCTTCCATACGGAGGGAGTGGAGGGTCTCCTCGAAGATTATGTCGCATTGGACAGCGCACTCATCGAGGCTTACGAGGCGACAGGAGAGGTCTCCTTTCTGGAGCGCTCGACGAAGATGATGGATCTGACTATTGAGAAATTTTGGGACGAGAAAAACAGCGGTTTCTTCGACACTGAGCGTGAGGTGCTCGGCACCAGGCTCAAGACCACGGATGACGCACCCCATCCTTCTGCCGGCAGCGTGGCCGTCATGCTCCTCGTGAAGCTCTCAGGCACGCTCAAGAACGACCGCTACCGGGCCCTCGCCGAGAGGACACTTAAAGGCTCCATCGTGAGCGCACGCCAGGCCGGGGTCCACGCGGGCTATTTCTTTGCCGCCCTCGACGCCTTCCACCATATGGTGAGCCTTGAGCTGGAAGGCTCCCTTCCAGCCGATCTTCTGTCGGAGGCGCGGGCCTCGGTTATGCCTCTTTCCGCGATAAGCTACCGGAAGGGAGGAGCCGACAGGATAATCCCCTGCCGCGGCGCCGCCTGTTTCGACCCGATCATTGATGTCAACGCTTTGAGAAAATTCATGAAAGAGGCGTCAGGGTCGGCCGCATAGTGCGTTTTGCAAAAAGTAACGCTTGCCCCCCTTCGGAACCCTTTTCGGAGCGCGCCTTGCGAGAGTCTCTCGGGTACCCGCGTTGGGACGAGCGAAGCGGTGCGCCGAAAGGCGCAGGCCGAGGACTGTCTGAGCGGAAAGACCCTTCCGTTTAAGGGTCTTGGAGCGAGTTCCGCAGGCCAGCGGAGGGAGTCCCTACAGCGGGTGAGAGACGAAGCACGAGCGCTGCGGAGGAAAGGGTGGAGACAGGGGGTCCGGAACCCAAAAGAGGATCAATTTTGCAAAACGCTCCAGTGTTGAGGCCGCCGATCCGAAAAGCTTCTATCTGTCGGCCTGCCCCGGCATCATGTCCCAGGCCTGCCGCTCCTCGTCATAGGGCGCTTCCTCGAGGCGACATTCCTTATCGAGAACCATGGTAACCCGTTTCTCGCCGTACGCCGGCCATCTCCCCACGCCGGGACTGCTCGGGTCGCCGGTCCTCGCGAATGTGGTCCACACGTCCTGCAGCTTGAGGGAAAAGGCGTCCGCCTCCGGCCCGGAGCCCCAGAAATCGGCATCATAAGTACCGAAGACAAAACCGATCTCCGCGAGGTGGCACGCGCCGAGGAGACCCTTCATAAACCTCGTCTTCCACGTGAAGAGATAGCTGTAAACAGGGCTCCCGAGCCGCTGTTGGGCCTCGACCACGTGGAGGGCCCTCATCCTGAACATGACGTCGCTCGCGATCGCCGACACCAGCTCCATGGGACTCACGCCCAGGCCGCGCCCTGTCCGGGCGCTCCGGTATGCTGCCACGATGGCCGGTATCCGCTCTGGGGGGATAAAGGGCTTCAGGAAACCTGCGATGTCGGCTTCCTCCACGTTCGGGAAGCGGCGGTCCAGGACGCCGAAGAAGCGCCACTCGTCAAGGTTGGTGCCGATAATGAGGGGGACCCCCGCTGCGGACCCCTCACGGATAGCCTTCAAGGCCGGCTGCGGAAGGTTGACGAAATCGATGACGGGAGCGGTTACGCCGTGTCTGGGAGGCTGTCCGGGGCCGGCCATGGCCGCCCTGAGCTCCACATCTGCCTCGAGGAGCCGCTCCGCAGGTAGTTTCCTCAATGCTTCCGTATCGCGGGGATCGATGTCCACGAGCTTCAGGAAGCCTCGAGCCACCTCTATGGCATTATCGAGGGGCACGGCAGTGTTGCCCACGCCGCTCTGCAGAATAGCCTTGTGGAAGAGGCCCTTGGCCGCAGGCATGGCGAGCAAGCAGCCGATGCTCATCCCACCTGCCGACTCCCCGAAGGCAGTCACATTGTCCGGGTCCCCGCCGAAGGCTGCGATGTTATGGCGGACCCATGCAAAGGCTGCCATCTGGTCCATGAGACCCTCGTTGCCCGTGGCAGGTATCCTCCCCCCGGTTACCTCCTTCAGGTTGAGAAAGCCGAGCATGCCGAGACGGTAATTGATGGTCACCACTACCACGTCGCCCCGGGAGGCGAGCCGGCTGCCGTCATAGGCGGGCTGTGAGCCTGAACCGAGGTTGAAAACTCCTCCGTGGATCCAGACGAGCACGGGCCGGCGATGGTCGTCGAGTCCCGGAGTCCAGATATTGAGATAAAGACAATCCTCCTTCTGCGGCTCGATTGCGCTCAAGCCCGCGATGGCGCCTCCCACCCTGACCTGAGGGGCGATGGGTCCGAACTCGAGGGCCGGCCGGACGCCGTCCCATGGTGTGACGGGCTCAGGCGGCATCCACCTCAGGGAACCGACCGGAGGGGCCGCGTAAGGGACCCCCTTGAACACAAAAAGATTGTCCTTCTGCCTGCCCTCTATAGTACCCGTCCTGGTTTGAGCCGTTGCCTTGCCGTCTCCCTTCATCATCTTCCCCCGTCAAAATCTGCCGAACCGGAATCCGTCTCCTGGAACTTCTCGTCTACGATAGCCGCGACTGGACAAAAAAACAAATCCGTACAGGTGCCACAATCGATGCACTTTTCCGGGTCGATCCTCGAAATGCCGTGACCGCCGCCGGGGATTATCGCTCCCTGGGGACAGACGCTCGAGCAGGCATTGCAAGCGATGCAGTGATCCAAAATTCTGTGAGCCACAACAACGACCTCCCAATAGTAGTATAGAGCCGGGCCGGGAAGGCCCTTTCCATGTCGGCGACCCATCCGGTCGACCGCCATAAGTGAACCATGTTAGCCTCCACAGTTCAAGAGAGGAAGGCTCACCGGTCGGGTGAACGAATCTAACGAAGTTGAAGCCGGAAAGAGACAGATGGGGGCACGAGGTGCCGCCGGCATGCCGCATAGGGAAAGGTTACGGGCCTGTAGTAAAGGACAGGGTGTACGCGTTAAGGGTATTGCCGAATATGTCCATGAACTCAGGATTGTAGCCTGCGGGGTTGAACCTGACCGTGATTGTCGTCAGGGCCGGCAGGGGAGTGGCAGCATTGTCCCTCGAGATCTGAAACGTCTTTTGGTCTGAAGACCATGAAATCGGGGTGGTGCCGGACAGGGGCCAGTTGGGAGTGTCACCGAGTACCGAGGACCGTCCATCCATTTCCTTGTCGAACTGGACCGTTATCGTCTGGATGTTCCGGTCTACGCCTGTGGCCCCGTTAGCGGGGATTATGGACACTACTGTCGGCTCTGTGCTGATCGGGTTGCTGCCATAGCTCGCAAATATCCCGAGGTCGCCAGCTGTTGCGGAAACCGATTCCAGAGGCTCCCACGTGGTGGTGAATCTCATGAAGCTGGTGTTCGGATGGTCCATGTGGCTGTCAGTCTGCAGGAAGAAAGCATTGTGCCCGGACTGCGCGACTAGCGGTTTCGTCACCCATTCAACGACGATGTAAAAGCTGCCGCTTGAAATCGTCGTGGGTGGTATGGCGATGGTCTCCGCGAAATGGCCCGTGCCTGTGTTGGGTATCGCCTGGTTCATCATGGGGCTGAATATCTGCGTCAACGTGGTCAGATCGCTGTACCCATACAGATTGAAGAATTGGTCCGAGCCCGTATTATTGGAGGCATAGATGGTTACCGACGTAAGCGTCACAGGATAGGAAGGCGCGGTCAATTGCACGGCCATGGCCGGCTGATCCGATGCGGTTCCGTCGCCCCATGGGGACGTAGAGGTGCCGTTTTGGCCGACCGTAAAATTACTGATAGTTCCATTGGTGGGTACGCTGCTGGTCGCGCCGCCCGAATTGCCGCCTCCGCCTCCGCCTCCGCCTCCGCCGCAAGAGGATAGGGAAATTAATAACACCATTATGACGCTGATAAAAGAGCTCGTGCCGACAAGTCTTCTCATACGCATGGCCTCATACCAGAAAACAGTGGACCCGGGGTGAGCAAAGGCAGGTTTAGAGTGCACCATATCACGGTCCTCCTGACCGGTCAATGGTTTTCTTGATGTCTTGTTTTCTTGATGTCTGCAGCGGCCCCGCTCTTTCGTTGACAGAGTGCTAACGCTTACCGTTCAAAAGGCACCATATTGAAGTCAGAAACAAAAGCACTCAACTACAGGAGGACAACCGTAAGCACCAAATACATTTTTCCGCTTCTTTGGCGGCCTCTACGGCCGCCGCTTCTATTCAATTGCGCTGGTGTGTGCATCCTACGAAGGCCGGAGCCGCGGACAAAAAGATACGGCGACCGGCCGCACCTCGCGCCCCCACTCGCCCTTTTCTTTCCTCCCGTCCCTCTCGACTCCGGCACGTTCATTTGTGCCGGAGTCGAAACTGTCCGGGCGAAATGCCAAATATCTGCCTGAAATCCGTGAAAAATGATGAAATTGAATCATAGCCGCACTCGTAGGCTATGCTGATAATCTTCATATCCCCGGTGCTGAGGTAAATAGACGCCCTCAGCATGCGGAAAGTTTTCAGGTATTCGAAGATACTCAGGCCTATGTCCGATTTGAATCTTCTTGAGAGCTGCCGAAAAGAGAGTGGAAAGGCTTGGGCAAAATCCCTTGATGTTATTTTTCTCTGATGGTTCTCTTCTATGAAGCGGCAGACCCCTCTATTGACCTCGACTTTTGGGTCCGGCAGTGAGATTGATCTCTCTTCGGTGAGCGCATCGTGGGCGAGTACTTTCACGAAAAGCCTTACACAATCTTTCTGGACGCCATGCGTCAGGTTTTGCAGAGATTCTTCATTATTCAGATGATCAAGCAAAGAAAGGCCCAGCGCACTCATCCGAAAGATTGCAATCGAATTTGTTCGCCTCTCGATCAGGGCTCTGTTGAAATAGAGTGACTGATACTCGATACTCCCTCCTATCACTTCTGTCCTGTGAGGGACGTGGGCAGGGATGAATGCGACCATGTGTCCGTACTGTGGCCGCTTGCCGCCTGCATCCTGAAGCAGCGCCACCCCGTTTCGGATCTGAAGCACGTGATGGAAGGGATGCACATGAAGCGCATCGGAAGAAAAATCCTCGAGGGAGCCTTTCAGCCCTACCGCATAGAGGTCCTTTTCTTTCAGGCCAAGATCGATTGTCTCCACCACGCTTTTGCAAAGCCCGTTGTCCATATTGCGTAGTATTTTGTCTTTAGTCCGGAGGACAGTCAAGAGAAAAGATACTAATATTCATGAACGAGCCTCAGTTGGAAAAAATACTGGGGCGACAAGGTTAACTTAGGGCCTGATGGTTGTTACGGTTCATGCGGGCCGTGCAGGCACTCAATATCAATGGAGGATACACAATGGGTGAAGACCGGTTTGAAAGGGGATACAAGCAAATAAGGGCACTCAATCCCGAGGGTGCGGACCAGGTCTTAGGGGGCCTGGCCGACATTGCGCCGGATATGGCCCGACTCATGGTTGAATTCGGTTATGGTGACATTTACGCGCGTCCCGCTTTGGATATAAAGTCCAGGCAGATTGCGACGATCGCCGCATTGACGGCTTTAGGGAATGCTGAGCCTCAACTCAAGTGGCATATAGGCGCATCCCTGAACGTGGGTATTTTGCCCGAGGAAATCGTCGAAATCTTGTACGTGGTGACCGTATATTCGGGATTCCCCGCAGGATTGAACGGGATAGCTGCGGTGAGAGATGTCTTCAAAACAAGAAAGGTAGCCTTCAAGCCCGTCAAAACCGATGGTGATGCCGACCGTCACGAGCGGGGTTTGAGAATGATAGAAGAGACCAGCAAAGGCTCCGGCATTGCGGTCATCGATAGTTTGGCTGATGTTGCTCCTGATATGGCGGATTTCATCGTCGATTTTTCATACGGCGATGTATTCTGTCGAAGCGGACTTGCGCCACGGTCGAGGGAGATCGCCGCTATTGCCGGTATGACTGCCGCCGGTACGATGCAACCTCAGATCAAAGTTCACATAGAAACGGCCCTCAATGTCGGCGTGACCAAAGAAGAGATTGTTGAAGTTCTTATGCAGATGGCCGTATATGCAGGCTTTCCCGCTGCCCTGAACGCCATATCCGCGGCTCGGGAGGTATTTTCAGCGTACTAAAGGGGTCACCCCCTAGAGCCGCGAGGCCGGCTCACGTCCCGTCCCTTCGGCGTCTTACCCCTTCCCCAGTATCTTCTTCCCTATCAGGACCTTCTCCACCTCTTTGGTGCCTTCGAAGATCTCGAAGACCTTCGCATCGCGCCAGTAATGCTCGACGCCATATTCCTTAAGTATGCCGTAGCCGCCGTGGAGCTGTATCGCTTCGTCGGCTATCTTCACCGCGATCTCGCAGGTGTACCACTTTGCCATGGCGACGAGGGCGGGATCTGTCTCGGCCTGCATCGACAGAGCGGGCGGCGCGGTAGAGGAGGCTACGGCCGGCTTCGAGGAGGGTCGCCATCTCCGCGATCTTGGCCTGGACGACCTGGAGCTGCGCAAGGGGGGCCCCGAAAGCCCTTCGTTTCTTCACATGGGTGACGGCCTTCTCGAAGGCGCCCTGGGCAGTGCCGATGGCGAGGGCAGCGCCCCCGTCGAGACGGGCACGGTTGAAGAACTCCATGAGCTGGTAGAAACCCTGCCCTTCTGTTCCGATGAGGTTTTCCCGCGGGACCCTCACGTCCTTGAAGGCAACCTCTCCCGTATCGGAGCATCGGATGGAGAGCTTGCCGTGGAGTTTGTTCGCCTCATACCCCGGTCTGTCCGTTTCTACGATGATCGTGCTCATCCGGTTGTGAGGTTTCGTGTTCTTCGGGTCGGTGAGGCAGAGTACGACGAGGTAGTTGCCCGACGTTCGCGTTGGTGATGAACATCTTGTTCCCGTTGATGACGTAATCGTGTCCATCTTTTATCGCAGTCGTGGTGATGGCCGCCACATCGCTTCCCGCGTCAGGCTCGGTGGAAGCCATACCGGCCCGCCAGGTCCCGTTGCAGACAGGGGGTAGGTACTTCTGTTTCTGAGCAGCGGTTCCGAAGAGCTTGATCATCTGCGTACCGAAGTAGCTTGCCACCATGCTCTGGGCAATGCCACCGTCTATCCGGGCGAATTCTTCGATGATGAGGCACTGCTCGAAGTGGCCGAGGCCGGCGCCCCCGTGCTCCTCGGGGATGAAGACACCGAGGAAGCCGTTCTCCGCAGTCTTCTTCCAGATCCCATCGTCGAACCGCTCATTATCGTCCATTTCCCGTGCCACGTCGGTGAACTCCTTCTCGGCAAATTCCCGAGCTGCCCGCTTGATGTCTTTCTGTTCGGGGGTGAGCTGGAACATCGATCCTCCAATAATCTGTTCGAGTGACGAGGCGCCTTTCTTCGAAAAGGCGATCTCCGTGAACCACGGGTGAAGAGCAGCGGCTCTCGGGCCGCCGCTCTTCATTCATCTACCGTGCATACTGCCTTCGTATTTCTTTTTTCAGTATCTTTCCGGTTGAGCTCTTAGGCAGTTCGTCCCAGAAGTCGACAGATTTCGGCTTTTTGTAGCCGGCGAGACGATTGCCGCAGAACTCGATGATCTCCGCTTCGGTGACTCTCTTGCCGGTCTCCCTTAAAACGATGACCGCCTTGACTACCTCGCCCCAGTGCTCGTCGGGCAGCCCGATGACCGATGCTTCGGACACTTCGGGATGGCTGTAAAGAACCTCCTCAATTTCGCGGGGATAGATGTTCACGCCGCCCGAGATTATCATGTCGTTCTTTCTCTCCACGATATACACATACCCGTCTTCATCCATTCTTGCCAGATCGCCTGTGTGGAGCCATCCCCCGCGAAGTTTCTTCAGGGTCTCTTCCGGCATTTGCCAGTACCCGACCATCATTGCCTCACTCCGGACTATCAGCTCACCCACCTGCCCTGTCGGAACGTCGGCGTCATCCCCGTCGACGATCCGGACCTCGTAGTTGAGGGCCGCCTTTCCCGACGAGGCGAGCCTCGCCAGACGCTTTTCGGAGCCGTCGACCACATGGTCCTCCGGCTTCAGCACGGTGGTGAACGGCCCGCTTTCCGTCTGGCCATACATCTGGGCGAAGCCGCAGGGGAAAAGTGTCAAAGCCTTCTTTAGAAGCTCCACGGGCATCGAGGAGCCTGCATAGAGTATCAGGCGGAGGCTGGTCAAATCGTACCCGCTCACTTCAGGAAGTTGAACGAGGCTGTGGATCATGGTCGGGACAAACTGGCACCTCGTTATTCTCTCCCTCGCAATATACTGAAGTACCTGTTCAGGCTTGAACCCGCCCTCGCGTTTAGTGTGAATTGTGTTCGGCATGAATGAATGGCGGACGATGTTATCCTCGCAGGCAACATGGTACATGGGAAAGGTGATGAGGACGCGCTCGTCGTAGGCAACACCCAAATCGATCACCGATGCCACCGCATCCGACATCAGATGACGGTGTGTCCGCATCGCGCCCTTTGGTCTGCCTGTCGTACCGGCGGTGAAGATGATGCTGAGGACGTCGTCCTCCAGGAGCCCGGCTGCAGGTTCCGCATCGCTTCCCTGCTCAAGGAGACTCTCGTAGCCCTCCATCGACCGGCTGCCGGGCTCCTGGAGACAAACGTACTTCTCGACCGAGGCTCAGCTCGGGTGCCAGGGCGTCGATCGTTTCTCCAAAATCGGCATCCAGAAAAAGGAACCTCGGGGTCGAGTAGTTGAGTATCTCCTTCAGCTCCCGTGGCATCAAATGATTGTTGTAGGGGCAGAAAATCCCGCCCGTCTTCGCCGCGGCGAAATAGAGTTCGATAAACTGATGGCAGTTATGAACGAGAACGCCGATCCTGTCACCTTTTTTCAGGCCGGCGCCCAATAGTGCGTGCGACAGCCGGTTTACACGCTGGTTGAGGCTCACGAAAGGTCAGTGAGGCACCTTCAGATACCAGTGCCGTCTTATCGGGGAATTTGTGTGCATTTCTTATCAGCAGGTCGCCGATGGTCATTTGAGTCCTCCTTCGCTCTTCTATGCCATCGCTGCCGCTACCGCCGCTGTCCGTGCAGAGCGGGCCGCAACGTGCCTGCGCAGGATTAGGACCACGATTGCCACGAAGATCCCGACCAGGGCGTTTGTGCTGCAGATCTGGCTGACACTCCAGTTTCGGCTGAGCATAATGCCTCCTACCGCCGGTGCTCCCATGGCGCCGATCTTGGCGACGGCGTAAGCCCAACCGATTCCTGTACCTCTGATATCGGAAGGGTAGGAGACCGTCGTGACCGCCAGGGTGCCCGTCTGGCTGCCGTTTATACAGATTCCACAGACGACGGACATAACCACGATGAGAGTGAAGGGACCGCCGGCGACAAATCCAAAAGCCACGAGACTCATGAAGGCGAGCACAAAGCCGATTGCGAGCACCCGGAAGGGATTGGCCTTATCCATCAGGCGGCCGACGAAGATTGACGCCACCACTGCGCCGAAGCAAAGAAAGGCGTAGGAGAGACTGTATTGCTGGACGGTCGCACCGGCCTTCTTCAAAAGCGTAGGCGACCAGGTATTGAGTATCCAAAGCATATAGAGGGCGCCGGAACAGGTTATCCACAGCAACACGGTAGTGAGCGCACGCCCTTCGGTGAAGAGACGTTTGACGGGAACACCGGCGAGCTTCTTGTCGGACGGACAGAACTCGACTTCCTCATCCCTTGCGAGGGCCGGCGATATCTTGGCGACGATCTTACGGATCCGCTTCTTGTCTTTGTTTTTCCGTACGAGGAATTCCAGTGACTCAGGCAGAAAAGCTGCGACTGCCAAGGCGATCAAAAGGGGGATGCCGCCGCCCAGAACAAAAAGCGACTGCCAGCCGAGATGGGGAATCAGCCATGCGGCCGAAAGCCCGCCCACCATGGCACCTGCCGGCATACCCGCATACATGGTGGCTACGAGGCCCGCACGCATTCGGCTCGGCGCATATTCAGACCCGAAGGTGAGGGCGTTCGGGATTGCCCCTCCCAATCCGAATCCGGCGAGGAAGCGGAAGAGGGCCAGTTGCTCCACATTGGTAATGAGTACGGTCAGGACGGTAAAGACACCGAAAATGACGGCGGAGATGAATAACATCCACTTTCGTCCCCACCGGTCGGCAAGCATGCCCATGAGGACCGCGCCGATGAGCGGTCCGAACTGTCCGGCTGTCAAGGCGAGGCCGAGGGCCGTTGGCTTGGAGTGGAGCACTTCGGCGATCTTGGGCAGGGCCACTCCGATAATCGTCAAATCGAAGCCGTCGAGGAACGTGACAAGAAAACAGAGGCCGCACACCAAATACTGGTACGACGTGAAGCGACTGCCATCGAAAATTTCCTTTACACTTATCGTCCTGCTCGCCATCCCTTTCCCTCCTCAAGAATTAGGTTTTCACGACAGTGACTATTCCATTTCGACTGTGTGTACGACGGGCCGTGGTTGCTTTGGCCTTCGTTTGGCACAAACTGTGCCATCCCGGAAAGCCTACTGCCCCAAGGGGGTATTAAGTACAATTATTCACAAATGCCAAATACGGTAGAAAAGCTTGACATATTTGTCACAATATGGCTATAAGTGACTAATATGGCGAAAGAGAGTGAACACTTGCAGATCGACGAATACGAATTCTTTCGAGAAGTGAGCATCCGCATCTGTGGAAGCCTCGATATCGAGAAGGCCCTATCGAGTTGTTTCCAATTCCTCCGCGAGGTAATACCGATTGACGAGCTTTTGCTCGTCGTCTATGAGCAGGAGTTGGGGTCCACCACGATCAAGGCCATAGCAGATGTGACGGGCTGAGATCCTGCTCCGAAGAGACGCCGCTCCCACCCCGCCTCCGTCGCGAGTTCGAGCAGGTGGAGCAGTACCCCCGAGCGAGGATCGCGGATACCCGCGATGATTCGATCATCAGCTACGTCGCCCGCCGCAGGCACTGGGAAGACTCTTCCCTCCTTGTTAACCGCCTGGTGGTTGACGGAAAATACGTGGGGGCCCTCGTGACCCGCGCCGTCGGCAGGGGCAGGTATAGGGATGAACATCTGCGCCTGTGGGCGCTCGTGAACGAGCCGTCGGCCATCGCTCTCGCAAATAGCCAGCAATACAAGGAAATATCCAGGCTCAAGGACCTTCTCGCAGACGACAAATCGTACCTGCAGGAGGAGCTGCGGAAAAAGACCGGCGGCAGACTGGTGGGCGACGAGTTCGGACTGAAACGGGTCACGGAAGGTGTACGCCAGGTGGCACCCCTCATGAGCCCCGTCCTCATCATCGGGGAAACGGGAACAGGTAAGGAGCTTATCGCCAATGCCATCCACGAGCTCTCTCACCGACGGTCGGCGCCGCTCATTAAAGTAAATTGCGGCGCTATTCCGGAGACCCTGATCGACAGCGAGCTATTCGGTCACGAGAAGGGCGCTTTCACGGGTGCCTACGATCAGAGACGGGGCCGCTTCGAACATGCGAACGGCGGGACCGTATTCCTCGATGAAGTCTCGGAGCTTCCTCCCCTGGCACAGGTGAGGCTTCTGCGGGTGCTCCAGGAGAGCGAGATCGACCGTGTGGGGGGGACAAAGCCCATAAAGATCGACGTGCGGATCATATCGGCAACGAACAGGCGTCTCGAGGAGATGGTGGAGCGCGGCCAGTTCCGGGAGGATCTCTTCTTCCGGCTCAATGTTTTTCCCGATCCTGATCCCCCCGCTCAGGGAGCGTAAAACGGACATACCGGCCTTCGTCCACCACTTTATCGAAAAAAAGTCGCGGCAGATGGCGCTACCCGCCCTGCCCACGCTCGCTCCCGGCGAGATAGATGCCCTCATGGCCTACGACTGGCCGGGCAATGTGAGAGAACTCGAGAACGCCGTGGAGAGGGCCATAATCGTCTCCGGAGGGAAGCCGCTCGCCTTCGGTGATATCATCGTAACGCCCGGGGTCCGGGCGAGGGAGAACCGAGCCGGTGAAGAGACAACCATGACCCTGCGAGACACCGAAGTGCGACAGATCAGACGGGCCCTCGATAAGGCCATGGGCAAGGTGAGCGGGAAAGGAAGCGCGGCGGAGTTGCTCGGCATAAACCCCGGCACTTTGCGGAACAGAATGAAAAAACTGGGGATATCCTTCGGCCGAAAGACCGCAATGCGAAAACAACCCGTTTTCTCCAGATGATACCATAAACTCAGTTGGCTGACCCCATCTCCCCCATACGACCTAGGGCCTCCGGTCGTTCATATACCTGACTTTCGCCGGAGCCTCCCCTTCCTGGGGTAGATCGTTCCAATTCACGTAGTGCGTCCGGTTCAGATAGAGCAAATGGATAAGCTCCGCTTTGCCTTTCTTCTCTAAAGTGTACTTGGCCTCCTTGTAGGCCTGGAGGTAGCCTTTGCTTTCGTCTCCGCAAGCAGAGAGATCGTTCCAGAGGTCTTCGAGGGGATACCATTCGGTTGTCTTCAAGATTTCGTCAGCGCATCTGGTCGCGAAAGAGGGACTTACTTCGCTCTGGATCACTTGGCATAGCCCTTCCTCCAGCCATAGCGGCAGGTCCAGGTCTTCCTTGCGTTTCATGGAGAATACGGTGGCGCGCGAGATGTCCGAGACAAAATAGTGGGTAATCTCATGGGCCAGCATGGACGAGAAGCGGTCCTTGTCGGCGTTCTTCGCGGACGAGAGAGGCGAGACAAAGAGCACGATGTCCGCTCCGTTTCGAGTCCCGGGAGCGCACATATAGCCGTCGCCACAGGGCATGCATGTCATGTATTCGAGGTCAACCACCTCGGGAGCCATCCACAGGTCGATCGCAAGATCACCCCGGTAGTCGAACCAGTTTTTCACATACTCGTACGTGTGCAAAAACGTGTCCCGCACAGACTGGAGAATAGAGATATCGCGCGGAGCATAGCTGACGCGCAGATGGGGTGCTACATCGCACTCCTCCGTGATATTGGGAGATTTTTCCAACCGCTCGCAGAGGTATTGGGCCTTCCGAAGATCAAATCTGCGCCGCAGCAAGGTTTGATCGATAACGGTCATGCGTTTCTCCCACCTCCTGTCTTATGAGGACAGAAGGTTGAACCTGGCCACAGCATGGGCTCTCGGGCCACACCCTGCTCGGCGCCGCTCATATGGCCTTATGGTAACGCACTGCATTGAGAGATGCGCCCATGTCCAGGACCTTCCTTGCTCCGTCAGCCGTAAAGCCCATAGCTTCATAGAATCGTCGAGCCCTTTGATTGTCTTCGAAGACCCAGAGGACTACCCGGGAGTACGCCCGGGATTTAAGCATCCCTTCCGCCTCTCGGCACATGCTCCGGCCTACCCCTCTTCGCCAGTATTCGGGTGAAAGATACATCCCCCGGATCTCGCCTGTCGATTCCCGATCGACACCGGCATCGCGGCATGGGCCCAGTACGAGGAAGCCCGCTATGGTGCCTGCTTCCTCAGCAACGTAGATTTCCTCAGGGCCGGTTACGATTGTGTCATGAAATCGCTCGGCTCCACGGACATAGTCGAGCCTCTCCAATCGATCATCCGGGACAAGTCCCCGGTACGCCGATCGCCACGAATCAACGTGTGCTTTTGCAATGGCTTGGGCGTCTTCAGGCAACGCTCTCCTTATCATAAATCATGCTCCCGCCCCTCACACGGCTCAGAAAGAACCGACGGTCTTAACGAGCCGGTATTGAATGTACGGCGGATGGGCATGAGGTGCGGCAGAGCGCCGCCAGGTGCCCGCTTGCGGGCGGCACGATTCCTCCCAGCCGACCGGCCACACCTCGTGCCCCCTTAGCTCTTTCCTCGCCACTCCCTACGCAGCCCGACCTGACTCACGATTACCGTATCCAAACGGTGAAGATTTCACCCTCCCCCACAGACCGCCTTTTAGAGCCCCAGGAAGGCCTTCCTGATGAAAGGCGAGTGACGCAGCTCGCTGCCGGTTCCTTCGAGGACCACCTTTCCCGTCTGGATGACATAGGCCCTGTCACAGATATCGAGGGCAGCTTCCACGTCCTGCTCGACGAGCAAAACCGTGGCCCCGGCCCTGCGTATCTCGCCGATGACCTCGAATATCCTGTCTACCAGGATGGGTGCTATGCCCCATGAGGGCTCGTCAAGCATAAGGAGCCTGGGGGTGCTCATCAGCCCCCTACCTATGGCGAGCATCTGCTGCTCCCCGCCGGATAAGGTCTTGGCTTTTTGCCACTCCCGTTCCTTCAAGATGGGGAAAATGGAGAAGACGTAGTCGACGCGCTCTGCTATGTGCTTCTTGTCCCGGACGAGGTAAGCACCGAGGAGCAGGTTCTTGTAAACACTAAGCTGCGGAAAGAGGTGGCGTCCTTCGGGCACGTGGGAAATGCCGAGACCGACTCTCTTGTGCGGCGGAAGGTTGGTAATATCGCGCCCCTCGAAGAAGACGCGTCCCGATACCGGATGGAGAATACCGCTCACTCCCTTCAGGATGGTCGATTTCCCATTGCCGTTCCCGCCGATGAGAGCAATGATCTCACCGGACCCAACCTGAAAAGAGACCGACTGGACGACCTCTATGCCCTTATACGAGAGGTGTATTTGCTCGACGTTTAGCATACTTCTCTCCGAGATAGGCTTTGATCACTTTTTCGTCCCTTACGATCTCTTGCGGAGGCCCCTCGGCGATCTTGCGGCCGTAATCGAGGACCACTACCTTGTCGGCGATGGGCATTATGCCCTCCATCACGTGTTCGACGAGAATAAGGGCCATTCCGAGTCTCTTGAGGCGGCCTATAAGATCGGATGTCTCCCGCACTTCCTGGATGTTGAGACCCGCCATTACTTCATCGAGGAGGAGGATCTTCGGAGCGGTGGCAAAGGCCCGGGCCATCTCCAACCTTTTCTGCTCCGAGATCGTGAGGGAGCCGGCCTGCCTGTGGAGCCTATCGGAAAAACCGAAGAGACCCGCGACCTCCTCGGCCCGCCTCAGGGCGTCTCTCGTCTTGCCGTGTCTCAGGAAAGCCCCAATGGTGACGTTTTCGAGGACGCTCATCTCCCTGAAGACCCGCACGATCTGAAAGGTCCGGCCGATACCGTGTCCGCAGGCGGTTTCCGGCGTCTGTCTGGTTATGTCCTTTCCGTGAAGCAGGATACGCCCTTTCGTTGCCCTGTAGAAGCAGGAAATGCAGTTGAATAGAGTCGACTTCCCCGCGCCGTTCGGACCGATTAATCCGACCACTTCCCCGGCATCGACCGTGAAGGAGACATCCTGATTGGCCGCGAGGCCCCCGAACAATTTCGTCACCTCCTCCAGTCTCAAAAGCTCGCTCATCGCGCACCTCGCGCAAAAAGGCTGGAGAGCCCCTGGGGTCGTACGATCGCGAGGACGATCATGAGCGCTGAGTACAGCATGAGGTCTATGCCCTGCCCCTGGCTCCCGAAATAGACCCTGGTCAGCTCCACGAGAGGGACGAATATGAATGCCCCGACCACGGGACCGAAAAGCTTTCCGAGGCCTCCGATAAGAGATATGATGCACAGGTCGATCGAGATCATGAGGTTGAAAGTGCTCGGAGGGTCGATATAGAGCACGTACTGGCTGTAAAAGGTGCCGCATATCGCGGTAAGCACCGCAGACAGACAGAAGGCGTACATCTTGTATTTGCGAATGTTTATTCCTACGCTCTCCGCTCCGTCCGGGTCATCCTTGATGGCCCTCAGATAGTAGCCCAGTTTGTTGCGCTCCACGAGGAGACACACGCCCAGGCTGAAAATAAGTATGGCAAGCATGATGTAGTAGTAAGGGAGCTTGCTCCGGTGAAACTCGAAATTCGTCAAGGACTGGGGCAGGATGGGCAGATAGATGCCCACGGCAGCGCCCACGAAATCCCACACCATGAACAGACCCATCAGGATCTGCCCTATGGCGATGGTGGCAATGGCGAAGTAGTGGCCTTTGAGCCTGAAACAAGGATAGCCCACGATGACGGCGAGGAGCACCGAGAAGCCGCAGCCGGCAATCATGCCGATCCACGGAGAGAGCCCGGCTTTGGTGAGGAGGACCGCCGAGGTATAGGCTCCCACGGCGAAAAATGCCGCATTGCCGAAGGAGACCTGGCCGCCGTAGCCGCCGATGATGTTCCATCCGATACTCATGACCGCGTACATCATGATCATGATCATCAGGTGCCGGGGAAAGGGGTTGCGAAAGAAAAAAGGGAAGATGATGAGAAGGACGACGAAGAGGAGAAAGAAAAGGCCGTTCTTCTTCATCGGCTTCTCACTCCCTCCCGAGGAGTCCTTGCGGCCTCAACACGACGACGACGAGGTAGAGGGCAAGGACGACGACGAACTTGAGGGAGGGTGCGAGCAAATAGCCGCTCATCACCTCGACGAGGCCCACGATGATGCCGGCGACAAAAGCTCCGACCACGCTCCCGAAGCCGCCGAGCGCGACCACAACAAAGGCGATGAGACCGAAGTTCCCTCCCACTTCGGGAAATACGTAATAGAAGTTCGCGAGGAGCGCTCCGGCGACGCCGACACTCGCGATGCCGATGCCCCAGGCGAGGGCGAACATTCGGTCGCTGTTGATCCCCATGAGACGGGCAGCGTCCTTGTCTTCGGCCACTGCTTCCAGGGCCGTGCCGAGACGTGTCTTTTTGAGGAACAGCAGGATAAGGCCGTTGCAGACCACGGCCCCCGCAGCGGCGGCGAGCTGGGGGATGCCGACGTAGAGGTGAAAGATATGAAAGCTCCCGCTGAGCAGGGCATGGGGGACGGCCCTGTAATCGGCCTTCCACAGAAACTGGGCAAGGCCGCGCAGGAATATGAGCACCCCGAAGGTCACGAATATCTGCGAGAGCATGGGGGCGTTGATGATCTTCCTGATGAGCAGATAGTAAGTGAGGACGCCGACGATAAAGAGGGCGAGCGTCACCAGGGGCGCCGAGTAGAGAGGGTCCATCCCCAGGGTCGCGAAACCCCAGTACGAAAAGTACATGGCAACCATCAGGTAATCGCCGTGGGCGAAGTTGACGATATCCATGACTCCGAATATCATGGTCAAGCCCACGGCGATAAGAGCATAGAGGAAGCCGATAAGCAGACCGCTCACGAGGGTCTGGCTGAAAAGCTCCATTTTCCCTACCCTACCTCCTGTCCCACTTAGGGAAAGGCCAGACCACGTCTTTCGTGGCGAGGTTGAAAGGCCACACGGTGTAGTATTTCCCGCCCTGGACCTGAACGATGATGCCCTTGCCCAACACGTTCTGGTGCGTCTTGGGATCGAACCTGACACCGTCCCACGGCATGATGAGCTGGTTCGCCTTGAGATCGGTTTCGATGAGCGCCTTCTGGATCTTGGCCGGGTCCGTGGAGCCCGCCCTGTTGATGGCGTCGGCAAGAACGATCGTGGCGGTAAAGGCGCGCGCCGACGAGCCGTCCATGGGCTTGCCGGTCCTCTTTTCGAACATATCGGCCACGGTTTTCAGCATCGGCTTCTTCGCCCCGAGATCGAGGGCCCAAACCTCCCGCGAAAGGACGTAATCCGCTTCCTTGCCGAGGGACCTGACGAACTCGGGGTCGACATGGCCCGCATCGTTACCGACGATCGCATCGGGTGTGTAATTCAGCTCCTTGAACGTCTTCACCGAGAGAATCGCGTCAGCCACGTAGGATGTCTGAAGCACGACCGGTGCAGCAAAGCTCTTCAGCCTCTGTATCTCACTTGTAAGCTCGGTGGCCTGCGGCGGATAAGAGACGGCGCCGGCCACCTTGTAACCGTACTGGCTCGCGAATTTCTGCTGGAACCTCGTAGTGTCCGTGCCGAAGAGGGTATTCTCGTGGAAAAGCGCCACCGGGCCCGTTTCCACATGCTTCTTCTTCTTTACATCGTTCAGGAACTGGAAGAAGTTCTCCGCGAAGAGCTCGTCGTTGGGGGTTGTCCTGAAAAACCACTTGAAACCGCGCTCGGTAAGGGTGGGAGAGGTGGAATCACCGTTGACGAAGGGGATGCCGAACCGCTCGGCCGCCTGGCTCGCCGTTGCCGTCACGGCGCTGTGGTACGCGCCGATCAGGGCCACAACCTTCTCCTGGGTGATCAGCCGCTCCGTCTCTGCCATGCCCACGTCGGGCTTGGCCTGGTGGTCGCCGGAGACGATGACGATCTTTGCGCCCCCCAGGTTCGGCAACCCCGCTGTTTTAGCGAGAGGCATGTCGAGATTATACTTGTTGTTGATGATGTCTGCCGCGAGCTTCACTCCTTCGAGGAGGAGCTGGCCCGTCGAGGCTGCGGGGCCGGTCAGGGGATAGATGACCCCTATTCTGACTTCCTTTTCAGCCGCAGCCGTTGGAAAGGCGGTAAGGCTAAGACACAAGGCAAGAAAGCATAAACAGGCAATCCCTTTTCTCATGTGTTCCCCCTTTGACACCATTATAGGACACCCGAAAGAGGGTATCCTTATCACCTTTCAGGACAATGCCTCTTCCAGAGAGGTGATGTATCGCTTTCTCGATGCGCTTAATCTCTCCGTCTCCCCGGCCGTGACCACCGAGAAAGAGACGGGGTCCTTTGGCTTCAGATGGGCGAGGCGGTCCAGGTCTGCCGTGATGACCACTCCAACCCGGGCGTAGCCGCCCATGGTTCTCTCGAAGAGCACGATGATCGGCTTGCCGTCCGGCGGAACCTGGATGGTTCCAGGAAGAATGCCTTCCGAAACGATGCTCTCGGGAGCCCCCTGCGCGAACGCCATCAGGCCGCCTTCCAGCCTGATGCCCGTCCTGTTCGACTTCGCTGAGACAGCATAGCACAAATCTTTCCCGATACTACAGAAGATATCGAGGGAAGAGGCCGCAAAAAAGTCCTTTTCAGGTCCTTCCAGGACGTGCAGCAGGTGGGGCGGCTTCATGGATGGCAAGGAAGACTCGGTGACGGCCTTAGGTGCGGCTATTCTTGCCTCTTTCAGCGCGATCCTGTCCCCGCGCCCGAGGGGTCTTCCTTTGAAGCCCCCGAACATGCATTCGAGGTTCGTCGAGAAGCTCCCGATGATCTCGGGGAGGTCCATACGGCCCGAGAAGCCGACGTAGTAGCGGAAGCCCTCGGTCACCGCGGAAACCATGAGGCGGCTGCCGGCCCTTGCCTGAAACACGGCCCACGGCTCGATCGGTGCGTTGTCGAGAGTTGCGGCCACCCGGGCGCCGGTAATGGCGAAGCTGACGGCGTCGGAAAAAACCAAGGAGAAGGGGGTGCCGCACACTTCAAGGGCCGATGTGCCGGGCGGATTGTCGAGGAGCTTGTTGAGGGTCGCGAAAGCAAGGCTGTCGAGGCACGCGGAAAGGGGAACGCCTATATCGGCATGGCCGGGCCTGCCGGCGTCGACAACCAGGGAGAGCCATCCGGAATGGACCACTTCTATCTCAGCGGCCATCAGACACACACGAACCTTACTTTGTCCCCCATCGCCAGGAGACTGTAAGGGAAGCGGTCAGGGTCGAAGAGCTTCATCCCGGTCCTTCCTATGATCCTCCAGCCCGCGGGAGACTCGAAAGGATAAATCCCGGTCTGGAGCTGCACGATGCCGACCGATCCTTCGGCCACTTTCAGCCGTGGCGTATCGAGCCTGGGCATAAAGAGGCTGCTGTCGAGGGGCCCGAGGTAAGGAAAGCCGGGGAGAAAGCCGACGGTGAAGACCGTATAGACCGCACTAGTGTGGCGCCGGACGACTTCTTGTTCGGAAAGGCCCGAGTAATCGCAGACTGAATCCATGTCTGGCCCGTACTGACCGCCATAGGAAACCGGTATCTCGACGAACCCGGGCTCGGGAAGCTGAGCCTCGGCCATCTCTTTCTGCCCGCGGCGAAGGAGGTCGGCCAGCTCGTCGAAAGTAGTCCCGGTCCGGTCGAAGACAACGAGGCAGGTCGTAAAAGAGGGGATGATATCGACGATTGACCGGAGGGAAAGCGACCTCAGGTAGAGGTAAGCCCGCCGCACCTGTTCGTTGATTTCGAGGGAGATCTCTTTGCCGAAAACCAGGCGGAGCCCATTCTCCCCGTAAGGCAGAATATCCATAATATCATACAAGCCGGGACAAGGACTCCACTGCTATCCCTTCCGCGTCCATGAGCATCCTGATCTTCTTTGCGGCGATAACGCTTTCCGGGCTGTCGCCGTGAAGGCAGAGCGTATCGACTTCCATATCGACCCAGCGCCCGTAAGCGCTCTCGACACCCTTCTTGCGCGCCATCTCGACCGCCCTTTTCGCGATGGCCTCCGGGTCTTTCAAAAGCGCCCCTTCAACGCTCCGGCTGAGCAACTCGCCTTCGTCGGTGTAGCCCCTGTCCGGGAACGCCTCGAGGGCGACGCGCAGTCCCTTACGTGCTGCTTTTTCCTTGAGCAGGCGTCCCCCGCGGGCACCCAGGGTGACAAAGATCACGCCGGGGAATGTCTTTTCGAGGGCCTGGGCAAGGTCGAGAAAGGCATCCTCATGGCGCACCATATGGTTGTAGAGGGCCCCGTGGAGCTTGATGTGCTGGAGAGGAAGCCCGAAGAAGTCCAGGAAAGCTTTCAGCGCGCCCACCTGATACAACGCGTAGTTGACCAGCTCCCGGGCGCTCACTTCCATGAATCTCCTGCCGAACCCGAGAATATCCGGGTAGCCGGGGTGGGCTCCCACCATTACATGATGGTCGGCGCAGAGCCTCACGGTGCCTTCCATCCAGTTGGGGTCGGAAGCGTGAAAGCCGCATGCAATATTGGCGCTCGTCACGTGGCGGACCGCTTCGGCGTCGTCGCCCAGATGGTAGACGCCGAAGGACTCACCCATGTCACAGTTGAGGTCGATAGGCACGGCTCAATAGTAGCACAGGCGGATTATTCGGGGCAAGGCGAAAAAAGACGGGCTTAGCTCTTTGCCCGGCCCAGGATGCGTCTCGTCAAAGGCGACAGAAGGTACGGGGACAGGTAGATGGGAAACTGGGAAAGGCCGAAATAGATCCAGGCCATGGGGGACAGGGCAGGACCGGCTGCTGCGATCATGAGGCCCATGTTGCGCTGGCAGGTCATGAACCCGATTGCCAGGGCGCGCTCGCGACCGGCTTTGGCAAAGAGTGCGACGGTGGCACAGAAAATCACGAAAAAGACGGCGAAGGCAAGAATGGCCAGGAGCGTGATCTGGAGCGGCGCGGCGAGAAAGCGGACGCCCACACCTTCCATCATGGAGGCGACGAAGACAAAAAGGACGAGGGTGTTGAAGCCGTCGATCTCCTGCTTGCGCCGCTTTATGAAGCCGACCCCCACGAACCGGCGCGCAGCGAGCCCGCACACGGCCGACCCCGCGAGGATCGCGAACAGCCTTATCCCCAGCGCCGAGGGGGCGAGCGTGAAGGCGGACCCAAGGAAAGCATGAACGAAAAGGGGCGCGGTCAACGGGATCAGGGCCGTGCTCGTGACGAGGGTGACGAGAACGAGAGTGGCATCGAGACCCATCAAGGAGGCCAATGCTGGCGCCGCCATCATGGGCGAGGCGATCGCCTGCAGCATGACGGCAACGAAGAGATCCGGTGACCGGTCCGGAAGATGGGCGGCGCGGCAGGCCGCGGCGCAGAGAATCGGGAGGCCGATCGACGTCCACGCGGTCGCGGCGAGTATTGGGGCAGGCCGGGCCAGAGAGGCTCTCACACTATGGGGGTCCATGCGAAGGAAGGAAACAAAGAGGAGGACGAAAATCGCTTCCGCCGAATATGGCCTGAGGAAAGCGCCGAGAGAAGGCACCAGAAGACTTGCGATTACAAGCCCGGCAATTGCGCGAGTACCCTGCCTGCCGACCCAGGCAAGCAGAGCGGTCGATCCGGACACGACCCGCAGGACAATCCGGCAACTCCGGCGGGCAATAGGCCACTCGCAGCCGGCCTTTCCCCTCGTCTCGCGTTCCTTTGTCATCAACTCTCCACCCGCCCTTACATTACCATTTACGGTCTGAAAAATACGATAGAAATCGGGTGGCGCGCCGGTATGCAGCATCTGCGTCGAGGTTTTGTCGCCCCCGGAACCAAGGGGGAGAACTTTTCGAGAGGCGGGGTCGACGGACATGTTGGGAACCGTCATCCGAGGCCCTGGAGACGCTGGCTCTTACGTTCGGTCTAGTGCCCTCGCAAAAGACGCGGCCCACTGTCGTCCAGGTGGAAAATTGTTCCCTCTTAGGAAACTTTTTCCACCTGACTTAGGAAGACTCTCCAAAAGTGATTGCTTCGAGCCGGCCCTCAAACAGTAAGATTGATATTGGAGCCGATTGTCTGGAAAAGAGTGCCGTTCCCGGTGGACCCATTCGTGCCGTTTCCCAGGTCCTGCAAGAGCGAAGCAAAGGCCGTCTGGGCATTCGCGATGCTACCGGACTGCAGGGCGCTGCCGACTGCCGCAAGGTCGGTGCTGAAGTTTGTGCCCGTAGTCTGGGAAGTCGCGCTTGCAGCCACTGAGCCCCCTCCCCCGTGGTGGTGGTGATGGTGGTGACCGTAAGCCTGCTGTGTGCCCCGGGTCTGCTGTAGGCTCTGCAGGTCCTGGGTGAGCGTGGTAAAAGCGCTCTGAGCTCCTGTCAGGCTGCCGGACTGGAGGGCGGTGCCGACTGCCGCAAGGTCGGTGCTGACCTGGCTAGTCCCCGTCTGTTGTGTGCCTTGGGACTGTTGTGCACTCTGTAGGTCCTGCGCTAATGTCGCATAAGCCTGCTGAGCCGTCGACAGATTACCCGAGGACAGGCTTGTCTGGAGGGTCGTGAAAGCCTGCGCTATCTGCTGGAACTGGTTTTGGTAAGGATTGGTGTTTGAAGAGATGCCGGAAATGGATGACATACGAGACCTCCTTGAGAGAACTGAGAACTGAGCACTGCATTGCAAACCGCGGGCCACTTTGTTCTCCCCATGCATTTTCAAGTGTGACTTATTGTCGAAAGGTTAAGAATGACAAACATTGAAATTGATATATTTCATTCTATATATTTATATCAAAACATATATTGAAACCTATTTAAATGCGTCCTATAATCTTTTTGCTATTCGAAGCTTGGATAAGACGGCATGAACAGGAGGCACCCGATATGCAGATGACCGCGACCCACACGGATAGGATGTTTCGGAGATTCCAGATACAAAAATTCGACCGGAAACTCATGGTCCCTGCCGTGACGATGACCATGAATGTCGATGCAACCCGTCTGCTCGAGACAAAGCAGAAACTCAACGGGCAACGCATCGCCATCCCCCGCATTACCGTGACGCACCTGGTCGTTAAGGCTGTCGCCGCCGGGCTGGTCAATTATCCGATTCTTTACAGCTTCTTCAACGGATCGAGAATAATCGACAACCCTGAGTTGGTCCTGAATATCCCTGTGGACATCGAGAATCACGTGGATTACCTGATCGTCCGTAACCCGGATTCCAAGACCCTCATCGATATCGCCAGGGAATGTGAGCACGAGCTTGAGAAGATCAACCAAAACGAGGGTGAATTTCTCACCTATCTCACACGAATCAACAGAGCTCCCTCATGGCTGCGCAAACTGTCCAGGCGGATTCCAGGGACGACGATCAATTTCTTGCGCCAACACTATGGTAATTTCGTCATTTCCAACTTTGGGTCCTTTAATGTCAACCAGGGGTCGTTGGCCATTTCGCAACCGCTGATCGCATCGCTCTGCATGGGCAAAATCTCTCCGACCGTCAGTGTGTCCGGCAATGGTGATGCCCCCGCTCGAATGAATTTACCATTGTCCATCGTTTTTGACCACCGGGCGGTGGACGGAGCTTACGTGGGCAAATTTCTGGATACGGTCAAGAACATGCTGGAAGCTCCCGAGGACTTCGTTGACTTGAAGAATCATGTCTAGGAACCGGTGAAGCTATGGAACTTCTCCAACTCAGGTATTTCCAGACCGTGGCACGATTGCAACATATTTCCAGGGCTGCCGAAGAGCTGAACGTCACCCAGCCCTCGTTGAGCATCATGATCTCGCGCCTCGAAGATGAATTGGGGGCACGACTGTTCGACCGGAAAGGAAGGAACGTAGTGCTCAACGAAGGGGGCCATGCCTTCCTGGCCCGGGTCAACACCATTCTTTGCGATCTGGAAAGCGCAAAAGATGAGGTCAGGGAGCTCGCCGGGAATCTGTCTAAACGTATTTCCATCGCGACCACCAACCCGCGCCTGTTATCGGGATTTCTTAAAAGTTTTCTTTCGAACCACAATGATGTGATCATCAGCCAATGTTGTGAAATGAGCAATGTAATCGAGAAACTCCTGAGATCCGGAAAGGTCGACTTCTGCCTCTGTGCTCCGCCGGTAGAGGGAAAAGGTATGGAAAGCGTGGTTTTGTGTGAGGATGAGATTGTCCTTATCGTGCCGAAAACACATCGCCTGGCACACCATTCTTCCGTACACCTCACGGAGGGTTTATTATATCGAATAGCCTTACGCTTTCGGTTTTTAGACACATTTCTAAGCTGTCACCCTAAGTCTACATACAAATGCTGATAACTACTGGATAGCTTCACCTTAGCAAATGGTTTTAACTTCAAACAATCCATACCCATGCTTTCAAGGTAATAGATAGGCTGTGAATCATGCCAAATGTCGCTTGATACCCCGTTGAATCTACCACGCATCGGCAAGGTTTTTTCATTCAATGCGTGCATGATTTTTCTTTCATTTTTCCATTCAAGCCTATTAGTCTCTCTATCGTCTGCTTTCCAGTCATTGATTAAGCTCTCTATAAAAACTTCATAGTGATGTTCTGGAATAATACAATTCTGCTCTCCATAGATACAAAATCCCCTACTACGCACAAATAGAGATACTAAGTGAGCTTGTCGAGTGGGGTTTACCCACTTTGGTTTTGTCATAATACCCTCACTTTTACGTTAAGCTGTAACTTGTGGCTGTATGCCCTAAACTATTTAGGCTGTGACTAATTCCCTTTCTTTTACTGTCTGCGTGTCTGATTCTTGTCTGTTAGCTTCAGCTTCTAAAGCCCTTAATTCAATAGCTTCACTCAATGCCTTGCTGTCATGTTGCGCTATGGGTAATCCAGCCTTGTTAGATTGCTCTAATTGTGCCTTGTACTCGTTTGGGTTATTTTCCATGACTTCACCCGCAAAGCTGATAAGATTGGCTGTGAAGTTGTCCCTAACAAGTCTGACATTTTCGCTAAGTTCTTTAGCTACTCTTACGACTGGTCTGCCAGTCTGTGAGAATCTCACAGCCCCAGTCTTATCGTAAGCAAGGCGCATGGGACAACCTAAAGCCTCAGACGGTATCGCAGTATCACCCACTGTATTAGTGGCAGTAAAGAAAGGTATCCAGACAGTTTCAAGGTCAATACTCCATACCTTTCGACCTTGTGGCTTTTTCGTGTTGGGTGTTAATAGCGATTTAATGTAATTCGGTGTATTCATTTTATGTTCAATTCCTCACTTTTATTTATTGAACATACAGCCACAAGTTACAGCTTAACTTCTGATTTTCTTGAACGCTTGAAACTCTCCAGCTTTCGATACCAGGCGGTATCTATTCACTTTCGTGTTTTTGTCCTACATATAGTAGTAAGCGTTATTTGTTAAAGTGCGTGTATCGAGTGCGGTATTTAAGATTGCCAGTCTCAAAATATGTTTGTTTTTAGCTTTTTTGTTCTCCTTTCACTTATTAGCTTCATTGTGTAACAAAAAGTCATAAAGTCATATTTCAAGAACGCGCTTGTTTTAGAATAGGGGGGAGAGATTATGCAGGTAATAATTTGTGATATATTTGAGGGTTTCGGGGGGTGAAGAACGCGCTGGGAAGTCAAAGCTACCAGTACCGGTGAGGTGAAGAACTAGGTGGGGAGTCAAAGCAGCCGATAGATTTCGTGCCTCACCTCCGTGTAAGATGGAGCCAACAGGTTCCGGTGAGGTGAAGAAATAACTGGGGAGCTTGAAACTGTCCCGCAAAATAGATTGCCTGCCGGCCCTCGATAGTCCCGATTTAGGAAATTGGGGTATTGCAGAAATAGCCCCGGAATGTGAAACAAGCGTGGGAGGGGGATGCCGGCTCGTTACCGCGGAGCCTGAAATTTATTAAGAGAGAGGTGTAAATGATCAAAAGTGTGGGCATCGACCTGGCCGGCATCGGAGAGCACAAAGTACGGTGTCTGGACGAAAGGGCACAAATGTGCGATGGCTTCAGCTTTGAGACAACGACAGAGGGACTGGCGAAACTAGAAGAGCGTATTTTCAGTGACGGATCTAATCCTATCATCATCTTCGAGCCTACCGGTTTAGCCTGGCTTCCGGTGGCAGTCTATCTAAAGGCCAAACATCCGGATTCACGACTCGTGAGAGTTCAGGCGCAGAAGGTCGTTGCCCTGCGCAAGTATCTGAATCGGTCGTCGAAAAGCGACAAGATTGACTCTCTTACACTGGCTAAGATGCCGTTTATCGACCCGGAGAAACTGGAGGAAATATATTTTCCCCCAGGTAAAATCTACGCCATCCAGCGTCTCGCCCGTCAGCGGAGGCGGTTGGAGAATGAAATTGCGGGTCGCAAGAAGAGAATCGGGTCCATTGTCGATGGATATTTCCCGGGCATACGAAGCGCATTTTCAGATCCCTGGTCAGCCCACGCCAGGGCTTTCCTCCGTTCCCGTCTGAATCCCCTGGCTGTGGTCCGCGCCGGCGAGAAAGCTCTGCACACCTTCCTGACCAAGACAAGAAAGCACTGCAAAATTGATGCCTTTGTAGAGAGCCACGGTGTCTATCTTACCTGCCGGGAAGTAGCGACTCTGTATAAGGCATCAAGCTCTGTCGGGACGATAGATACCGACTTCTTTTCCGCTCTCCAGGATGAGGTATCCCGGGAGCTGCGGCTCATGGAGATGGAAGAGACTGAGTCGGCGGCCATTGCCAAACGTCTTGAGCAGCTGTATCTTGAAGTCCATCCCTCGGATAATCTGCGTACCATACCGGGCATTGGCGATCATACCGCCCCCATCTTCTTAGCAACAGTAGGAGATCCGGCACGCTTCCGGAGCCAGTCGGCTTTTGCTAATTATTGTGGAGTTGTGCCGGGAGCGAACCAATCATCCGACATGGAAGCCAAGGGATTAAGAATGACCAAAGCTGGTCCAGCCATCATGAGGTGGGCTCTCTTTCAGGCGGGCGGGATAGGTCGCGCTCATGACCCTCAGCTCGCCTGTATCTACTATCGAGAGATGGTACACAACGGTAAAACCCATATGCAGGCTATGGGCGCCGTCATGAGCCATATGTCGGCAAGGATATTAGCAGTACTTCGAGAAGATAAACCGTACCAACTCAGAGACATGGATGGGAGGATCGTCAGCCATCAAGAAGCTAGGAAAATAATTTTGTTGAAATACCAGGTACCGGAAGAAATACGCAAGCAAAGGCGACATCGTAAGACCCCGGGGAACTACGCCATGCAAAAGAAACTGAGGGAGATGTTAGTACCCAGGACATACGAGGCAGCCGAAGCTCCTCAACCTGTGGTTATCTAAGCATCTCCCGAAAACCAGTTTAACTGAGAGCAAGTTAAAGGTCAAAAAAAGGCCCTTGACTCATTAGGATATCTTGTTTTAACACTTAACCTCCATTTCACCATTATTCTGGTATCGGATGTCAATGGAAGTTTAGCAGCCGCTAGTCATTCCATCGTTTTTGACAGATTTTTGCGACTGTGTTAAAGTTAATTCTAATTTAATATCGAGATTACTCTTCGAGTTGGTATACCTGAAACCGAAAGGCATGGTATACCGGCCGTGAGCTTCGTAAGAAGCGCAAAGGGTATCGCTGGAAACGGCGGTGCCTCCCGTATTTGGAAAGGAGAGATAGCTCAGATAGCGTTTGCTTATGGGCGCCTCCTTTCGAGGTGCCCATTTTTTATGTCCAAAATCCGGTGAACCAAGCGGTAGCTATATTAATATGACGAGTTGAAGGAGAAAACAAACATGTCACAGTACAAGATGTGGATCGGTGGAAAATGGGTTGATGCCGAGTCAGGCAAGACCTATCCGGTCTACAATCCAGCCACAGAAGAAGTAATTGCCCAGCTTCCCCTCGGCGGTGTAGCCGATGTCGAAAAAGCAGTCATCGCCGCCCGTAAAGCCTTCCCCATCTGGTCAAAAAAATCGCAGGCGGATCGCTCGGCGATCGCCATGAAAATCGCGGCCATGTTGCGGGATAATGCCCAGGAATTAGGCAAACTGGATACTCTTGACCATGGTTCTCCGGCACAGCGTGCTGCATTCCTCCCGGCGGCTTCCTCACTGAACTTCGAATGGGCTGCCTATAATTGCCGTTCATTGATGGGACACACCATCCCTTCCACTTCCGAAGACCTTATTTATCTCCAGCGTGAACCGATCGGCGTTATCGCCATCATTACTCCCTGGAACGTGCCGCTGATGATGGTGGTCGAAAAATTGGCTCCTGCTTTGACATTGGGCAACACCTGTATTATCAAGCCGCCCAGCATCGATTCACTGGAAGCTCTGAAATTCGCCGAAATGCTGGATACGTTAGGATTACCTCCCGGAACAGTAAATGTTATCACCGGTCCCGGCGGAACTGTCGGTGACGCTTTATCGTCTCACCGCGGTATTGATATGGTCGCTTTCACCGGCAGCTGTGAAGTCGGCAAGGCCATCATGGCATCCGCCAGCCAGACCGTCAAACGTTTGCAGCTGGAATTAGGCGGTAAAAACCCGGTCATCGTCCTGGATGATGCCGATGTTGATGCCGCCGCTGCCGAAGCCGTCAGCAACCAGTATAAGAATTGCGGCCAGATCTGCGCCTCCCCCGGTAGATTCTATATCCACGAGAAAATCTACGATCAATTCCTGGAAAAAGATGCTTGCCGGCGCTAAAAAGTTTGTTTGGGGCGACCCTAATGATATGAAAACGCAGATGGGCCCGTTGGTCAGCGCCGAACACCGCGACCGCGTGGAAGGCTACATTAAATCCGGCATCGAACAGGGTGCGAAACTCCTTCTCGGTGGCAAAAGACCCACAACCGCGCCGCTGAATAAAGGTTATTACCTGCCGCCCACTATCTTCACCGGCGTCACACAGCAGATGACGATCGCCCGGGAAGAGATCTTCGGTCCGGTCGCCTGCATCATGGAAAAATTCAATTCCGATGAACAGGTTCTGGCCTGGGCCAACGATAATACCTACGGGCTGGCCGCCTATGTCTGGACCGGCGACACCGCCAAGGGCATGAGATTCGCCAACGACCTGCAGGCCGGTACCGTGCGTATCAATGCCGGTCATGGCGGCGGACCGGAATTACCCTGGGGCGGCTACAAAGAAAGCGGACTTGGCAAAGAAGGTTCCTTGTACGGCCTGTACGAATACTCCAACCTCAAGCGGATACAGGTTGACCTGGCGAAGAAAAAATAAGCTGCAAGGGCTTTTAACTATTGATCATCGATCTGCCGGTAAATTTGAACTTTCGAAACTGCGGCGGTTGGTTCATGAGGCAATAATATGCCTCCCGGCCAACCGTTGAATCGGTGGTAAATGGTATGGAGAATTGGTATGCGGACATATAGCGCAATAGATGTAGATCTAGTTCTGGAATGGGCAGATAAATATGTGGAAATTTGTGCACTGTTAAAAAAGGTATTTGCAGCTGAAAACACCGATGAGTACCTCCGCCGCTGCCGTCAATCGAAGATGAGATCGAATTTCAAAGAATAAAATTCTGGTTCCGGCAGCGCCACGATGACTTTGTCCCGATCTGGTCAGAATTTTGCCTGTCAAAGGGTAAATATCTTGAATCGTTTAATAATTCCGATGAAATGGAATCCAGGAAAAACCCCTTTCTCTATTTTTATTGTCCTGATGATTTACTTGATTTAGCCTATGCCGTGGGCGTTACCACTGCCTCCAATACATGGGACCCGGATAAACCGGCTGCCGAACTTATTATCAATTTGCTGGATACTTTCAATTTCACAGTAATTCATCTAGTACATTGGGTTGGCGAATTTGCTGACACCACCCGCCAACTACCCGGATTATAAACCAGGACAAATTGGAACCATTAGTTAACGCTGCGCCTTGTCGGCGGATTTTTGATTTTTATATGTTTAGTATCAAAGGAAGAGAGCGGCATCGGGAAAGAGCACTCTTTGTACGGCTTGTATGAGTACACTAACCTCAAACGGGCACAGGTCGATATCAAGATGTTAAAAAAATAGCAGAGTTCTATGCATTTTAATTTACAGCTAATGATGATTAATGATCACCATGTGCATAATAAAAATTTAAGGAGAACGAAAATTTCATGAAGCAGTACAAGATGTGGATTGGTGGAAATTGGGTTGAAGCGGAATCAGGCAAGACATATCCCGTCTATAATCCGGCTACGGAGCTGGAAGTTGCACAGGTTCCCCTGGGGGGCCAGGCTGAAGTAGACAAGGCCGTTGCGGCTGCGCGAAAGGCTTTCCCGATATGGTCAACCAAATCGCAGGCAGAGCGTTCGCAGCTTGTTTTAAAACTGGCGGCGCTGCTGAGGGAAAATGCGAAAGAAATCGGAGAGATCGATACCCTTAGTATGGTACTCCGCGAAAGGGCAACCTTCCTGGCAACTGATACCCCTGGTTGGTTTGAATGGGCTGTTTATGCCGCCCGGTCGTTGATGGGTCATACCCTGCCTGTGAGCCCTGGAAGACTTATTTATCTGGAAGGTGAACCGGTTGGCGTGATCGCGATTATCTCCCCCTGGAACCTCCCCTCTTAATGATCTTCCAGAAGCTGGGTCCGGCGCTCGCATTGGGCAACACCTGCGTTATCAAGCCACCAAGCATTAATTCGCTCACCGCGCTAAAACTGGCCGAGATAATAGAGAAACTGGAATTGCCGCCCGGAACCGTCAATGTAATTACCGGCCCCGGCGGGACTGTGGGAGAAGCGAGCTCCGCACCGCGGCGTTGATATGGTCGCGTTTACCGG
>CAVVPU010000022.1:0-3382 GCA_963750015.1 uncultured delta proteobacterium | reverse complement strand
GATCGGGTGGAATTGGGGGGAGCGGAGGCGCAACAAATAGTGGCCGTTCTTCGGCGGCAGGCGGCGCGTCGAGCAGTGGTGGCGCGGGAAATGCTGGCGGTTTTTTGGCGCCAGGAGGAGGCGTGGGGAATACTGGCGGTTCTTCGGGACCAGGCGGTGCGTTGAGCAGCGCTGGCGCAAGTACTGGAGGCTCTGTGATGACGGGTGGTGCGCCGAGCACCGGCGGCGTCATTTTGAGCGGTGGTTCAGGCGGTCTTGGCGGTTCTGCGACAAGCGGGTTCCGCCAAGTGGCGGGTCACGGGCATCAGGTGGAACTCTCGTGGGAGGCAGCACGCTTGGTGGTGCGTCGTCGCGGGGTGGGATCTCCAGCGGGGGCATCTCGACTGCCACCGGTGGGGCGGGCGGACAATCAACGGGTGGAAATGTTCCCCTGGCGCCAACGGATCTCAACATTGCGGGCCGCGCAGCGCCGAGGGATGCGTTAGGAACGCCGCTGTTCGGCTGGGTGCCCAACGACCCGGACGGGAATGAGATTCACCAAACGGAAAGTGCCTCGACCCTCACGACCTTGGGCCCCGAGGATCACCGCATCGTCGGAACGGAGGAAGAGAAGCAGAAGAAGTGGAGGCGGCTCCAGTGCTCCATCGGCAAGCCGCTACCCGATGTCCGGATCAAGATCGTCGACGATGAAGGAAAAGCCCTCCAGCCGAACGAGCCCGGGGAAATCCTTGCCAAAGGGCCCCGGATCATGAAAGGATACTGGGGGGACGAACAGAAGACCGCCCAGACCATGACCCCCGATGGGTGGCTTCGCACAGGAGATCTAGGGTACCTTGACGACGAAGGGTATGTCTACCTCACCGGCCGGGCCGATGACCTCATCATCAGGGGAGGGGAGAATATCGCTCCCGAAGAAGTGGAAGAAGTCATCTCCACTCACCCGAAGATCGCGGAAAGCTGCGTGATCGCCGTGCCTGATGAGGAGTTCGGCCAGCAGCCTTTCGCGTGCTGTGTGCTCAAGGAAGGACAGGCATGCACGCCTGACGAGGTAATGGCATTTTGCAAGGAGCGCATCGCGGGCTTCAAGCGACCGAAGGGCGTGGTCTTTATCAACGAGCTGCCGAGGAACCCCATGGGCAAGGTGCTCCGAAAGAAGCTCCGCGACGTGTATGGGCAAGAATAATCCCTAAGGAGGAAACAATGGCAAACCAGGTGGGCAAGAGGTATCTCTGTGCGAAATGCGGCGCCGAGGTCATGGTGACCCGCGGGGGAAACGGTACTGTCACGTGCTGCGGACAGCCGATGGAGCAGAAGAAATAGAGGTGGATGATGACGAAACTAGGGAAACGATATAAATGTGAGGTCTGCGGCACCGAAGTGCTCTGCACCAAGCCGGGCGAGGGCACCTTCGTCTGCTGTGACAAGGAAATGCAGGTCCAGGAGCCGAGGCCCCTTCCCTCGTCGGATTAAGGGTCGCCATGATGACGGCCGAGCCCACGAAGAGGCAAGGGCGGTAATCAAGCAGCGAAAGCAGTGGATACAGATCCCGGCCAGGAGAAGGCTATCCATGGAGCGGGGGCTCGCGGCCTACTCGCCGCCCCGGCCCGCTATTCTTCCGGGAATTCTCGGACTGCTCCTCGCGGAATCTGTATCATCGCGATCGATCGCAGCCGCGCCATCTGCTGCCATGGGGCGATGATCGTTCCGAACGGTCCGGAGTGAGCCGTCAGATAATACCTTTCTCTTCGTACAGGCGAATTTGCTGCTCCGAAAACCCCAGAAGTCGTCCCAATACGTAATCATTGTCCTCTCCCGGAGAGGGTGCTGCCTTCCACTCCTTCAGCCCGAGGCCTTCGAGCAAAAGCGCAGACCGATCGGCGCGTATGGCTCCAAGCACCGGATGATCGAGAGACACGAAGAAATGACGGAAGGCGAGTTGTTCATCCTCTACCAGATCCGGCGCGTGCTGCACGACCCCTGCCGCTACACCTGCCTCTTGAAGCTGGTCTATAACCTGTTGCGGTGTGTGATCGGACGTCCATGTCGATATGATGGTATCGATCTCGTCACGGTGCATGGTTCTCTTCTGCGCCGATGAGAACGTGTCATTCCGAAGTCCGGTCAAACCGGGAACCACACAGAGCCGCCTCCATTCGTCCTCCCCGTAGACGGTCACCACAACCCATCGATCCTGCCCTTTGCAGCGGTAGCAGCCGACGAGGTCCGAGACTTTCTGTTCTTCTCTTCCCCCTCCGTGATCTTTTCGCTGGGCAGTCTCGAGCAGGATAGGGCCGAGGAGTGTGCAGGTTGCCTCGTATCCGGAAAGATCGATGTGTTCGCCCTGTTCTGTTTCATCCCTTCGTTTCAAGGCGGAAAGGATAGCGAGGGCCGCATAAAGGCCTATGATCGTATCGGCGTAGGCGTGGTTTGGGCAAAGGGGACATCGAGGCCCCGTGAGGTTTCAGAAACGAGTCCCGACAGGACGTGGAAGGTGGGAGCGAACCCCACATACTCTCTCCAGGGCCCGCTTTGCCCCATTGCGGAAATACTCGCCATTATGAGATCGGGTTTTATTGTGCTCAGCCTGTCATAGGTGAGGCCCCAGTTTCCCATCACCCTGGGAGAGAAGTTGTCAACTACCACATCAGTCTTGGCAAGGAGTTTCGCAACTAACTCTCTCGCCTCAGGCTTGTCCAGGTCAAGGGTGATGCTCCGTCTGTTCCGGTTCCACGTCGCGTCGTAGATTGTGTCGCTGTTATTGGCCTTCGCGACCGGCTCGACCTTTATCACTTCAGCGCCAAAATCGGCAAGGATTCTCGTGGCATAGGGACCGGCGAGCATTCTTGTAAAATCGAGCACCCTTAGCCCCCTGAGAACGGGCCGGCCGGGATCGATGTCGGCCTCAGCCATTCTCTTTTTCTTCCAGGGTCTGTTCTCGAGCTTCTCAATAATTTGCCTGGTGTGTTCTCCCAGCTGCGGCGCCGTCCGGGGTGCAAGAGGCGAGAAAAAAAGGAATTTGTAGGGGAGACCGGCCAACGGAGAGGAGTATTCGTTCGCGCTGGCTGCGCAAGGGACGAAAAACATGCGGGCAGCGAGTTGGGGACTTTCGAGGACCTCCTCCGGAGTGGACGCCGGCGCCCAGGGAAACCGCATGGCCTGGCCGAGAGAGAATAGCTCGTCTTTTGTGTAGCCTTTGGTCCAGCGCCCCAGGATGTCCAAAACATGATCGAGGTGCGTTTCGCGATATGTCGGGTCGGACCATTCCTTCCCGATGAGGTCTTCCGCCCTTCCTTCTAAGGCGATCAGCTCGAGGAGGGTCGTCCAATTCAGGAGCACGGTAAGCAGCGCCTGACCGTCAGCGTTCGGAAGAAAAGTAAATGAG
>CAVVPU010000021.1:0-4523 GCA_963750015.1 uncultured delta proteobacterium | reverse complement strand
TCGCTCTCCGCCTTCCGGATGGCCTGAAATACCTTCGCTATCTGTTCGGGGTTGGTGATTGCCTCTTTCGTTCGCACTTTCAGCTCCATATGTCCTCCAGTGGCTCTCACGCGGCCAGCAGTTCGATAGAAAGTGTCTCCCCGTTCGTCTTTGTCACCTTCATGACCTTATCCTTCAGACTGATATCGATGGTTTGCACGTCGCGCGGGTCGATGCCGGTTACCCCTATGCCGTGGAGCAGGTCGGAAAGGGGATACCTGCCCGTGATGCTCATGATCTCCCTTCCGATAAGCTGCGAGAACGAGTCCCTTTGCGTGTCGTACGTATCGCCTTCATCGGCGTAGATCTTCATGTCGAAGACCGCGTCCTCGACGCTGAGGAAGTCCTCCGGCGCATGTGCATAGTAGATATCGCCCTCGGCCCATCTTTCGGCCGTCGAGACGACAACGATCGCCTTGCCCTCGCATTCTATGGATGACTTGTGCCACGTGTAGTCGCCACGGTTTGTATCGAGCGACGTTACGCGCACAGGCGCCCACCGCTCTTCCTTTTGCAGCCATGAAGGCCGGTTATGTGGAAGATCGATTCTCGTGATGGTCCAAGGGGGAAGAACCGGCTTCGGTCCGTCCAGCACTGATTCCTCCTCGTCCCAGACAAGTTTGTCGTCTATCGTCAGGGAGAGCCGCTCACTTATGAGATGCTCTTCGTCTTTTCTCACCAGGCGGTATCGGACCACCTCGTCAGAGTCGGCGGATTCTGTATAGTGGGGGTCGACCACCTCTACGAAGAATAGGTCGAGGCCATCGAGTGCTTCAGGAGAAAGCAGTCTCTCCGGCGAGCCTCATGACGCGAACCATTTCTTTCACGTCCTGATTCGGCTGCTCTCTGAAAGAGCCAATTTCTTCAATGCACCAGCCGGCCACCTCCTTTCGCACGAACTCCAGGAACCGCTCCGCCTTCTCGTCGTGCTTTATGGAAGTCCTGTAGGGCAGAACCGGTGTAAGGGGATCGCCTTCGCTCACCTCGATGGCAACATCGTGGAGGTAGCCGGTCACGTTGAGAGGGATGCCGTACCACACCAGTGAAACATGGTTCAGGAACGATTCGAGCCACCCGAGGAACATGCCGCCCTTGGGATTCACGTAGACGGCGTTCCCCATATAGCTGGCCTTGATCGGGTAGTCCTTACACACCTCCGACAGCTTCTTTCGTTTGACGAGGCTGCCGTTCATCGTAATGCTCATGGGGAAGTATGAGAGCCCGTCGAGGACCTGAAGGTAGGCAACGGACTTGAAAATGCCTTCCATAAGACGTGCCTTGATGCGGAATCCCTTTTCGGTCCTTGCCGATCCATCGACCAGGTTTACCACGTCGTCACGGTAGGACGCCTCATTCAAGAACCTCTTGCAGTCAATGGCCAGCGTCCCGAAAAGGCTCGTGTAGGTGACCCTCTCGGATATGGACATCAGGAAGAAGAGGCCCCAACCCGCAGGCATTTGGTTCTCCATGACCTCGGAGGGCCAGTCAGACTCCGCGAGGCAGACGAGCGCCCGGGGATTGTCCGTACCGCAGCCGTCGTCTTCCACTTCCAGGGCCGTCCCTTTGAGAGTAACAGCCAGTTTCGCTGCGCCCGACCGGTGCGCGTTTTGCGCGATCTCCAGGAGGACGGCTGAAGGGCGATCAAAGAAATAAGGGAGCAGCTTGAAAAGTTTTTCTTCGTTGATCATTGGGAATGTTCTCCTTTCGGGATTCGTGATGATAGGAGTTGCCGCTGTTGGGGAGATTCAGGCTACTTTCAGGTCGTTCGGGTGATAGATCTCCGCGAGCATGAGATCGCAGATGGCGTCATCATTGAAGTCGCAGGCATAGCCGCCGATCTTTCCCCAGCTTTCAAGGGCCGTGAGGTAGCCGTGCTCGACGAGGAGCCTCTCGATGCGCGCGAAATCACGAGGGTCGAAAGGTATGCGCTGTCGGGAGAGGATGTTGTGAAGGCGAGACTCTTTCTCTTCCTCGGACGTCCATATGATGAGGGAGATGTCGAGTCTGTCCGTCCAAATGATGCCGTGGTGCTTGCCGTAGCCGAGGCTATAACCTCGGAAGCGCAGGGAATTGCGCGGTCTCCGGAATTCATCGTCTCCGATGTGCAGCTCCTTCCAGGCGGCCAGGGCGGAAAAGATGGCCTTCGTCTGTTGAGGCGCTCCGTAGATCGACAGGAAGTGGAGCTCGTTTTCATACCCATCGCCGTAAACCCCCGCGTCGCTCTTGCAGACAACCCCTTCGTACTCGACGGTGAGGATGATCGGATCACTTGATGTCATACCACACCCCCTTCCGAGGCTCGATCACGCGGATGCCCACCGAAAACGAATCGTGTGTTATCTCCTTATCATCCTCGTAGTACGTCGACTTGGCGCGGTCCGAAAACCCTTTCAGGATCATAGGGCCGTCCGCGGTTTCCACGTTGCCGTCGAGGATGCCCGCAGTGAGAAGGCTCGTCAGGTGTCCCTTCCTGAGAGGCAGGAGGGGGCTCAACTGCGTTGTCGTGTCGCACTGTCGTGTTATGCTCTCGATTTCCCGGACGACGTTGGGCCAGTGGCCCGCTACCTCCTCGTCGGTGATGGTATCCGTCCCCTGGAACACACTTGGGCCGCTCGTCAGAGGGACCACATAAGACGGCGCCTCCACATCCTCGATGTGAGGATACGGCGGCGATCCGACCGTACCTGTCTCGTGGCGCTCTTTCCTTTTCTTTCCGAAGAGCACGACCTGTTTGAACGCAGGGTAGTCCGCTTTCGTTACCCTTACTATACGGACGTCGTAGAAGTGCTGCCCGATCCAGCTCCTGTGCTTTTCGTAGAGGAATATCAGCTCCGGCACGAGGAACACAAGCACGCCATCCGTGCACAGCCATTTGTGGGCATGCTTCAGGAACTTCATCTCCAGGCGCTCCCCATCGTCCCAGTCATAAGGCGGGTTCAAATAGAGGAGCCCGAGCGAGCCGAGGGGGTTGATCCTCGCGTCGAGGATCGAGCCCTGCACGGCGAATCGCAGTTTCTCCCGTGCTTCCATCGCCCTCTGTGCGTCCAACTCCACGCCATAGGTGGTAACGTGAGAGTTTCTCAAATGAAACTGCTGCAATGCTTCTCCGGTCCCGCAGCAGGGGTCCAGTGTGTGGCTGCCCTTGGGCCCCGCCGGTCTCTGAAACGCTATCCAGTTGAGGATAAAGGACAGCGTGTGCTCGGGGGTGGGATAAAATCCCATTTTGGCGTTAGACTCCAGTCTTGCCATGTGGTTTGTCTCCTTTCAAGCCGAAGGTGTTTGTGTTTGCCGTGAATCGGCGATTGGCACCCGGAAGCGGGTCTTTTCGAGGGTCTAATAAAAATACTGATCTACTTGACTTATTACTTCGTCCAAAAAAAAGGGAGGCGCGAGGCCCCCCTAAAATGGATCTTTTGACTCAGGCGGACCAGTCATGGCATCCACGGGCCACCGCTTGTGTCTCCTGCTTGATGCTCCATCTCATCCTGTCATTCATAGTGGGGTCGTTCCCCCGTCTCGAACTGTCCTACCATGTTTTCGAGGACCACTTCCGTCACACCCCTTGAGAGGACGGAGGAGAGAGGACGCCCGTCATCGGGGTATTCCTCCAGAAGCTCTTCCTTTATGCCGGGCCATCGCGGCTGCGGGATAAGACTCGATACCGCGTGTTGCCATGCATCGAACCACCAGCCGCCTTCTTCGGGGCCGCCGTAGCAGCGGTCCACATGGTATATGCCGACCAGTACAAACCCTCGTTTCCGGAATCCTTTCGTTGGAATTCCTCCCCTACGATAGTATCGAGCGAAGAGGCGCTCTCGTCACGTACTCCAATTGACGCTTCTGTTCCTGGATGGCGCCCTCTATCTCTGATATCTTGCGGGCCCGCTCGTACATGTCCTGAAATATGGTCAAGCCGAATTGCTTGTAGAGTTGGGCGACGACCTTCTTTCCGTCCACGTCGGGGATGCCGGGATAAAATGCGTACACCTTTTCCACGATCCCGTAATCCTCGTCGTTCAGTTGCTGTCCCGTGAGGGTCTCGAACTCCTGTTTCGTCATGGCGTCCTCCTTCAGTACTCAGAGGCGAGCATCACGGTCAGGACGAGGTCGTACCCCTCGTTGCCATTGTAGTCATCGATTTTCCAGAACATCGTCTCGCCCTTGTATTCGAAGGCGCCGAAGTCGTGCTCGTGCCAGGGGTCATTATCTTCCGTGAACACGCTGAACTCCCTTACCTTCGTGAGGATCAGGGGCAGATCGTTAGGAAATGTACCAGCCAGGCCTCCGGTGACGACCAAGGTGTCCGGCGGCCGGATGAACGGGATGCTCTTCCGCAGCCTGTCATATCTCTGCGCGGTCTCGGAAAGCTCCATGTTCCCATTATTGGTGGCTTCATCGGCCATAGCTTTCTCCTTATCATGTGGATTTTAAAAGCGATCCCCTTTCAGGTGGTTGCCAGCCCTGAAGGAGATCATAAGGATATT
>CAVVPU010000020.1:0-6981 GCA_963750015.1 uncultured delta proteobacterium | reverse complement strand
ACCGGCCAAAATGGCTGCGATGGCGCCGCGGGTGCCCGCAGCATCGAGCCTTTCTCAAGGTCGCGCCGTCGTCGGGCGCGGCGAAGCGGACTCTTGACGGCGAGGACCGTTCTGAAAGCATGGTGAACAGAGACAAAGGCTCGGCGAAGATCTGCCGAAGGCGCGGGCAAAGAAGTGGCCCCTTTTCTGACTGCCACCAACACAAGAATTACTTTTTGGGCTGCTCATCGCCGGCAAAACAGGTTCGCCAGCCGGTGCCGCCCGCGCTCGGCCTTTATTCGCAGCTCTGGAGCGGCTTGGAGCAGACTCTTGCGGCGGAAGCAGCTAATTCGACAGGGCACAACCCAGATCTCCGCGGGCGACCTCACGGACGGAGTTGGCTTCGAACAATTGGCCCCGCCGCAGGTAGTTGCCAACCACGTTCCGAGATGCCGAGCAGATGTCGGAGTGAACCAGCGGGCAATCCTGATTGAGTCCCACCGTACCGCCTTCATGCGACACAGCGCAACCGCCGGGGGCGATCTGCCCATAGAGTTCCACGATAGTCGGGATCAGATCCGCGCGCGCAGGGTCTACGGCCAGCGCTTCCACCAGTGCCGCGGCGGCTTTATCCGGCTCGCCCGCGGCTCGGTAGAGCGATGCCAGTTCCTCCAGAAGCTCCGGCGACGATTCGAGGGCGTGGCCCCGTTCCAGAGCAGCCAGAGCGTGAGGCGTATCCGCCAACCGCTCGTAGGTACGGCCCAGAGCGAGGTAGAGCGAAGAGGGGATAGAGGTTAGTCCCGGCTTGCCGCGGGCGGCATTTTCCGCGCGATACCGTTCGTCCCAGGCGATCTCGATCCGCTCGCTGCGCAGCAGCGCGGCCAGGGACTTCCGATACCACGAAGCGGCTTCCGCGCCGTGAGAGGCGGCCCGGTCCCCCACGTTCCGCCTAATCTGGAAGGGAGTGCTAGAATTGCGACATTTGCTGCCTTGGAGCGCTGTGGAGGGTGATTTCAGCCAAAACACTTTACCGCTACAACTCCTTGAAGGACAATTCTTTATCGAACAATGCCTGAGACTGGTTCTGTCTGACCGTCCTGGATCAGAAATAGGAGGCTAGACCGTGACGGCACGGTACAATGATCACTGCGGGAGTGCCATATGGCGAATACATTTACCAACCCGGTGGAGAGGGCTAGCACTGTTGAGGTGAACGAGAAAGTCTTCACCGCGCTCCAGGTCCTATCTCCCCGAGAGCGGGACATCCTGGCACTCAGGTACGGACTTTGGGGCGGATTTACCTATTCATTTGAAGAAATCTGCGCCGCCTTTGAGTATAACCTGCAGCGGCCCATGTTTTGAGGACCGTAAACGAAGCTGAGCGTGGGGGAGTCAAACTTCTCCTTGAGCTTGCGGCCTACTTTCTCGACATAGACAATGGAAGGCAGTTCAAGCTTGACGAGCCTGTCCACCAGAGAAGGCAGGGCTTGAAAGGGCTTGAGGTAGACGAAGACTCTCTTACCCTTTCCTTCCGGCCAGACGGGCTCCTCTCCGACCGGGCTGGGCCATGTCCCGTAATAATTGGCCTTGTCCCGCTCTCCGTAGGGGTCAAGCTCCTTGAAAGTCTTCAGGACCTGCGGCACCGAAGCAAAGAGCTCGCTTATCCCCGTCAGGCCGGGGAGGCGGAAGTGGTCGAGTGCTCTGTTCATGACTCCTGCCACGCGATCTTCCTGGCCACGCAGCAGATCCGCGTCCGCTCTGATCCAGAACCGCAAATTGGGAAGAGGATAGACCGACGACGGAATGGTGAAGCCGGTGCCTATGAGCACTTTCCGGAAACGAAAACTCCTGGCGGACAAAAGGGCCGTGGGACTATGTTCGAACGCGACGAGGTCCGGTCTTATTGCGCTAAAGAGAGAACGCCACCCTTCGACCAACCCTGCGAGGGTCCTCGAGTTGTCGAAAGCGATATTGTGCAGGATGTGGGCGTACGTCAGAGGCGTCTTGATGGTATTGGTGGTCCGCCACGTTTTCAGGGGAGCCTGAAAACATACGGCTTCGCACGTGCCCTTGATAAGGGGCGCCAGACTGAGGTCTCTCAGGGCAAAGAAGAGCTCGTGCCCTTTCGACCTCAACGCTTTCAGAAGCGGGACATAGGGGACAACGTGCCCCATCCCTTCGCCCAGCTCCCAGGCAAACACGATCCTCGCCATGAATCGACCCTCCGCCTTAGGATTCCCGTGTACATGTTACATCCGCACGACCTGTCCGGCAACGTCTTTCTTTGTGGATTTGAAGACGATGAGCCTCGCCGGGGTCGGCGAATAAGAGGGCGATGGACGGTTTGATTGGGTTTGGACGTTTGATTCAAAACTAAGAATTCAAAATTGATTTCCCCCCCTTTACCTACCCTTTACCCCCCATATACCCCCTCTTTACCCCCCCTCCTGAGGTCCATTTCGATTTGACACGTCCGTCCTTTCTTGAGAAAATTGTAGTCATGAGGTGCGCCCCAAGGCCCTTTCCCGACCTTTCGTCCCAATCAACAAGTTTTGATGAAGCTCGTCCCCTGACCTGGTTTGTATACAAAGTGGCTCGAAATTTCTTCAAACCGTCAAATTTCGTGCACTTTCGTAAAGTTGACAGGCAGTCTCAAGACGCGCTGACCCTTGGTACTGGCGGACGCGAGACCGCCGGAGAGGACTGCGGACTGCCGACCGTCACTGGACAGACATGTACGACTGGAGGGGGGATGAGACCTCAAACGAGGCACTATGCCAGTGCAGAGTCGGGGTGATCTCGAAAGACTTATCTGGCCCGTTTGATGACTTTTTAGGCTCTTTGGCCGGGAGCGCTCCGCAAGCCCCGGCCTGCGGGCGGGGCCAAGGAGCGCCAGGAATTGTGGGCCTTCCTATCCGGGAAGCCCCGCGCCTTCAGGGCGGGGAGCTTCACAATTGAATAGGACGAAGGGGTGGCTCAGGACTCCTACCCACCCCTCGCCCCGGGCTTTCCTGCGACGACCGGCTATTCCGCAGACGTCGCCCGCATTCCTCCCACGGTTTCAGAGGGCGAGTAGTCAGTATTTCGTTGACACGGAATGGCTTCCGCTCTTATGCTTTACGAAAAGAACTGGTCGTAACCCCTTTATCTCAACGTGAAACGACGAATTCGGTTTTGCTATTCTTGGTGGATGTGGCACTGCTTTCTGCTCGGGCTCGGGCTCGCGGCGGCGTGTCCACCCGCTCCTGCCGCCTCTCTCACCGATGTCCCCCGCCCTGTGAGCGACGCTGCCCAGCGTCTCGTCCAATGTTGTGACGATTCCAAAACCAGCCTCGACGAACAGGCGATTGCCACGCTGGCCGATTACGTACTGACCTCAAAGAATAGTAATGAATACTCCCTTCCGGAATCGCACAGGTGTTCCGGGGTCTACTATGAGTTCGACACAAGGATCACATTCCCTCGATTCATGGAATACTCCTACAATCCTCTCATCCCGTCGAACATCACGCGACCGTCTTCCCTTCACTACTCCATCTGGTCCAATCCTCGAAGTGATATGCAGAAAATGCCCAGCAGTTGGAGCCCGATCCCCCCTGACGGGGCCCCCTTGGTTATTCGAGGGCTGCAGCATGACTCCAACACCCCTGATCCGACAACCGGCACCTATTACGAATACGACCTGAAAAGGACCCTCATCTTCCTTAACCACAAGGGACGGCAGGTGTTGATTTCCGTATCGAAACAGATCGATGAATCGGGCGTCGGGAAGAAAGGTGTTATTCTGGGCAATGACAACGACTGGACCTATTTTTATTCGAATGAGCCGGGAACCATGAAATTCGGACTCGGGTGGGCTAAGTCCTACATCTACGATTATTCTTCGATTCTCGTTTATGTCGAACCGGCCGGACCGTCCGCAGTAGTCAGGAGTGGAGCTTTTCAATGGCTTCGAGCCGGCTGGGCAGGCATCAACTTTGTCAAACCCAGCCACATTATAGTCGGTATGGGACGTTTTTCTCAGGCTTCCAGAGCGGTTCTCGAGTCGCCCCATCTTCCTTCTCCCGGTCAGTTGATCGCGGTCTATCAATCGCTGACAACCATGCCCGCATCGGCTTTGGCCAACGAATATGGCCCTTTACAGCGGGCACTGCGCTCTTCGGCTATCCAGTCCGGTAAAATAAGCAAATCCGAAGCAGACACACAGCTCTCCTTTGCCGACGCGTCAAAAGAGCGGATGTTCCAGGAATTGATGCTCGAATACCTCAAAATGGCCCTGGGTAAACCGACGCTCATCGAAAAAGAGCCTTCCGCGATTCTGCCCGTGAAAATGCCTTGAGATCCCCTGACGCGAGCACGAAGCAGGAATGGGTTCCGCGTGGTATGTTTCGTGACTCTGGCCCGGAACGCCGCCCTTATACCTTTCACTTCTCCAGACTAACGATTAGAATTATTCCAGCGGCCAATTAATCTGATCGGGCGGCGACGTTTTGGCTCGACCATAATTCGCGGGGAGGGGGATGCCGGAGATCTCGCAATCAAGCCCCAGGCTGAAATTCAACAGTGACCCGTCCTTTCATACTGCTCTGCGCAGCCGTGTCGACGACTACTTCCAGCAGACGGGCCGGCCGAGACGCGGCGGCTGGAAGATATATCTGAAAGCTGCCATTCTTCTCGCCTGCTTCTTTTCTTCGTACGTCGCACTTGTGTTCTTTGCCTCGAACCTGTGGCAGGGTCTTCCACTCGCAGTTTTCCTTTCCCTTACCATGACTGGTATAGGGTTCAACATCATGCATGACGGAGGACACCACGCTTTCTCCTCACATGAATGGTTAAACACGCTCGCGGCGATGACTCTGGACCTCATCGGCGCAAGCTCCTATGTGTGGCATTGGAAACACGCCATGTACCATCACAACTATGTGAACATTACCGGCTACGATCCCGATGTGGACATGGGCGGGTACGCCCGGTTTACTCCGCATGAGCAATGGCGATGGTTCCATCGTTGGCAGCACTTGTACGTGTGGGTGCTCTATGCCTTCCTCGTGGTGAAATTTCATCTGTTCAGCGATTTCGCGCATCTCACATCGGGCAGGGTCCACGCACATCCCATGCCCCGGCCGAAGGGCCGGAACCTCGCAATCTTCCTGGGAGGAAAGGTGGCCCTTCTCATTCTGGCGTTCATGATTCCACTCTTCTACCACCCGATACCGGTCGTCATCTTCTACTACGCGGTTATCGTCCTCGTCATGGGAATACCCCTCTCTGTCGTATTCCAGTTGCCCCATTGTACGGCCCTTTCCGATTTTCCCCTGCCGGATAAAGTCTCCCTGGAGATGAAGAACTCATGGGCCGCGCACCAGGCTGACGTGACACTCGATTACGACCGGAATAGCCGGATAAGGACATGGTTCTTCGGGGGCTTGAATTACCACATAGAACACCATCTCTTCCCCTCTGTCTGTCACATAAACTATCCTGGCATCTCGAAGATCGTTGAAGAGACCTGTAAGGAATTCGGAGTGAAATATGGCGAGCACCGCTCATTCTGGAGCGGGCTGGCCGAGCACTATCGCTGGTTGAGGCAGATGGGGCGTCCTGTGACAACATGAGGACCCGCCGTGCCCTTTCTCCCCGTGCCGCCGGTCTCAAAGATTCTTTCCGTGTTCGGTTCTTCTGTTGAACCGCTCAAGGGGCGTAAGACGCCAATCCCCCGGTCGAACTTTACTAGTCCCGCGTCTTCTCAGGCAATTCCTGCCTTTGCATTTCGGCCTCGATGCTTCCGTCACCCATCTCCGGTGCATTCCGGAAGTTGAGAGGCTTCAGCTCGCGGGCATCGAAGAAGACCCTGAACTGCTTGGGCCAGTAGTGGCCCGTGGGCTCGTGAACGAAATAATGGTTCACCGCGTCATTCAAGTCTATCTCCGCGTATACGATGCCTTCTTCGGTCGGAGCCAGGGGACCGGCCATGACCCGGCCGGTGCCTGCCTCGATGATTGCGGTCCATGCCCCTCCGGACTTCAGGTCGATCCCGAGCTTCCTGCTCACCTGCTCGTCCATTATGCCCTGGCTGCAGATGACAAAGGCGCAATAGGCGATGGAGTGGTACCGGGAACAGATTTCGGTGAGGCTTACATCGGTTGAGGAGGAGAAGCCCACCCAGGATGCAATATGGATCTGCTCGCCCATGGCGCCCAGAGCGTAGCCCGGCAGCACCATAGCGTGCTCTCCGCAAATGAGACCGCCCATACGGCCGATGTCGGTATCGTACACGGTATGGGTGCTGCCGTCCCCTTCGCCCCAGACGAGTTTTTCGGCTCCGGTCGGTTTGAATTTCCGGTGCTTGCCCATGATAGAGCCTTTCCTGTCGAAGAAGAGAAGGGTATTGTAAAGGCTCTTGTTGTCTCTTTCGTTGACCGCATCAGCCGCGAGCACAACCGCAAGTTCACGCTCTCTGACGAAGCCCTGCGCACCATGATGCGCCACGACTGGCCGGGCAACGTGCGCGAGCTCGAAAACTCACTTGAGCGCGCCACCGCGTTGTCATCGGGTCCGGTGCTGCACCTTGGCGATCTGCCCACGCAGTTGCAGCAGCAGGGGCTCCAGCAGAACTTTGACGCGCGCCACGCAGGCATGGGCGATGAATCTGAAGCCGCGGCCGCGCCCGGCGTCAAGCCCCTGGCCGACCTTGAGCGCGACGCCATCTTAGGCGCCATCCGCACGCTCAACGGCGACAAGCTGCAGGCGGCAAGGCTGCTCGGCATCGGCAAGACCACGCTCTATCGCAAGCTCAAGGAGTACGGCATTGCCGACCCGCTGCAGGAAGAGTGAAACGCAGCTATTAGCTCTTCGCCGTTAGCTCTTCCGTTGCCGGATCGGCCTTCATGCCTGACCTCGTCGCACACAAAAATAAATCGCATCCAAATTCAAAAGCTAAAAGCTAAAAGCTAAAAGCTAGGAGCTAAACGATGAGCATCCTTTTAGTCACCGGAATTGAAG
>CAVVPU010000019.1:0-44422 GCA_963750015.1 uncultured delta proteobacterium | reverse complement strand
TATGATCGAGACCTTGGATTTTACGATCAATGATAAACCTGTCCAACTAAAGGTCGATGGTGAGCGGCCCCTCTTATGGGTCATTCGCACGGACCTCGGTCTTACCGGCACGAAATACGGCTGTGGGGAAGGCATCTGCGGGGCATGTACGGTCCTCGTGAACGAGAGGTCCTTTCGCTCCTGCCAGATTCCGGTCAAGGAGGTGGCAGGTAAGAGACTCCTCACTATAGAAGGACTGGCGCGGAATGGAAGCCTTCATCCCCTCCAGAGGGCATTCGTCGAACACGATGCCCTTCAATGCGGTTTCTGCACATCGGGCATGATCATGGCCGCCTATTCCTTGCTTCAGGAAAACCCCCGGCCCAGCCGGGCCGACATCCTCCGCGGCATGGACGATAACCTTTGCAGGTGTGGCGCCCATGAGCGGATCGTCAAGGCAATTCAAACCGCTGCCAACGCTATGGCTGGAGGGAGGATGTGATGAAAGACCAGGGTCGGTCGAAAAGTCTTCATGAAGAACGCTCCTTTTTCCTGACCAGACGGACCTTTCTCAAGGCCGTGGGAGGCGGTATCGTCGTTCTCTTTTCGACGAGTATCCTGCCTGCCCAGGAAGGCGGCCGCGGAAGGGCACTACCACTTCCCGATGACTTCAACGCATTTCTCCGCATCGGAGAGGACGGCCGGGTCTCCTGTTTCACCGGAAAGATCGAGATGGGTCAGGGCATCGTCACCTCGCTGGCCCAGACCCTCGCAGACGAGCTCGATGTTGCCGTCGACCAGGTAGACATGGTCATGGGCGATACGGACCTTTGCCCTTTCGACATGGGAACTTTCGGCTCGCGCACCACTAGATTTTTCGGCCCGCCTCTGAGACAGGCGGCAGCGGAGGCCCGGGCCGTACTCATCTCTTTGGCTTCGCAGCAGCTCAAGGTGCCCAAGGACCGACTTATCATTAAAGATGGCGTCATCTTCGACAAAGAGCACCCGGGCGACAGGGTCTCCTATGGCCTGTTGGCACACGGTAAATACATCGAAAAGCGCCTTACCCCTAAACCGCCCGTAAAAGAACTGACCGAGCACATGGTCATGGGCAAACCTTTGGGCCGTGCAGATGCGACGAGAAAGGTTACGGGAGCAGCGCGCTACGCCGGCGACATCAGGCTGCCGGGAATGCTCTATGCTCAAATCCTTAGGGCCCCTGCGCACGGGGCAAAGCTGAAACGGGTCGATACTTCAGCCATAAAGGCCGATGAAAGAGTTATCGTCATCAAGGAGGAGGATCTCGTCGCTGTCCTCCATCCGATGCCGGACATGGCCCGGAATGCCCTGACACGGGTAGTCGCCGAATATGACAAACCCGTCGAATCTCCGGACAATTCCAGTATTTTTGAGCATCTTCTGAGAGCAGCTCCCCCACGGGGCGAGGTCGTCTCCGAGGAGGGCAGTCTCGAAGAAGGCGAGAAGAACGGCCGCCTTTTCGAACACACTTACTACGACCACTACGTGGCCCACGCTGCCATAGAGACCCATACGGCAACCGTCAAGATAGAGGCGGGGAAGGTAACCGTGTGGCCATCGACCCAGAGGCCCTTCGGGACCAAGGAGGATGTTGCCCGCGCCCTCGGCATACCGTCGAAGAATGTGCGGGTCATCACACCCTTTGTGGGTGGCGGCTTTGGCGGCAAGAGCAATACCCAGCAATCGGTCGAGGCAGCAAGGCTTGCCAAATTGACGGGCAGACCCGTCCAGGTGATGTGGACGAGAAAGGACGAGTTTTTCAACGACACCTTCCGGCCGGCCGCAATCGTAAAGATCCGTTCCGCCCTCTCGCCGGATGGAAGAATCACGTCCTGGAAATACGACGTCTTTTATGCAGGTTCGAGGGGAGCCGAGCAAATCTACGCAGTCCCTCATCACAGGGAGACCTCTTTTGGCAGTCCCGGTGATGAGGGCGGAGCCCATCCTTTCGCCACGGGTCCGTGGCGCTCTCCCGGCAATAACACCAATTCTTTCGCCAGAGAATCGCATATCGACATCATGGCTGCAGAGGCAGGTCTCGATCCCGTGGTCTTTCGCCTGAAGAACCTCGCCGATCAGCGGATGATCACTACCTTGAAAACGGCTGCTTCCCGTTTCGGATGGAAAGAGTCGGCCCATCCGAGCGGCCGCGGCGTCGGGGTTGCCTGCGCAGCCGACGCAGGAGCGTGCGTGGCCACCATCGCGGAGATCCAGGTGGAGCAGAGCGGGAGCATCAAGGTCAAAAGGCTTGTACACGCGCAGGACATGGGTTTCGTGGTCAATCCGGAAGGGGCCACCCTCCAAATGGAAGGCGCCCTCACCATGGGTATGGGGTATGCCCTCACCGAAGAGCTCAACTTCAAGGGCGGCAGAATCCTTACCGACAACTTCGATACTTACGACATCCCCCGCTTCTCCTGGCTGCCTGAAATCGAGACAATACTCATAGATAACCCGAAGACCCCATCTGCCGGAGGGGGAGAGCCGGCCATCATCTGCGTTGGCGCAGCAATTGGAAATGCCCTTTTCGATGCCGCCGGCGTTCGTCTCTATCAGATGCCGATGACCGCAGCGAGGGTGAAGGAAGCGATCGCCCGGATAAGAAAGTGAGAGAGGGCCATCTCCTTCAACGGAATATAGCGTCATGGTCGGCCGGCCTTGAAAGGCTCCGGTCTATTGGCTATACTTTTCGTTGATGAGCTCCACGGCAGATAACACGAAAAACCCGGCAGGGGGCACAACCCTTTTTGCTTCCCCCGACAGAAAGTCCAGGGAAGAAGTCGTCCGTTGTTTTCACGGCGTCGCCGCGCACCCCATCGTCCGCCAGTTACTTGACGCTATTCCTGAGGCCTGCGCCCTCCTTAATAAAGAGGGGCAGGTTGTGCTGGCCAATCGGGCCCTGACCCTGCTTTTCGGGAGCGATGACCCGATCACGCTGTGCGGGTTGCGCCTGGGAGAGATCCTGGACTGCACTCATGCTCTCGAAAGGAACGAGGGGTGCGGCACGACTGAAAGCTGTAGCACCTGCGGCGCGGCCATGGCCATCCTCAACAGCCGGAAGGGCCTCGAGGATGTCCAGGAGTGCAGAATCTTGCGGGAGGATAGCAAGGCGCTCGACTTAAGGGTGAGCACCAAGCAGATTTTTCTCGACGGCCAGGAGTACACACTTTTGTCCGCCGCGGATATCGGTCATGAAAAGAGGAGAAAAGCCCTCGAGCGCATTTTTTTTCACGATATCATCAACACTGCCGGGGCCCTTCACGGTTTTGCGGAGCTTCTCGCCGATGACGCGAAGGATGAGCGTGGCATGAAGAGCCTTCTGCTCCTCTCGAAGCGTCTCCTCGAAGAGATCGCGGGACAGAGGGAGCTTCTTGCGGCCGAGAGCAACGAGCTTTCGGTCAATGCAGGTTTCATCAGGGCCCACGAAATGATCGAGCAGGTAGGGAAACAGTACGACAGTCTTCTTGACGGGAAAAACTGCGTGATACGGGTAGAACCATCTTCGAAAGAGGTGACTTTCAGGAGCGACCCTGTTCTCTTGAGAAGGGTCCTCTGTAATCTCCTGAAGAACGCCGTCGAGGCATCCTCGAATGGGGACGTGATTACCATGGGAGCCCGTGCGGCAGAGATCGGGGTCGAATTCTGGATACACAATCCGGGCGTCATATCTCGGAAGGTTCAGCTCCAGATGTTTCAGCGATCGTTTTCGACCAAGGGAAGCGGTCGCGGATTGGGCACTTACGGTGCGAAGCTGATAACGGAGCAGTATCTCAAAGGCGGCATATCGTTCACGAGTTCGGCCGGCGAAGGAACCACATTCCGGGCAGCCTATCCCATCGATCTGCCCTCCTGACCGGTCGTGGCTGCATCGCCAGGTTTTCCGCGAAGCAGCCACGGAAAGGAATCCCGAGGTTATATAGTCCACGATCTTCGTGCCTCGCTCGGTTCCTCATCCGCCTCTTCAGCAAAAAAGGAGGCCTTTATGAAAGAAGTCGTCATCTATTCCCTGAGCACGTGTCAGTGGTGCAAGAAGGCAAAAAAGTACTTCGACGAGCGCAACGTGCCATACAATAACACGGACTACGACCTCGTGGACACAGCCGAGCAGGCGCGTGTGGAAAAGGATATGCGCGACCTTGAAGTAGGCGGTTTCCCTGTAGTAAAGATCGGACACGAAGTAGTGGTAGGGTACCGGCCGGAACAGTACGACGAGCTGCTCCGATAGACCGAAACCTCACGGACTGTTTGAAGGAGAACATACCTATACCTTGAGGTGAAACAGGGCTGCAAGCTCCCTGAAGGCGTCCCAGTCTGAATAGGTATAGGCCGAATCCTGCACTTTCGATGGCTTCGGTCGCCATTTGGTAATGAGACAGGAGGTGGATGGGACATGTTGAGGTGTGAATGGGCCAAAGGTCCGCTGCTGACGCCGTACCATGACGAGGAATGGGGGGTCCCTCGGCACGACGATCACACCCTCTTCGAGCTTTTGATCCTGGAAGGCGCCCAGGCCGGGTTGAGCTGGGAGACGGTGCTGCGCAAGAGGAAGAATTATCGAGATGCCTTCGATTATTTCAACCCGGAGATTATCGCTTCCTACGGTGAGAACAAGGCAAAAGAGCTTCTCGCAAACCCGGGAATCATCCGGAACCGGCGTAAGGTGGAGTCTGCAATCAAGAACGCTCGGGCCTTTCTCGCGGTGCGAGAAGAATTCGGAAGCTTCGACCACTACCTCTGGCGGTTCGTCAAAGGCCGGCCGATCAGGAACGGGTGGAAGCTGCTTGGGGATGTGCCTGCCCGCACGCCCGATTCGGACGCCTTGAGTAAGGACCTGCAAAAAAGGGGATTCTCCTTTGTCGGCTCGACCATCTGCTACTCCTTCATGCAGGCGGTGGGCATGGTCAACGACCATACGATCGAATGCTTCCGGTATCAAGAGTTGGAACAGCTTTGAGACGCAACCTGCCGGAGACCCTTGCCTTCTCATGGAGTTGTCCTTGACAAGGAGAATGGCCGCCAATTATATTACAGCAGCACTCAGAAGGGTTTTTGGCCGGTGAGCAGTCTATGCGGCGGTGCAATCAGGGTACCGCCGGGAATGAGCAGTTCATGAGGTGCAATCATGTGGGAATATACAGGCAAGGTTAAGGACCACTTCCTCAACCCTCGAAACGTTGGTGAGGTGGAGAATCCTGACGGTGTGGCGGAAGTGGGATCCATCGCGTGCGGGGATGCTCTCAAGTTCACCTTCAAGCTCGATGAGAACAAGAGAATCAAGGAAGCGAAGTTCAAGACCTTCGGATGCGCGAGCGCCATTGCGTCTGCGTCGGCCCTTACCGAGATGGTGAAAGGGAAGTCCATTGAGGAGGCCCGGAATATCTCGAATCAGGATATAGCGGAGTACCTCGGCGGTCTGCCCGAGGAAAAGATGCATTGTTCGGTCCTGGGACAGCAGGCCCTGGAGCAGGCCATACAGAGTTACCAGGGAGCCCCTTCGGCAGAGCCGGGCGCCCAGATTATCTGCGAGTGCTTCGGCATTACCGACAGGGAAATAGAGAAAGCAGTGAGAGAGAATAGGCTCACGACGGTCGAGCAGGTGACGAACTATACGAAGGCGGGAGGGGGTTGCGGAAACTGCCAGGACAAGATCCGCGCGATCATCGACAGGGTGCTCGCGACAGGTGGGGTTGCAATAGCCCCGGAGGGCAAGCCGAGGCTTACGAACCTGCGGAAGATCAAGCTCATCGAAGAGGTCCTTGAGCGGGAGATCAGGCCATCCCTTCGCCATGACGGGGGGGACGTCGATTTGATCGACGTGGTCGGAAACAGGGTAATCGTAGCCACCCGCGGAAGCTGCGCCACGTGCCACGCTTCTCAGGTGACCCTCAAGGGCTTTGTGGAATCGAAGTTGAGAGAAACCGTTTCTCCGGACCTCGTCGTCGAGGAGGAGGATTCGTGATGAAGACCATTTACCTGGACAACAACGCCACAAGCAGGGTTGCGCCCGAAGTGATGGAGGCCATGGTTCCCTTTCTGGGGGAATTCTACGGCAATCCATCCAGCATGCATTCCTTCGGAGGTCAGGTAGCGGCTCATATCAAGGGAGCCCGCACACAGGTGGCAGAGCTGCTCGGGGCGGAGCCGGAAGAGATCATCTTCACGAGTTGCGGCACGGAAAGCGATAACACCGCGGTCCTGTCGGCTTTGGCGGTGCGTCCGGGAAAGCGGCGCATGGTGACGAGCAGGGTCGAACACCCTGCGATTAAGGCACTCGGCGAGCGCCTCGTGAAACAGGGTTATCAGGTTGTTGAGATTCCTGTGGACAATGCGGGCAATCTCGACATGGATGAATACAGGAAGAGCCTCACCCCGGATACGGCTCTTGTGAGTCTTATGTGGGCCAACAATGAGACCGGAGTGGTCTTTCCCGTCGAGGAAGCGGCCGCCCTCGCAAAGGAGCGTGACATTCTCTTTCATACCGACGCGGTCCAGGCGGTCGGGAAGATCCCTATCGACATGAGAAAGAATGCAATCGACATGCTTTCTCTTTCCGGCCACAAGCTCCACGCCCCTAAGGGTGTAGGCGTTCTTTATCTGCGCAGGGGTACCGAATTTTCGCCCTTCCTGGTCGGTGGTCACCAGGAGAGAGGCAGGCGTGGCGGCACCGAGAACACCCCGAGCATCATCGCCCTCGGAAAGGCCTGCGAGCTGGCAGCGCGCAACATGGAGGCAGAAAACGGGCACGTGCGGCGTCTAAGAAACAAGCTTGAAGACGGTCTCTTGGCCGCCATCCCCCATTCCCGTGTGAATGGCAACCCCATGAGTCGGCTCCCCAACACCACGAACATCAGCTTCGAGTTCATAGAAGGAGAGGGGATCCTGCTTCTCCTCGATGAACACGGGATTTGCGCCTCTTCCGGGTCTGCCTGTACCTCGGGGTCGCTCCAGCCTTCTCACGTGCTCAGGGCGATGGGCGTGCCCTTTACCATGGCCCACGGCTCCATCAGGTTCAGCCTGAGCATCTACAACACTGAAGACGAGATCGATTTCGTCATAGCGAAGCTGCCGCCCATCGTCGAGCGGCTCCGCAGCCTCTCCCCCTATTGGCGGAACGAGAAGATCTGCACCACCGAAGGCAGCGCGGGGTAAGAGAGCTTTATCCTTTTAATACCGTCTTCTTTTGAGAGGAGGCGACCGTGACCGGCCGCCTCCTCTTCTTTCGTTCTTTCTCTCTTCTTCCTTGCCGTCCGCCTCTGTTAGCCTTACTTTTTTTACAAAAATCCGTTGATTTTTGTTGACAGACGTTTTCTATGTTACTATACTATTCCTATCAAAATAGTATACTTAAAGATGTGGCAACGCATGACGTAGACATCTCACAGAGGAGGGCTTTCAAATGGCGAGATATGAGGACAACAGTCGGTCGATAGGCGGATCGCCCCTCATCAGGCTGAATCGGGTCGTGGGTGGAGAGGCGACGGTGCTTGCCAAGATAGAAGGCCGGAACCCGGCTTACTCGGTGAAAGACCGTATCGGTGCGGCTATGATCTGGGAAGCGGAAAAGGCGGGTAGGCTCAAGCAAGGCATGGAGATCATAGAGCCCACATCCGGCAATACCGGCATCTCCCTTGCTTTTGTGGCTGCGGCCCGGGGCTACAGGATTCTTCTCACCATGCCCGAGAGCATGAGCATCGAGCGAAGAAAGGTACTCAAGTTCCTCGGCGCCAATCTTCTCCTGACGGAGGCCGCAAAGGGCATGAAAGGCGCTATCGCCAAGGCCGGAGAAATAGCCCAGAGCGACCCGGGCCGCTACTTTATGCCCCAACAGTTCGAAAACCCGGCGAACCCGGCGATACACGAGACGACTACCGGTCCCGAGATATGGAACGACACGGACGGCAAAATGGACATCCTCGTGTCCGGTGTGGGAACAGGAGGGACCATCACCGGCGTAAGCCGGTACTTCAAGACAGTCCGGGGAAAGAAGATCGTCTCTGTTGCGGTAGAGCCGGCTGAATCGCCCGTCCTGACCCAGACGCGAAACGGGCAGGAGATTAAGACAAGCCCCCACAAGATCCAAGGTATCGGCGCAGGCTTTGTGCCCAAGGTGCTTCAGATGGACCTGGTAGACCGGATAGAGACGGTCACAAGCGACGAAGCCATAGAAATGGCGCGGCGTCTCGCCCGTGAGGAGGGTATTCTGGCAGGCATCTCGAGCGGCGCAGCCGTCCACGTGGCCGCCCGAATCGCCGGTGAGCCGGAGAGCAGAGGAAAGGTCATCGTTGTCGTGCTCGCTTCGGCAGCCGAGCGTTATCTTTCGAGCGTCCTCTTTCAGAACCTCTTTCCGGGTCTGGAGACAGCAACCGCTTCGGACAATGCCATCTGATATTGACGGCTGCGTGCCTGTCTGGGGCGTGCCGGTCGATAAGGTAGAATGGGATGAAGATATCCACAAAAGGGAGGTACGGCCTGAGGGCGATGATGGACCTTGCCGCCCATCAGGGTACAGACAGGCCGGTATTTCTCTCTGATATTGCGAAGAGACAGGACATTTCAGAGAAGTATCTTGAGCACATATTCTCTACCTTGAGAACCGCGGGGCTGGTGACCACAATGAGGGGCAGAAAGGGTGGCTTCCTTTTGGCAATGCCTCCGTCTGAGATCACCGCAAGCAGCATCATCACCGCCCTTGAAGGCCCCTGCGCAATCGTCGACTGTGTCACGAAACCGAAGACGTGTGACAGATCGGACACCTGCACGGCGAGGGACATCTGGGGCCTTTTGGGGAGCAAGATAGAGGAGGTGCTCTCAGGATTCACCCTGGAGCAGCTCGCGGCGATGCAGGAGAAGAAGTCGGGCAAAGAGGAATCGATGTACTACATATAGGTGGGCCAGGGGTTGTTCCCGGCACAGAATCGACTTTCCAAGAATATCTGTGTCGGCGCAGCCGGCCCTTTGGCGAGTGATACGATAGAAGGAGGAGAAACATGGCACAGGGCAGACTCGATACGCTTGCAATTCACGCAGGGCAGGAGAGCGCCGACCCCACGACGGGGGCGCGGGCAGTGCCCATTTACCAGACTACCTCGTATGTTTTCAGAGATACGGCGCACGCTGCCAATCTCTTCGGGCTGGCTGAGCTGGGCAACATTTACACGCGCATCATGAACCCGACCACCGATGTTTTTGAGAGACGCATCGCCGCCATCGAAGGAGGAACGGGAGCCCTTGCCGTGGCATCGGGCCAGGCGGCCGAGACCCTTGCCCTTTTGAATATTACCCGGGTGGGAGACGAGATCGTCGCCGCAAACAACCTCTACGGCGGAACCTATGAGCTTCTGCACTACACTTTCGAGAAGCTCGGAAGGACGACGAAATTCGTCGACTCCGCCAGGCCCGAGGAATTCAAGAAGGCGATCACCCAAAAGACCCGAGCCATCTATGCCGAAACCATCGGCAATCCCAAGCTCGACGTGCCCGATTTCGAGGCTCTCGCCCGGATCGCCCACGACGCGCAGATTCCCTTCGTGGTCGACAACACGGTCGGCGTCGGTCTGGTCCGTCCGATCGATTACGGGGCGGATATTCTCACCATATCGGCCACAAAGTTCATAGGCGGTCACGGCACGTCGATCGGAGGAGTCATCGTCGATTCGGGCAAATTCGACTGGGGAAGAGGCAAGTTCCCGGAGTTCACGGAGCCTGACCCGACCTATCACGGTCTTAGATTCTGGGATACCTTCGGGAGCTTCGGCGACATGGGCAACGTGGCCTTCATCTTCAAAGCCAGGGTCCAGGGTCTACGCGACCTCGGTCCTTCTTTGAGTCCTTTCAATGCCTGGCTTTTTCTCCAGGGGCTGGAAACACTCCCTCTGAGGCAGAGAAAGCATTCGTCGAATGCCCTCGAAGTCGCCCGGTTCCTGAAAGGACACCCGCTCGTGAGCTGGGTCAATTACCCAGGCCTGCCGGACAATCCGAATCACGGGATCGCGGCCCGGTATCTGAAGGAGGGCTACGGAGCGCTCCTAGGCTTCGGCATCAAAGGCGGCCTGAAAGCAGGCAAACGGTTCATCGAGTCGGTCAAGCTCCTCTCTCATTTGGCCAACATCGGCGACACCAAGAGCCTCGTCATCCATCCTGCTTCCACGACCCATCAGCAGCTCACACGGGCCGAGCAGGAGGCCACAGGGGTAACGGAGGATTACATCCGCCTTTCAATCGGCATAGAGGACCCCGAAGACATAGAGGAAGACATCGACCAGGCCCTCAAAGCAGCAGCAGTATAGCCAATAGGAGAGATTCTAAAGGAACTCGGCTTGTCTTTGGGGTAGAATATCATTCTTCTTCCTTCTTATGGGGGGGGTCCGGCAAAGAGGGTCGGGGGCGTGCATGATGGGTAAGAACGAAGGCATCGGTATCGTCGAAACGCACTACTTTACTTTCGCCGAAGAAGCGCCCTTTGTCACCGAGGGAGGAAAGAATCTCTCACCCGTCACTCTGGCCTTTGAAACCTACGGCACCTTGAATGGCGACAGATCGAACGGTATCCTCGTGCTTCACGCGTTGACGGGAGATGCCCATGCAGCCGGGTGGCGAACCGGAGACAAGCATCCCGGCTGGTGGGACAATATGATTGGGCCGGGCAAAGCCTTCGATACGGATAAGTATTTCATTATATGTTCCAACGTGCTCGGGGGGTGCAGGGGATCAACCGGTCCCTCCTCGATCGATCCGCAGACCGGAAGGCCCTATGCCCTTGACTTCCCCCTCATTACGGTGAGGGATATGGTGGTCGCCCAACGCCACCTCGTAGACCACCTCGGCATAGAGAAGTTGCTCGCCGTTGCCGGGGGCTCCATGGGCGGCATGCAGGCCCTTCAATGGGTCGCCTCGTACCCCGAGAGGGTCCGTTCAGTCATACCCATCGCCACTACGGCGACCCATTCGCCCCAGCAGATCGCCTTCAACGAGGTGGGGAGGCAGTCTATCATGTCCGACCCCAACTGGAATGACGGCAATTACTACGGGGGACCCTTGCCGGCCAAGGGGCTGGCCGTTGCGAGGATGGTGGGCCACATCACCTACATGAGCGACATCTCCATGGACGAGAAGTTCGGCAGGCGCTTCAGGAAGAACAGCAAACCGGAGTTCAAGTTCGACCCGGAATTCGAGGTGGAGGGCTACCTCCAGTACAGGGGCGAGAGCTTCATCAAGCGCTTCGACCCGAATTCTTACCTCTATATCACAAAGGCGATCGATTATTTCGACCTCGCCAACGGCAAGGGGCTCGAGGAGGTCTTACGGGGAACCCACGCCCGTTTCCTCGTGATCGCTTTCAAGTCCGACTGGCTCTACCCCGCGTACCAGTCGCAGGAGATCGCCCGCGCCTGCAAGAGGGCAGGTGTCGAGGCTATTTATGCGGAGCTTCACTCAACCTGGGGCCACGACGCCTTCCTCATAGAAGTCGAAGAGCAGGCCCACCTGGTCAAGCACTTTTTGAAGAAGGTAACGGCATCGAGATGAATCGGGAGGGGGGCGGCAAACTCAGGCTGGACCAGAAGGCAATTTTGGAGATCGTCCCCGAAGGCTCCTCTGTGCTCGATCTAGGCTGCGGCCGCGGCGAGCTGCTCGCGGCTCTCGTAAAGGAAAGGGCGGTCAGGGGACAGGGGATCGAGATCGACGACGATGCCATCTTCGAGTGCGTAGCAAACGACCTCAACGTCTTTCATGACGATATAGACAGGGGGCTCTCGGAATACAGTGACCATTCCTTCGATTTTGTCATTCTTAATCAGACTTTTCAACAGGTAAAGAAACCGGACGAAGTCCTGAAGGAGGCCCTTCGGGTAGGAAGGGCGGTGATCGTCGGTTTCCCCAATTTCGCGAACCTCTCGACCCGCATTCAGTTGGGCCTCCGGGGCAGGACGCCTGTCACCCCTTCTCTGCCCTACGAATGGCACGATACCCCGAATCTCCATTTCCTGAGCATCCTCGATTTCGTGCACTACTGTAAGAGGCACGCCATCTCCATCGACAAGGGCTTTTATTTTAACGACAAACGGCGAGTCAGGTTTCTTCCCAACCTTCTGGCAGACACCGCAGTTTTCCTCATCTCGAAGAGATAGCGACTCTACCCCAGGTCCTGCTTACCCGTCATCGTCTCTATGTCGATCCTCACCACCGCGGTAATGGCAATCTTCGCCTCCAGGAACTGACCGTATCCGCCCCCGGGCTGGTACTTTTCCATAAGGGCAGTCAGGGCCTTTCTTTTTTCGCCTTGTTCCTCGACGATGAAGGCCTTCCCCGAGCAAATGACGCTCTGATAGAGATAATCTGCCTTGCACGGGTCCTCCATCGTTCCTTTCACGTAGGAGACGGGGAGGTCCACCTCGAAGCAGACCCTGTTGTCCCTGCCTATATCATCTATCTTTTCGCCTTCCCTGGCGGAATGGAAGTATATCGTGCCCTCGTAATAGACGAAGTTGAGGGGCTTTACCATGGGCCGGCCTGCCGGGCCTATGGTGCCCAGCCTACCTACCTGACACGCCGAGAGAATCGCTTCTACCGCCGCTTTGTCGAGAATCTCCTTCCTGGCCACACGCATAGTCGTTCTATCCTCCTGCATAAGTTTCTCGGGTTATAGTATCACGGCGCCGCCCGGTCGTACCACTATCCAAAGACCTAGGTAGGCTCATTTATCGGTGCGTGCAGGCCAGCATTTCTTCGAGGTCTTCATCTGAGATCACTTTCCGTTCATCAGCCCATTCCTTGAAGAGGGGGAAAAGCACATCTATCTCGTCACGTGTGAGGAGGTGGCCCATCTTCTCGAGCCGATCGCGAAGGGCGCGGCGTCCCGAATGCTTTCCCAGGACCATGAGAATCGGGCCGGCCCCTACCGTATGAGGTTCGATAAGCTCGTAGGTCCTTCGCTCCTTGATGAGCCCGTCCTGGTGGATTCCGGAGGCATGGGCGAATGCATTGGCTCCGACGATGGCCTTGTTCGGCTGGACGGCTATACCGGTGATACGGGTGAGAAGGCGTGACGTGGCCTGTATCTCTTCCGTCCTTATACCCGTGCGGCAGCCATAGAAGGCCTTTCTGGTCTCGAGTGCCATTACCACCTCTTCCAGGGCCGCGTTCCCGGCCCTCTCGCCGATTCCGTTGACAGTGCACTTCACCTGCGCTGCACCTGATCTGACCGCGGCCAGGCTGTTGGCATTGGCCAGGCCGAGGTCATCGTGACAATGGACCGAGAGAAGCGTCTTCTCGATCCCTGCAACATGGGTGAGCAGATAGGCGACCAGACCGCCGAATTCCTCAGGCACCGCGTACCCCACAGTGTCGGCAATGCTCACCGTCCGCGCCCCGGCCCCAATCGCCTCTTCCAGCACCCTTCTCAAGAAGCCACGATTCGCCCGGGTTGCATCCATGGCGGAGAATTCTACGTTCTCTGTATACTTCCGGGCGTGCGCGATCGCGGTGCGTGTGTGGCCCAGCACCTCCCTCCTGGTCATCTTCAACTGATGTTTCAGGTGGATATCGGAAGCCGAGATAAAGACATTGAGCCGGGGATCATGACCACCTTTCAGCGCCTCCCACGCGAGATCGATGTCTCCTGGTTTTGCCCTGGCTATGGCCGCCACCCGGGCCTTTTTTATCTTTCGGGCGACCATCCGGACAGCCTCAAAATCTCCCCTGGAAGCCGCGGGAAAACCGGCCTCGATTACATCGACGCCGAGCTTCTCTAACTGCTTCGCCACGAGGAGCTTCTCGCAAGGAGTCATGGCCGCACCTGGCGATTGTTCGCCGTCTCTCAGCGTAGTATCGAAGATTTGGATCCTTCTCAACGTGGAACTCATCTTCTTCCCCTAAGAAATCAATAGGTTCTCCGCCGGTTTTCCTGCTTCCAGGGCGTCTATGATCGAATCGATTGCAGCTTCGTCCTCCACGTTGCCGTACCACCAGTTCTCCGGATAGACCACGAGGGCCGGACCGTTGTCACATGCCTTGAGACAGCCCGTGCTCGACACAACCACGCCGGTCAGCCCCCGGTCGGAAAGCTCCTGCTCCAAATACTGGAGAAGGCCCATCGAATTCTTCTTGTTGCAGACGCCCTGAGGAGCGCCGTTTGCCCTGAAACTCCCACAGACAAAAATATGATGTTCCGGTTTTTTCACTGTATTCCCTCCATTTAATGCTACTTGCGGCTATTACTGGGGCTCGCGGCCATCATATGGGGCTCGCGTCGCCCCCTCGACGGGCATAAGCCCGCCGAGCCTCCCCTTCATAAAAAGGAAGAACCGCCGCAGGCGCGCACTGCCCGTTCCAACTAATCAGTTCGCCTTGCCCTTCATGAGCTTTTACGGCCCTACAGGGCCGTTTTTCCAATTGGTTTGTTATCATCTGTACTCCTCCGCAATTGGCTCAGGTCGAGACAATTGCGGTGTGATGTGGAGAGCCGCATGGGAAGAATCGATGAGATGTGGATGACCTGTCGTGCCTCATTGCCCGCAGCCGTACTCGATGTACGGCGGATGGGCATGAGGTGCGGCAGACCGCCGCCGGGAACCCGCTTGCGGGTGCGTGCGATTCTTCCCATGCGCTTATCCCTTACCCACATGACCACTTCCTCCGCTCTGGCTCCTTTCAAGTCACTTTCACCAGGCGTCCAGTATTCGACAGTATTTATCCACACCCTGTCCCGCTCCCTGCGCATTGGCCGCCTATTCCGCATTTTCCAGGTGTCTTCAGCAGAATCCGCGGTATCTCCCTTCCCTGGAGAACTGCTTCCACCCCTTCCATTGCCAATCCTTCCATCACCACTACCTTGACCCCCGACCGCTCCATGGCAAGCTGCGGGTAGGCGCCGATCCCGCTCACGAGCAGGGCATTGCAGTCACCAAGACCTTTGGCCAGCTCGGCCCATCTTTCAGACCCGCCCCCAGGCTCCGGCGTGAACCGTCGCTCGATCAGCTCCGCCTTCCCGTCCTTCTCGCCGAATATCCATAAAGACGCTGCCTCGCCCAGGTGCTGGTTCACGAGAAGTCCCTCCATACTCGCGACTGCCACATAAGGCCGTTCGGCCGATCTCCTTGCCCGGGCCGCCTCTTCCAAAAGACGCACGATCTCTTCATGCTGTTTCTCGCCGATCAGGCCCGCCGCATCGGCACGGCAGCGGCCACAGTGGCTCATCTGGGGCAGATAGGCGCGGGCTTGTGACCGTATCTCCTCCATATGCTCTGCCGTGGGCGCAGCCACCTTTTCGAAAGGCGTACCGGCGACATGATAGAGAGGTATGCAGTTGAGGATGTCGGCGCCCAACCCCGATGTAACCCTGGCGATTTCCCCCACGTGGGTGTCGTTGATGCCCGATATGATCACGGTGTTGATCTTGACCGTGATCCCTTTTTCCTTGAGCGCCCCTATTGTCTTGAGCTGCCTTTCGAGAATGATCCGGGCCGCATCCGGGCCGCGGTAGAGTTTGCGACCCGCCCGCGCCCATGCGTAGATGGCCTTGCCTATCTCGGGATCGACCGCATTCACCGTCACAGTGACATGGCTCACGCCTATCTCTGCAAGGGTGTCGACATGCTCCCACGCCTCGAGCCCGTTGGTCGCCACGCAGAGCATCATTTCCGGATGCCTTTCCCTGACGAGGCGCAGGGTCTCCAAGGTCTCCCTACTGTTGGCAAAAGGATCGCCCGGCCCTGCGATGCCTACGACCTCAAGGTTCTTCACCTTTTCCAGCACAGCGTCGAGGTAGTCGGCGGCAGCCCGGGGCGCAAGGATCGTGCTCGAAACGCCCGGCCGCGACTCGTTGACGCAGGCAAAATCGCGGTCACAGTAGTTGCACTGCATATTGCACTTGGGCGCCACCGGCAGGTGTATTCTTCCTACTCTATGTCGTGCTCCCGCGCTGAAACAGGGGTGATTTTGGCGATCCATTTCTCCTCTCCCTCAAGGCCCGTGTCTCACAGATAGTCCGGAAGGGTCTTGATCCTTTTGCTCCTTCTGCCTTTACATATAGCTGTAGCCCACCTTACTCGTTTCCTGATCGTGTTCGATAAGGGCGTTGACGATCCTGTCGAAGAGCTGCTGGGTCCCTCTGTAGCCCACGTGCTGGATGCGCTGTCCGCCCACCCGGTCATGGATGGGGAAGCCGAGCCTCACCAGGGGCACGCCGAGTCGCCGTGACAAGTAGTAGCCCTTGCTGCTGCCGATGACGATGTCGGGTTTGGCCGTCTCGCTGGCCTCCAGCATGCTTGCGAAATCGGTCTCATCCACGACGCGGATCTCTTCCCCTGAGTGCCTCACGACCCCCTCGACCGCAGCCTTGAGGTCCCGTGCCACGGCGCCTGTCCCGCATATCACGGGAACTAGGCCGATCTCGTCGAGAAAGGAGGCCACGGAAACCACGAGGTCTGCCTCACCGTAAATGACCGCACGCTTTCCGAAGACGTACTTGTGGCCGTCTATGTATGCGTCGACCAGGCGATTGCGTTCCTTCTCGTAGCCGTCAGGCACCTCTCTTTCCGAGACCTCGCTCAAGGTCGCGAAAAAGGCGTCGTTCTCACGGATCCCTATGGGCAGGCCGCAAGTCACGGCCCGGACGCCGAATCTCTCCTCGAGATAGGAAGCGGCCGTCCTGAGACCCTTGAGGCTCGAACCAAGCTGAATCGTGGCTATCGCCTTTCCCATGGCCCTGATCGACCCGACGGGTGTTCCCCCCGACGATAGCTTCCTGTATTCGTCCCATGATTCACCGTCCAGGGTCTCCGAGTAATCGGGAAGCATGGTGAAAGTAAGGCCGAAGGCCGTAAGTATCTCCTTGAGATGGCGCAAGTCCTCTGAGGACAGGAAGCCGGGGATAAGGTTCACCCTCCCGTCGCGGGCCCCCCCTTGTGCGAGAGCCTCCACCGTCGCCCTTATTGCTTCGTGGTACCCCTCCATGTGGGTCCCCCGATAGCTCGCGGTAGAGGCGTGGATGAGAGCGGGTATCTTGTTGCCCTGCTTCGATTTGCGATACTGGTCGAGGTAGAGATGGACGTCGTCGCCGATCGTCTCGGAGAGACAGGTTGTGGCGATGCCTATCGCTTCCGGGGTGTACTGGCGGGTGAGGTTGTCGAGGGCCTTCTTCAGGTTGTCCCCGCCTCCGAAGACAGCGCTCGACTCGTCGAAGTTCGAGGAGGCGATGTCGATGGGCTCCTTGAAATGGCTGATGACATAGCGGCGGATATAGGTAGAACACCCTTGGGAACCATGGATCAGGGGGACGCAGTTCTCTATTCCCCTGAAGGCGATGCTTGCCCCGAGCGGCGCACAGAGCTTGCACGCGTTTCTCGTCGAGACGAACCGGTCCGACCCGCTTTCAGTATGATCCAACGTTTGCGCCGTTTTCATCTTCCACCTCTTGAGCCTTTTGCGAAAGCCTTCCCATCCGTCTTTGCCATGCCGGGGCAAACTCCCAGACAGGACTCATGATCGAGTCATGGACTTCCTTACAGAAATTGAGCATCCCCTCGAAGCCCGCGAGGGCTATCTTTCTTTCATGATTGTGGTCGCAAAAGGCGACGCCCATTTTGTATGCGATAGGTCGTTCCTTGACCCCGCCGATGAGCAGATCGACTCCCTTCTCCGTGATGAACCGGGATAGCTCGAGGGGGTTTGCGTCATCGACGATGATGGTGCCCTCGTCGCATATTTCCTGGAGATACTCGTAATCCTCCTTGTTGCCCGTCTGCGAGCCGACCACCACGCTCTGTATTCCGAGGTGGCGAAGGGCCTTCACGAGGGAGAATGCCTTGAAAGAGCCGCCCACATAGATGGCTGCTTTCCTGCCGTCGAGTACCCGCCGGTAGGAGGCCACGATAGGATAGATCCGGTTCACTTCGTTTCTCACCAGCTCCTCGGTCTTCTCCAGTATGGCGGGATCGTCGAAGTGACGGGCCACATCATAGAGTGCCTGTGCCGTATCCTCGATGCCGAAATAGGAGACCCTTCGATAGGGTATGCCGTGGGAATCCTCCATCATCTTGGCCAGATAGGTCATGGAGCCGGAGCACTGGACCACATTCAGCGCCGCACGGTGGGACCGCCCTATCTCAGCCACTCTGCCGTCTCCGGTCATGCAGGAGACTACCTCGATGCCCATCTGTCTGTAGTACTCCTTGATGATCCAGGTCTCGCCCGCCAGGTTGAAATCGCCCAGGATATTTATGGCCCGGGAGGAGACGGGCGTTTCGTCGTCCTTGCCTATCAATTGGTAGAGCGCTTCGCAGGCGGCCCGGTATCCGTCCTTTTTCGTCCCCTTGAAGCCTTCGGAGTGTACCGGCAGGACAGGAATGTTGTTCTCCTTCTCCACCCGCCTGCACACTGCCTGCACGTCGTCGCCGATCAGGCCGACGATGCAAGTCGCATAGACAAAGGCCGCCTTGGGATGGTATGTGGCGATCAACTCAGTGAGGGCCGTGTACAGCTTTTGCTCACCCCCATAGATCACTTCCTTTTCCTGGAGGTCGGTGGAGAAGCTCAACCGGTGCAGCTCGGGTCCCGACGAGAGGGAGCCGCGGATGTCCCATGTATAGGCAGCGCACCCGACGGGCCCGTGCACCAGATGGATAGCGTCGGCGATGGGGTAGAGGACCACCCTCGATCCGCAGAAGACGCACGCCCTCTGGCTTACTGAACCCGCAAGGCTCGCCTTCTCGCAGGCCATCGCGCCGCTCTCTTTTCCCTTTTCGTAGACCTGCTGTCTTCGCTCGTCGAGAATTTCGATCATGACAACCTCCTGCAATTAACGGGGTTCAGCACCCCCTCCTCGGCGAAAGCCTCGGAGCCTCCCCGCTCAACTCGCTTCGCTCGCGCTGCCGCCGGTCATCCCTCAGACTTAAGATGGGGGACCGGCGCCTACATCACCAGCTCGAAGCTTTCTTCCGGGGCGTCCCTGTCCTGGCGATCCAGGAAGGCGTTGAGAATTCTCTCGAGCAAGCGCAGTGCCCCGCGATAGCCGGTAATGGGGAAATACTGGTGGCCAACCCTATCGTATATGGGGAAGCCGATCCGCACCAGGGGGATGTCTTCGTCCCGGGCGATATACTTTGCGTAGGTGTTGCCGAAAATGATGTCCGGCTTCTCGTTTTTGACGAATTGATGGAACCGGAACATGTCGGCGGTCTGCCCCTGGGCTACCCGAACTCTTTCACCCGCAAGCTCCTTGATCCGGTTCTCGAACCTTTCCCCTGCAGGCGTTCCTGTCACTACGGTGAGGACTTCCATGTCGAGGTCGGTAAGGAACTGAACGAGGGAGATCAGATGGTCCGGATCACCCACGAGGGCAGCCTTCTTCCGGTAAAAATACTGGTGCATGTCGCTCATCACGTCGACCACTTGCCCCCGCTCCGTCATGACCGTCTCCGGCACGGCCGTGCCCGCCGTTTTCCTCAGGGAGTCGACGAAAGCGTCCGTTGCCCGCAGCCCGATCGGGAGATCGAGGGCCTCAAAGGGTACCTTGCACTTGGTGTCGAGCAACCGCGCGGCTGCAAGCGATGCGGTCCTGCCGAGGGCGAGGGTAAAGATGCTGTCCCCGGCGCTGCGAATCTGCTCCATTGTTGCACCGCCTTTTGGATACATGTGGAATTTCCCGTCGAGGGGGCTGTTGACCACACCCGAGGTGTCGGGAAAGAGGTTCCCTCTTATACCCATCTCCGTCACGATCCGCTTGATCTCCGCCATGTCCGAAGGCTCGACGAACCCCGGAATTATGTTGATCTGGTCGATTTTCTGCCCGGATACTTCCGCGAGATATTGGACCATGCTCTGGGTCATTGTGGAGAACCCGGTGACGTGGGAACCCTTGAAGCTCGGCGTGTTCGCATGGATTACTTTCTTGCCCGGAGGGATCTTCCCTTCCGCCAGGGCTTTGTTGATGATCTGGGGCAGGTCGTCGCCGATCACCTCCGAGAGGCACGTCGTGTGAACGGCAATCACGTCGGGTCCGTAGATGCTGAAAATGTTGTTGATCGCCTCGACAAGGTTGGCCTGACCGCCGAAAACTGAGGCACCCTCGGTGAAAGAGCTTGTAGTCGCCATTATGGGGTCCTTGTAGTGGCGCGTCAGCGCGCTACGGTGGTAGGCGCAGCATCCCTGGGAGCCGTGGCTGTGGGGAAGACAGCCGTGGAGGCCCAAGGCCGCGTACATGGCGCCCACCGGTTGGCATGTCTTGGCCGGATTAACCGTAAGGGCGCTTCGATCTGCGATTGTCTCAGGTGTATGTCTTAGTAACATGATTCTTCTCCTTTACCGCAACTGTTGAAACCTTGCGGAGCCTCCCTGCTCAACTTCGCTTCGGCTCGTGCCGCCGCCGGATTTACTTACTTGTTCCATACGTAACTGCCTGCAAGCTCCGGATTCTCCTGCCACGGCGCCTTCACCAAGTCGAACATCTTCGAATGGGTCAGCCGGTCCATTTCCCGGTAGAAGTTGATTGCGCCCCGGAAACCGGCGTAGGGACCGCTGTAATCATAGCTGTGCAACTGTTTGAGAGGCACCCCGCTTTTCTGGATCACATACTTCTCCTTGATGCCGGCACAGAACACGTCGGGTTTGTATCGCTCCATGAGGACCTCCGCTTCGTGGTGGTTCAGGTCGTCGATGATGAGGGCGTTGTCCATCATGTCAGGCATCATCCCTTCGTAGTAGCCCAATCGCACGTCCTGTTCCTTGAGCCTGGCCAGCTCCGTATCGTCCTTGCGGGGCCTGTACCGGGACGGGTCCGCCTCTACTTTCAGTTCCTCTATGTTGCGGGTATCTGCGTCTACGGTGATGCTAGGGATTACCTTCCTCCCTTCATAGTCGTCGCGATGGCCGAACTCGTATCCCGCCGACATGGTTGTCATTCCTATCTCTCTAAAAAGCTCCTGATAATGATGGGCTCGGGAGCCGCCGACAAAGAGCATCGCCGTTTTCCCTTCGCACCGGGATTTCATTTCCACCCTGACCCGTTCCACCTCTACCAGCTCGTCCGCGATCACCTTCTCTACGCGCTCGGTCAGCGCCTCGTTGTCGAAATAGGCGGCGATCTTCCGGAGGGACTTAGCGGTGGCCTCGGCCCCGATGAAGTTGATCTTGAACCAGGGGATCCCGTACTTCTTTTCCATCATATCGGCCATGTAGTTGATGGAACGATGGCACATGACCACGTTGAGGTCCGCCGTATGGGCGCTGGCGAACTCGTCGTACTCCGAGTTGCCGCTGAAAGTGGAGTGGACGGTCAGACCGCACAGGTCCATGATGCGCTCTATCTCGAAGGCGTCGCCCCCGATGTTGTATTCGCCCAGGATGTTCAGCCGGAATTCCCCCTCTTTGGGTTTCTCGAGCTGCCCCACCACATCGGAGAAGACCTTGTTGTTGGCTATATGGTGGCCGGCCGACTGGCTCACGCCCTTGTATCCTTCACAACTGAAGGCGAAAATGTTTACGTCAGGGTACTTCTCTTCCATCTCCCTGGCTGCCGCATGGACGTCATCTCCGATCAATCCGACGGGGCATGTCGAGAATATGCCTATGGCCTTGGGGTGAAACAGCTCCACCGCTTCCTGGATCGCCTTCTTCAGTTTCTTCTCTCCGCCGAAGATGATCTCTTCTTCCTGCATATCCGTGGACATGGCGTACGGCATAAAGTTCGGATCAGCCGCGCTTCTCGGCCTCGTCTGGTTGCGTCGGGTGAGCCAGCTATAGAAACCGCAGCCGATGGGTCCGTGGGTGATCTGAAGGATGTCCCGTGTCGGACCGAGGACAACACCTTTGCACCCTGCGTAAGCGCACCCCCTCATGGTGAGTATGCCCGGTATGGTCCGCGTGTTCGCAAATATCTCCGGCACCTGCTCCAGCTGTTCCACCTTGTTTATGACGATCTGCTTCGCCCGTCTGCGCGCGACCTTGGCGGGGTATTTCTTGAGCATCGCCTCTTTTATCTCCGACGCCTCCCGCGATAAGTCGAGGGCGTTCTCTTTCTCTTTAGACATGGTCCGCTCCTTATACAAATTTGCAATTATTGGGGTTCAGCACCCCCTCAGCGGGCATAAGCCCGCCGAGCCTCCCCGCTCAACTCGCTTCGCTCGGCTGCCGCCGGTCAGTACTTCAACCTCTCTCCGCTCAGCGGAGTGGCTTAAGCTTTGTGCCTGTTGGTCCCTTCTACCCTTCATCGAGGGTCTCGTCACCCGTCTCTCCGGTCCTGATGCGTATCGAGTCGAAGATCGGAAGCACGAATATCTTCCCGTCTCCTGCCTTGCCGGTCCTGTTCACGGTCATGATGCTCGACACCGTTTTCTGGACGAGCTTGTCGGGTACGACAACCGACACCATTCTCTTGGGGATCAGCCTCTGGCTGTTCCCGAGGAGGGATATGGCCTCCTCATACCCTGCTTCGGCGCCTTTCAGGATGTCCAGGTCGACGAGCCCTTTGCCCCGCCCCAGACACTCCCTTGCGTGCATCGACGTGATGCCTGCTTCCGAGAGGGCCTTCTTCGTCTGGTTGATCCGGCTCATACGAATGATCGCCATGACTTCCTTCATATCGCCACCTCTTCCGTGCCCGCTGCGGTTTCCTTGACCCCCGAGCTTACCGTGTACACCTCTTCCACAGGGGAGACGAAGAGTTTTCCATCCCCGAATGCCCCTTTCTCTCCGGTGCGCGCCGCGCCTATCACGGTCTTGATCACGAGGTCCTTGTCCGCGTCGGCGACCACCATGATGAGCAGCTCTTTCGGTATCTCGTCATAGGTGACATCTCCTATCTTGATACCCCTCTGTTTGCCGCGGCCCGAAACGGCCATGCGGGTCACCGCGGGGAATCCTTCAGCCATCAATCGCTCCAGCACGCTGTCGACCCTCTCCGGCCTTACTATCGCCCTTACCATCAGCATCTTTTTAGTCCTCCTTCCAAGCTTGCTGATCCGGACCGAAGGTCCGGAGTAAATCAAATAGCTCCTCTGTCCCTGTTTCTGCGAACTCTCTTCGCTGTGCCGTTTTTCGTTACTGGTCCACACCGTACTTGATGAGGATCGCCTCCAGTTCGTCGGTGGATATGGGCTTGGGAATGACGAACGTGTCGTTCTTGTCAATCGCCTGGGCCAAGGCTCTGTATTCATCGGCCTGGGCAGCACCGGGCTCGAAGGCTATCACCGTCTTCCTGTTGATCTCCGCCCTTTGCACCACGTTGTCCCTGGGTACGAAATGGATCATCTTCGTGCCGAGCTTTTCCGCCAGGGCCTCGATAAGTTCGCTCTCGTTATCAACCTTGCGACTGTTGCAGATCAGGCCGCCCAGACGCACCCCACCAGCCTCGGCGAATTTCACGATGCCCTTGCATATGTTGTTCGCCGCATACATGGCCATCATCTCTCCGGAAACCACGATATAGATCTCTTTTGCCTTGCCGTCGCGGATAGGCATGGCGAAACCGCCGCAGACAACGTCGCCGAGGACGTCGTAGAACGCGTAATCGAGTCCGATGCTATCCGAGTAGGCGCCGAGCTGTTCGAGCAGGTTGATCGAGGTGATGATGCCTCTGCCTGCGCACCCCACGCCCGGCTCGGGGCCGCCGGACTCCACGCAGCGGGTTCCCTGGAAGCCTATTTTCATCACATCCTCGAGGTCGAGGTCCTCCCCATCCGCCCGAAGCGTGTCGAGCACCGTCTTTTGGGAAAGTCCGCCAAGGAGGAGGCGCGTCGAGTCGGCCTTTGGGTCGCAACCCACGACCATGATCTTCTTGCCCATCTCGGCGAGGGCTGCCACCGTGTTCTGGGTTGTAGTCGACTTGCCTATGCCGCCTTTCCCGTAGATCGCTATTTTTCTCATCTCTCTTCTCCTTATGTTAGGAACTTCGTTACTATCCCTATAGTCAACAATCGTGCCACGAAGACCACAGAGCTCCGGGGAGCGGATCGTAATGTCATAATATGCCGTAATTGTTTGGTTTTACAGAAACGACGCGGCCGGAAGGAGCTATCGCGACGGCCCGGGAGCAATCGCTGGAGGTACATAATCCTACATTTATGTATGATTATCAGGGACAGTCCTACGAAGGTGTAGGACACTATTTGCATGTAGCAGGTGGTGCGGAGGGAATTATGCGGCCAAACAGAGAAGAAGCAGCAGCCCCTTCTTTCTTATCTGCTGCCGAACTGGATGATCATGGCTCCGAGCACGACTACCAGAAGGCCCACCCAGGTTGCGCCGGGCACCGATTCCCGGAAGACGAAACGGCCGAAAAGTATGCTCACCACAGCGAAGACTGCCACGTAGACCCCGAGGAGCTTCGAGAAGTCCCATTTCACGATGTTCACCACTACACCGTACCCTCCGAGCACCGCGCACCCGATGAGTACGACGAGCAGGCTGCTTCCCCGGAGTCCTCTTCTCACCACCGCGTCGCCCCCCACTTCAAGAATTGCGGCGGCGACAAACACCATCCACGCTAAGTAGGTCATACCTTGCTTCTCTCCCTGTCTTCGATTTCGTGCTTTGCGCCATAAAGACGCGAGATCCGGGACCTCACGGGAAGTCGCTCGCCATCTTTCGTCGAGGCTTGTATCGCCCCTTGTCTTTGCATCGCGATCCGGTCCCTACATTTATGTAGGAACGAACATGACGGCCATCCGGGGATACAGAAGTCTCAGTCGGAAGAGCCTGCTTTCTGCTTGTACTCGCCGGGGTCGATCCCGTACCTTGCAACTCTAAGGCCCATCTTCCTTTCCGTGATCCCGAGTTGCCTCGCCGCCTCTGCCATGTTGCCCCGGGAATGCTTCAACCCCTCCACGATAATCCCACGTTCCACGTTGGTCACGGCCGCTTTCAGGCTTTCTCCCTGGTTTTCCGTTGGATCGGCGTTGCTTCTTTGCAGGCTGGGCGGTAGGTGGTAGCCGTGGATCACGCCGTCCGACGAAAGAATGATCGCCCTCTCGATGCAGTTTTCCAGCTCGCGCACGTTGCCGGGCCAGTGATAACTCATGAGCATGTCGGTTGCGTTAGTCGATATGCTCATGATCTGCTTTTCGTGCTCCTTGCCGTATCGTTCGATGAAATGATCGGTGAGAAGCATGATATCCGTCTTTCTCTCACGGAGCGGCGGGACCACGATGGGGAAGACGTTTAGGCGGTAGTACAGGTCTTCCCTGAACTTTCCTTCCTCCATGAGCCGTTCGAGGTTCCTGTTGGTGGCGGTGATGATTCTCACGTCGACTTTGATCGTGGCGTTTCCGCCTATGCGCTCGAACTCCTTTTCCTGGAGGACACGGAGGAGCTTTGTCTGAACGGGCATGGGAAGATCGCCTATCTCGTCCAAGAAGATGGTTCCGTGATGGGCCGCCTCGAAGCGTCCCTTGCGAGCGGTGATCGCACCGGTGAAAGCTCCCCGCTCATGTCCGAAGAGCTCGCTTTCGATGAGAGACTCCGGCAGGGCGGCGCAATTGACCTTCACATAAGGTCTATCGGCTCTGCCTGAATTGTAGTGGATGGCACTGGCGACCCGCTCCTTCCCCACGCCACTCTCTCCCAGGATGAGGACCGTGGTGTTCGCCCGGCAGACCTTCTCGATGAGGAAATAGACGTGGCGCATGACCTTTGAGTTGCCTACGATGGCCTTGGGCCTGAACCTGTTCTTCAGCTCCTCCTGAAGGCGTTGGTTCTCCTCCCTGATCTTCTCAACCTCCTCCTCGGCGAGTTGCCTGAGGCGGACCGCCTGGGAGATGCACGAGCCGATTATCGTCAAAAGACGCACGTCATCGTCGAGGGCTGCCTTTTCGCCCGATGTCCGGTCTGCGGACAGGGCCCCTATGACCTCGCTTCCCATCTTTATGGGCACGCAGACGAAGGCGATATCTCCCTTGTCGAGGTGCTTCCTGGACCCGGTCTTGTCGAGGAAGAGGGGCTCCTCGGAGATCCTCGGGACGATCACCGGCTGTCCCGTGTCGATCACCCTGCCCGTGATACCTTCTCCCATCCGGTATCTTCCCTTCGCCTTTTCTTCGGGCCGGAGACCGTAGGCTTCTTTTATCACGATCTCCTCATTCTTCCTGTTGAGAATGGTAAGGGTGCCCCGGAGTATGCCCATATGGGCAGCCATTTCCTGAAGAATAGGCTTGAGCGTGGTCTTGAGGTCGAGGCTCTCGCTCAGTCTCGTGCTGATATCAAAGAGCAGGGAAAGCTCCCTCACCTCGGGTGTGGTCGCCCTGTCCTCCATCTCTCTTCCTCGTTCTCCACTATCCATTTCGCTCGACCCTTTTTCCGAAGGGCATCCGGCGGGTAAGACCGATCATAAGATCAGGCCGGGGGCCGTTCCGTCCCCATGATCGTTCCTTCCTCACCGGCGTTCCTACATGGATGCGACGCTCTTCTTCGCGGTTCTCATCGGCCTCAAGTCATCGAGGGAAAAGACAAAGACCCTGACGGCCCCTTCTTCATCCGTTTTTGCTCCCTGCCGAAGAAAGGCGATGACTTCATCCGCCGATTCATCGTGTACCACCATCTCCACCTTTGACTCTGTGACGTAAGGCGGCTCATACCTTGCTCCCCTGTGAAACCGCGCATTTCCTGCCGGTGCTCCGAAAACGTGGACCTCGCTCACGGCCATCGAGCGAATCCCTATTCCCGCCAGTCCTTCTCTCACGCCCTCGACTCCCGAAGGCTCGACGATTGCTTCTATTTTCTTCATTCTGTCCTCCATTATTGGGGTTCAGCACATTATTGGGGCTCAGCGCCCCCTCGACGGGCATAAGCCCGCCGAGCCTCCCCGCTCAACTCGCTTCGCTCGGCTGCCGCCGGGTCAGCACCCCCCTCGAACCAGGCTTGCCCTCGCGGACCATCGCCAACGGCGAGAGCTTGGTCCGCGATAGGTTCTTGCCTTTCTACCAGCCGCCCGAGCCTCCCCGCTCAACTCGCTTCCGCTCGTGCTGCCGCCGTGCTCGAACCTTTCCGCAGCGATTGGGGCTCGCCACCGGGCCGCTTTGTGGGTACGAACCCTTGAATAACCCTTCCGTGCTGCCTTTTCCGTCATTCCGGCACAGCCGGAATCTAAATGGTCGCTTTTCCGCGCTCCTTGGTGCGGATGCGTATGGTGTCTTCCACCGGGTAGACGAAGATTCGTCCATCTCCCGCCTGTCCTGTGGCAGCCGCGGTACAGATCGCTTCGATGAGCTTTTCTACGTCCTCGTCATTCGCGATGATCTCCAATTTTGCCTTTGTCATCAGGGCGGTCCTGTATTTCTTTCCCCGGAACTCCTGCTCCACGCCCTTCTGTTTGCCCTGGCCTTCTATCTCGCTTATTGTCAGTCCCGGGCAGCCGGCCTCGGCCAGCGCAGTATAAACATCGCCCACCTTTGCGGGTCTGATCATGGCTTCGATTTTTTTCATCATATCCCCCTTAATCCGGGCTCGCTGATCCGGACGCAGTCCGGATCAGCCCCGGCTCCATTATCTGTTATGGGTCTTCTTCTGCCCTTCCTTGTGTCTTGTCTTGGGCCACCTCCGTGAAGGGAAGGTGGCCCAAGGCTGCATCCACCTTTGGTATCGCTATTACGTCAATGCTTCGATACCTCTTTCTCCTGTCCTTATGCGCATTGCCTCGGTGGCGTCGGTCACGAAGATCTTGCCGTCTCCCACGTTGCCGGTACGGGCCGCTTCCCCGATGATGTCCATTACCGCCTGGACATCCCATTCTCTCACCACCACGTCGACCCTGATCTTCGGAACGAAGACGATCTCGTCCACACCGTCCCCACCCTCCGTGTGGCCCTTCTGTTTACCGAAGCCTTTCACCTTGGTTACGGTCATACCGAGGATATAGTCTTCCTCTTTGAGGGCCTCCACGACTAGGTTGAGCTGTTCGGGCCTGATCATGCCGGAGACCATCTTGAAGCGGTAGGTCTTGCGCACCGTTGTCATGGCCACGTACGCGAGACCGATGACGGCCCATCCCCCTGCGAGCATGAAGCATATCTTTGCCTCCGACTTCGCATCGGCATTGCCGATGATGTAGAGGTAGAGAATTGCCACGACCATGAGAAGGTTGACCACCACGCCAAGGGACGGGATGAGGGCGTGTTTCACTGAGGAATAGTCCTCCCTCCCCCTGAAGGCCACGATGGTCCAGATACACGTGAGGCCATAGAGGATGAACGTCCCGAGGTTCGATGCGAGGGCAATACCGGTCAGGCCCACCACACTCTGGACACCGATAATACCGATCGCCGAGACAGCTATGATGAGGGCGACGAGCGCCATGTGGGGGGTCCTGAATTCCGGGTGGATAAAGGAGAGACTCGACGGCAGTTCCCGGGAGTCCGCGATGCCTGCGGTGATGCGCATGGCCGTGTTCATGGCGGAAAGTGTCGTGCCGATGATCGCGATCGCGACGGTCACTGCCATAGTGATCATGAGGCCGAAGCCTATGCCGGGGACGATGCTGTTGCCGAGCAGCTGGACCAGATCACCGATAGGGGCGCTCGATGCGCCGGCAGCGGCAAGGCCCGTGGTAGTCACCTTGTTCGTTACGTTGACGAGTTGATCGCTCACCATATAACTTGCCGCAAAATACTCGAAGAGATAGGCGATCACACCCTGGACAACGAGGGAGATAAGGATCGCCTTGGGAATGTTCTTCCCCGCGTTCTTCGTCTCGGCGGATAAGGCCGTACAACTCTCGAAGCCGACCAGGATGAGGATGGCGATGGTCGACTGCACGATGACGCCCGAGAGCATGTGGGGCCTAATGATGTCGAAGCCGCCCGAGAAGGCCCAATGGGCCACATGCGCGGGGTTCGCGATGCGGTACCAGATGGCGAGGCCGGAAAAAATGACCAGGGTGCCCCACTGAATGATGTTGATAGCGACGGCCGTAAAGGTCGACCCCGTTATCCCGCGATAGGCGATATAGCCGGTGATGATGGTAAAGACCACGCAGATGACGGCCATGTCGACGATGGGAAGGTCATGGCCGGTGAACTGGTTGTAAATGTAGCTGATCATCGTGGCCATCATGGCCGCCATAACGCCGGAATAGGCCCAGTAGAAGAGATGGGCCGACCAACCCGTCACGAGCTTCGACATACGGGCCGCCGATTTGGGACCGCTCCTTTTTTCTCCCTTAGCGTCGAGCCATGCCTTCTCAGCGAAATAGGCGCAACTGGCAAAACCTGCTTCCGGATAGATCTTCGCGAGCTGCGCGTATGACAGAGCAGTAAGAAAGCAGACGACCAGTGCGAGGACTATACCCATCCACATGTCGCTCGCGACCGAGGCGCCGGAGGGCGCGGTCGCTGCTGCCTGAAGCTGATACGTAATCCAAAGAAATGCTCCCGGGGCTATCAGGGCCATGGCGTTCATGCTTGCCCCGACCAAACCCAGTTTTGCCTGCACCACACCAGTTCCAGATCCGTTTTTATCAGACATAACACAACCTCCTTCCTTCTCTATTATAAGACCCTTCCATCACTAGAGTTTTCACACCCGTCGAGACCCGGTACGTGCTTCGGGAATCGAACTTCCACACTCTATCGTCGTGCTTTTATGATTGCCTGATCAATCAGGCTGAGTGGCGTCGTCGCTTTAGGGGGGGCCGGGCATCATCGCCCGGCCCTTTGGGAGGAGAGGGGGCCTGTGTACACGGGGAGACCCCCCGACCATTTAACAATCCTGCTTTGTGCCCTACCTCAGGTTGCGCCCTTCAAGGTGGTTTTGAAAGAAAATCACTCTGCTCAAGCCTCTTTAGAACCGGTACATAACCCCGAGAGAAACCGTGTCCTGCGTCTTTCTCGTCGACGAATCGAAAGCATTCTGATCGGACCAGTCGTGGCGATACTCAGGACGCAGATAAAGGTCCTTCGCGAGTACGAACTGTGTCGTCAGGGTAGCCTCCTTCAAGGTTTGGGCAATGCCCGTGCGGGCTCCATCGGGGTCCTTGAAGTACTCGGCCCGGATCGTCGTGCTGAACCAATCGACGAAGTCATATTTCGCGTACCCAGCGATACCATACCACTTGGTGTTTGCTATGCCGCGTGCTGTCTGAGCATCCTGCTCGGTCGCATAATCCGTGTTCACTGTAAAGGTCAGTTTCTTCGTCGCGTTGACCGTGGCCACCCAGTCGAAGAGGAAACGCTCGTTACTCGTGTTGTTGTTCTGCTCCGGTCCGTACATGAAGTTGAACGTGAGGGCGACCGGCTTTACCGGGGTGACGCCGAAGGAGAGTCCCACGGTCTTCCCGTTGTTGTTGTCCACCTCATTGTCCCAGCCGTTTACCAGGTAGAAAGTTGCATTGAAGGCATCGGCGAAGGAGTAGTACACGTTCAGGCCCGTGTGGGTGAAGGGCACGGCGTAGTTGAACAAATACGACCGTGAATAGTTGAGGTCGTCGATCGCCTCGATCACCTCCGCCCCCATCGGGGTCACGAACTTACCGAAGTTGAACCTGAGGCCGGTGCCGAGGGGCGCGTTGTAGCTCACGTATGCCTCGGTAAGGTCGAAGGCGTCGCCGCCATTCCCGAAAGTGCCCGGACTTTCGCTTGCGTTCGTCCCCAGACCGTTCGCGTGGATGAACTTCGCCGTCTCCCCGGCGGAAAACTTGAAGTCGTATCCGAGTCCGCCCACAGGCGCATCCTTCTGGAACTTGATCTGGGCAAGATCGAGGATGAAGCTGTTCGACTTATAGTCGAAAATCCGCTCCTGGTTCTCCTGAGATTTGGGATCCCTCGTGTTGTAAATAAACCCTCCCTGGAAGTAGAGGCTCATGCCCAGGGCCTTCTTCAAGTCGTCCAAGGTCATGTTGCCGATCGTGGGTGCGGCTGGAGCCGCAGGTGCGGCAGCGGCCTGGGGAGCCGCAGGCGCCGCTTGCTGCCCAGTCTGATTCTCGTCCGCCAACAGACTTCCGCATAGAAGAAGAAAAACGATGACTACTGTGCTCAATAAAAGATTTACCCACCTCACTTCTGCACCTCCGTACATGATTTGTGCTGAAACGAAAAAAGGCGTCCTTTCATTCCTTCCTGGAACAAAAGACGCCTCCGTCTTCAAAAAAAAGAGCGTCCATCTCAGAACGCCGTCGTCGCTATTGACACATCATTGTGTACCTTTCAGTAACTACAAGTAGAGGACGACGGCTTTTGGTAACCGGTCCGGAATTATTTTTATGAGCATTACCCGTCTTTCGATCCCAAGTGCCTTCCAGTCTCTCTTTTTCTTCACCCCACGGTATATAGTATATGTCTTGACTATTCTACTTGGCATCCAAGATATCGTCTTGACACGAAAGGTATGGTGCGTCTAAACTCGAAATCAATAGGAAGATAGTTCACGATCTTTTCTCATGTTCGTGTGGAGTAGAAGGAAGGAGAAGAAATGAGTGGTATTTTCGGATTCAGCGGCAAGGGGAATGGTTTCCACGAGGTGAGAACGGGACTCGAGAACCTTTCTCACAGGGGTCAGGAGAGCTGGGGAATCGTTTCCGGGCTCAAGGACGGCTCTTTCTCCGAGGCCAGGAGGACCGGTTCTCTTTTTCAATCGCCGCCCCTGTCCCGTCTCCATTTCGGCTCGGTAGCCATAGGCCACGTCCGCTATCCCACCGCCGGAGAAGCAAGCGAGCGCAATTCCCAACCCATCGTCGGGAGCTTTAGGAAGGAACGGATAGCATTGGTCCACAACGGACACATTCCCCGTTACAAGCAGCTCATGGAGGAGATTGGAGGTCTCTTCCAGACCGATACCGATACCGAGGTGATTCTCCAGATGATCGCCCGGGCCAAGGGCGCCGATCTCGTAGAGAATACCAGGAAGGTCCTGAGCCGTCTGAGCGGCCAGGCTGCCTTCAGTCTTATAATCCTTCATAAGGGGAGGCTCATCGCCGCCCGCGACCCTTTCGGTTTCCGGCCCCTTTCGATTGCGAGAAGGGGAGAGGACGGCGACTACGAGTGGGCCGTCGCGTCGGAGACGTGCGCCTTCCACGATCGTTTCGAATGGACGGAGGACATTGCCCCGGGCGAAATGATCGTGATCGACGGGGAAGAGCAGATAAAATCTTCCTTTGCCGAGCCTAATCCCCGTCCCTGTATCCTGGAGTGCCTCGACTATGCCTCCCCGGCCAGCCGGATTTTTTCGACCAACGTTTACGAATTCCGCGAAAATGCGGGAGTCAGGCTCGGGCGGGAAGAGGACCGGACCGCAGACATGATAGTCCCCATACCGAGGGCTGCCGTCCCTGCTGCCCTCGGTTTTCACGCTGCCACAGGCGTGCCTTACAAGGAGGTCATCAGCACCATCGGAGAGATAGGCAGGATATTCATCATGTCGAAAGAAAAGGAGCGGATGGAGAGGGCCGAGAAGAAGTTCCAGATAAACAGGGAGATGGTGGCGGGCAAGGAGATATTCCTGGTCGACAGTCTCCTCGTCCGGGGGTCCATAGCCCTCGTTCTCATCCCCAAGCTCCGGCAGGCGGGTGCGACCAAGATCCATCTGCGTCTCACCGCTCCTCCTCCGCGCTTTCCCTGCCTCATGGGCATGGCCATGGCAAAACCAGGGGAGCTGCTCGCCGCGAACAGGACGGACGATCAGATAAAGACGCTCATGGGAGTCGATTCTTTTCGATATTTGCAAACCGGAGAGCTGAAGGAGCTTTCAGGGACCCACTTCTGCGATGCCTGCTTCACCGGGGAATACCCCTTTCCCGTATGAGTTGGGCGGCGGGGGTGGTAGAATAGGACAGAAGACAGCGCGGAGATCGAGGCTGTATCTTTTGAGACCAGGGTCGTGTCTTTAGGAAGTTTTGTAGTGATAAGGTGAAACTTGGAAAAGAGATCGACGTATCGTTGGAACCCTGAAGACTATTCTCTTCACTCGAAGGAACAGGAGAGATGGGCGCGGGAGCTGATAGCCAAGCTCGGCCTCAAAGGGGATGAGAGGGTGCTCGATCTTGGGTGCGGGGACGGTAAAGTGACGGCCGAGATAGCCCGTTTTCTTTCCGATGGAAGCGTCCTCGGCATCGATAGCTCGCCCGAAATGATCGAATTCGCGAAAAGCAGCTTTATGGATGCATCCAAGAACCTCGCCTTCCTTTGCGTCGATGTGAGGGAAATGGGTTTTACCCGTGAATTCGATCTGGTCTTCTCGAATGCAGCCCTCCACTGGGTGAAGGATCACGGACCCGTTCTTGTCCGGATCAAAAAGGCCCTCAGGCCGGGAGGAAGGGTTGTGCTCCAGATGGCGGGCGAGGGAAACGCCGCCACCGTCGTTCAGACGGTGAGCGAGGTCATCGGCCGGGAGTCCTGGTCCCCCTTCTTTGAAGGCTTTACCTTCCCCTATGGCTTCTATGGCCCGGACCAGTATAGGGCCATGGTGGAGGAGGCGGGCTTGGTCGTGAAACGCCTCGAGCTCATCCCGAAACAGATGGCCCATAAAGGAAGAGAAGGCCTCTCGGGTTGGGTCCGCACCACGTGGCTCCCCTATATCGAAAGAGTGCCCATGGAGCAGCGTGACCGGTTCATCGAAGATATCGTCTCCGCCTATGAATCGAGTTATCCTCCCCGGGAAGGCGTCTTCTGTCTCGATATGATGCGCCTCGAACTCGAGGCCTTCCGGGAAGCACGGAAGGCCGGATAGAACGGCTCGTTCATCCCTCGCGAAAGCATCCATCACTGAACACTCCGCGGTCCTTCCTTTTCATGAAGGGGAGGCTCGGCCGGCTTTGCCGGCGGGCACCCGCGAAGCGGGTCGGAGGCGACGGGAGCCCCAGTAATAGACGTCTGGAATAGTCGCTCCCGAATCAGTCCTTTCCATGGGCAAGGACACCCCACAGTCCTCTTTTCAGGACACATTCCTGCGAGGCTGGACTCCAGAGCCGTCCGGCCAATGCCTCTCCTTTTTGGTGTCCTGATTCTAACTTAACGAAACTATTGTACAAAGCATATGTGCCGGTCGATTGCGCAGAACCGGCACGGTTCTTGCCTTATCCCTCATAAACGCACGAACGAAGTATGAAGATGACTGGTAAGGGAGGTTGGTATGTCGAACTCTGTGAACGCGAGGCACGCAACAACGACAGACTATTCGTCGGAACCCATGGAGGTACGGGATCCTTTCAAGATCTACGTCCATGAGATATCGAAGCATTCTATCCTTACAAAGGAAGAGGAAGCAGAGGTTGCGGAGCGCATAAGGTTGTACAAGGATAAGGATGCCGAAGCGAAGCTCGTGACATCGAACCTGAGACTGGTCGTCAAGATAGCCCTTCAGTACTCGAACTTCGAGCCCAATCTTCTCGACCTCGTACAGGAAGGGAACGTGGGCCTCTTAAGGGCGGTGAAAAAGTATGACTGCGAGAGGGGCACCCGCTTTTCCACCTACGCGTCATTCTGGATCAGGGCTTACATGCTCAAATACATAATGGACACGAGGAGCCTCGTAAAGATCGGGACAAAGGATACCCAGAGAAAACTCTTCTTCAGCTTGAATAAGGAGAGGGAGAGGCTCGAGAGATTGGGCACTACCCCTTCCTCCAAGCTCCTTGCAGAGAACCTCGACGTAAGCGCCGCAGATATCGAGGACATGGAGATGAGACTCTGCAACAACGACGTATCCCTCGAAGAGCCGCGCCACGAGGACGGTGAGTCGCTCATGGACACGATCAGCAGCGGTGAGGACATCGAGGAAAAAGTGGCGGAGAAAGAGAAGCGAGAGATACTCGCGAGAAGGATAGGGGAATTCAAGAAACTGCTGAGCGAGAAAGAACGCTTCATCCTCGAAAAACGCATCCTCGCCGAAGAGCCCATCACGTTACGGGAAATAGGGGACCGTTTCAATACATCCAGGGAAAGCATACGGCAGATGCAGGCCAAGATATCGAAGAGCCTCGTTCGGAACCTCAAGGCGAGCCCTCTTCGTTCCTGCGCCTAGATTTACGGCTGGAGCATCTGGTGAGCTACTTCATGAGGGGGCCCGAGAGGGCCCCTCAGCCGTTTTTCGCACCATTCTAAAGGCTGGATCAGAGAGACCACAAAATAGAATCACGCCCCTGCATTTCTTCCTTCCTTCGCACGACGATCCCGTGGGATTCAAGGTGCTTCAGATGGGCGAGGGCTTCTCCTGTGGCGAACCATCTCTGGGAGAGAGGGAATCGATCGAAGGATGGATAGTCAATGTCCCAGCTCATCTCTGAGGCCACTTCGTAAGCTGTCCTTGGCCCACCTTTTAGGATTCGCGTGACCTCTTCGCCCCTTTCCCGATGGTGCTCGCGAAGCTCCCCGATCCTCTCCCGCATGTCCTGAAAAATGGACCGGTGTCCGGGGAGGACTATGCCCACGTCGAGGCGCGCTACTTCGGTGAGGCTTTCGAGGTACTCGTCGAGTGGATTCCAGTCGTCTGCCCAGGCCCCGATATTGGGTGTTATGCCCTTGAGGATGTGGTCTCCCGCGATCAGAATCTTGCGGTCGGCCTCGTAGAGGCACGTGTGGCCGAAGCTGTGGCCCGGAGTCTCGACGCACTCGAAGGTGTAGTCGCCTGCCTTTATGATCTGGCCGTGATGGGTTCTTGTGAGAGGGAGGTTCATTCGGGGGCCGAAGCGGACTCCCGGATGGCCGTCCATAGCCCTTTGAAGCTCGTGTTCGGGAAAGCCATGGAGAAGGGCATTTATCCTCGTCAGGGAGAACGACCCGGTAAGGAACAAATCGATTTCAATGCCGTTCAGATAGACGGTCGATCCTTCGCAGAAGAGCTCGGAGACGAGACCGAAGTGGTCCACGTGAAAGTGGGTAATAAAAAAATCGCATTCCCGAAGATCGATGCCTAGGGCCTGAAGCCCCTCTGCCATGGCTTCGGCGCATTCCTTTCGCCTCATGCCTGTATCGACTATGAGGCTTCGGCCTTCCCCCTTTATGATGTATGAGTTCACTGCCCTCAAGGGGTTTGAAGGCAATGGTATCTCCAACCGGTAAATGTTTTTGACGATCTCTTCAGGCATGGTCTTCACGGTCCATGTTATTTACGCCAGTTTTCCACATTGCGCAAGGAAAAAAGGGGGCAGGACACAGGCAAGGGCAAAGGCAAGGCACAGACAAAGCAAAGGCGAAGCATTTGGGAGTGGTCTGTGTAATCGACGCGTATGGCACCCGTTCCTCTCGCACAAAGGCTCCGCTCCCGACCAGTGTAAGCTCCACTTGAGCTTGATGTGCATGGTGGCGCACGAGCTAAAAGCAGTTCGAGCATGACACATCATCCTTCGGACCGCCCAAGCTCCGCTAACGCTGGTTAACGGTCGCTGCGCAATATGTGCGAGAGGAACGGGTGCCGTACGCTCGTGGGATTGCCAAGGGGGACAAAGTGCCTGTGCGCTGAAAAAAGAAAAGGGGTAATGGAGGGAATGTAATGGGCGGCCTTTAGGGCCGCCGTTGTTATCAACCACACCCTGGTGTGCAAACCCCGAGGATAGAAACAGGGACGATGAAGGGCGAGACCGCCGCCGGGTGCCCGCTTGCAGGCGGGGCGATTCTTCCCATCCGACCGGCCGCATCTCTTGCCCTCACTCGTCTTTTGTGGATTTCACTCGTGGATTTTCAAGGGCGTCCGCCCTGGTGCACCTATGCCATTTTTGTGTTGAAGGCTTATATTTTTACAGGCTTTCGGATAGGCCATTGGCCTTCGAGCCGGAAAGAAATATCGGAGGTGAGCCATGATCGCGGAAAAGGAAATCAGGGCATATCAGACGAAAACCAGCCAGCTCGTATGTCCCGTGTGCGCGACAGAAGAGGAACGAAAGGACCCGCACACCCGGGCGATCGCCGAAGACGAGATTCATGACACCAAGGACATGGAGTGTGTTCGTTGTAAAAAAACCATCTGACCTCAGAGAACGACCAAACTTTTCCTTTGAATCACGCGTGTCGAGGCGGACACGGACTGGTTATCTGAGAGCGGCCCGTGTCCGCCTTCACCCTACTTTACGCCTCTATTTCTTCACCTCATCCTTTAAGTCCTCTTTATCGATGGGCAGCCTCCTGATCCTTTTTCCCGTCAAGGCAAAGATTGCATTCGCCACTGCCGGAGCGATCGGGGGGAGGCCCGGCTCCCCGACGCCTCCGGGTGGTTCCCGGCTCTCGACGATGTGCACCTCCACGACGGGCATGTCGCTTATCTTCAGGATCGGGTAGTCAGTGAAATTACCCTGTTCCACCCTGCCGTCCTTGAAGGTGATCTCGCCGTAGAGGGCAGCAGACAGGCCCATCACGATGGCCCCTTCAACCTGCGCCTCTATAGTGGCGGGGTTGACCACGCGTCCGCAGTCAATGGCGCAGACTACGCGATGGACGTGCACCTGCCCGTCGCGGTCGACGGAGACTTCCGCCACCTGGGCGACGAAGCTCCCGAAGGAAAGGTGCACCGCAATACCCCGAGAGCGGCCCTCGGGAAGGGGCGTGCCCCAGCCCGCCTTGGATGCGGCGAGCTTGAGGACCCCTTTATGGCGGGGGCTATTGCCCAGAAGGCCCATGCGAAACTTGTAAGGGTCTACCCCCGCCTCATGGGCGATCTCGTCGATGAAGCTCTCCACCACGAAGGCGTTCTGGGAATGGCCTACCGAGCGCCACCAGAGAACGGGAGGGCCCTCCTCGACCGTATGCAGGTCGACGAGGAGATTCGGTATCGCATAGGCAAGGTCCTTCGCTCCTTCCACCGAAGTTTCGTCGATGCCTCCCTGCACCATGGCTGCTTCGAAAGGTGTCCCCTTCAGGATGGACTGGCAGACGATGGTCTGTCGCCATGCAATGGGAGATCCCGATCCGTCGAGGGCCGCCGACAGCAGGTGATGGGCCATGGGTCTGTAATAGCCGCCTTTGGTATCGTCTTCCCGCGTCCAGACCACCTTGATCGGCCTCTTGATCGCCTTTGCCGCCTCCACGGCCTCTACCGTGAAGTCCGATTGAGGGTTGGCCCGCCGGCCGAACCCCCCTCCGAGCAAGGGCGTATGAATGAGGACCCTTTCCGGATCGAGCCCCGCCATCCGTGCCGCAGCGTTCCGGTCGCCGCCCTGGAACTGGGTGCCTGTCCATATGTCGCATTCATCGGTTTTGAGATCGACCACGCAGTTGAGGGGCTCCATGGAGGCATGGGCAAGGTAGGGAAGGGCGTATTCGGCGGTTGTTCTCATGGCGCCTCCTGCCAGGGCCTTTTCGGGGTCGCCCGTCTTCCTCGCAATCGTCCCCGGCTTGCGGGAAAGCTCCTCGTATTTCTCCCTCAGCCCCTCGGTCGAGAGTGAGCCATAAGGCCCTTCATCCCACTCACATTCGAGTTTTCTTCGCCCAAGATTGGCCGACCAGAAGGTATCGGCTGCCACAACCACACCGGTGGGGACCTCCTTTACCTCGCGCACACCCGGTATCTCCTTCGCCTTGTCGGCGTTGAAGCTCCGCAGTCTTCCTCCGAAAACAGGACAGCGGGCGATCACACAGGTGAGCATGCCCGGGATGGCCTTGTCGATGCCGAAGAGGGCCTTGCCATTGACCTTGTCCGGCGTATCGAGGCGGCGTACCCGTGTGCCCACGAGGCTGTAGGCGGAAGGCTCCTTGAGCCTGACCGATTCCTGCTCAGCCTGGGCAGAGGCTTTCTCAGCAAGCTCGCCGTAGGTCATGACCTTGCCGCTTTCGTGGATAACCCTGCCTCGTTCTGCCCGGCAGCTCGCCTCCTCCACTTTCCACACCGCTGCAGCAGCAGCGATCAGTTTCTGCCTGGCTCGGGCGCCTTGCTCGAGCATGCGCTCCCATTCGCTCCAGGTACTCGTGCTGCCGCCCGTCAACTGCATGCCGAAGGCAGTGTGGTTGTAGACGGCCTCTACCGGCGCCGCCTCCACCTGGAGAGCCCCGAAGTCACATTCCAGTTCCTCGGCCACGAGCATGGGCAGGGACGTGTAGACTCCCTGGCCCATCTCCGACTTGTTGACTATCACGGTTATCGTCCCGTCCTCATCGATACGTACGAAAGGGTTGAGCATGAAAGATCGGCTCATCTCGCTCCCTCCCCGGCAATGATCGCCGCCGCCCTGTGTATGGCGCGGCGAATGCGGCCGTAAGTTCCGCACCGGCAGAGATTGCCTGCCATGGCCTGGTCTATGTCCGCATCGGTGGGCTTAGGGACCCTCGAAAGGAGCGCCGCCGCGGACATTATCTGTCCGGACTGGCAGTAGCCGCACTGGGGCACGTCATCCTCGATCCACGCCTGCTGGACGGGATGGCTGTTGTCCCCGGAGAGCCCCTCGATGGTCACGATCTCCTTGCCCACAGCCGAGGAGACGGTAGTGACGCAGGAGCGGATGGCCTGCCCGTTCACGAGAACGGTGCAGGCCCCGCACCGCGCGACTCCGCAGCCGTATTTAGTCCCCGTGAGTCCCAGATTGTCGCGGAGCACCCACAGAAGCGGCGTGCTTCCGGGTACCTCCACGTCGTACGATGTGCCGTTCACCTTGATTGAGATCATAGCCGCCCCTTAGTGTTTTATTGTTTAATAGAATTATAGGCATTGCCCCGCATCATTTTCAGAGCAAATGCGGCAGATGCAATGGAGTGAGGGTCCGGTGGCCGGTCGGCTGGGAGGAATCGCGATCTGCGGCGCTCTGCCGCACCTCATGCCCATCCGCCGTACATCGGGTACGGCTGCGGTCAATGAGGCACGACAGCCCATCCACAGCTCACGATCCCTCCCATCCGACCGGCCGGTAACACGCGGAGCCGTATCTTTAACAGCCCGCGGCTCCGGCCTTCATAGGATGCACACACCAGCACCAATTGAATAAGAGCCGCGTCCCTGGAGGCCGCCAAAAGAAACATGCTCTTTTTCCCTCGCACTGGAGGGTAGAGGGCAGGGTGAGGGTGGTCGTTCGTTCTTTTGTCCTCAACTTTCGCGATTCGCGATTCGAGTTTCGCGATGTTCGTTTGTAGTATACTGTTGGCAGCCTCATGATCGAGATCAAGGGACAGATAGAGCGCATCACCTATTACAACGAAGAAAACGGCTACGTCATCGCCCGCCTCAAGGCGGAAGGCCGTGAGGGCCTCGTCACTATCGTGGGCAACATGCCGGGCATGAGCCCCGGAGAGGTGCTCAAGCTCCAGGGCGAGTGGCAGAACCATCCCAAGTATGGAGAGCAGTTCCGGATCGCTTCCCATGAGATCACCGTCCCCGCCACCGTTGCCGGCATAGAGCGCTATCTCCGCTCGGGCATGATAAAGGGCATAGGCCCTGTCATGGCGAAAAGGCTCGTCACCGCGTTCGGCGTGGACACCCTCGACATTATAGAGAAGGAGATAGAGCGTCTCAAAGAGGTGGAGGGGATCGGCGAGAAGCGCCTTGAGATGATCGCATCCGCCTGGCAGACCCAGCGCGATGTGCGCGACGTCATGGTCTTCCTCCAGGGCCACGGAGTGAGCCCCGCATACGCGGTGAAGATCTTCAGGCAGTACGGCAAGGAGGCGGTCCCGGCCGTGCGCGAGAATCCTTACAAGCTCGCCGAGGACGTCTTCGGCATAGGCTTCATCACCGCCGACAGGATCGCGGAAAAGCTGGGCATAGCAAGGGATTCCCTCATCCGCGCGCGGGCAGGTATCCAGTACATCCTCAACCAGCTCTCCGACGAAGGGCACGTCTATTTTCCCTTTGACAAGCTCATCGACCAGAGCGAGAAGATCCTTGAGATCGATAAGGGCATCATCCTCGAGGCCCTGGCCTCTGCCGCAGCCGACCGCAGGGTCATTATCGAGGAAATGGCCGATTTCGGCGGCGAAGGCAAGGCGGTTTACCTCGTCCGCTTCCACGTATCGGAGAAAGGAATAGCTCGTCGCCTCCACGAGCTTCTCGTCGCGCCCCGGCAGCTCCCCCTCGTGGACAAAGACAGGCTCCTCGTCTCTGCCGAAAAGGAGCTTGGCTTCACCCTCTCGGCCCAGCAGAGGGCCGCGGTACGCGATTCCATCGACCGTAAGGTCATGGTCATAACCGGCGGTCCCGGAACGGGCAAGACAACCATTATCAAAGCCGTCATCGCGGCTCAGCACAAACTGGGCCACAGGACGCTCCTCGCCGCTCCCACGGGAAGGGCCGCGAAACGGATGAGCGAGGCCACGGGTCATGAAGCCAAGACCCTCCATCGTCTCCTCGAATTCAGCCCCAAGGACGGCGGATTCAAACGGGACGAAGAGAACACCCTCGAGGCGGATGCCATCATCGTGGACGAGGCCTCTATGGTCGACACGACCCTCATGTACTACCTGCTCAAGGCCGTCCCCCTCTCTGCAACCCTCATCCTCGTAGGCGACGTTGACCAGCTCCCCTCAGTCGGTCCCGGCAGCGTGCTCAAGGATATCATCGATTCAGGGGCCGTTCCCGTGATGCGGCTCAACGAGATTTTTCGCCAGTCGAGGGAGAGCATGATAATCCTGAACGCCCACAGGGTGAACAGCGGGGTCATGCCCGACCTCACGGGCAGCGGCAAGGCCGATTTCCATTTCATCGAGGTGGAGAAGCCCGAGGATGCCGTGGCAAACCTCATCGGCCTGTGCCGCGAACGGATACCTGCCCGCTTCGGTTTTCGTCCGATCGATGATATCCAGGTGCTCACCCCCATGCACAAGGGCACGGCCGGCGCCTTTAACCTCAACGTGGAGCTGCAAAAGGAGTTGAACCCCTCCAAGGACGAGCTTTCCAGGGCCGGCAAGACCCTCAAGACCGGCGACAAGGTCATGCAGATCAGGAACAACTACGACAAGGACGTGTACAACGGGGATATAGGCAGGATCGTCAAGATAGACAGGGAAGAGCAGGAGGTCGGCGTTAACTTCGACGGAAAAATCGTGGGCTACGATTTTTCCGAGCTTGACGAGATAGTCCTCGCCTACGCGACCTCGGTGCATAAGTCCCAGGGGTCCGAGTATCCGGCGGTGGTGCTGCCCATATTGTCGCAGCACTACGTGCTGTTACAGAGGAACCTGCTCTATACGGGGATTACGAGGGGGAAGAGGCTGGTGGTGATAGTGGGGACGAAGAAGGCGCTGCGGATAGCGATACATAACAACAAGCCGCAGCTACGGTATACTCTCCTGAAAGAAAGGTTGCAACGGGTGTAGATTCTTGCCGGCATCAGGCAACGTCACATTGCCTGCCCTGGTACTCTACGCTGCCTTCTCCGGATATCGCAGTGATGCGGGGATTCTCCCCGCACAGAGGGCAATCCGCTCTTCGTCCGGTCTCGAAGGGCCGGCTGTTACGGGGATTGAGTGCGTCGTAGACGTAGAAACTTCCCATAAGGGGAGTTCCTATTCCGAGGATCAACTTGACGACCTCCGTGGCTTGAACGAGCCCTATCAGACCCGGGACCATTCCCAGGACTCCCGCCTCGCTGCAGCTCGGCGACAGACGGCTGTCAGGTTGCTCCGGCATGAGACAGCGCATACACGGCCCTCCGTTTTTCGGCCAGAACACGGAGGCCTGCCCGTCGAACCCCACTGCGCCGCCGAAGACATAAGGCTTACCCGAAAGAAAACAGGCGTCGTTGAGAAGATACTTCGTGCCGAAGTTGTCGGACGCATCCATGACAACGTCGAAGCCGTTCATGATGTGAAGGACGTTCTCAGGAGACAGCCGCTCTGCAAAGACGATGGTGTTCACGTCGGGGTTGATGCGCTCGATTGCCGATTTTGCTGATTCGACTTTGAGCTTCCCTATATCCTCAACGCCGTGGAGTATCTGCCTGTTCAGGTTCGATACATCGACAATGTCGAAATCGACGACGCCGATAGTGCCCACTCCGCACGCCGCGAGATAGAGTGCGGCCGATGATGCGAGTCCGCCGGCCCCCACGATAAGCACCTTCGCGTTCATGAGCTTGATCTGGCCTGCTTCACCTATTTCTTTCAGGTACATGTTCCTGCTGTACCGTTCAAGCTGTCCCACCGAAAAGGAGCTGTCGCTCACCATTGGGCCACCCGCCACCCGCCACCCGGTAAAGCCGCCCGCTATAGAGCAGGCATTGCGAAAGCCATGCTCCCTCAACTGCTCGGCAACCTCCAGGGAACGGATGCCCACCGCGCAATAGACTACGATGGGATCGTCTTCTTTCGCAGCCCGGCCGGCAAGATAGGCCATGACTCCGTCTTCCGGAAGGTGACAGGCGCCGCCGATTCGACTCACGTGAAACGCAGTTTTACTTCGGATATCGAGGACTATTGTCCCGCCTTCAGAGTCGATGAGCCTCATCGCGTCTCCGGTCGATATTTCCGCACCATAGAGACTTTCGTGACTCTCGCTCCCGGCCTTGGTTCCAACGTTGTGTTCATTGATAGAAGTTGTCCTCTGCTTTCCTTATCCACCGGCGAGCATCATGAAACGAGGGGACTGAAGTATCTGTATTTCCCCGACGCCTTTTTCCGCCTTCATTGTGAGAATGTTCAGGAGGCTGTCAAAACTCATGATCTGCCAGCCGTTGACAATCCGCCAGATTTCGGGATCGGACCAGTCCCAGGCTTCCGCTTCGTCCAGCGTGCAGCATCTTTCTTCTCCTGTCTCCCTGTCGAGGAGAAGCAGGCGTATTCTCCGTACCTTTTCGTCGATCGCTCCATGGTCACATCGCACGGCATCTTCAAATTGCACCGCGTCTTCAGAATCTGACATTTACCTTCTCCTTCTTGCGCTGGTATGGAACTGCAAGCTCGGAAGACCGATCCCCCGGCGAAAATAATCTTCTGCGACGTCTCTCTTGGATATCAGGCACCGGCCGGCAATATCTCTTACGGGGAGTCATTAACCATGAAAGGCCTGTGGCACTAAGATTCTCAAAGAATAATATATCGCTACCTGAGTGAATTAATCAACAATTATCGGTCCTGTTTTCCGGAAATTCCACATGACAGCCCCGATCTTTTTGCAGACAAGGTGTTCGGTTTTCATGTCCCGCAGGCGCGAAACCCTCAACGTTTAAGACAACGTCGTCCTCAGCCGAAAAAGGTATCAACAGTTATTGCGTTTATGCAAAGGAGAAGCATATGAATTGCTGGGAGTTCAAGAAATGTGGCCGTGAGAAAGGCGGGGCGAAAGCGCATGAACTGGGAGTCTGCCCCGTTTACCCTCAAAACGGAAGAAGCTGTGCCCGCGTCGCAGGGACGCTCTGCGGCGGCAAAGTGCAGGGGACCTTCGCGACGAAGCTCGCCAACTGCTTGCAGTGCGACTTCTACAAAAGCGACTACTACGTAAAAGCATAGTCGCTATGCCCTGTCCCGCGAAACAAGAATTGCACGTAGTATTTCGGATACGCCATCCTTATGTTCCGCCATTACGAGCTTTATCCGCTTGTCTTTGCCGGTGATGAGCTGCCAGTGCAGTGCTGTCGATATCGAGA
>CAVVPU010000018.1:0-10310 GCA_963750015.1 uncultured delta proteobacterium | reverse complement strand
TCATGCCGGGGGTAGAACCTTCCGGTAACGACAATATTGTAAGGAAGTGGGTACCGTGGCCTCATAGTATCATTCTCGCAGATTGCAGACAGAGAGGTCAAATCGGGAAGGGACAGGCGAGAGGGGAGAAACCGGCCGGCCGCCATTTCAAGTGATAAGAGCTGATCTGCGCGACAATGGGATGGTTTCAGAAATCCCTTGACAAGAAAAATTGGGCCGGTGTAGGTTGGTCATATATATGGCCGGCGCCCAAGGAGGAGAAGCCATGACGGAGAATAAAACTTCGGCCATCGAGCCGGCCTTTGCCGTGCTCAATCCGAGCGGGAAGGAGAAGCTGGTCGATCCAATGGGACTCGCCGAGCGGCGGGGCGACCTAGAGGGCAAGAACGTCTACTGCATAAGCCACTCGTGGGCCAGTCGAGCGTCGTCATGAAGAGGATCGCAGAGGGACCTGCCCCAATACATCCCCGGTGTGACAACGAAGTACGTGGCGAAAAGCACCGCTTACATGGCTGACGATCCGGAATTATGGGACGAAATCAAAGCAAAGGGGGCGGCCTTCATCTACGGGTGCGGCGCCTGAGGCTCCTGCTCCATGTGGGGTGCCCACTGGTCGATACTCCTCGAAAAAGCCGGCGTGCCGGGAGTTTTTATCATCGAGGAACCCTTCAAGGCAGACGTTGAGATCACTTGTCGCAAAGAGGGCATGCCCGGCCTTCGCCGGGTAGTGATTCCCAAGCCCGTTCCCGAAGATGGGTTTCCCGATATCCTCTCCGGGCTGGTCCCCGCCCTGACTTCTCCCCTCACTGAGGCTGAACGCAATCCTGAAAGGAGGGAGACCCGGGAGCCGCCGAGACTCGTCTTCAAGGGCAGCATCGAAGAGGTAAATACCTTCTTCTACCGGAGGGGCTGGAGCGACGGGCTTCCGGTCATTCCTCCCACGGCAGAGGCGGTATTGCGTATGCTGAAGGGAACGAAGCATGCCCCCGATGAGGTGGTCACCACGAACATGCTCCCCGAGAGCTACACCGTGACCGTGGAGAATGTGGCCACAGTCGGGGTAATGACGGGCTGCGAGCCGAAATACATGCCGGTGCTCCTCGCCATGGTCCAGGCGTTCAGCGACGACCGCTTCTCCTCCTCGGTCCGTTCCACCTCGTCCTTTGTATTCGGAGTCGTCGTGAGCGGTCCCATAGCCAAAGAGATAGGTATGAACTCATCCGTCAACGCCCTCGGCTCAGGCACGGAAAACAAGGCGAACGCAACGATAGGCCGGTTTTTGAGACTTGCGGCTATCTGCCTGGGCGGCTCCCGAAGCGGTGTCAGCGATCTCTCCAGCCTCGGCAGTCCCGCCAAGTACAGCTTTGCCTTTACGGAAAACGTGGAGAAGAGCCCCTGGGAGCCCTTTCACGTGTCGGAAGGCTTCGAGCCCGGCCAGAGCGTGGTGACCGTCATGAGCGGAGGGTACAGCCACCACTCGCCTTTCCCCCACGTCGATCTTGAGAGGATAGCCAAGAGTATGGCGGTCTGCGGCCTGCCCTTAGGCGTCCTGGTCATTATGGACCCGAGCGCCGCTCGCAGGGTCGCATCCGAAGGCTATCCCAAACGGGCTGCCCGGGAGTTCCTGTGGTCGCACGCGACGAGGACCGCGGCAGACTTCAGGAGAGACCCCTTCTTCGAGTCCCTCATTGAGCCTTCACTAAGAGGGAAGTCACAGTACGGCAGGGCGAACATGTGGCCGGCGGAATACCTCGATGCTCCTCCGGAGACGGAGGTACAGGTCTTTCCCCGAGAGGATGTAAGGATAATCGTCGTGGGGGGAGAGACCAATCCCTTCACCCAGGCCTGGCAGTTTGCACGGCCCATGTCGATTGTCGTCGATCAGTGGAGGTAGCCCGTCGATGAAGAAAGAGATCGGAGCAGATCAGTACACTGAGCCTGCTTCGCAGCCGGGCGGGCAACCGGCAAGCTCATTACGATCCTACTATGCCCTTGCCATATTGACACTGGTCATTGCGTGCAGCGCACTCGACCGCACCATCATCACGGTCATCCTCGAACCGATCAAGAAAGAGTTTGTCCTGTCCGACACGATGTTGGGACTGATGGTGGGCTTCGGGTTCGCTCTCCTTTATTCCCTTTGTGCGTTGCCCATCGCACGCCTCGCGGATCGCAAGAGCCGGGTGGCGATTATGACCACAGGCCTCGTCTTCTGGAGTGCGATGACCTCGGTGCACGCATTCGCGCAAAGTGCCATTCAGGTTTTACTCGCCCGCATCGGCGTCGGCGTCGGAGAATCATGCGCCGCCCCTCTCACCGGGTCGGTCCTTGCCGACTACTTCCCGAAGAACAAACGTCCAATGGCTAACTCGATATTAAGCTCGGCGCAATATCTCGGCACATACGCGGCGTTCCTGATCGGCGGCTTCGCCACGACGTACTGGGGCTGGCGCAGCGTCTTCATCGTGGCCGGTATACCGGGCTTCGTGGTCGCCGCGCTTTTGATCTTTACGGTCGAGGAGCCCCGTCGCGGGGCTGTCGATGGACGCAAGGCCGACACCAAGCTCTACAGCATAGGTCAGACCATTACTATGCTGGCCAAAAACAGGACGTACTTCTTTTTGCTCTGTGGCTTTTGCCTTACCAGCATCACCGATCTTGCCGTCGCCTCCTGGTTTGCCTCATTCCTGATCCGGGTGCACCACCTCACCATGATACAGGTCGGCGCGGTGGGAGGGGGCATCAAATCGATTGCGGGAGTGGCGGGCGTGCTCCTCGGCGGTATCATTGTGGGATGGATAAGCAAAAAGAACGACAAGTGGAAACTCCGCGCACCCGGGATCACTTCTATGCTGGCGGGACCGTGCCTCGCGGGTTTCCTTCTTACGCCCATGCCGATGGCTTGGGTTTTTCTTGCCCTGGGGATCTTTTTTGCGGGAGTCCGGATGGGACCCATTATGGGCGTGGTCCAGACCGTTGTCAAGGTTCGGATGCGGGCCTTTGCGGCGGCCACCTTTTTTTTGACAGGAATGATCTTCGGGATGGGGCTTGGGCCGATCATTATCGGTGGATTGAACGACCTCCTGAAGCCTGCTTTAGGACCCCTCGCGATTCGCTATTCCCTGCTCGCCGCGGCAGCAACGAGCATGATAGGCGCCGCATTCTTTTTAGCTGCCGTGAGACACCTCCAGGCAGACATGGCAAAAAACATGGTGGAATAGTAAGAACCGTGGTTCGGCCAATAGGCAGGGGATGGGAGGGATGTATTCCTCTTGCAAACCGCGCCTCCCAGTCATACATTGCCGGCAGCCCCAATAATTTGGAAGTATTGGAGTATTACGCAAAATAAAGTAACGATTGGTCGGGCGCGGCCATTCCTTGAGCATGGCGCTTCTTCTTCCTAAGAATAGGTCTTATAGGACTTATATGACCTATTCTTAAAGGTTCGAAAAGAGGTCGAAACGGGAATCAATTCTGCGGAACGCTATAAGGTTTGAAATGAATGAGTGATATCGGACAGAGGATCGAGCAAGGATTTCGGCGGATCCTGGAGACTCTCAACTTCGATGGCGTCGAGAGCATGGAGGGCAGCGCCTATGGTCTCTGGCCCGATCTGCGCATCGCCTACGTCAATCCCTGGTGGTTCCGCTTTGCCGGAGAGAATAGAGGGGAGCCTGGAATATCCCTTCACTGGGGCCTGGGAAGATCGGTCATGGACTCTGTCCCCGACATCCTCGAGCCCTTCTACCACAGCCTGTATGCGTCGGTTCTTGAAGAATGCCCTTCACGCGTGCCGGTCCGCCACGAATACGAATGCTCGAGCCCCGGTGTCTTTCGCCGCTACCTTATGATGCTCTATTGTCTCGGCAGGGGGGAGGGAGTCCTCGTCGTGAATTCCAGCGTCATCGAGACACCCCACGAGGCTGTGGGACGAGAACCGCATGACCCCATTTACGCCGCCTATGTTGACGATCACGGCTTTGTCCACCAGTGCGCCAACTGCCGCCGTGTCAAGAACATGAAGGAGCCGAACCGCTGGGATTGGATACCGGCCTGGGTCGCGAAGCCTCCCGCCCAAACTACCCATACCCTGTGCAGCCTCTGCCTGCCCTACTACTCAATAAAATAGCGACAGGCGACCGGGCCGGAATTACGGCTGGTGAAGAGGGTGATGGGCACAGATGTGTCATTATAAGACCACATGGCCCATTCATTGACACACCAAGATGTGTTTTTTGACATGCATGGGTAGCACCGGTAATGACGTGCCCCGCTTCCGGGCTGCTCGTCATAATGTGCTTGTTTCCTGGTAATACAGGATTCCCTGCGTGTAGAGCCCTGCCTGAGTAGCGGCCGGCGGTACTATCTCACGCAAACTATTGATTGTAGGCATGTTTATTGCTAAGCTTATTGTGGACGCCCGTTCTTGGGGCTTCCACGACACAGGCCCGCTGGAATGGCCTGATATCCGAACCAGGAGGAAGTCAGAATGACCAAAGCAGAAATAGTCGCAAAGGTAGCACAGGAAATCAAGATTTCAAAAGCAGCAGCAGGCAAGGCCTTGGCCCTCATCACGGATTCGATTGCTCAGAGTATCCGGAAGGGGCAGAAGGTAACTCTCATCGGTTTCGGGACGTTCTCCGTCGTCCAGCGGAAAGCCAGAAAAGGCAGAAATCCGCAAACAGGTAAGGAGATCAAGATCGCCGCGAAGAAGGCGCCCAAGTTCACCGCAGGAACAGCCCTTAAGGCAGCAGCCGAAGGGAAAGCACCTGCCAAGAAAGCCGCACCGAAGAAAGCACCCGCCAAGAAAGCCAAGAAGAAGTAGTCAAGACCGGGCGGGCCAATAAAAGGCCCGCCCTCCACCACATAAACATTATAGAGCACGAACCTGTCCTTGGCGGATGATGATGGCTTTTTGGAAACAGTTCACTTCGAAGGATACCTGGAAGAAAGTTGATTATCTGACCACAAAGCACTACCCCGACGAGCCGCCGGGACCGTTCGGGAAGGGCCTCAAGATGCGCTTTGGGAAGGAAGACATAGTTCCGCTCCTGATAGCCTTTACATTATACGGTTTGGCGATGGCAGTCCTTGGAGTGCTCATTTGGATGATAAAGGGAGCGGTTAGCGGACATGCATAACTGCTGCATGCTTAAGGAGTGAGTCCCATCTCCGTATCTTCAACTGTCTCTTTGGCATGTTAGCACGTCGGCCACCTCCTGACAATCGTCGGACATGACACGTAGATCAACCTCAGGCGACCCCAAGCGCAAAAAGCGGGCCTGCGGTGTGTCGACCCATTCGGGGACGCGGTCACAGTATGACACGCGAGCTGTTTTCGAGGCCGGCTTGAGGGGTGGGTGTGAGTCCTTAAGCCCACCCCTTCGTGCTATTCAATTGTCAAAGAGCGTAGAAAGGCATCAGGGGACGATTCTTGATTTTGGATTCTTGATTCTTGATTTTATTCAATTGTCAAAGAGCCTAAGCTGGTCGGATAAGCCTTTCGAGATCACCCCGACTCTGCACTGACCTAGTGCCCCGTTTGAGGTCTCGTCCCCCATCCACCAGCACCATTTCTGCCCGGTGACGGTCTGCCGGTCCGCAGCCCCCCCCCGACGCTCTCGCGTCCGCCAGTACCAAGGGTTGGAGCGTCTTGAGCCTATCGGTCAACTGTACGAAAGTGCACGAAAGTATACGGTCTGAAGAAATTCCTGACCACATTGTATACAAACAAGGTCAGGGGACGAGCTTCATCAAAACGTGCCAATGCGGAAGAAAAGTCGAAAAAGAACCCAACGAAGCGCCTCATGACTACAATTTTCCCAGAGAAGGACGGACGTGTCAAATCGAAATGGGCATTAGGAGGGGGGGTAAAGAGGGGGTGTATGGGGGGTAAAGGGTAGGTAAGGGGGGGAAATCAATTTTGGATTCTCGATTTGGGATTTTGGATTAAATGCGTGATGATAGGTTGTGACGGGGGACCGTGAGGGGGTAATCTGTTGCTGTTGCTATTGCGCGCGCGTGCGCCTGCGTGCGAGGTCAGGGTTAGGCATGGGCAATTCCTATAGGCAGAATCTTCGCCGGTCATATTTGAAGCGATAGGGGGGCTGACTTCACCGGAGGACTATCACCGGCAGTACAACCAAAATGTGTGAACTGCCAGCGCACAAACCAGTAGCCCGATTATCCTGTAAAGCATAGGGCTCGGGGCTTCGGATCGACTCAACTTACGATAAAGGCGAACAAGAGTATTAGGCAATACAAGGAGCCAAAGGCCAAAGGCAGACATCAAAATCAGAAACAGAAGCAATGTCCCTGCGCCATCCATTTTCTCTCCCCTCGTCAACCGGTTGATCGGGAAAATGCGTGTCCACGATCAACTAAAAGATTCTATCAAAGGCGCCCCGTCATGGTCAAGACAGGACCCCTTCACAGCCCCTTCCGAGTGGTAGGCCGTGGATAGAGTATGTGTGGCAAGGGTGCCGAATTCTGAGCTAAAAGCTTGTGACGGGGGACCGTGAGGGGGTAATCTGTTCCTGTTCCTATCGCGTGCGCCCGCACGCGGGATAGGGTTAGTCATGGCAATTCCTCTAGGTAGAATCTTCGCCGGTCATTTTTGAAGCGGTAGGGGGGCTGACTTCACCGAAGTCCACGGGTGTAATGTTGAACTGCTCGCAAGAAGAAGCGGAGAGAGGTGTTCTTCCTGTAAGCGTTGCCCGTGATCCTTTTCGGACTATGGTCTAATCATCTCGTGATTATGGTCGGACCCGGAGGTCGAGAATCAACACCTCCGGACCGGTTTCCTAGTGCTGAAGCCGCTTGAGTTCCCTGTAGTAGAGGAGCGCCATGCTCGCGTAGCATTGCTGGTCCGACATCTTCAGAGGGTCTCTGGGATATGTCCGATCCTGCCTGTTGACCTCTTCCGATAGCTCTGTGAGAGCGTCCTTGATGTGCCATAGGGCCATGAGGTGTTCGATGTTGCCCGAGATCCCGTAGTGGTCTTCGGCGTGGAAGATCCGCTCGAGTATGAGCCGTTCAGGCTCGTGATACGTGAGGCGTCGATTTTTCAGGTAGGCGATGAGATCGCCGACGCTCGTGATGGGCCGGTCATCGTCCATCAGGTATCCGAACTGGGCAAGGAACGGCAGAAGCTCATCCCTCGTCTCGTATACGATATGGGCGATTTCATGGATCGTCAGCTCCTCGACGAGACGCTCCTGCATGCCTCCGGATCCATAGAGGCCCCGGATCCATCCGGAGGGAATGGCGATCACCCAGTCGGGGTTCCGGGAGGTTTTTTCGGCAAGGTTGTACGAAAGGGCCACCGGAGGAACGTCTGCCGAGGAGAATACCTCCTCGCCGAGAAGCACGCGGCGATACGTGCCGAGCTCCCTTCCGAAGAGCGTCGTCTTTTTCCTGTCACCCACGGTGAATCCGTCGAAAACATCGGTCGTCGCGATGAGGAAGAGCTTCACCACCGGCATCCTCCCGGAATCCGTGTTGAAGCACATGAGAAACAGGTGGTTCGCCATGAGGCGCCGGTTGACATTCTGGAGAGGGGCCACGTCGCTTTTCTCGATGCCATACGTCTTAAGGGACTCGAGGGTTGCCTCCGCCTTCTGTTCGTCATGCGTGGCGTACGCGTAGTTCAGATAGTCCGTCAGGGCCGTGACTAAAGGTCTCCATCGGAGGTCGATCTTCGAACCGAAGGCCTCGGCCGGGCACGGAGGTATGAAGGCTATGGGTCCGAATGGTCGATCGGCCTCTGAGCTGAAGGTATGCGCCCCGCATAAGGGTAGGGGGCCAATAGGTTTCTCGGCGTGTGGACCAAAGACATTGGTCGAGCACCGCGGTAAGGAGGCGAGACCCGCAACGACCGCCGCTATGAGGGCTGCCCGGGCAAGTCTGTTGAAAGAAGTCCTCCTGTTCATTGTCTTTCTGCTTCGCACACCGGCCTCTTCTCTTTAAGAATAATATCCGGCAGGGCAATGTGCCGACCCTGCCCCCGATGTTTGGTGAGTAAACCCTACTTTTTGAACCTTCTTCTCGGATTTGACCCCATGACCTCTCTCCGCGATCTGCCTTCATAGGAATGTGTGCACCCTCCCAAGTTTGATGTATAATGACAGAATAGAATCGACAAAAGGGGAAGACATGACCCAAAAACTTACGGCCATTATTGAACGGGAAGGTAACGGATACGTGTCTCTCTGCCCCGAGCTCGATATTGCCAGCCAAGGTGACACGGTGGAGCAAGCGCGGGAGAATCTCAAAGAAGCCTTGGAGCTGTTTTTCGAGACGGCCTCTCACGACGAGATCAAGCAAAGGCTGCATGGCGATCTGTTTGTGACACAAATCGAGGTAGCCGTTGGGTAAACTTCGCGTCCCACTGCCCGACCGCCGCGCAGGTGACCGACGCGTTCGGGCCATACCCACGAAAAGCAGCGTTCTGATACTGTCTGCTCTCATCGGCTTAATGTGCGCAACCGCTGCCATGGCCCAGGGCCATATGGCGGATATCCTCGGTTACTATAGTCCCCTCATCCTTGAGAAGGACCTTGACGAAAAGGATCGCGTGAATGAGTATGCAAAAGAAGATTTCAGCGTGGTCTGGAAGCACACAGGAAAGGCAGCATATTTGGGGTTCATCGGCGACAACTACCAAAGAATAAGGCTGAGACTATCCTCCGTCGTGAAAGACAGGAAGAACCCTCATATATATAGTCAAAGGGAAGTCGGCCGTGAAAGATGAAGTGAAATCATTTCGCGGAATCTTCGTAATCAAGCATGTGAGACTTGTTGCCAATATGCACTTAGGATGTGACGACGAATACAAAAACAAAGGGATCAAAGCTCAAGGCGTTTTGATAGGCAAGTACAAACTGTATCAGGATAGGAGCCAAAGAAACTCGGGATATTTCGAGGGAGTGTTTTCAGCACTGTGGTACAGGGACAAGACTGGTAGGATTAGGTACGACAATATCGAGGACTACGCCGATCCGTATGTGAATAATCAGTTTCTCGGATCATGGGCAAGCTATGATGAAGCAAATAAATTCAAATGCAACTTGGGAGATTACAGGATACCGGACAGCGGAGATCTTGACGTGGGGTCAGGATACTTCGCGCCCGATGACAAGTATAGAAAAAATGGCTGGCAGTCTTACCACAGGTGTGGTGATGAAGGTGATGTTTTTGATTGGGGCCGCTGATGACGCCCGCTCTGCGCTGGCTCGGACCAAGCGCCGGAGCGAAGCGGTAAGGCACTGCGCTACCTCCCGCTCAATTCTTTGTTGCCTCTTTCAATCGGCAAGCCTCGGAATTCTCCGATCGGGAAACAATTTGCAGTAGGTGAAGGGCATCAGCGTAGGCAGTTCAATTCTTGTCTTGCCTTTGGCGGCCTAGGGCCGCCGCTCCTCTTCAATTGGTGTTGGTGTGTACATCCTATGAAGGCCGGAGCCGCGGGCTGTTAAAGATACGGCTCCGCGTGTTACCGGCCGGTCGGCTGGGAGGGATCGTGAGGTGTGGATGCAATTTGAGCCTTGCTGCCCGGATGGCGTACTGAATGTACGTCGGAGGGCGCATGGCGAAAAGTGCGCCGCAGATCGCGATTCCTCCCAGCCGACCGGCCACACCTCGTGCCCTCTCTGCCTCTTTGCTTCTTTGCCTCTTTCAGAAAAAGCACCTTTACCCTTGCTTCTCCCGGTTCAGCCTTTCGTGGACTTTTTTCACTCCTCTCTGATCGGTATATGCTGGGGGCACTTTTCCTCGCACTTCGCGCACTCTATGCACGCCGACGCCCTCTGCTCCGGCTTCATGAACCTGTTGTACCGGAGCGCCGCCATGCCTTCCAGCCTGTGGGGGAAAACGAAGGAGTCATTGTAGAGGGCGAAATTCTGCGGTATGGCAACCCCCTGCTCGCAGGGCATGCAGTAGGCGCAACCCGTGCAGCCGATCTTGAACATTTTCCGGTAGGCCTCGCGCACATCGTTGATGAGGGAAAGCTCGTCGGCTCCAAGAGAACCGGATGTCCCCTCGTTTGCCGTCCGTATATTCTCCTTGACCTGCTCCATGGAGGTCATGCCGCTCAGGGCCATGGACACCTCTTCGTGGTTCCACACCCACCGCAGGGCCCATTGGGCCGGTGACCTTTTCACCTTGGCCGAATCCCAGAGGGACTGGAGTTCCGGGGGCACCTCGCCGGCGAGCATGCCTCCCCTCACCGGCTCCATGACGACGACCCCCATGCCCTTGGCTGCCGCGTACATGAGCCCTTTTTTGCCTGCCTGTTCCTGTTCGTCGTAGTAGTT
>CAVVPU010000017.1:0-60249 GCA_963750015.1 uncultured delta proteobacterium | reverse complement strand
ATCGTGCGGGCCACCACAGGCAGGAAGATCATCACCATGCTCCGTCAGCAGGGCGCGAAAGAGATCCATTTCAGGGTTACCTCGCCGCCGACCCGCTTTCCCTGTTTCTACGGCATCGATATAGCCTCCAGGTCCGAGCTGATCGCCTCGTCCAACGATGTGGAAGAGATTAACCGGTATATGACCTCCGATACTCTCCGAGTATCTTTCCATAGACGGCCTGAAGAGGGCGATCGGGAACGGGTCGGAATCGTTTCGCTACACCTTCTGCGACGCATGTTTCTCAGGCCATTATCCCTTGCGTTTTCCATGGGGAATGGAACTGGAGCAGATGGAACTTTTTGTGAAGAGGTGATCATGGAAGAAGACAGGCGGTTGCTCAGGATTCTTAAGCAGCTCTCATACGAGGAAGGCGATTTCCTGCTTGCGAGCGGCAAGAGGAGCACTTTTTACATAGACTGCAAGGAGACGACCCTCAACGCCGAAGGCATGTACCTGGTCGGCCATCTCATGTACCAGCGTGTGCTTCGGATGCCCGACATAGAGGCGGTTGGAGGGGTGAGCATCGGGGGGGACCCCCTCGTCTGCTCGACGGTGATCACCTCTTATGCCCTGCGGTCTCCCATTCCAGGGTTCTTCATCCGGAAGGAACCCAAGGGCCACGGCAAGAATGTCTGGATCGAAGGGGCAAAGAACCTGAAGAAAGGCATGCACGTGGCGATCCTCGAAGATGTGGTGACCACGGGAGGATCGACCCTCAAGGCGATCGAGGTGACCGAGCAGGAAGGTCTCATTGTCACGGGAGTGATAGCACTTCTCGACCGGCTCGAAGGGGGCAGGCAGGCCATAGAGGCAAAAGGCTGTCAGTTCACTTCCATATTTACGCTTGATGACATTAAAGGGTCGGAGTAGGCGTGACGGCGCAGGCTGATTCGGGTTTGGAGTCGCTGTAACGGGGAGCCGGCCCGTTCCTCACTGGCACATGAGCGTGTCTATCCTGAACTGTGGACAGGTTTCAAATTCGACCAAGGAAATTCTACCTGTCAAAGGACAGCACTTGCCGCACTCCGCCCATTTCTCGCAGGTAACCGGGCCGCGGCAAAGCTCGCACGAGGCAGCGTCGAACCATTGGCAGACACCGCAGCTGGGTCCCTCGCTTCGCAGGGCAGGCTCTCCCCTGAACAGGGCCTCCAGATCTTCGTGAGTGTAAGGCACCCCCGTTCCGTAATCAAAGACCTCGTTCATAGCACTCACCTCTAGGGTCGAATCTTTCTACGCCCATATGTCTCTTCCCCGATGCCGAGAAACTACCTCGATAGCATCCTCAAGAATCATGCCTTTTATCGGTACAGACGTCATTTCTCTTAAGAGGAATTTGCCGGACCCACAAAGCCCTTGGAATTGGCCGCCTATCGATGTACATTATGGGGCAATGGTGTCGGCACTCTCGTGATTCGGAAGGCGGCCGTAATAGGATGATGGACGTGAAGGCAGCAAACCCGAAATTGAAAGGAATAGGAGGCTGGCTATTGCTTCTGTGTCTGAACCTTGCCGTCTTCGATCCGGTCGCAGTCCTGCTCAACCTGTTTATGGCCACAGATTCCACGGGGAATGATTTCACTCGCCATCCGGAGCTCCTGCGATTGAGCCTCATCGGAGGGATACCAAGGATAGGTCTCATGGTTTTCAGCCTCTACGCCGGTCTGAGTCTCTGGAAAAGGGCACCAGGGGCAGTGGCGGTTGCACGGAAGTATCTCATCTGCCTCTTCTTCTTCTCGATCTTCTCTCTGTTCCTGCCCCCAATGGTGGGGGTGACGGAGAAACTATACCCCGGGACTTCGGCAATGAACGACCTCAACGTCATGATTACCATGGTCTGGGTCGCGGTCTGGTACTTCTATCTCGTCCGTTCAAAACGAGTGAAGGCAACCTATATCGACGGAAGTAGAGACGCAGGCGAAGAATAGCGGCTTTCTCTTATCGATCCCGGTCGCTGTGCATTTTTGAAGGCACGTACTCGCCCCGCAATGACGGATTCCTCTCCCAGGGACTGGTCTGCCAGTCAGCCAGCCTGTCAGGATCGGGTATCCACGGCGGTATGTTCAGACAAAAATAGCTCGCCAGAGTTGCAAGATAAGGCTCATAAGCCTCCCGGAGGTTTCGGAGCCTTATCTCAGCCGCTTTTCCTGTGCCCAGGGGTTCTCCCGCTGAGGCAAGCATGGCGCGAAGCCTCTCGTAGTCCTTGTGGAGGAGTCTGTCCACGGGCGGCCTTCTTGGCGGCAGATTGAATACGGCCGCTATGTCCACGACTGCGTGGCGTGCCATGGCAAAGGTCATCTCGGCCTGGTGGCCGCACACACCTTTGTCGCCGGTGAGAACGAGGGCGCTCGTGTCAATAACGGCAGTGACGGCCGCGAGCCATGACTGATGTTCGTGCTGTGAGCGGTAATAGGCCAGCACAGGGTACGAAAGGTGGCTCTCGAGCAGTTCCGCGCACCACTGTTCCCATTCCATGAGTTGTCGCCTCAGCTCTTCCACCCCCCCTTCGTTGTCATGTTTTCGAAGCATGAGAACCCCCACGGGCGGAGAGCCGGCCCGCGAATCGAGCTTCGAGATGCTCGATTCGCGCCGGGAAAACGACTGGTTGAGCGAGGGAAAGTAACCGATTACGAGGGCGAGGAAGCCGAAACCCATGCCGGCCTCTATCACTGTAATGACCCGTCCGGAAGGGGTAAGCGGCCTCACGTCGCCGAGGCCGAGTGTAAAAAAGGTGCTGCCGCTCAGGTATACGTCACCCCCAAAACCCCGGCCGCCTGCAAGGTCGCTCACCTGGGAACCGAGGGCCCAATGGACCATACCGAAGCCCAAGACCAGAACGGCCACCCAGAGAAAAATGAGAAAGAGCAACGAAAGGGGCCCATAAATGCTCAGAATGGCCTCGAGGCGGGCCGCGGAGAAGAGACGGCTCGCGAGACGTGACCACGGCATCCAGGTGGCCCGGTAGAAAAGACGGGTAAGGCGCAAACGTCGCACCACCCTTCGGGGCAGCACCATTGTTTCGAAGCCTTCCCACAGGACGACAAGGATCAGAGCAGCGCCCAGACCTCCGACTATAATCTCGATGGAATACCTCCCAAACCGCCCCGCACAGGAAACGGGACCGGTTCAAGTAATTTAATGCCCGGCGAGCGGACAATCAACGACAAGAAAACCTATGATTTCTCCATGCTTGATGCTACTATAATAGAAAAAAGGAGGTGCCCGTGGCCAAGCGCGTAAATTACAAAGGCGACAAGAGAAGAAAGGAAACCGACCGGCTCAAGAAACAGGAAGAGAAGCGGCAGCGTCGCTTCGCCAAGGGCCGAGAAGGGGAAGGCGAACAGACCGATTCTGAAGAGGATGGAATCTCGGAGGTCGAAGCGGGATAGGAACGCAGTCGACCCAAACCCTTTCCGGACGACCTTTCGGATCAGCAAGCTTTGATGGGGGGAATTTCAGATGGAAATGAATCACGTGACAGGAAGCGACCACGGTCAGGTCCGGCTTTTTACCCTGAGCACATGCATCTGGTGCAAGAAGACAAAAGCCCTTTTAGAAGATCTGAATGTCGATTACGAGTATGTGGATGTCGATCTTTTACGGGGTGAGGAGAAGGAAGAAGTCATGACCGAGCTGAAGCAATTCAATCCTTTGTGCTCTTTCCCATCCCTCGTGGTCAACAGCGCCTGTATCGTCGGATTCGACGAAACCAAGATCAAAGAGGCGCTGAAGGTTTGATAGAAAAGGAGGACTCCCCCGAAGAAGTGGACGCATTCTGTGAGAAGATCCGGTCCATCGCGAAGGAGGCCGGGTACCTTCTCAACCCCGACGACGAGTTCACGAGGGACCTGTGCCGCAGCCTCATGATCAATCAGGAGCGGTACGGTTATCCCTCCTGCCCGTGCAGGCTCGCCTCGGGCGACAGGACGGAGGACCTCGACATTATCTGTCCATGCGATTACCGCGACCCCGACCTCGCCGAGCACGGGGCCTGTCTTTGCGCACTTTATGTCTCGCGGGCAATAGTCTCGGGAGAGAAGAAATTGGGACCGGTGCCCGAAAGAAGACCTCTTCCGGAGCAGCGGCGCCCCGGAAAACGTGAGATGGGCAGGACAGAGGCCGGAGCTGCCCTCCCTTATCCGGTCTGGCGGTGCAAGGTGTGCGGTTATCTCTGCGCGAGAGAGGAGCCGCCTGATGTGTGCCCGATCTGTAAGGTCAAGAAGGAACGATTCGAGAGGTTTATGTAAAACAGACTTCAGGTGAGCCTTGGAGATAAAGGCGCCTGCAAGCCGGTATTCTTTCTCCTCCTCACGTAAAACTGAAAATAGCATAGATTGATGAGGCAGACGACTGCCAGGCAGAGAAACATCCCGGGATAGCCTATGGAGGGAATGATCATGCCCATCACCATGGGCCCGGACGCTGTTCCCACGTCCATGCAGGCCCGGAAGGTCCCAACAGCCGTTCCGCCGGAAGACCCCGCAAATTCGAGGGAATAGGCCATGGACACCGGAAAGAGGAAAGCTACTCCCGTGCCCCAGATCATGCCGACAAAAACGAACATGGGAAGGGTCCTCGAAAAAGAGAGTAAAACCATTGAGCACATCGTAGTGAAGGTGAAGGTCATGATTATCTTTTCTTTACTCCAGAAATCCTGAATCTTCCCTCCGACAGACCTTCCGGCAATCGTCATGATGGCTGCGGCAGAAAAGAAGTATCCAGGGTTCTTCACTCCGCATTGAATCGCGTAAAGGGAGAAGAAAGCCATGACAGATCCCAAGACAAAGTTGTAGAAAAAACTGCTTATAGCGGGAACGATAATCCTCTTTTCGAAAAAAGAGCCGTTTTTGACAGACGTGCCTGAATCGAGCTTCTCGACCGCCTCTACCTTCAATGCGGTGGAAACGAGCAATGCACATAGAGAGAGACCCATGCACAGGACAAAGAGCACGGTGAAGCCGAACCGGTTAATGAGAAACATACCGAAAGAGGGGGCCAGGACCGTTGCGATGCCGGGCGCAAGCAGGAAGTAGCCCAAGGCCCTGCCGCGATAGACCGGTGGGGTAACCTTAATGATCAGGGCAAAGGCTGCGGTGTCCAGGCAGGCATAAGCAATGCCCTGAAACAGCCTCACCATAAAAAAGGGCCAAAAGGGACGGAGGATGATACACGCAATGAAGCTTATGGCGAATACCAGCGAGGCCCATATCATTATGCCCTTTTCCGAGTACCTGGAAATGGCGCTCCCGGCAAAAAGTCTGGCAACCAATGATGAAACGCTGTAAATGCCTACGAGCACCCCTATCTGTCCGGCACTGGAGCCCATGGCCGAGAAATAGAGCGGCAGGGTGGGGACAAGGGCTGAGCACGCAATGAAAAAGGTGAAATACGCGAGAAACCCGGCGACGAAGTCGCGCGTGAAAATACGATCTCTGGAGTTGCTGGAAAGATTCTTGCGGCCCACGGTCCTTTAGTATTCCACACCATCTCCGACCCTTTCAACAAATCGGTCCCCTATTCGGTCTTTTTTCAACCGATTTAAGCGGAAACGACAGATTGCGATCATATTAGAAGGGCCTTTTGGCGGAAGAAAATGCGCTCCAGTTGTTCTCGACGAACTCCTAACGAGGGCGCGCCGAAGAAGGGCAGAAGGGAGCAAGAAAATTCCGGACCACCGGACGAGTATGCTTTGAAGGGGGGAATATGACGGCCGACATGACATTCAAGGAGTTTGTCGAGGCGAGGAATATCAACTATTGCCTTCTTAAGTTCGGCTCCCAGGAATACAGGGAGCTGGTCGAGGCCTTCAATAGGGCCAAGTTCAAGATAGAAGCCGACGAAGAGGCCACAGAGTGGGCGAATGTGAGAGCGAGGCTCTCAGACTCCGGGACGCCATGGCCGAAGGCCGGCCGGTTTCTGAATAATCTGCCGCAGACTTGCAAACATCCTTTGTATAACAGGAAAAACCGTCTTATAATGTTTCGATTGGGGGCCCGCTTGAAAGAGATGAAGAGAGCGGTCCCATTGAGGAGACCGTAAAGCCTAAAATGGGGAAAGGCTCCTCGGCTCATTGGGGGCAGTTTTCGTCCGGGAAGAGGGTTAGGCGAACCATCCTGGCAGGACTATACGAAAGGAGGGGGGTAATCCGAAATGGCAAAAGCTCAACCGAAGACAAAGAGGCCTGCCGCTAAAACGGTACAGCCGAAAGCGGCAAAATCAGCAGGTGCAAAGATAGAAAAGAAACAGGCAGCCAAGGCGCCGGCCGCCAAGCCGGCTAAAGCAGCGGCGGCCAAGCCGACCAAAGTGGCGGCGAAGCCGGCACCGGCAAAGAAGACGGGCAAGGCAAAGAAGGTGCAGAAAGGGGATAAGCTTTACTGCGAAGTATGCGGTCTGGTGGTTTCCGTCGACAGCACATGCGGGTGCGTGGCGTGTGATATCGTCTGCTGCGGTACCCAGATGCAGGCCAAGAACTAGAAGTTTACGGTTCGCCTAACTCACCTCTTCCACCGCACTCTTGTGGAAGTACAGAAGGGAAGACTTTTTCGGAAGGGGGTCGTCATGGAATACGATGAAATCTTGAAGGTGCTTGCGCCCTGCGGCCTTAATTGCGGGAAGTGCATGGCCTTTAAGGACGGAGAGATAACGAGGAACGCAAAAGAGCTAAAGAGGCTCCTCGGAGCGTTCGACAGCTACGCTCAACGGTTCTCCGGTTTCGATCCGGTTTTCAAGCACTACCCGTCTTTCAAAGCGCTCCTGGATCGTTTCGGCGAGGCAAACTGCCGAGGATGCCGAAAGGGCGACTGCCTCTATCCGAACTGCGGCGTCGCCGCCTGTTATAACGAGAAGGCAGTCGATTTTTGTTTTCAGTGCAATGAATTCCCCTGCGAGAAGACGAACTTCGATCCGGACCTTAAGCAGAGATGGGTCAAAATGAACAACTCCATGAAGGAGAAAGGGGTCGAGGCTTATTTCGAAGAGTCGAAGGAGACCCCAAGGTATATTTGAATCACAACGAGCGTCTTGCCGAAGCCTAAGCGCCAGCCGATATTGAGAGGAAAAATGAGATGGGCAATCAATGGGGCTCGCGACAATCCATGGGGCTCGCGTCGCCCCCTCTACGAGCAAAGCTCGCAGAGACTCCCCCTCAAAAAGAGGAAGGACCGCCGCGGGCGCGTAGTACCCCTTCCCGAGAGGATAGGGTGAGGGTTCGCTATGTTCTTTATCGCCTCAGTTTCTACCCGCGGGGGTTGCACACCAGGAACGGTTGATAAAGGCGGCGGCCCTGTGAGGCCGCCCATTCCATTCCCTCCATTACTTTTTTTCTTTTTCAGCGCACAGGCGTTTTATCCCCTCTGGCAATCCCATGAGCGTATGGCACCCGTTCCTCTCGCACATATTACGGAGCGACCGCTAACCAGTGTTAGAGGAGCTTGAGCGGTCCCGAAGGGATGATGTGTCATGCTCGATCATCCTTGCTCGTACGCCACACCACGCACATCAAGCTCAAGCGGAGCTTACGACCCCGAGCGCAGCGAGGTTGAGCGGGGAGGCTCCATCCGGCTTTGCCGATGGAGGGGGTGCTGAACCCCATTGATTGCGAGCGGAGTCTATGTGCGAGAGGAACGGGGGCCATAGGCATCGAACGGGCACTTGTCCCTAAATGCCTTTGGCTTTGCCTTTGCCTGTGCCCCTGTTCCTTTCGTCTCCTTGATTATGCCCTCCTTTCATGATAAATTACGCTGAAAGTGGAGTCCCCAAATAAACTGCACATCGCTGCAAATCATGACGAGTGAGGGCACGTGAAAGTCCCTTCCAGGTTTTCCTTATGGATGATTTTTTTGTTGATGTCGGTCGTTCTTGCGATCCCAATATCCGGTTTTTCGAAAGAGACCGCAATGAAGGGCGCGACTCCTTCCGTCATCCGCTTCGGCGTGCTTCCGGTTATCCAGGCGCTTCCTCTTTTCGTAGCCGAGGAAAAAGGGTATTTCAAGAAAGAAGGGCTCGACGTCGAGCTCATTTCCTTCAACTCGGCCCTCGAAAAGGATGTGGCCTTCACCTCGGGCCAGATTTCAGGCTATTTCGGCGACCTGCAGACATGTATAGTATTGAATGGGAACAATGCACCCATCAGGATAGTCGCGGAGAATTACAACGCCACCAAGGCAGGCAGCAGGACCTTCGCCCTGCTGATCTCGCCTAAATTTGCAGGAAAAGGACTCAAAGAGGCGGTCAAGGCGGGGGTGGCGGTGAGTCTCCAATACCATCCTCGACTTTCTCACGACGAAATTCCTCCTTTCCAAGGGTGTCCCCATGAGTGAAGCCCACCTGGTGGAGATGAAGAATATCCCTATCCGTTTGCAAATGCTCCTCGGCGGCCAGGTGCCTGCGGCAGTGCTGCCCGAACCCCTGGCGACGCTCGCCGAATCGCAGGGCGCCAAGGTGCTCGCCGATGACGCGGGCACGGGCCTCTCTTCGACGGTTCTCGCGTTCAACCAGGCTTTCCTCGACAGCTCTCCCGATCGGACGAGGGCCTTTTTGCGGGCCCTGGACGAGGCCTCCGCTTGCATCAACGCCAATCGTGAGGCTATACGGCCGATCATGAACAAGGAGTGCCGTATCCCCGATCAATTAAAAAAAACCTTTCCCGTTCCCGAATTCCCCAAGATGGTCCTGCCTTCAAAGGCGCACGTGAATGAGGTATACCAGTGGCTTTTCCAAAAGAAGACCATCAAAAGGGCGCTCACGTACCAACAGATGGTAGCCGACGGATATGTCCCCTGAGCTGCTGCGGGTGAGCCGGTTGAGAAAGACCTTCTACGGCGGACCGGACCCGAAAACCGTTCTCGATGATATAAACTTTACCCTCTCCGGCCATGACTCGCTGGCAGTCGTCGGCCCTTCAGGCTGCGGAAAGACGACCCTCCTGCTCATGATCGCAGGCCTGCTCAAGCCTTCCGAGGGCAGTATACTGCTCGAAGGGGCCGAGGTCAGAGGAGCGGCAAAGAATGCAGCCCTCGTGCTCCAGCACTATGGGCTCTTTCCATGGAAGACGGTCGCCGCGAACATAACCCTGGGGGCAAAACTCCAGAAAAGAAAGGTGGCGGATGGTGAATTGCAAGCCGTCAAGAGGGACCTCGGCATCGAGGAACTCGACCATCTTTATCCTGCCCAGTTGAGCGGCGGCCAGCGCCAACGGGTGGCCCTCGCGAGAGCCATCCTGCTTCGGCCGAGCCTGCTTCTGCTCGACGAGCCCTTCGCCGCCATCGACACTATCACTCGGGAAAGGCTTCAAACCGGACTTCTCGACATCTTCAGTCAGCGCCGGTTCAGCTTCATCATCGTCACCCACAGCTTCGACGAGGCCGTTTTTCTGGGGAGGAAGATACTCGTCCTCGACAATTCGACCGGCATACGGGCTTTCATCGATAACAACGGGGCGGGTAACCCTACCTTTCGGAGCACTCCCGAGTATTTCGAGCGGACCCTGGAGCTGCGGCGCATTCTCGAGGTCTCTTCATGAGAAGACGGCAGCAGCTCGCCACCTATACCATCACCGTTCTTCTCATCTACCTGCTCTGGTACGGTCTCTCGCGCCTCCTCGGAAGTACCCTGCTGCCCGACCCCCTTGTCGTCTTTGCACAGGGGTTTCGGGAGATGGCGACGCAGATTTTCTGGCAGCATGTGGGGGCGAGTGCCTTCCGCATCCTCGCGGGCCTCATCATCGCCTTTGTCACCGCCGTTCCTCTCGGCCTGTTCCTCGGCAGCAACCCTCGTCTGGATCAATATTTTTCGCCTCTCATCTACCTGGGTTATCCCATCCCGAAGATAGTCCTGCTGCCCATTGTCTTCGTCCTCTTCGGCCTGGGTGAGACAAGCAAGGTGGTCCTCGTGACCATGATAATCTTCTTCCAGCTGCTCATCACTACCAGGGACGCAGCCCGCACCATAGAAACGGAGGTGACCTATTCGCTGAAGTCTTTGGGTGGCGGTCGCCTCGATTTCTATCACCACGTGGTCTGGCCCGTGAGCCTGCCCGGCATATTCACGTCACTCCGCATCGTTACCGGAACTGCCGTGGCAGTGCTTTTTTTTGTCGAATCCATAGGCACGAACAGGGGACTGGGCTTTTATATCATCGACTCCTGGGGACGGGCAGACTATGCCACCATGTTCGTCGGCATCATCGCCCTTTCTCTGATCGGCATCGTGCTCTACGAAACCTTCGATCTTCTGGAAAAAAGACTCTGTAAATGGAAAAACATATGAAAGAGCACTATCCCTCGGTTAAGGAAATCACGGATGAAGAGCGCGTCGGCATGGTCAAGGAGATCTTCTCCACCGTCACGGGAAGATACGATTTCCTCAACCATTTCCTGAGCCTGCGGCGCGACGTGGCGTGGCGTCGTTTCACGGTGCGCCGAATGTCCTTTTTCAAAACCAATCGCCTCCTCGATGTGGCCACGGGAACGGCCGATCTCGCCATTGCCGCGGCACGGAAATACCCGGGAGTGGGCGTGACCGGCCTCGATTTCGTCAAGGAGATGCTCGATACGGGTTCGGCCAAGATCGACCAAAGAAAGCTTACGAAAAGGATACGGATCGTCCAGGGGGATGCCCTTTCCTTGCCTTTCAGGGACGATTCCTTCGATGTCGTCACCATGGCCTTCGGTATCAGGAATATACCGAACAAAATGCAGGCCCTTCGGGAGATGACGCGGGTCGTTGTGCCCGGCGGGCGAATAATGGTTCTCGAGATGTGCTTCACTCCCAACTGGTTCTCGACCCTCATGTACCGGACCTACCTCAACCGGGTGCTGCCCCGCATTGCCGGCAGGTTTTCGCTGAATGCAGCCGCGTACGGCTATCTTGCGGATTCAATCATGAACTTTCCTTCCCCCGACGAGTTCCTGAAGGTTATGAAGGAAGCGGGCATGGCCGATCTGAAGAAGCATAAGTTGACTTTCGGCGCCACCTATCTCTATACGGGGACGAAGCAAAGGAAAACCTCGGCATGAAGGCAGACAAGGTAAGAGCATGGGTTCAGGCGAGCCGCCCCCCTTTTTTCATCGCGACCCTCGTGCCCCTGTTCATCGGTTGGACCCTTGCTCGTGGTTCGGGGCTTCACCCGGACAGGTTCATCCTCGTCGTAGCCGCTTGCTTTATGGTCCATCTCGCGACGAACCTCGCGAACGACTATTTCGATCACCTCGAGGGAACCGACTCCGGCGAGTCTATAGGAGGTTCAAGGGTTATCCAGGAGGGAAAGCTCTCTGCCGAGACCTTGCTCAAGGCGATCGTCGGCCTCTACGCCTCTGCCTGTGTCATAGCCTTTTATCTGATGATCGCCCTCCATCTCTTCGCCATCCTCCCTTTTGTCCTTTTCGCTTTCTTCTCGAGCCTCTTCTATGTGGCACCCCCGATCCGCTACGGATATCACGGACTCGGCGAGCTGCTGGTGGGCATCAATATGGGACCGATCATGGTAGTCGGGACCTACTGGGTCATCGCGGGACAGCCGGCGTGGAGACCCCTCTATGTGTCGATACCCGTGGGTCTCATGGTTGCTTCCATCCTCTACTATCAGAGCCTTCCGGACATGTCGACCGATTTTGCCGCAGGTAAACAGACCCTTGCGCTCATGCTCGGAAGAAAGGGGTCTATGATAGGCCTCGTCATCTTTTTTGCCCTTATTTATGCGTCGATCATGGTGCTGGTCTACTTCGGAATTCTTACGTGGATAGCCGGCCTTTGCATCTTCACCATCCCCCTTTTCCTGAAGTTGCTCGTTCTCGTGAACCGAACCGGCAACTGGATCCTTCTCGACCGATACGGCAAGTATGTCCGAATGCTCTATTTCATAAACGGTCTCGTGATTATGGCAGGGCTCTTTTAAAGGCCTCATATGAAGAATCCGAAGAACCGGCTTTTCTCTTATCCGTTTTCGCCGATAATACTTAGAAGCGCCTCAGCATTGCTGAAGGGTACGCGGCTTTCGTCGGTTTTAAAAGACGGAAGCGCTCACCAAAGGGAGGAATTACGGCAGAAGCGGAACTCCTGATCGATGTCGATACCGAGAACCTGATTGCCTACGCGACCGTCTCGGGTGAAGGGGAGTGGCCCTCGGTGGAAGACGTTGTCATGGCCCTCAAGGCCCGGGACGTGGCCTACTGGGTGGACGAGCCGGCGATCAAGCGCATGATCGAAGGGCGGGTGTCCGGACAGCGGGTCCCCGTGGCCAAGGCAAAGGACGGAGAGGTCCTCATCACCGTGGAGAACGGGGAGAAGGAGGTCTACATGGTCCTCGAACCCGCATACGGTGGCCGGGAGATGACAAGGGAGGACGTGGACCGGGCCATCGCAAAAAAGATGGTACGGAAGGGCATAGACGAGGAGGCCATCGAACGGGCTCTCTCGCAGGGGCTGTACGGCAGACGGGTGTTGGTGGCCAGCTACAAGGAGCCGGTTCACGGTCAGGATGCGGTGATACAGTTTCTTTTCAGGACCAGGTCGGTAATCAGCCCCAAAGAGGTCGAAGGTAAAAGGATAGATTACAAAGATCTCGAAACGGTCGTCTCCGTGACCAAGGGAACTATCCTCGCCTCAAAGACGCCTGCCACACAGGGTGAAAACGGCTATACCGTGACCGGCAAGTCTATCGCGGCGAAGCCGGGGAAGGACGAGAAGCTTGCGGCAGGAAAAAGCACGGCCCTCTCCCCCGACCGTCTTCAGGTGATCTCTGAGATAGATGGGCAGCCCATATTACGGGACAAGACCGTAACCGTAGAATCGGTGTTCGTTGTAGACGGAGACATCGACTATACGACAGGAAACATAAACTTCGCGGGAAGCGTGAGGGTCATCGGCAACGTGGTTTCCGGCTTTTCTCTCAAGGCTTCGGAAAATATCGATATCGAAGGTCTCGTGGAGGACAGTTTCATAGAGGCCGGAGGAGACGTACTCATAAAGGGCGGCATACAGGGCGCAAACAAAGGGATGGTCAAGGCCGGGGGAAACGTCAATGCCCTTTTCATCGAACGGGCCACGGTCGAGGCGGGCAAGTGCATCACGGCAGGCCAATCCCTCCATTCGAACCTTCTTGCCGGTGACCAGGTAGTCGTCACCCTCGAGAAAGGCCAAATCTGCGGTGGTTCGGCGAGCGCCCGCAACTTCGTTCTGGCAAACATCATCGGGGCCGATTCCGGCACCTTCACCGAGATTGCCGTTGGATTCGAACCGCTGGAAAAGGCGAAGCTCGAAGAGCTCAAAGCAGAGAAAATCCAGCGCGAAGCCGCCCTCGAGGAAGCAGAGAAGGGTATTCTCGTGATTGAGCAGTATCGGACGGACGGCGCGACGTGGTCAGACCGTATCGACAATGCCTACGATCGCATCTCCAAGGGCCGCACCGCCTTGCGGGATAGGTTGGTAGAGCTGAATGCCGCTATTAAGGATCTGCAAGAGGCACTCGGGACCTCTGAAGAGCCCGAGGTAAGGGTCCGCAGGATTATCTATCCGAACGTCAGGATCAGGGTCAAGGACTTTACCCTCGAGAACCAGACCAAATCGAGCAACACCGCCTTCTTCGAACAGGACGGGGAGGTAACGACCAAGCCGTTTGTGAATTAGGAGCTATTTCCAAACCACCCAGGCGAGGATGTTCGACCTGTGCTCGCCGTCCCTTCTGTACTCGATATCTTTGACGGCCTTCTTCATCATCTTCGTCGATGGTATCTCGTGGCCGGCCGAAGCATCGCCGGCGACCTCGGGGAAAGCGCTCAGGACCAGCATGTTGAAGGGCACACCCGTGTCCACGATGTTGACGAGGAGGCTTCCCATGTCGTGGGTGTCGCACTCAATCCTTATCTTTTCTTCGCCGGTAGTGCAGGAGAAGCGCAGGATGTTGCCGAAACACTCTTTCAGGGCAAGGTCTATCTGCTCGATCCTCTTATCCTCGAAGCCCATCTCGCGGGCATGGGCGGAAACAAAATCGATAAGACGGGGAACGGCGTCCAGCCGAGCGGCCTCCGTAATCTGTTTCGGCATTTCTGCGTCGAGGTGCTCTTTCATAATTCCATTGCCTCCTTTTCGGTTTCCGCGCTTGGGTCCGCTCTAAGCCGCCGGCTTCGATCTTCGCCTCTCGAGCTCCGCAAGGATCTGCTTGCGAAGCCTGATCGACAAAGGCGTCACTTCGACCAGCTCATCGTCGTTGATGTAGGAAATGCATTCCTCGAGGGTCATCTTGATATAGGGCGTGAGGATTACCGCGTCGTCCGAGCCGGAGGCCCGCATGTTCGTCAGCTTTTTACCCTTGGCCGGGTTAACCACGAGGTCGGTCTCCCGCGAATGTTCCCCGATGATCTGCCCTTCGTAGACTTTCTCTCCCGGCCCCAGGAAAAGACGGCCGCGCTCTTGCAGATTGAAGAGCGCGTAGGCCACGGTGGTACACTGATCCATGGAAATAAGGACCCCCCTGGTCCTGTTCTTGATCTCACCCGCGTATTCGCCGAAGTCGAGGAACACGTAGTTCATCACGCCCATACCCCGCGTTTCCGTGAGGAATTCCGACCGGAAACCCAGGAGCCCCCGCGTCGGTATCCTGTATTTAAGCCTCGCCATCCCATTGTTCTGATGCATTTCGAGGAGGATTCCCTTCCTGCCCCCGAGATTCTCGATGACCTTCCCCATGTAATTCTCGTCAACATCAACGGTCAGTTCCTCGTAGGGCTCGAGTTTGCGGCCATTTTCCTCCCTGAAGATGACCTGGGGCCGCGTTACCTGGAACTCGTAGCCTTCTCTGCGCATCTTCTCGATAAGGATCGACAGGTGAAGCTCACCTCTTCCGGAGACCTTGTAGCCCTGGGCGTCCTCGACCTCTTCAACCACGAGGGCGACGTCCGACATGGTTTCCTTGAAAAGCCTTTCCCTCAAATGCCTGGAGGTGACGAACCTCCCCTCTTTGCCATAGAACGGCGAGTCATTGGGAACGAAGGTCATGGAGACAGTGGGCGGATCGACCTGGATGCCTTCCAGAGGGATAGGGTTCAGGGGATCGGTGAGGGTCTCGCCGATCGTGATCGATTCCATGCCTGCCACTGCTACGACTTCACCCACGCTCGCTTCATCCGTTTCGGCCTTCTCTGTCCCCTTGAACCGGTATATCTTCGTGATTCTCGCGGGGCGCGGAGCACCGTGGGGTGTGGCGACTACAACGTCTTTATCGATATGGAGCCTGCCCGACGTGATTTTTCCTATGGCGAGCCTGCCAAGAAACGAGGAGTAGCTCAGGGAGCTGACGAGCATTTGGAGGGACGCTTCGGAATCGCCCTTCGGCGCCGGAATAGCTTCGATGATCATCTCGAAAAGGGGCAGCATGGTACCTTCCCGCTTCTGGTGGTCGAGGGTCGCATAGCCCTCTTTGGCAGACGCGAAGATTACGGGGAAGTCGAGAATATGGTTAGGGGCCTCGAGCTTCACGAACAGATCGAAGACTTCGTCCACCACGGCGTCGCAACGGGCCGCCGGTTTATCGATCTTGTTGATCACGACAAGCACGGGCAGGGCCAGAGCAAGGGCCTTTTTCAGGACGAAATAGGTCTGAGGCATGGGACCCTCAGCCGCATCGACGAGAAGAAGGGCTCCGTCGGCCATCCGCAGGACCCTCTCCACCTGGCCGCCGAAATCGGCATGACCGGGTGTGTCTATGATGTTGATGGTAAAGCCCTTGTAGATGAACGAGCCGTTCTTGGAGGCAATGGTAATGCCGCGCTCCCGCTCGAGGTCCATAGAGTCCATGAGCCGCTCTTCCACGACCTGGTTGTCACGGAAAAGCCCACTCTGTTTGAATAACTGATCGACCAGCGTCGTCTTCCCATGATCGACGTGGGCGATAATTGCGATGTTGCGTATCTTCTCCTGCACAATGACCTCTTGTATGATTGTAAGGCGGCGAAAGACCTTTGAGTGATTTATTATACAACGAAATCGTGAGAAAATCAATGCGAGAGGGAAAACAGCGCACAGACAAAGGCAAGAGCAAGGGCAAGAACAAAGGCACGAGCAAAGGCAAAGGCATCTAAGGACCACTGCTTGCGAGACGCGTATGGCACCCGTTCCCCTCGCACAAAGGCTACGCTCCCGACCATCGTAAGCTCCGCTTGAGCTTGATGTGCACGGTGGCGTCCGAGCAAGGATGTACGAGCATGACACATCATCCCTTCGGGACCGCTCAAGCTGCGCTAACGCTGGTTAACGGTCGCTCCGCAATATGTGCGAGGGGAACGGGTGCCATACGCTTATGGGATTGCCAGGGGGGATAAAACGCCTGTGCGCTGAAAGAAGAAGGGTAAGGGAGGGAATGTCACTGGCGGCCTTTAGGGCCGCCGCTGTTATCAACCCTCGCCCTACCGTCCCGGAAAGGGGCACTACGCGCATGCGGCGGTTCTTCCTTTTTATGAGGGGGTGGCTCCGCTGGCTTTGCCAGTGGAGGGGGCGACGCGAGCCCCATTAATTGCCGACGCCGCTCCTATTCAATTGGTGTTGGTGTCTGCAACCGATGAGGGCCGGAGCCGCGGACCAAAGGATACGGCTCCGCGTGTCACCGGCCGGCCGGCTGGGAGGGATCGTGAGGTGTGGATGCAATTTGAGCCTTGCTGCCCGGATGGCGTACTAAATGTACGTCGGAGGGCGCATGGCGAAAAGTGCGCCGCAGATCGCGATTCCTCCCAGCCGACCGGCCACACCTCGTGCCCTCACTGGCCTTTTGCCTTTTGTCTTCAGGCTGCTCTCGAAAATAAGAAGGCACCGCCTGTGGGAAAGCGGTGCCTTCTTATGAACTCCTATTGGTGTTCTAAGAACGACTATCCGAACATTTTTCCCAGCTTCAGCAGGAGGCCCATGTCCCCCTCGACCTTGTATTTGCCTGACATGAATGCAGCCTGGCCGTTCATCTCGCCTTTCGAGATGGCGAGCCACACGTCCGCGGGAGACTTGATGGTTACGTCGGGCTTGGGATGAGCCCCTTCGGCATAGACGCAGGTTCCGTCGGATATGTTCAGGTGAGCAGTGAATTTCTCTGTTCCGTCAATCTCAAACTGGTAGACCGCCTTCAGGTCGCCGGCAGCCTCTTTTTTGAAACCGAGGGGCATCGCCTCCAGAAGGTCCCGGCAGGTTTTGAAATCCGGCTTACCTGGTGCCGGCTCTTTCTTCTTTTCTCCTGCCATGCCTTTGGCCTTGACCGTCTCTGTGGAGATCAACTCCTTGAGCCATTCCTTACGGGCGTCCGGGTTGTAGGGAGGGGCTGAGAACGTTTGGCCTACGAACGCTTCAAACCCCTCGTAGAAGCCTGACTCCTTCCAATACTTGTAATCGTCCGCCATAATCTCCTTTCCCCTCTTCACGAGTTCGCCCATGAAGAAGTAGTAGGAAAGGTCGTTCTCCGTGGCGGGATACCGCCGCTTCTCCTTTATTGCCCTGGAAAGATCCCTGGCCAGATCGGCAGCTCTGGTTTCGATAATTTCCTTTCCCAGAAACTCGGCGGGGCCCACGGCTATGGCAGTGAGGATTCCGACCGAAAATGCGCCGTAAGCCCTCAGCCAGCCCGCAAGATAGTCTGCGGTGGCAATCTCAGACTTGCCGGCAGAGACACTTATCGCCAGACCCGGCTTCCAGGTGGTGCGGGGCTTGTGGCCGTAAGCGAGGGAACGGTCGACGAAGGTCTTCATCTGGGCAGTAACATTACCAAAATAGGTGGGAGAAGCTAGAATCACTCCGTCTGCGTCGAGGAGCTTTTGTATGATCTCCCCGTGGTCGTCAGGCCGCCAGCACTTCCCCTTTTCCATGCAAACCGCGCATCCTATGCAATACTCGATCCGCTTTTCGGCGAGGAATATCTCCTCCAGGTCGATCCCCTCGGCTGCCAGCCCAGGGGTCAGCATCTGGATCATCATGCTCGTATTGCCGTGGCCCACATGGGGAGAGCCGTTTATTGCCACTACTCTTAAGCGATTCGACATGGTTTCCTCCTTCTTGAGTTCGCTCACGGAGACCGCAGAATGGTCGTCCGAGCTGTTCGTGGTGTCGTCGTAGGGCTCAATGCCCATCTTTCGCTGATAGTACGCAGGATATTTCTTGTTGAGGGTGACCCCCACTCCGAGCATCAGCAACCCGGGCACGAAAATCTGGAACACCAGGGCCGTCCAAAGGCCCCGCTTAAGCGACATTAGCTCCGGAATCAGTGCAACGACCAGGGAAGCCGCAAAAAGGGCAGCCCACATCCAGGACATGTTCCGCATGATCTTCTTGAATATGTCGGTCTCCCAGACTGGGGGTGGCGTGCTCTTTCGAGCGAAGTACTCGGTGAAGTACGGCCCCCCGAACAAGGCAGGCCCCATGCCCGCGATCAGGAATGCCGCATAAAGAAAGGCCGCGGGGACCGACCGAAGGATGTGGGAAAGGCTTCCGGGCAGAAACCAGAAGCCGATGACGTTAGCCGCGAAGTAGAGAAGATATCCTTTCAGGATCGGCGACAGGCCGCCCTCCTGTTTTTCCCGCCCTGCAAAGACGGCCATGATGATGAGGGCCACCAGGCTACCGGCGCGCACAAAGAAGGCGTGGGGGGCCATACTAGTGACCAGCGCGATATAGACTGAGACGACGACGTGGGGCAGAGCGCTATCGGTTCCTTTTGACTTTTTCATGATAAGAGTCCCTCATCTTTTAAGGTCCGGGCCGAAGCCACACGGCGCTGAAAGACCCGGTCCATGATATAGTTGCGCACCAACCTGGCACCTCTCGTCAATTCCGTGGTCATCCGGGCATCTTGACCGTCGGGGAGGTGACCGGTGAGACGCTGGCGCAACCGCATCTCATAGTCGATCAGCTCCTTGGCGATCCTTGCGTAGAAGGCAAGATCGCCTGCCTGGAGGCCGCGGCTGAGACTCGCGGCAAAGGCCCGGCCTACGTCGACGTCATCCTGCCGGAAGAAGCCTTCATTCAGGGGCAGAAGCAGGCCTGCGGCCAGGAGCTCGGAGACTTGCGCGCTGTCAAGGCCCGTAGCCTTTTCAAAGGCGCCCCGGTCCATCTCGCTTCCTTCTGCCTCACCGAAAACCACCGCGTTCAGCTCGACGAAGGGGGTCACGTCTTCCCCCCTATCCATGGTCTCAAGCAGCTTCTTGATCTTCTCCAGCGGGAAGGAGTAAGTCCCCTGCACTTTCTTGATGAGCTTTGCCCGATCGATACAGGCAGGATCGTAATAGGCCATATTCCTTCCCGTTCTGACCGGTTCGGGCAATAGTCCCTGGCTCACGTAGTGAAGGATCGTCGATTTCGGCAATCCGGTCGCATCCATCAGGTCCCTCATCCGCAGTCCCTTTTCTTTTCTTCCCTCCACAATTACCTCCTTTCGACATCTTCTGGGTTAATATATCATGTATTGTGTAACGTGTCAAGTATTACATTACACTTTTGTGCACACTTTCGTAATTTAATTGTTTTCCCTCTTCTTCGACAATCCTAGTATGGTATGGATGGGGACGAGCCGGCATGAGTTGCGCCATTCTCTTGCCGGCAAGTTCCTCACCTGGCCGACCTATATGAACGGAGGATTATACGATGAGGAAGCCTTTTCTACTGCTCCTTTCAACATTGCTCGTATCGTCTTTGTGCATTGATGCCTTCGGGAAAACGGGGGCAACCGGAGCAGGGACCGATCTTTCCGGGTTCAACCTTCAGCAACATCAAGGGAGGTATTTCAGATGGGCGAGCCCGTCCGGCTGGCGGTTCAGCGAAAGCAACGCGGGTGTCACCCTTATCTCAGCGGACGGGCAATATGCCGCTTCCCTGGCCTCCCTTCTCCGTTCACGGGGGACCCAAACCCCCCAGCGTTTCCTTCAGTGGGTCTTCACCCACGTGCCAAGTTACACCAACGCCAGAGTCCTGTCGGTCAAGGGCCTGCCGAGCCAGAGGATGTCCTATCAGGTATGGCAGTTCATCGAGGCAAAGGTCGCCTACATGGATAACGGACTGCCCGTGGTGGGCGTCTACAAGGTGGGCGTAACCAATTACGGTGGAATGAACGACGCCATGATCGTAGGCTATCGCGCAGTCAACCGGGAGCTGGAAAGGATGGAGCCCATACTCTCCCGTGTTGCGAGGAGCATCGTTCTGACCAATGCTGTAGAGGCCAACGGCAACAACACGATCATACATCCCAAGAACAATCCCCTCGATAACTCAGGGATAATAGCGGCCGGCCAAAACAGGGACAATGTCAGGGAGCACGCAAGCGAGGCCTGGCGCGAAGGCACGATGGGAACCGAGCCCACTATCGACCCTAAGACCGGACAGCAGCGCAACACCCCCTTGGGCGACTGGAACGGCGCCAGAGGGGGATATGTCAACCCGGACAGGCCGGACGAATTGCTTCAGCCCTACCACAAGTAAGGCGGAACGGGCGGATAAACCGGCGACAATCGAAAACATGAGCATCAACGTACCTGTCGCCCTGCCCGAACACGTCATAACGCGGGAAAGGAGTCTTTGCCCGCAAAGGAACGTGTGCCGTACTCTCTTCAGAACGGGTAAACAGTCTCCAAAATAGCCCTGCCCTACCCTCATATCTCGCCTTGACATGATTCGAATGGACGAGGTATCATTGGATTTGAATGTTTTATAGATTGAAATGCACGCCCGCTGAGTGAAACGCACGGGTGAAAAAACAAAATAACCAAAGGAGGAGTGCGATGAAAAGCTACACGAAAGTGTACATACCTTACGGCGGTTACTACTCAACCCCATTCTCGCGCTGGCAGGGAAGCATGCAGAACGACAATGCCATCAGCCTCGGCGCCACCACCGCAAGACGGTGGTTTCTGGAAAAGAAGAAGATCGAACCGACCGTGATCGATTACGCTTACGTCGGAAGCACCGTGGCTCAGAACCATTGGTTTATCGCCCACAACTGGGCTACTTCTATTTTAACGGACGACAAGAAATTCCTTCCGGGCCTTTTCGTCGGCCAGGCCTGCTCCACGTCCACCACGGTAATCAACCTTGCCGCGAAAGACATCGAGCTCGGCGTCTATGAGGTTGGTTTCGGCCTCATGGCAGACCGCTGCTCGAACGGCCCCCATACCACCTGGGCAGACCCCCTGGGTCCCGGCGGCCAACCCGAAAGGGAGGATTGGAACATGGATAACTTCGGTGGAAACCCCCGCCACAGGCTCGCCATGGTTGAGACTGCGGAGAATGTCGCCGCCGAGATCGGTATCACCAAGGAAGAGTGTGACGCAACGGTCCTGAGGCGCTTCGAGCAGTTCATGGAAGGACGTGCGAATGACAGGGCCTTCCAGAAGCGCTATATGTTCGCCCCCGAGCTGACGGTAAACAGAAAGACCAAGAAGCTACTGGAAGAGGACGAGGGCTGGACGCCCACGACCGCCGAAGGTCTCGCAAGACTGAAACCGGTAAAACCGGGCGGCTGCCTCAGCTTCGGCGCCCAGACATTCCCTGCCGATGGAAACTGCGGCATCCTCGTCACGACGAGGGACAAGGCCAAGGAGCTGAGCAGCGATCCCAAGACTGAGATACAGATCATCTCCTATGGATTCGCCCGGATAAAACCGATGTATATGCCGGCGGCGACCATCCCGGCAGCTGAGATGGCCTTGGCAAACGCCGGCCTGAAGATCAGCGACATCAAGGCCCTCAAGACCCACAACCCCTTTGCGGTCAATGACATCGCGATCGCAAAAAAGATGGGCTATGACCTCATGAAGATGAACAACAACGGCTCTTCGCTGATCTACGGCCATCCCCAGGGACCGACAGCGGGCAGGGCCATCATCGAGATGATCGAGGAGCTCGTGATCTTAGGCGGCGGATACGGACTTTTCACGGGCTGCGCAGCCGGTGACACGGCAGCGGCACTGATCGTCAAGGTCGGATAGTTTCTCAAGGCGGCCGGACAACTGCCTGGTCCCGTGTTTAATCAAGATCAGGCCCCCTTTTCGAGAGAAATCGAAAAGGGGGCCTGACTATTCTATCAATTGGGGAATACTCGTGATAATCCTATCGGGACGGACCAACGAGCCCTGGGGGACCCCGCGGTCCCTGTAATCGTGCCAGATGCCGAAAACCCCTATCTTTTGGGGTCCCGACACATCCCATTCCAGGTTGTCGCCCACGGACCAAACCTCCTCAGGCGTCAGGCCCAACTCTTCCAGGGCCCTTCGGTAAATCCTCTCCTCCGGCTTTCCAAAGCCTATCTCGCCTTCTATCAAGACAGAATTGAAAAATCTCTCCAGCCGAAACCTCTCGATCTTTTGGCGCTGTTTCCGGCCTTCTCCATTGGTTATGAGGACGAGCCTTACCTGGTGGGCCGCAAGGTATTCCAAGGTCTCTTCGGCCCCGGGGAGGAATCGGATCAGCTTATCCCGTTCAAGAGAATAGTTATCGGCAATCTCGCCGGCGAGGGAACAATCGTCTATGCCCAAGCTCCCCAAAGCCAAACGCACTATCTCGCGTCTCGTCTTATCGAGGTCGAGGCGCCCTCTTTTGTGTCGGGCACTATCAGACCAATACCAGGTACTCTTTTCTTCGATTGCATCGAAGAGGCATGACGGCTGGCAGCCGGGGATCTTCCTCGCGTAATACTCGCAGATGGATCGCCACGCATCGTGTGCAACGGCTTCAAAGGCGACGATGGTATCATCCAGATCGAAGATTATTCCTTTTGGTAGCACGGCTCTCCCTTTCTTCACCAGTCATCACAAAATGGCTCCCGGGAGAGGGGACTATTACGCCATCCCTTCTCCCGGGAGCCTTAGGAGCAATCCACTAGAGGCTGCTCATTGCCGGTCTGCCGAAGCTACTTGCCTTTGAAATTCGGCTTTCTTTTCTCTATGAATGACTGGAAACCTTCCCTCCCGTCTTCCGAGACATAAGCGATAAGAAAGCATTCGGTCTCGAAGGTGAGCGCCGAAGGGAGATCCAGGTTCATTCCGTTGTCAACCGCAGTCTTGAGAAGGCGCAAGGCTACCTTCGGCTTTGAAGCAAGCTTCCTGGCGTAAGCCTTCGCCTCGTCCAACAATGCTGCTTTTTCGACGACCTTGCTGACGACGCCCAGGCGATAGGCCTCGTCACCGCTCACTATATCTCCCGTGAAAAGAAGCTCCTTGGCCCGTCCCACGCCTATCAGCCGCGGAAGCCTCTGGGTGCCTCCCGAGCCGGGGATGACGCCGAGGTTGATCTCGGTGAAGCCTATCTTTGAGTCATTTGCGGCGATCCTGAAGTCACAGGCGAGGGCGAGCTCAAGGGCACCTCCGAGGACAAAACCGAAGACCGCGGCGATGGTCGGCTTCTCGACGCCGGCGATCTTATCGACGCTCTTTCTCGTTTCCCTTCCGAAGGCGAGATAATCGGGTATCGACTTGCCGGCTACTTCCTTCACGTCGAGTCCCGCGGTAAAGAACTTCTCTCCTGTTCCCGTCAGGATAATAGCGCCCACCGAATCATCTTTCTCGAGCGCACAAAATGCATCGTAAAGCTCGGCGTAAGCCTGAGCGTTCAAGGGATTCGCAGGCGGCCGGTTCAGCTTGACGATCCCGATGCCCTCCTCTTTTTCGACTATCAAGGTTTCATAGGCCATCTCTCCACCTCGCTCGTTATTTGTTGTAGTCGTACCAGCCTGCGCCTGTCTTTCTTCCGAGCAACCCGGCCTTTACCATGTTCTTGATAGTGGTGGGCGGATCCCATTTCAGCTCTTTCGGCAGCTCTTTGGCGAAATAATCCATGACGTGATAGTTGATGTCGACTCCGGTGAGGTCCATCAACTCGAAGGGACCCATGGGATAGTTAAGGCCCAGCTTTGCCGCCTTGTCTACGTCCTCTTTGGACGCGATGCCCTGCTCGTAGAGCTTGATCGCCTCGATGGCAACGGCGATCATGAGCCTGTTCGCAAGAAAACCGGGAACGTCGACTTTCACTTCCACCGGCTCCTTGCCCAGCTTCTTCGACAGCTCCAGGGTCGTCGCCACGGTCGCGTCGCTCGTCCTGATACCCCTGATCACTTCAACCAGCTTCATGAGCGGCACAGGGTTGAAGAAGTGCATACCCACGACCTTGTCGGGTCTGCTCGTGGCGCCCGCGATCTCTGTGATCGACATGGAGGAAGTATTCGTGGCGAGGATCGCCTCTTTCTTCGTGATCTCGTCAAGCTGCTTGAAGACCTTCTTCTTGACGTCCATGACTTCAAGGACGACCTCGACAACCAAATCGACGTCCTTCATGTCCTCCATCTTCACGGTTCCTTTAATCCTGCCCATGATCGCGTTCTTCTCGTCCGCGGCCATTTTGCCTTTTTCCACGCTCTTGGAAAGGAACTTGTCGATATTCTTGATGCCGTTCTGTACGAACCTGTCCTCGATATCGCTCATGACCACGTCGAAACCGGCCTGCGCAGCCACCTGGGCGATGCCGTTACCCATCGTACCAGCGCCTACCACGCCTATTGTTTTAATACTCATCCAGACACCTCCGTATTTTGATATGACTCTTATGGGTTGACTGCATGCAAGAAGAACAATCTACCAGATATAATATCTAACACCAGTGAAGCCGGTTGTGTCAATGCAAAACTTGGGCAAAGACCGGTTCAACAGGCCCCTGTTCCGGCTTTTGCGGGCCTTCGTCTTCTCGCGGGAGGGCTTACAAAACTCTTGTCCGCCTGTGACCGATCCGGTATACTCAAACAGCACTAATACTGGGTATTCCCGGAGGTTCCTTCGCTCTCTACACAGACGGGTCTCATCAAGGACGGATTTTACTGCCTGGGGCTTCCCTGGTCCGCAGTCTACCTTCTGGATTGCGAAAGGCCGGTCCTTTTCGAAGCGGGGTTCGCCTGCGCGGCGAAGCTTTACGAGGAAGGAATCCGTTCTGTCCTCGGGAGCCGCACACCCCTTTACCTCTTCCTCACCCATTCTCACTGGGACCACTGTGGGTCGGCCGGTTACCTCAAAAAGGCCTTTCCAGGCCTCAAGACTCTATCTTCCGCTAAGACTGCCGATGTGCTGAAACGACCGAACGCCCTTGAATTAATCCGCAGGCTGAGCGAAGAGGTCCTACCCATCGTGGCGACAATTCCCGGCGTCGACGCGAGGCGGCTCCTCGAAGGCGCCTTCGAGCCCTTCGACATCGACAGGGTGGTCGCGGACGGCCAGGTCATCGATCTGGAGCCGGGCCTGACCGTGAAGATACTGGCCACACCCGGACATACGCGGGACCAGCTTAGCTACTACATTCCCGAGAAACGAATCCTCATCGCCACCGAAGCCGGCGGCATGCGCGACCGGGCAGGAAACTTCATCCCCGAATTCCTCGTCGATTATGACGCCTACCTCGCCTCCATGAAGCGGCTCGCCGCCCTGCCGGCAGAAATTCTCTGCCAGGGCCATCATTACGTTTTTGTAGGGAGAGAGGAAGTAGAGCGATTCCTCACCTGGTCTATAAAGGGGGCCGAACGATTCAAAGAGAGGGCCTATGGGCTGCTCAAGGAAGAATCGGGCTCAATCGAGCGGGTCGTCCAGCGGATCAAGGCAGACCAGTGGGATACGAACAAGGAACTGAAGCAGACCGAGAGCGCCTATCTGATCAACATGCGGGCAGTGGTCGGCAATCTTGCACAGAGGCAAAAAAAACAGCACGACGTGCCCGAAATCTTCCGAGACTGACAGAATTTTCCATGCGGCCTCCGCTCATTGGGGGGCGACGCAAGCCCCTTCGGTAGTTGCACTTCAAGGGCAGTGCGCGCCTGCGGCGGTTCTTCCTCAAGATGCAAAAGAGGCCAAGACTATTCGGGACTACGTCCCGACGAGCAAACTTTGAGGGAGGCTTCGCTCGTTAAGAAGAGGCGACAACCTATCGCGGACCAAGATCTCGCCGTTGGCGATGGTCCGCGAGAGCAAGCTTGGATGGAGGGGGCGACGCGAGCCCCGTTAATTGTGTCCCGTTAATTGTGCCCGAGCCATTCCTCGATGCACTGGTCTCCGTCATGGGGAGCCCGGAGCCCCGTGAGGCCGATGGCGTACTTTCCCGACTGCCGGAGCACAACCCCTTTGAAAAGGGGATCGGTCGCGTGGAGAGTGCTGCCTGGCGATTGCCGGGTGATCTGGAAGGGCGCCTTCGATTCATTGAGATATTTGGCATATGCATCGAAGATCTTCGTCACTCCCTCCTCGGAGCCACCCATTACCAGGACGGCCTTAACCCGGTCTCCTTTGAGCATTATCTCAGAGGTCATGCCCCTGCCCAGAAATCCGTAGCCGAGAAGACCCTCGGCGAAATATCTCTCTGTTTCAGGCACGAAGCCGGGCGGATGCACCAGGGCCAGCTCCGGAGGCCGGGCCGGGCCGTCCGGCAGGTTTTTTGCGACAGATGCCGCACAGGCGAGAAACACCGGCGACTCACGGGTCAAAGTGCCGGACGTCTCGACCTGGACAAAGTATCGGTCCTGGAAAAACATGAGCTGTGACTCATCCACGAAGCCTTCCGCCCCCACTGAAGCAGGTTGAAGAGTGGGACTCCGGTAGTTGGAATAGATGCCGAATGCGTCGAGGAGAGAACCCATCTTGAAAATGTTGACGACAAGCCCGCTCTCCTTGTTGCCTGGTTGGGTGTAGAGGGCGGTCGCCGCCTTTTCGAAGCCGTAGGGCATGTAGAGCTCAGCCTCGCCGTCGATATACTTGTACAGGTTCTCCCTCGAATATGTAGAGACCGGCCCCTCTATCCTCCATGTCTCGCCGCAGGTCGCGGGAGGCAGGGCATCGACGGCTTTCTCCTGCGCCCGCAAGGGGACATCCGCGAGGAGCAGAACCACGGCCGCCGCAAAAAGGATGTATCGTTTCATGCGAGCAGACTCCGGGCGCGACGCATCTTCTCTGCTATATCGAGGCCATTGACGCATCGGGCGACGCAATCATTACACGCGGTGCAGGCAGACGCGGAAGAGGCCTCCCGAAAGGTCGCCCTCGCGAGGCCATGCTCCTTGTACCCTTCCGCATACATGAGGGCCCTGTTGACCACGCTGATCTTCACGCCCTCCGGGCACGTCTTTTCGCACTCGGCACAAAGCCTGCAATAATAAGGGTCGATGGCCGTCGAGTAATTGCGGAGGGCGCGCTCGTCCGCGCTCGTGAGCTTCATGCCCATAACCGGCATCATTTCCTGGATATGGGACAGGGTCTTCATGCCCGGAATGGTTGTGGCCACGTTCGTGTCCTGAAGAACCCATTTGAGGGCAGCTTGATGTGCCGGTCCCATATCTGCGGCTTCGTTGGGGTTCCCCTGGCTATTTGCCTGGGTCTTGGTTGAGAGGGGTGCCTGGGTCTTCATCGCGATGACCCCCATGCCGGCCTTCGCGGCCCGGGCGATAGCCTGCTTAATGGCCGGATCGGCCTTGAAGTTGTATGCTATGGTGACCACATCGAAGAACTTGTCCGGGTCGTCGGCGATGCTGTTCACGATGTTTGCCTGATTGGTATGGGTGGAGACACCGAAGAAACGGACCTTCCCCTGCTGCCTCAATTTCACGAGGGCGCCGCGGAATTCCGGGTCGAAGGCCCGTTTCGGGTCGTCGAGCCCATGGAGGTGGAATACGTCCACGTGATCGGTCCTGAGGTTCTTGAGACTGGTCTCCAGGTCCTCCACAACCGCGTCTTTCGTGGGCCCGTGACTCTTGGTCGAAATGTACACCTTATCCCTTATGCCTTCGAGGGCCCGCGATACGATCTCCTCGCTTCGTCCCTTGAGATACCCCCGTGCCGTGTCGAGGTAGTTGATCCCCATATCCACCCCCGCGCGGATTACCTCCGATTCGGGCGTGAGCATCGTCCCGTAACCCACGGTCGTTACCCTTAAGCCTGTGCGGCCGAGGGTCCGGTAGACCGGAGTTACTGCGGCAGTCTGACCGTAAAGGAGACGGCCCGCGCCGGTGAGGCCTAGGGAGGCGACAGCAGCCCCGGCCAGGCTTGTTTTCAGAAATGCCCTCCGGTTGATGAGAGGGGAATCTTCAGGCTTCTTCATCGAAATACCTCCTGCAATAAAGACTCTTGCGGCTCATGCCGGTAGCTTCAGGCTCCGTCATCTCTGACGCTGACTCCTTTTTTTCCTCTAGCCATTTCAGCCGATCACACTTATCTATGACGAATAGTACGCTTTCACCGTGCCATAATCAAGGGCTTCTCGTCTCCTGCTTGGCATAGACCTTGCTTAGGTTGGGGAATGGCATCAAGCCTCAACCGGGAAAGGTCGCGAAAGGTCACGGACACATTGCAGTCCCGCTTTCGAATACTCTTCGAGACGGCGGCGAATGCGACCGCAAGGATCGATTCCGACGGAACCATACTAGGTGTAAACAGACAGTTCGAAAGGCTTTTCGGCTGCTCAAGGAAAGAAGTGGAGGGCAAGAGAAAGCTCACCGATTTCATTGCCCAGCCATTCCTTCCCGCTTTGACTCTTTACGAATCGACGAACGAAACAGAGCCCGGGGAAACGCCTGTCGGCCACAAGTGTCGGTTTGTTGACGCACGAGGCAAGACCAGGGACCTATTTGCGAAGACGATTTGCATTCCGGGGACCCGAAAATGCCTTGTCTCTTTCCTCGACGTTACCGAGTATACGAGAATGCAGCAAGCCCTGGACGAAAGCGAAAGAAAATTCAAGCTGATCTTTCAAGGCTCTCCGGACCCCGCCCTTCTTCTCGACGGCTATGCCTTCGTAGACTGCAACGATGCGGCTTGCAGCATAATGGGCTGCGCCCGCAAGGAAGAGCTCCTCGGTTTGGACCCTTCCCTCATATCACCAAAGAGACAACCCGGCGGCGCTCTATCGGGGCCCAGGTCAAAACACTTGATACAGACGGCCATGATGAACGGCAGCGCCCGCTTCGAATGGGTCTTCCTCAATTTTCGCAAGGAGCTGTTCTGGGCCGACGTATCCCTCACCCTCGTCCCGATAGGTGGGAAGGAGTATCTCTACGCCACGTGGCGAGACATATCGGCCCGAAAGGCGGTCGAAGAAGCGCTCGTCGACCGTGAAAGACAGCTTCAGGCTGCCCTGGATGCCTCGCCGGTCGCTATTCTCTGGGCAGACATCAGGGGTACCATCGACTATGTGAACCCAAAATTCATCCAGCTCTTCGGCTACAACCTTGAGGAAATTCCCGATTTGGCCTCCTGGTTTCGACAGGCCTATTCGACCTCTGCCCACGCGATACCCATCCATATGGCATCGGCTATGGCGCAAAAACAGGGAACAGGCGAAACGGTCGATTCGGACGTGACCGTCGTCTGCAAGGATGGCTCTGTCCGTTATGTAGCTGTGGCGGCGGCCGTGGTGTCGAGCCGGATCCTCATCACGTTCAACGACCTGACCGAACGGAGGCAGGCCGAAGAGGTGATCAAAGAGAGCAAGGAGGGATATCGCAAGCTGGTCCAACTGTCCCCCTTCGGTATCTTCGTACTTGTCGGTGGATACATAGTATTTGCCAATCCTTCCTTTGCCCGCATGGTAGGAACAGAAACGTCCGAAGAGCTTTACGGGAGGCCGATAAGAAAGTTCATTCATCCGGAATTTCACGTGATCGTCGCCGAGAGACGGAGAACGGTCGAAGAGGAGGCAAAGAACGTCCCTCCCATCGAGGAGCGCTATATACGGGCCGATGGAAGCCTCATCGACGTGATAGTTTCCGGCTTCCCTTTTACCTATCGAAGACAGCCTGCCTCGATGCTGGTAGTAGAGGACATTACGCAGCGCAAGAGGGCCGAAGAGGCTCTGAAGAAAAGGGAAAGGGAGCTGGAGAATAAGTCGGTGGGGCTTGAAGAAGCCAACACGGCGCTGAGGGTCCTCCTCCGGCACAGGGACGATGACAAAAGAACCTTCGAGAACCGCGTTCGCGTGAATGTAGAGGAGTTGGTCTTCCCCTACGTCGAGAAGCTAAAAGGGGCTCATCTTACCGACAGCCAGCAGACCTACCTCGGAATAGTCGAATCTGGCCTCAGCGAGATCATCTCTCCCTTTCTGCAAAGGATAACGGAGGGCTACGGACATTTTACGCCTATGGAGATCCAGGTAGCCAGCCTCATCAAGAGTGGCAAAACGAGTAAGGAGATCGGGGAGATACTTAACGTCTCCCGAGGCACCGTCGACACGCACAGAAACAGCATCAGGAATAAGCTCGACCTCAAGAACAAGGATATCAACCTCCGGTCCCATTTGCTCACGCTTCACGAGCAGATATAGAGATTTTCTCTATATTATCTCTACATAAACTCAATATCATCCGGCCTTAATTAAGACGCCAAAAATCCGATGACCATATTAGGCGCAGTTCCGGCAACACCGACCGGCAAGCCGGTTCAACCGGGTGTGCACGGCCGGAAGGGAAAGCGCCACAACAAAGAGGAGGGTGTACGAATGAGCCTTAAGGATATGAAGATCGGCACGAGACTCGGTTTGGGCTTCGGTGTAATGATAGCTCTCCTTGTCGCCCTCGCCTTCGTCGGTGTCGCGAACCTAAAGAGTATCAGCAAGGGCATCGATCACATCGTGAGGGTCGGTAACATCCTGGCGGACAGCGCTCATGTTTCGGCCAGAGAGATCCTCGCCATCGACAGATCGCTCATCACGATGATCTCCGCTGAGGACAGCAACGTCAAGGCAGAGGAGAAGCAGGCGATAGACAAGTCGAGAGGTATCTATACGGAAGCCGTCAACAACATCGAAAGGCTCGACCAGACGGAAAAAGGCAAGACCCTTCTATCGAGAATCCAAGAAATGATATCTGGCGCCAGGGAGATCAACAACAGGATAATGGCGCTGAGTGCTGCAGGGAAACGGGCCGAAGCGGTCCAGCTCTATATGACACAGGCACGACCGAGTATGGCGAAGGTGAACGACGGGTTCCTGGAGCTGGCAAAATACCAGAAGGAAAGGAACGAGGCAGACTGCATGGCAGCCCTCGATGCTTACAAATACGCACGCAACCTTCTGATAGGCATCGGGCTCTTCGCCCTCTGCTTCGGTATAGCCACTGCTTATTACATAACCAATTCGATCAAAAGACCTCTCCGGAAATGCGTGGAATTCTCCGAGGCTATCGCCGCAGGAGACCTGACCAAAAGGATCGAGATGGACAGAAAGGATGAGATCGGCCAGCTGGTGAGCACATTCAATGACATGACCGCCAAGCTTAAAAGCATAGTCGGAGAGGTGCAGGCTGCGGCGAGCAACGTGACCTCCGGCAGTCAGCAACTGTCGGGCGTCACTGAAGAGATGTCTCAGGGTGCGGCCGAGCAGGCTGCTTCGGCTGAGGAAGTCTCTTCTTCCATGGAACAGATGGCCTCAAATATCAGGCAAAACGCTGAGAACGCCCAACAAACCGAGAAAATTGCCCTCAAGACGGCACAAGACGCCCAGGAAGGGGGAAAGGCGGTAGTAGAGACAGTAGCGGCCATGAAAGAAATCGCGAATAAGATATCGATAATAGAAGAAATCGCCCGGCAGACGAATCTGCTCGCCCTCAATGCTGCAATCGAGGCGGCCCGGGCAGGGGAACATGGTAAGGGGTTTGCGGTGGTCGCAACCGAGGTGAGAAAGCTCGCGGAAAGGAGCCAACTGGCGGCAGGTGAGATCAACAAGCTATCGGCGTCAAGCGTCGAAGTTGCGGTAAAGGCGGGTGATATGCTCACACGAATCGTCCCCGATATCCGCAAGACAGCGGAACTGGTCAGCGAGATCACGGCGGCGAGCGGCGAGCAGGATGCAGGAGCGGAACAGATCAACAAGGCAATCCAGCAGCTCGACCAGGTAATCCAGCAGAATGCATCCGCCAGCGAGGAGATGTCCTCCACGTGCGAGGAGCTTTCAAGCCAAGCCGAACAGCTCCACGAGACAGTCGGTTTCTTCAAGATAGACGAAGCGGGAAACGGACGGCTTAAGGAAAGGGCTCCGGCAGCAAAGACAACATCAAAAAGGTCCAGGGGCCCATTAAAAGGACCGGGAACCCTCATTCACAAAGGGGATGGCGAAAGCACGGGCGGGATCAGCCTGAACCTGGGAAGCGGCAAAGACAGAATCGACGAGGAATTCGAAAAGTTCTAGGATAGGTGTGAAACGCTGGAGGGAGCCGGGTGGCACAGTCCTTCGTTGTGGCCTCCCCCTCGACGAGACCGGGTCAGCCCGACTCCCTCTTCACCCCAAAAGGACAATCGTAGGTCTCCGTGGAATGTTCCGGACGATAGGAGGAGCGCTCGGCATCTCAACAATCACCTTGATTCTTCATTTGAGCACGAATCTTGCCCGGGTGTTCACGATCGCCTTCATCTCTTTCGGCGTCGCCCTTCTCGTCGCGATGCCCCTCGCTTTTCTTATGCCGAGCGGAATAAGGAGAGACTGAAAATAAAACTAAAGTGAAGACTGCTCTCTTCCGATCGCAAAGGGAGTGGGCTCTTTTATATCCCGGCGTACCACTCGTATCCCTGGTCTTCCCAATAGCCGCCTTCCCCCCCGCGTATGGAAGACAGATGCTCGACTACTTCAAGGCGCATGACATACTTGGCCATTTTGTAGCCGAGCTGCCGCTCCAGTCTCAGGCGAAGGGGTGCGCCGTTCTTGATAGGCAGCGGTCCACCGTTCAAATCGTAGGCGAGTATCGTCTGAGGGTGAAAGGCATCCTCCAGGTCGATGCTCTCGTAATAGGAGGAGCCCGGGTCGGTCTCCATGGGGTCGGCGCAGTAGAAAACGACATAACGGGCATGGGGCAACGGATGAGCCGCTTCGAGCAGAGCGCTCAGGCGCGCACCCTTCCACTCGCCGATTGCGCTCCATCCCTCGACGCAATCGTGACGGGTAATCTGGGTTCTGCTCGGAAGTCCCCGAATCTCGGCAAGGCTCAGGGCCAAGGGCCGTTCGACAAGCCCCCCTACTTCAAGGCGATAGTCCGCGAACCCTTTGTCAGCCAGGGCCAGATAGATGGGATTATTCGGCATTGCGGTCCCGTTGCTGCGAAACTGGGGCGACAGGTCTGTTGCCGGGAATTCCTGGGCCATGGCTTTTCGCGGCACGATGAATCTTTGCACCCTATAGGTAGCTTTCTCGCCCAAATTGAGCACCTTCGGGAACCAGGTGCTTTCGGAGAGCTTTTCGCAGCCGCCGAGCACCAGTAATCCTGCTCCGGCAGCAAGGCGCTTTAAGAGACCACGCCGGGTGAATCCGTCTTCAATCGTCATTAGGACCGCCTCGTGAATCGATTTTGAAATATCCGGTAATCATGGAGCGAAGATTGTTCCATAAGCCGGTGACAATGACCTCGAAAATGTGAACGGCCGCGAACAGCACGAGAGTCAGGGCAAGAACGAAATGGAGGGTCCTCATCGATTGCCGGCCGAAGAATATATCCACCCAGCCGGGGCGCAGGGCGTCGAGGGCCGGAGACATGCCGAGTCCCATGAGAATCATCAGGGGAAGCAGGAAAAAGATCACCCCGAGGTAGGCACCCTTCTGCAGTATATTATAGTGTTTGGCGGCCTCGCCCGATTCATGATGAAAGCGAAGGTGGTCGATAATCGATCTTCCTATTGAGCGCACATCCCGCCCTGTGGGAAGAAGATCCTTGCGCAAATGGCTACTCCCAATGGAATAACCTACAAAAGCGATGCCGTTCGCCACGAGGAGCCAGGCAAAGAAGAAGTGCCAGCGCCGCGCCATGGCAAGCCAACGGCTATCGGGTATGGTAAGCCAGGATGGAAAAGCCTGCTCGGTTGATTCTCCTTCTGCGCCTTGCGAAACCCCGAGGAATCCGGTCGTATCGAAGTTGTGGCCGAAGATGCGAGTGAAACCTGATACTTCTCCCTTGTCGTTCTGCCGCGCCCCTATCTCAAATATAGGAGGAACGCCCCGGTATGAGGAATGACCCCAGTAGAGCGCCTGATGAGCCTCGAAAATGTTGAGACCGCTCATGAAGAGGATGACGAGGAAAAGAGCGTTGCTCCAGTGCATGATCCGCACAGGCAGCGTATGTCTGTAGTACGGATATTGAGCCGGACGGTTGCGGCCGGGCTCTCCCGTCCTTTTCTTCAGCCTGTGGCCCGTGGCCCTCACGGTCCGGCTCACGACGAGCCCAATAAAGAGAACGGCCCTGCCGAGGTCCTTGAGGGCTATGGACAGGGAGCGCCTGAAATAGAAATACTCTCTTGAAAGGGCCCGGCCGAGTCGACTGCCAGTATTCTTAGACTTCCCCACGATGCCTTCTCTTTTGTCCGGCCGCCTTGCCGCGTTTTTTTGACCGGTCGGCAAATTCGTCATATGCTTATCTTGTTGATTTGAGTTTAAGACGAGAGAATCGACTTTTCCAGCAATTTTGACTCTCCTGGCAGGAGCGAAACGGCCTGCTCCATAGAGAAGCAGCCTTGCCGGGAGAAATACCGGTGAGAACCGTTTTTCGGTTTTTCCTATTGCACGTCCCTTCCCCACGTGGTACTACTGAAACATAGGGATCGGTGCTGCCGATCGTTCAGGCGAAAAGGAAGCTTGAAGGAAAGCCGATTTTAGAAAAAATGGAGAAGAAGGGAGTCGACCTTGACTAAGCTATTTACCATCGGTTTCACGAAGAAAACGGCGGAGGACTTCTTTTCGAGGCTGAAGCAATCCCGCATAAGGTGTCTCCTCGATATAAGACTCAACAACAGCTCACAGCTTGCGGGCTTCACCAAGAAACCAGATCTCGAATACTTCCTGATGGAAATAGGAAAGATCCGCTATATTCATCTTCCTCAGCTCTGCCCGACGGCCGAGCTCATGGACGGTTACAAAAAGGGACAAATGAAATGGCGGGAGTTCGAGGAAAAGTTTCTCGCCCTGCTCAAGCAAAGGGGCGTCGAAAAGACGGTCGAAAGGGATTCCCTCGATTTCGGTTGTCTTCTATGCAGCGAGGACAAACCCGATCGATGCCACAGAATTTTGGTTGCTCAGTATCTATCGGAGAAGCTCGGCAACATAGAGGTAATTCATCTGTAAGGGGGACCTACTCACAGATTTCCCCTGCTTGCCCCACTTTCCGTGCCTCATCGACGCGACCTGCTCCTGGCATGATGAGATCCTTATTCTTGCCCCATAGTGGGCAGACCCCTGGCCGGCTCACGCAGTGTAAAGTATGACGCGCATGCCACTGCATGATACTATAATGTAAATAGGGAAAATGGGAGAAGAACGAGATGGGCTGCTATAAACTTATTGCCACGGCGACCTTCGGCGTCGAATCGATCGTTGCCGAGGAGCTGAGAGCCCTGGGCTATCATGACCTGATTGTGGAGAACGGCAGAGTCTGCTTCGAAGGAGAGGCGAAGGATATTGCCCGATGCAACATCGCCTTAAGGACCTCCGACCGGGTCCTCATCGAAGTGGCAGCATTCAGTGCGACCGACTTCGAAGAGCTTTTTCAGCAGACCCTGCGCATCGGATGGGAGGATGTTATCCCTATCGACGGGAAGATGCATGTAACGGGCAAGTCGAATAAATCTGCTCTGTCGAGTGTTCCCGACTGCCAATCCACGGTGAAGAAGGCCGTCGTCGAGGCTATGAAAAGACGGTACCATATGGTCCGGTTCGAAGAGACGGGACCCGTGTACAAGATCGAAGTGGCTTTATTAAACGATGTGGCTACCCTCACCATCGACACTTCAGGTCCCGGCCTGCACAAGAGGGGTTACCGGATGGAGAAAGGAGAAGCCCCCTTGAGAGAGACCCTCGCCGCGGCCCTCGTCAAGCTGAGCAGGTGGGAGCCGGGACGGGATTTTGCCGATCCCTTCTGCGGCTCAGGTACTATCGCCATAGAGGCAGGCCTTATAGGCAGGAATATGGCGCCCGGACTCAACAGGGCCTTTGTCTGTGAGAAGTGGCCCGATATGCCGGAAAAGGTGTGGCAAGAGGCGCGGGAAGAAGCACGGGCGGCGATAAGGGACGTGAAGTTCCGGATCCTGGCCTCGGATGCGGACGGAGCCATGATAAAGGCCGCCACGCAAAACGCCGGACGGGCCGGCATACCGGACGTAATCTCTTTCCAGAAACAACGGATCGAGGAATTCAGCTCGAGCCGTAAGTATGGATGCATCGTCTGCAACCCTCCTTACGGGGAAAGGACAGGAAAACCGGCGGAGGTGGAGAAGATATACCGCGCCATGGGTGAAGTTTACGATCGCCTGGACAAGTGGTCCTTTTTCGCCCTCACTCCCCATCCCCTTTTCGAGAAGCTTTTCGGCAGGAAGGCTGACAAGAAAAGAAAACTCTTCAACGGGATGATACTCTGCTATCTCTACCAGTACCTCGGGGCCCTGCCTCCGAAGCGAGGTCTCCCCGAACCAGGCCGTGGGGAGACGAGAGCAGAGGGAGGGGCAGAGTGAACCCGGCTGCTTTCGCTGCTGCCCTCGCGATAATGCTGGTCGGCCTTGCGGGCACCGTGCTTCCGCTAGTCCCCGGCATTCCCCTGATCTACTGTGGATACCTCGTGTACGGCCTTGCGACTTCCTGGCAGTTTTACGGTGCGGGCACGATGATCTTCTGGGGAGTGATCACCTGTCTCACCCTCGTCGCAGACTTCCTGGGGCCCATGCTCGGGGCCCGGCGCTCGAGCTCTTCGATCCTGGGCATGTGGGGATCCCTCGCAGGCAGTCTGATCGGGCTCTTTGTCTTCGGCCTTCCCGGGCTCATAATAGGCACCTTCGCGGGCGCATTCACGGGAGAGCTCATGGCCCGCCGGCCGACCGGAGAAGCGCTCAGGGCGGCGAAGGGCGCATTGATCGGCTTGCTCGCAGGCAACCTTCTCAAGGCAATGGTAGGTCTCATTATGGTGGGCGCCTTTGTCTGGCAAATCCTCATTCGCTAAGGACGGGCCGGTCCTTAGCTCGATTGGCCGATGTCGACGCGAAAGCGGTAGCCGCCGTAACTCATGATGATGCCCCCCTGCACAATCTCCTCCACCTTTAACCCGGGGGATAGTTCCTGCCCTTCCTGAAGGATCTTCTCATTGATCCGCACCACCCGCGTCCGCGGCTCAGGTGTGTAAGCATGGCCGGAAACCCGGAATTGAGGCAAAGCATTCCTGATTGCAGGGGGCAGCTCGGCAAGAGAAAAAATCTTGCCCCCGGTCCGCGGTTGCGCCCTTTCTACCCTCGTCTCCGGACTGGGAGCCGCTTCCGAAGCCGGGACTGATTTTGCAGGCTCGTCGGGCAAGACAAAGACCGGGGTGCTCTTCTGAGGACTGGCCGGAGCTTCGGATTTTCTGACCGTTTTCGACGGCTCACGAATAATAACGGGTGCAACCGGGGGCGACTCGGCGCGGACGGGTGCCTGCACCGGAGAAGCCGTCCGGACGGAAGGAGGCGTTTGATGGGGCGCCCTGGAAGGAATAAAGTGCCATATAACGAGGACGGCATTAAGAAAAACGACTAGAGCAGCAGCCACCACATAGGGCCATCTCACGTGCCGTCCGGAATCACGCACAGGACCCACGAGAAAGGTGGGGACTTTGGACGGCTCTTCCTGCTCCCGCTTCTGCTCTGCCTTCTTGAGGGCTTCGAGGATATATGACATGCCTATTTGCCGCCTTTCTCGTTGTATAGAGAGGGGTCGCCGCTGGCCACCACGCCACCCAAGCCTATCACCGTCCTCGTGCCCACAACGCCGTCAGGCACCATGCCGTTAACGAGCTGAAACCGCTTCACCTGTTCCACCATCTGCTTATCGTAGGTTAAGACGCGGTCCGAGGGAAGAGACCTTCCCTGCATCAGGGCAAGCCGTTCTCCTATCCATTCCACCATAGGACCGGTCTGGCCCGGTTTCACGGATTGTTTAAAAGACTGGGGTTCCCGCCAGAGAAGCAGATAGTCCCCGGTCCACCACCTGGCGATCTCCCCCACATCGACTCTCCTCTCCTCGTTTCCGATCATCACGATTGCCCGGTCTCCCTTGAGGGAGGTAAGGGTCCCGTAGTACTGGACCCCCGACTCGTCCTTGAGCGTGAGCACTGCCGGCTTATTCATAAAGCGTAGATCGCCCAGGCTGCCTGCAGCCGAGAGACCTCTAAGTCCCTGCGCCCGAGCCTGCTCGTAAAGATCGTTCGCGCTTCTTCCATCGTAAACCGCGTGCCACTCGCGGAAGAGCGACTCAAAGGCCTGTTCCTGCGTCTTCGCGCTGCTCTCAGCCGCCGGCCGTGACAGGTTGGAGATGATCCCCGAAGCACCTGTCAGCTCCCGGGCGTCAACCTTCGCAGGAACGGTCGCAACGGCTGCCGCATCTGTCCGCTCCACGGAGACGGTGCCATGCTGGAGGCGGGCAAGAAAGGCCGCGCGCCAGGAGGACCACGCGCCGCGCGTGACATAAGCAGTACCGATGCCGGCGCAAAGCACGAGAAGAAGAGCCGATGCCAGAGCCGCACGGAGCCATACCCTCCGGCCGCCTCCTTCACCGGCTATCTCACGGGCCGCGACGGCCAACATCTTTCTATCGATCTGCTCCTTGCCCTTTACATAGGCCCCTAAGAGTGCCCTGTCGCAGACCACGTTGATCAGCCTCGGGACCCCTCCGGTAAGACGGAACAGCTTTCCCATGGTCCGGGGAGAAAAGGGACGGCTCCGGGTCAGCCCGGCGACCGACAAACGATACTCCACGTACTCCCAGACCTCGTCCTTTGAAAGAGGTCCAAGGTGGTACCGGGCCGTGATGCGTTGAGACAATGGGCGAAGCTGCGGCTGTTTCAGCATATCCCGCAGCTCCGGCTGCCCGAGCATGATCATCTGGAGCAGCTTACGCTGTTTCGTCTCGAGGTTGGTGAGCAGCCGAACCTGTTCGAGCACTTCAGGCTTCAGGTTCTGGGCCTCCTCGAGGATAAGAATCGCCTTCCGGCCCTTTTCGTGGAGGTCAAGGAGATAGTCGTTGATCAGGGCGACAAAGGTCTTGACGCTTTCCGAGCCCTCGGGATAAGGGATTCGGAACTCATCGCATATGGTGGCAAGCAATTCTTCGGCAGTCTGTTTTGGATTGAGGATAAAGGCAACCTCGAAATCATCCGGCACAAGCTGAAGGAAGCGACGGCAGACGGTGGTCTTGCCTGCGCCCACCTCACCGGTAAGCAGGACAAAGCCCCCCTCGTTCGTGATCCCGTACCATAAATGGGCGAGTGCCTCCCGATGACCACGACTCATGTAGAAATAACCGGGGTCCGGGACGATGGAAAAGGGTTTCTTTTTTAAGCCGAAGTAGTCTTCATACATATGAATCGGGCCAGAATGATACGCTCAAAGAGTAATATGAATGTGGGACAAAAACAACTCTTTCCTAATCCAGGGCAAATCGAGAGGAATAGCGCACAGCAAAGGCAAGGCAAAGGCAAAGACTGGGCAAAGGCGGTGGGATGGGATTGGTATGCCCGTGGGACGCGTATGGCACCCCTTCCTCTCGCACAAAGGCTCCGCTCCCGACCCCCGTAAGGCTCCGGCTCGCTTGATGTGCGCGGTGGCGTCCGAGCAGAGAAGTCCGAGCACGCACATCATCCTGACGGACCGCTCTCCTTAAGCCAACGGTGGTTAACGGTCGCTGCGCAATATGTGCGAGAGGAACGGGTGCCATACGCTTATGGGATTGCCAAGGGGGGAAATGCCTGTGCGCTGAAGAAAAAAAGGGTAAATGAGGGAATGGAATGGGCGGCCTTTAAGGCCGCCGCTGTTATCAACCCTCACCTGCCAGGAAGAGAGGAGAGAGGAAAGGACAAAAGAGGGGGGGCAGGGAGAGAAAGAGCTTTTTTGCTCTCCAGCGAGGGGAACGAGCGGTCTCCCATCTCCCATCTGGTTCTTTGGCGGCCTCCAGGGAGGCCGCTCTTATTCAATTGTTGTTGGTGTGTACATCCTATGAGGGCCGGAGCCGCGGACCAAAGGATAGGCGACCCGTGTCACCGGCCGGTCGGCTGGGAGGGATCATGAGGTGTGGCAGAGCGCCGCCGGGTGCCCGCGGGCGGGCGGCACGATCTCTCCCAGCCGACCGGCCACACCTCGAACCCTCACTGTCCTTTCTCCTTTCGCCTTTTTGTCTTTTCACCTCTTTCAAAGAAGTAGCTCCATTTGCACTGGCCCTTCCTCACATTGAGAATGTCATTCCCGGTCGGGCAAGGTGATGCGTCGTGGAAGATTGGCGGACCTGATGACGCCGATCATTCTTCCCTGCACCTCGACATTGGCCGCAGGGTGATAAAAGGGCATCATAAAGGGATTACAAGGCTGAAGGCGTATCCGGTCGCCTTCGAAATAGAGCTTCTTCAGTGTCACTTCCTGCTCGTTCTTCAGCCAGACGGCTGCCACGTCCCCGCTCTTGATCTCGTAGGTCTGCTCCATGATCACGATATCCCCGTCCGCTATCATGGCATCTACCATGGAGTTGCCCCGCACCTGCAGGGCGTAGACGCCCCGCTTTCCCTGGGATATATATGACGGCACCTCTATGCGCGTGCTTATCGCGTCCCACGAGTTTGCATCGGGAATACCTATGGGATGGCCGGCAGCAATGACGCCGAGGAAAGGAACAAAGGTCTCTTCTCTCGTTTCCTCCACGGTATTAATGCTTCGTGACTTGTTCCTCTGTCTGCTTATGGCGCCCGATCGTTCGAGACGATCGAGATGGTACTGGACCACGGAGACGCTCGTGATATTGCAGCTCTCCGCAATTTCTTTGACCGTAGGGGCAAAGCCCTTTTCCTGCCTGAATGCGGAGATGAATTTCAGTATATTTTCCCGCGTGCGGCTCTTCGCCATGGCTTTTAGCCCCTTGTTAGAATAAATATACTATTCCAATAGAGAAAAAGCAATTCTTATCTGAACCCCGAGGGCACGGGCATTTTTAATCTCTGGAGCAGCGTCATGCCACCTGGACAAAAAAAATTCCTTCTTGAAAATATAGAATATATGTTCTATATTTCTCCTTATGAGAATCGCCTGTGTTTATCTCCCCCATTTCTATATTCAGGTAGAGAGATTAAAAAACCCCAGCCTGGACGGTCTTCCCGTAATCATCGGGGGCATGCCTGAGGAGCGGCAAAACGTCATTGACTGCTCGGAGGAGGCAGCAGCCCAGGGCATATACCCGGGCATGGCCGTGCGTGAGGCCTATTACCTGTGCCCGGACGCCCTTTTTCTCCCCTTCAACGACCGGTATGGCCGCATTTGGGAGGATATCCTCTTCGCCCTCGGCGCCTTCGCCTTACGGGCAGAGCCGGAAAAACCGGGACTCGCCTATCTCGACATAACGAAGGCCTCCAGGATCTACAAGGGCGAGCGGGCCATGGCCATGTCAATCATACAGGAAATGAGTGAATCCTCCGGTTTGAAGGCACGAGCAGGGGTGGGTAATTCACGGTTCATCGCAAAGGAGGCGGCCGCCTGTACATGGGATGTTCTCATCATCGAGCCGGGAGAGGAGCGGGAGTTTCTTTCCCTCCTCTCTGTAGACTCACTCCCCCTCGACGAAAAGGAGCGGGACCACCTGCGTCTCCTCGGTCTGTCCACCCTGAAGAAGCTTGCCACCCTATCCAGAAAGGCCCTGATTTCCCAATTTGGTCCCAAGGGAGGCCCTCTCTGGGAGGCCATAAACGGGATAGACGAAAAAAAAGCGATCCCCAGACGACAGGGAGCCCTCAGGCTGGAGAGGGAATTTTTATGGGACACCCCTATTGAGACGTCCGGAGAGCTTCGGCCCATTATGATCGCCATGCTCGTCGAGCTATCCGACGAAATGAACAGGATGCGCATGGCCTGCAGGAAAGTGGAGGTCATGCTCTCTCTGGAAAATGGAGACCTCCTTGAAAAGGCCCTGGTAATGAAAAAGCCGACCTCAGAGAGCAGGCTCATCCTCGTGCGCCTCTGCGATTTTCTGGAACGCTTCACCCTCGATGCCCCTGTCAGATCGTGCCGGCTCTCCATACCGGACCCTACTCCAGCGATAGGAGACCAGGAGGGCCTGTTCCGTAAAAGGTCCATCTTTGCCGAACGGCTGGAAGGGGTTAAGGCCTATCTGAACGCATGCTACGGCCATGCGCCGCTCATGAGGGTCGAAAAGGGGGAGGAGCACTCCCGTTTACCGGAAAGGAGGTTCAGATTTACCGATGTCTAAGGCATGCCCCTATAGCCCCGAGCCTCTCGATGTGGTCGTGCGAAGCGGAAAGCCGGTGGCCCTCAAGGTCAAGAAACGGCGTCTACAGGTGACCAGGATCGTAAACATATGGCGGATTGACGAAGAATGGTGGCGCAGGCTTATCTCCCGACTCTATTTTCTGCTCGAGCTTGAAGGGGGGGCGCGGTGCACCGTCTTCTACGATCTCGAAAACGGAGGCTGGTACCGGCAGAATTGGGTGTAGGACCTGAATGGATTACTGCGAACTTCACGCCCATTCCAATTTTTCCCTTCTCGATGGGACATGTTTTCCGGAACAGCTCGTCGAAGCTGCCCACAGCCTTGGAATGAAGGCCATTGCCCTCACCGACCACGACGGCCTCTATGGCGCTCCCCGGTTCTTCCGTTCTGCCAGGGAAAGGGGGCTCAAGCCGATCCTAGGGGCCGAGATGACTCTTCAAGAAGGGCATCACATCACCCTGCTCGTAAAGGATCACAAAGGATACGGCAACCTCTGTCGCCTGATCAGCGCGGCCCAGCTTTCAGGCTCAAAGGGGGACCCCCATCTCTCCTTCGCCTTTCTTGCCGGATCGAACGACGGCCTCATCTGTCTGTCAGGCTGCAAAAAGGGGGAGATTCCATCGCTTCTCCTTCAGGGAAAAAGAGAGGATGCTCAAAGGGTGTTGCTTAAGTACCGGTCCATCTTCCCTCCCGGCAGGCTCTATCTCGAGCTTCAGCACCACCTCGACCCTGAGGACACCAGATTGTGCAGGCAGCTCGTCGAGCTGGCAGGCACGACAGGGGTGCCTCCCGTCGTCACCAACAATGTCCACTACATGAAACGGCAGGACTCGAGGCTTCACGATGTGCTCACCTGCATAAGACACCGGGTAAGCCTCGATGAATCCTCCCCTTTCCGTAGGCCCAATTCAGAGTACTATTTGAAAAGAGCCGACGAGATAGGCCTTTTGGCCGGCCTGCCCGATAGGGCGTTCAGACGGACCCTCGCCATAGCCGAGGAGTGCGACTTCGATCTCGATTTTTCTTCTTATCGTTTTCCCGATTTTCCCTTGCCTCAAGGCCTTACAGCCCTAACCTACCTCAGGCAGCTCTGTATGGAAAGGGCGCCCGGGAAATATGGCGAGGTATCCGGCGAGGTCAGGGCTCGCCTCGACCAGGAGCTTGCCCTCATCGAGAACAAAGGGATGTGCGGCTATTTCCTCATAGTCTGGGACATCATGGAGTTCGCCCGTAAGAGCAATATCCTGGCCCAGGGACGTGGTTCCGCGGCAAGTTCCCTCGTGGCCTATCTTTTAGGCATCACCCCTGTCGATCCCATCAGGCATGGCCTCTTTGTGGGCAGGTTCCTGAATGAATCCTCGGCCGTTCCCGACATCGATATCGACATCGACACCCAGCGGCGGGAAGAGGTGATCCAGTACGTCTACAAGAAGTACGGGGAGGAGCATGCGGCCATGGTCTGCACCTACGTGACCTTCCGTGCGCGGAATGCCATACGGGAGGTAGGGAAGGTCTTCGGCTTTCCCCCTCACGTCCTCGACAGGATGGCGAAATCGGTCTCTTCCTACAGTCCCGTTCACGTGATACAGGAATTAAGGGATGTGTCCGAGTTCAGGCAATACCTCGATTCAACAGCGTGGGAAAACTTCTGCACCCTGAGCAGGCAGATCGCCGATTTCCCGAGGCACCTGTCGATTCACGTGGGGGGCATGATTGTCTCGTCGAGACCCATCTCCGAGATGGTCCCCCTCGAAAGGGCCAGGGCCGAAGGAAGGGTGGTCTGCCAGTGGGACAAGGACGGGGTTGATGACGGGGGACTCATCAAGGTCGACCTTCTGGGACTGCGCATGCTCTCTCTCATCGGCGAAGTCGTTCGGCTCGTGAGCAAAACGCGGGGGATAGAGCTGGACCTCGGAAGCCTTCCCGAGGATGACTCTCTCGTGTACGACATGATCGGCCGGGCCGATACGATCGGTGTCTTCCAGGTGGAGAGCCGGGCCCAGATGCAGAGCCTGCCAAGGGTGCGACCGCGATCCCTCGAAGACCTGGGCATCGAGGTGGCTATCATACGGCCCGGACCTCTTCAGGGCGACATGGTGCACCCCTACATGAGAAGGAGGAACCACGAGGAACCGGTCACCCATCTCCACCCTCTGCTCGAGCCTATCCTCCAGGAGACGCTGGGGGTGATCCTTTTTCAGGAGCAAGTGCTCCAGGTGGCCATGGCAGTTGCCGGCTTTTCGGCAGGGGAGGCGAACCGCCTGAGGAAGGCCATGGGCAGAAAGAATGGTAGGGCCGAGATGGAGAAGTGGCGTGACGCTTTTAAAGAGGGTGCAGGCCAAAGGGGTATAGAGAGGGGACAGGCCGACAAAATATTCGATCTTATCAACGGGTTTGCAGAATTCGGTTTCTGTAAGAGCCATGCCATGAGCTTCGCCCTCCTCTGCTACAGGTCCGCCTTTCTCAAGCTCTACTACCCTGCGGAGTTTTACTGCGCCCTCCTCAATAACCAGCCCATGGGCTTCTATATCCCCGAGGTGATCATCGGCGACGCACGGCGTCACAAGGTCAGGGTCCTTCCCGTTGATGTCAATAAAAGCTGCTGGGCGTGCTCTGTGGAGGGCGCCTTTGCGCGCCTCGGCCTCCGGTATGTGAAGGACCTGGGGGAAGAAGGGGCGCGCACCATCGTGGCAGAGCGGGAAAAGGAGCCTTTTCGTTCCTTCAATGATTTCTGTTCTCGCACCAGTGTAGACAAAGAGGCCCTCAAGAGCCTTATCGTCGTCGGGGCCTTCGATTCTTTGGAGCGCTCCCGGCGCAGTTTGCTCTGGGCGCTCCGATCCTTGGAGACAACAAAGCCGCACAGGTTGGATTTTGATCTCGTCGAGAAAGTCCGTCTCGACGAGATGACCGGCCGGGAGGAACTGATTGCCGCGTATAGCGTTCAGGGTTTTTCCGCATCGGGCCATCTCCTGAAACTCTACAGAGGAAGGCTCGAACGGGAAGGCGCCATCAAAAGCTCCCAATTATCGAGATGCGCGCCGGGCACAGGGATAAAGATCGGCGGTTATAACATCTGTCTCCAGGTGCCGCCTACGGCGAAAGGCTTCGCCTTCATCACCCTTGAGGACGAGGATGGGCTTGTCAACGCGGTTCTGAAGCCTGACATATACCGCATGCACAGATCGATAGTCCGTCTCGAACCCCTGCTCCTCATCGAAGGGACGGTGGAGAAAAAGGATGGGGTGATCAACGTGATCGTGAAGAGAATAGCGTCTCTTTCTGCCTCGGCGCCTTCCCCGCATTGAAGGTTTCCCGGATCGCATCGAGCCTGGATTCCTCTGCAGGGCAAAGCATTTGGTTCCTTTCCGCGAGCTTACGATTGAGGAACCAGAGGGTAGGGAAAAGCCTGGATTCAGGCAGTCTTTTCAGGTTAGTTTCACGATCGAGTCTCGCTTCGAGTCATAAACTATCCTAAAGAAACTTCGTAACCCCAGGTCTGAGGGGGGACGTTCCTTTTGCATGAATCCTTTCCGCGAGCTACGCTTCGGCGCCGACCCGTTTACCGCTCCAGACGAGCTCGGGCTCCAAGTGCGCACACGTGCCTGAGATTTTCATGTTCCGAGAGTCCGCAAACAAGTGTGCGAATGTATTCCCCTTGCCTCGGTATCCGTCGCCCGCACCTTCGGCAACGCTCGTCTTCCGCGACGGGGACCCCGGCGCCTCCCGCGATGCTCACTCCAAGGAATCATGCAAAAGGAACGTAAGGGGACACGTAATAGAACTATAGTCTGGAAGAACGGACTCATAAGCGGAGGTCCTGATAAGGATGATGTGTCGTGTTCGAACTGCTTTCAACTCGTGCGACATCACCTCAATCGGGCGAATCGTAGACCTACGGGTCGCGAGCACAGCGAGCCCGAACGGGGAGGCTCCATGGCTTTGCCGGTGGGGGGCGCCGAGCCCCATTAACTGCCGGTGGAGTCTATATGCGAGAGGAAGGGTGCCATACGCGTCCAGCAAGCAGTGGTCCTTGAATGGTTGTGTCATTTTCGAATGAGCTTGCCCTCGATTCCTCTGGCCGTAGCCTTGCGCCGGGTGTTACAATCCTGTATTCTTGAACCGCGCAAGATGGGATAGACTGTATGAGAGATTCCGGAGACGAACGGCTGTCACGAAAGGGGTTATTTCACCTTAGTGTGGTCTACGTCCTCTGGAGCACCACCTATATGGCCATGAGGATCGGGGTCGGCACGGGAAGCGGCTTTCCCCCTTTCTTTTTCGCCATGCTTCGCATGCCTGTGGCAGCCCTGATCCTTCTCGGTATAGCCCGCCTCCAAAAGGCGCCCATGAAACCCACCAGATCGCAATGGCTGTCGCTTATAATAGGGGGAAATCTGTTGTGGGTCGGCGGCAACGGCCTGATACTGTGGGCCGAGCAATACGCCTCTTCGGGGTTTTCCTGCGTCATGGCCTCGACCGCGCCTATCTGGACAACCGTGGCCGAGCTGCTTTTCTACAAAAAACGACCCTCTCTTCCCCTGATCGTTTCTTTGCTCATTGGCTTTACAGGGGTCGTCGTCCTGAGCGCGTCTTCTCCCGGTCTGAAAGGCACAACCGCCACCTGGGCAGTGTCAGCCCTAGTGCTCGGGCCCCTTTGCTGGGCCCTAGGCTCCGTGTTCCAGGCCCGTCGGCCGGTCAATCTTGCACCGCTGGCCGTGTCGGGCTACCAACACCTGGCAGCCTCCTTCGGCTTTCTCGTCGTCGTCCTGGCAATCGGCGAGCCGATGCCCCACCCCGTCCTTTCGGCCTGGATCGCCTGGGGTTATCTGGTGATCTTCGGCTCGGTCATCGCCTTCACTTCCTATGTCTGTGTGCTCCGGTTACTCCCGATCAGCATCGCCATGACCTATGCTTATGTCAACCCGGTGCTGGCCCTGTTTCTTGGATGGCTGCTGCTGAGAGAACCGATAACTATGAGAACCCTACTCGGAGCGGGACTCGTGATCCTCGGGGTATTCGCGATCTTCAGCATCAAGCAGGGGTCATTCACTCCCATCAGTCACGCAGGGTCGCCACGAGCCGCTCGGGATGAGCGATGAGGCCGAAAGCCTTCACGACGTCATTGACCACCAGGTCCGCCTCCCTGATAAGAGCAGTCGAACAGCCCTCGTCTCCCACAACCGCGATGCCCAGGGCCGCCTCTTTCAGCATGGCTGCATCGTTCGCGCCGTTTCCTATGGCCACGATCTTCTCCGGCCCCAATTCCCTCACGACCTTGGCTTTCTCCTCCCCGCTCCCGTTCTTATTGACCTTGATAAAGGTGACTGTGGAGGTCCCAAGCTCGGAATCGACACTGTCATAGGTGTCGGCAGTTATGACGAACACCTTCACGTACCGGGAAATCTTCTCTATCACGTCTTTGGCTTCTTTCTTGAGCTTGCCGTCGAGAGCCATGGTGCCGTTAAAGTCAACCATGACGTATTCTATAGCGAGTTCTCCCCACCCGGGGATTGGAACAGTGATCATGAAATCCTCCCTGTAGAGCTATTAATGGGGCTTGGCAATTTAACGGGGCTCGCGTCGCCCCCTCCACTGGCAAAGCCAGCGGAGCCACCCCTTCATAAAAAGGAAAAACCGCCGCAGGCGCGCCCTGCCGACGGACGTACAACTGCTCAAGTGGGGCTCGCGTCGCCCCCTCCACTGGCAAAGCCAGCGGAGCCACCCCTTCATAAAAAGGAAAAACCGCCGCAGGCGCGCCCTGCCCGTGGCAGGGAAACTGCCAAGCGTTGCGTCTTTGCGGCCCTAAGGGCCGCTTTTGCCCTTCGATAGGGCCGTTAACCATTGCTCTTTCACAATTGGCCCACGGAGGGACAATTGTGATTGCTTTTGAGCGGCCTATAGGGCCGCGCTCCCGATTGGTTCCCTATCCTATGTACTCCTACTGGGTTTGGCCCACGCAGGGCCGAACCCAGTGTGGAATGGAGAGCCGCATGGGAAGAATCGATGAGATGTGGATGACCTGTCGTGCCTCATTGACCGCAGCCGTACTCGATGTACGGCGGATGGGCATGAGGTGCGGCAGGGCGCCGCAGATCGCGATTCTTTCCATGCGGCTCTCCCTTACCCACATAACCATATCCGACAGTCCTTTGCTCTTGCCTTTGCTCGCTCTTGCTCTTAAAGTACTGCCCCACTTCACCCAACCGTGACGCCACGAGCCCCAACATGCATCCGACGCGGCATCCTAAAGGCTATTTTAGCATAGGGTTTTGGGGAAGTGAACCGGATTCGGTAGAAACCGGACTTGTCCTATATCCTGGACAATCGGCTCGATCGGACAGATTGGGTCAGGGGTCTGCTATTTCCCACTGATCTTGAGGCCTTCTATCAAAAGCGAGGGGGAGCCGTAGGAACCGTAAAAGGTGAGATCGCCACCGACTGCCCGCACACTGGAAAGCACATCGAACAGGTTTCCCGAAAAGATGACGCCGTTGAATGGTTTCTTCTTCCCTCCGGAGTGGTAGTGACCGATGGCGCCGAGAGAAAAATCACCCGTCACGGAATTCGCCATGTGAGTGCCCATGAGCTCTTCGATGACTATTCCCTCTTTAAGCTCCTCGATGCCGGCCTTGGTTTCTCCCGAGTCTATGTAGAAGCCCCTCGTGGCACACCGAGGCGGGCCTTTGATGCCGGAGCGGACGCCGTTCCCGGTAGACGCTTTCTTGAACAGGTTCCCATAGTACATATCGTAGAGGAAGCTCTCGAACACCCCTTGTCTGACGAGCACGTTTTCCCTGGAAGGCACCCCCTCGCCATCGAAGGGGAAAGCGCCGATTCCTCGTGTTCCTGAATCGAGGATCGTAAGCTTCTCGGAAAACATCTTCTGGCCGGCCTTTTCTTTCAGGCGGGTCTTATTCTTATGAAGGTTTTCCGAAAGAAAGGAAGGGGAGAGAATCTCGAGGATCTGGCATGCGCATGCCGGTGTAAGCAGGCCGGTGTAAGTGCCCGTGTTGAGGACTTCACCGCCCAAAAATGAGACGGCCTTCTGTGCGATGCGGCTTCCGAGGGCAGGGGCGGCAAGCTCGCTGTATCGGGAGCCCCAGGTCCAGTCGTACCACGACACCTCTTCGCCGTTTTGGGCTGCCACCGCCATACCGCTCAGGGCATAAACGGTCTTCGAGCCCTTTGCCTCGAGGCCATTCGAGTTGATCATGGCTATCTCTATTTCCGCCTCGTGAAGCTCGCAGTTCCTTGTAGTATTGATCCTGCTGTCAAAAGTACGAATGGTCGATTCCATGTCTATGAGCGCCTTGATCTTGCTCTCCTCGCCCAGCGCGAGGCCTGCTTCGTCGTATAGGTCGAGGGTGGGATAGGACCCGGAGGGAGGGGCAAAGGCATGAAAAGGGTCGTGATCGAGAAAAGGCATGAGAACGGCGGCATTTTCCAGGAGGGCAGCGGCGGCCTTCTTCCCCTGCTCGTAAGTGTAAGAGAAAACCATCTTCCCGTCCTTGATCGCCCGAAGGGAAATCCCTTCCTCTTCCTTGAAGTCCTTGGAAAGAAGGTCCCCTTGTGCAGCCTCGAAGGTCTTGGTCCGCTCCCTGGTGAAGCAAAGCTCGTAGCTGTCGAAGGCGGCCTTCAGACTCTTGGTCCAGAAATCGATGTCCATGTAAAAAGTCTCCTTTACCGCGTGCTCGTCGGAAGGTCGCCCGACCCGTCGGCCACCATGGCAACCTCGTCGCAGAGGGGAAATTTGGGGCACTTGACGCAATCGGTCCATATCTTCTGGGGCAGCTCTGTTTTCTCGACTTCTTTGAAGCCGAAGTTGCCGAAAAAATCTTTCCGGTAGGTGAGGACGAAAAGCCGCTCTATGCCGAACTCCCGTGCTTCGTCCATGCACGCCTTGACGAGCTTCCCGCCCAGGCCCCGGTGCCTCCGTGAATCCTCGACGCAGAGCGATCTTATCTCCGCCAGATTCTCCCAGCAGATATGAAGCGCGCAGACCCCCCATATTCCATTCCCCGGCTCCGCATACACGAAATAGTCGCGCATGTTGTCGTACAACTCCGCAAGGGACCGGGGCAGCATCTCCCCCTGGTCCGCGCACGAATTGACCAGGCGGTGGATCGCCCCTATATCGCTAATTTGTGCCTTTCTGAGCATTTTTCAACATCTCCTCTGCCTGTTCCAAAGTCTTTGCCGTTACGGTGATGCCGCCGAGCATCCTCGCCACCTCATTGGTCCGCTCGCGGCCGGACAATTCCTTTACGGCCGTGTGGGTCGTCTCCGCCTCCTGATGCTTCTGCACGAGGAAATGGTGGTCCCCGTAGACGGCGATCTGCGGCAGGTGGGTGATGCAGATAATCTGAGCTTGTCGGGAAAGCTCTTTCAGCCTTCGGCCGACCACCTCGGCGACTCTTCCCCCGATTCCCGCATCGATCTCGTCGAAGACGAAGGTCATCTCCCCATCCCCACCAGTGATCTTCTTGACCGCGAGCATGATCCTCGACAATTCACCGCCTGAGGCCACCTTTCTGAGAGGCTTCAAAGGCTCTCCGGGATTCGTGCTCAGAAGGAATTCCACCTCGTCACTGCCATCCTCCGTGACGACGCCCCGGTCTGTAATATCGATCCTGAAACGGACACCTTTCATGGAGAGAAGGAGCAGCTCTTCCATGATGAGTTTCTCGATTCGTGCCGCCCCTTCGGTTCGGGCAGCGGAGAGCTTACGTGCCGCCTGGTCGACTTCCGACGAGAGGCCGGTGAGCTCCTGCTCCATCTGTGCCAGGTCGGTCTTCAGATGGAGAAGTTCGTCGAGTCGATCTTCCGCCCACTTCCGAAATTCTTCTATGCTTCCGTGGCTCTTGCCATACTTTTCTTTGAGTCCCAGGATAACCGAAAGCCGCTCCTCGAGCTCTTCCAGCTCGCCCGGTTCGAAATCGAGGGTCTTCTTGTGGTCTCTCAGAATCTCCACCACGTCTTCCACGTCGAAGGTCAGGGTCTCGATCCTTTTCTTCAGCCCTTCCATCCACTCTATGCCTGCAAAAGGCCTCAAGGCCGACGATGACACGCCCAATGCGGCGTGGACCGATTGCTCGTCCTCGTAGAGAGCCCGTTCTATGCTCTCGAGGCTGTTCCTTATCCGGGCCGCATCCCTGAGTACCTTGAGCCGCTCCCTGATCCGTCCTTCCTCGCCCTCCTTGATATCCTCCCTCTTGATCTCGTCGAGCTGGTAGGTGAGAAGGTCGATTTCCCTTACCTGCCCCTCTGCCTCGGCCTTGCCCGCTTCGAGGAGGTGGCGAACCTGGGCGAGGCGCCTGACGTGCTCGGCAAGGCTTTCGCTTTCCTTCTGAAGCCCGAGAAACCGGTCAATGGTGCCTACGTAGGTCTCCTTGCTGAGGAGCTGCTGCGATTCATTCTGGCCATAGACGTGGATAAGCACTTCTCCCAGCTCTTCCAGCCTTTTTGCCGTGACCGGAGCGTCGTTGACAAAAGCCCGGGATCTGCCCTGGGTGCCTATGACCCTCCTTAGAATATATTCCTCTCCGCCCTGGAAACACTGTCCTATGACCTCTGCATGTTCCGACGCCCCCCTCACCACATCCGTGGGCGTGCGGGCAATGAGCAGGGAAGCGAGGGCATTAATAATGATCGATTTTCCTGCACCGGTCTCGCCGGTGATGACGTTCAGACCGTCCTTGAACTCGATATCCAGCTCGTCGATGATGGCAAAGCCCTTTACCGTAAGGCTGGCAAGCATAAGCTACCGTTCACCCCATTTCAGCTTGTTCCGCAGCACCTCGAAATACCCTTTCCTCTCCGATCTTATGAGGCTTACGGTAAAGGGGGACTTCTTCACTTTCACTTCGTCCATGTGCTCCAGGGGCAAGCCCACCTGGCCGTCCAGCGTCAGGATCACCTTCTCGTCGGCCGATATGAGGCGGGCATTGACCGAAACCTCGGCAGGAAGGATTATGGGCCTGTTGGTCAAAGTATGGGGACAGATGGGCGTCACCACCATATGACCGAGACTGGGGTGGAGGATGGGCCCCCCGGCTGCAAGAGAATAACCCGTCGAACCGGTAGGGCTGGAGACGATGAGGCCGTCACCCCGAAAAGTGGTGAGGTACTCGCCGTCCACCTGGGTCTCGATGTCGATGATACGGGCGAGGGCATCTTTGGTGATGACCACGTCGTTGAGCAGGGAAAGCTCGAAAATCTCCTCGCCCTCTCTTCGAACCGCAACCTCGAGCATTGAACGGATTGACGTAAGGTACTCACCCGCGATTACCCGGGGCAGCATCCCGGGTAATTCTTCAAGGGAGACCTCCGTAAGGAAGCCGAGACCGCCAAGGTTGACACCCATTATAGGCACGTCCTTGCCCTTGACCTGGCGAGCCACCGATAAGAGGGTACCGTCCCCTCCGAGGACCATGATGAGGTCGACGCCGTCCGCGACATGTTCCAGCTCGAAGGCCTTATCGTAGCCGAGCTGGGCTGCCGAATCCTCGTCGAGGGCTATATTGATCGCGGAGCCGTACCTTTCCATGATGGTCTGAGCCACCGTCAAAGCCTGCTCCTTCTTCCTCTTGCACACGATATTGATGCTCTTCATGCCCCGATCCTCGATCTATTCCGAGCCCTCCGGCTCGCGTGCGGCTTTCTTCCCCGATCGCCCATCCCGTCTAAAGGAGGCCCCGCTCTTTGAAGCTTGTATAGCCGCGGCGGGTCAATATTATGTGGTCGAGCACCTCGATGCCCATAAGACGTCCTGCGTCGGCGAGCCGATGGGTCAGAGCGAGGTCGTCATCGGACGGGTCAGGGTCATCGGAAGGATGGTTGTGAACGAGTATGATGGAGGAGGCAGTGCGGGCGACAGCTTCCTTGAATACCTCCCGCGGATGAACGAGGCTCGCATTGAGAGTGCCGACGGAGATGGTCGATATGGCGATGATCTTGTTTCTCGTGTTGAGCAGGACGAGCTTGAAGTGCTCCTTGGCCTTGTCCAGGATGCCCTTTCGAATCGCGTTCACCAGTGCTTGAGGACTCTTGATGCTGTACTGGCCGATGTCCGGCTCCAGGTCCTGTCTCCTTCCCAACTCAAAGGCGGCTCTGATCTGCGCCGCCTTCACTAACCATACGAGCTTTATACTCTCTGCCGGAAAGTTCATCCTTGTCGTATCTTTCGAAAACGTCACTGTTTGCCTGCCTTACTACCTTGCCAACTTCGCCATGAAGGTTCCCGTTACTGCTATCGAATACCTCGGCGGCATTGGAGGAGTATCTACCGGTTCTGCTTTCTATCCATCCATCGACATTTCCCAGTCTTCCATAGGCTGAAAATGAGTATCGTCTAGGCGAACCTCCCAGGGGCTTAACGTAAATCCCATACCGCTTTCCACTGGCATCCTTGCCACCAAACAGTAGTATAACTAATTTTCTCTGGTCCTCATAGGGCAAATCATAAAAAGCTGCTGGGCTACGGAAATAGCTTTCGCTCGTTCTCATTGCAATCTGTCTCCGCATCCATTCCCGTTTATTCGCAATTTCCACCTGAGTGGGCAACTCCGCCAATTGGTCATCAATGGTCTTCAACTCAAAAAGGAGGCTTGATCGCTCCTGCTCCAAAACCCTCATTCTTTCTTCAAGTTTTTCAAGGAACGAGTCAACATTTTGGCCGCCGTACCGCTCGATGGCAGTCAACATGTTGGAAATCTTCTTATCGCACGACCTCAGAGACTTATCACACTCGGCTTTTCTTTTCCCCAGGCCCTCAGCAACCGTGCCGCGTGGATTTCCCTCAAAGACCGCAGACGTGAGAGCACTTGTATCGCTCAATGCACGAAAAAGGGCATCTAGTATAGCTTTTTCGAGGGCTTGAGCGTTGATCATGTACCGTTTTATGTTATGGCTGAACGGTCTGTAATGTTGCTGGCCCAGGTGATTGGTGAGCCCTGTTAGCGCGTAGCCTGATTCTTCGTCAAAAATAATGTGGCCAAGAAGGTAATGATGAAAGCCTGGGCTCCCTTTGTCCCACACTTTTCGCGCATCGCACTTGGCCTTGATTTGCTGTATCGTCTCGTCCGGCAGTAATCTTGGGACCGGTGTCTGCACAGTCTCGTCAATACCAAACCTCTTCTCCCTGAATCTCTGCTCCCACGTGTCCCCGCACCGTTGAGTGAGTACCTGCCAGAGGTATGCATGGTTTATCCCGAAGCGCTTTCCCAACTGTTTGAAGGTAACGTTCTCGTATAGATACAAATGAGCCGCCTCCTCCACCACCTTCCTCTTCTCTTCGTCTACCGTCCATTCCCCCGTCTTCTTATTGAACAGCCTTCCGAACGGAACTCGTCCGCTTGATGAAGGGCGCCCCGCTTTCGCCCTCTCTATCCGATTGATTATTGACTTGTACGCTTGCTCGCTTGCAAAAAATTCAGCAACCTCGACGCTGATGCCGAGCATGAAAGCCTGCGTGGGATCATACAGGCTCAGTTCCTTCGTGCCTACAAAGAATTTTATCCCGTTATCCTTAAGCTGGCGAACGTAATCCTTGCTCTTACGGTTGTCCCTTGACCATCTGCTTATATCCGTGACCATGATCGCTTCGATCTTATGATCAAGGGCATCCCGCATCAGCCTTTCCATTTCCTGACGTTCTTGATCAGGCGTCGCATGCTCCTGACCACCGTACCAATCGAAGATTCTACCGCCGAGGTGTAAAATTGCTGTTTCAAGCTGCTTCCTCTGCGTATTTAGGCTCTCCCCCTGCTTCTCTTGCCGTTCCGTACTCACCCGAATAAGGGGAGCATAAACCAACTTCTCCTCGCTCATCTCAACCTCCTCTCTATGATCTGCGCTTCCTCTCTTATCATAACGTCAAATCAAAAAAACTTGATGGTTTCTAAGCTTTTTCTCATCACTTTTTTACCTTTTTTCGACTGGAACCCTATTTATCCCTTTTTTGCTGATCCAGTTACAGAGCGTTGCCGGGGTAACACCGTATCTCCTGGCAATAAAGGTCTGGGTGGAGCCGTTGTTCAGGAGGGCTTCGATTTCTGGCTGGTAGGCGTCGAGCTTCGATTTACCCGGTCCCTTGGGCCTTCCTAACCTTATTCCTGAAGCTTTCTTAGCTCTGAGGGCCTCTTTGGTCCGGGCCGAGATTAAATCTCTTTCGATCTCGGCGGCCATCGCGAAAACCATACCCACGATTTTTGATTCTATGGAGCCATTCAACGTCCAGTTGCCCTTTATCGCGTATACGCTGATCTCTTTGTCTTTCGCTATCTTCAGGATTTCCATAATGTCCAGCATCGAACGGCCCAGCCTCGACAGCTCGGCGACGATGAGGTTGTCCCCCTTCCGCAATTCATCGAGGATGATCTTGATCTTCCTCTCTTTCCATGAGAGCTTTCCGCTCACCTTCTCCTCTACGAACTCCACCTTCCCCAGGTCCCTGTCATTGGCGAGGTGGAGGATGTCAGCCTTATTCTTATCTAAGTCCTGTCCGTCGGTGGATACACGCAAATATGCTATGGTTCGCATCCTCCTCCGTACTTCACTGTCTGCTTCAATCCTCCTGGCAGGCGTTGCCATTTTCGGCCTCCTTACTCGATATTTGATAAATACGCGAAAAACATAATTAAATTATAATATATTGTCTATCAAACTAATAGTGTTTTAATTTTAGAACAATATGGATTATACGTTCGTTTTTACTTTAAGGGAAGGAGGATGAGACTGAATAGAGTGCTCCCCGAGGATGGTGGAATGGGACGCAAGTTATTCGCGGAGCGAAAACGCCATCGCGGGAGGTTCCACTCTACCGTTGATACTTACTGGTCTCCCAAGAGTTAATCTCGTACAGCACGGCACAGTCCGCCGCTTTGTTCCAGATAGTCGTACCAAGGCCCCAAAAGAGGAAATAAGTTTTTCCTCCAGCTTGGTTGCTGGTTTCGCTGGCTGTGCCCTTACCGGTGTAGAGCACAACATAATCTCCTGCTTTGACGTCCTTTTTGACGAACCAATAGACATGTCGGGGGACGCTGGAGATTGCATGTTCTGCAAGATACTCAGTGGCAAGGACGGCATAGTAAATTAGATCTGCATCCGCCTTGACTCGAAGCCAAAGCCTCTCTTTGTTGGGTATACCTCGGTCAATTATGTCAGCGATTTCCAATTTCATTTCTTTATTACCCTAATGGCCGAGGCTGCTACTATTAAGAAGATACCAATACCGAGGGCAATGTGCCCCTGAGGTTGATGATCCCAAAAGAAAGGCGCAAGGCCTATAATTGCTCCCCCGAGCGCTGTTCCAACTCCAAAGGCGATTTCTATCGATGTTGCGCTTCTTAGCCTCTCTTTCAGAATTTCCTTTTCTTTGTCAACCTCGTAATAGCGTTTAACGTAATCTCGAAGGTCTAAGCACTCTCCCTCCGACCGTTCTATTGCATCAAGCAATAGCTTTTGGACACCGGTGTTAGCGAGTTCTTCATCAGTTAATTCTCTTCTTAAGGACCTGAAGGCCCTGCGCAAGCCGCTTGGAGGTGTCGCATTATCCGACCGAGGAGGACTTTCGGGCAATCCCTTTTCCTGTCCTTTCCCTGAAAACGGCAATTCGGCGCTCGGGACAACACTGTCCTTGTCTGATTCGGTCATATGTTCTGTTTTTACCATTACACAATCAGGTAAACAAGAAAAAAAGCAGGATCACATAGACCGAAGCCAGTGCTTCACTGAGACACAAATCGTTTACGCACCACGATGAGGGCGCGACGAAGCCTCACAACTCGTCGGCCTCACTATACTTCTGACCAATCGTCAAAAATAGAATTATTGTAGATTTGGATCGGCCGGTCCTGCATCGGTGAGAAAGGCTTTCGCTACCCTATCACCGAACTCCTTAAGAGCGGCACCGTGGGCGTCCTTGATGGCCTGGAGGACTTGAATAGCCTCATCGATGCCCGCAATATACTTTTCATCGCTGAGCTTCTTGAGGTGAGTGAAAATTTCGAGGTCGTTGTAACCGCTCTTTTTTAGTTCTCCAATAGCCTCCGGGAGCTTCCGAACCCTATTCGCCACGCGTTTGATCTCTTTAAAGTTCTCGATCATCTTTCTCCGCTTCTGCCCGTACAGCACCAATAAGGACTCCTTGCGAACCTTGTCCATTTTTCCTTCGTTCGCCGGGGAGGTAATGTCTTCCATCCGACGGTCGATCTCTTTGATGATCTCTTCGTCCGGGAGTGACTTGGCCATGTGCAGGAGGTGCGTCAGCGGAAGGCACTGAACCACGTCAGGTCGCTTCTCGAAACGATTGTAAATGAGCATGTAGTTATGGGCAGTTGGGTAAGAAAGAGTATTTCCGAAAGCCTCTTTTATCCATGTCTGAAATTTGCCATGCGGCAGGATTTTCTTTGCTTCGCTCAGCGCTTTCCCAAGTTGATAGACGTTCTTCTTGATACCTTCAATAAGCTTTCGGCATCGGTCTTCGATATCGACAATTCTCTTTTTATTGTGGTCCCCCAGGCCATCAAATACCTCTTGGCTTCCTACTATTTCCGGCATGGTCTCAGTTTCCTCAACGGGACGGGTATCGTTATCGTTATTCTCCATCGCCTTCCCCCTGCACGTCTATCACGTACTGAAAGAATCCCCTCGTGGACATCTGCTTTACCTTATCGGCTTCCTCATCAATATATCTGCCGCTGCCGTTTTCTATAAAGTCATCAAGGTAACTCTCTCGCTCATTTTGAAGATAGTAGTAAGAGAGCAGTCGGCCACAGGCACCACCACCGTGTTCCCGGATGTACTCGTCGACCTCGTAAGGTGCCTCGCCTGCAAGATAGATTTTCATGATACCCCCCTATGTTCATTACCCCTATCGACGGGGTTTCATCTATTATAACTAAGAATCAAGGTTACCAAGGGATGAGGACAAAAATATTTTGTCAAAAGCTCACGCTCAACCCGAAAGAGGTAGCAAGCTCCCGTTTTTATGCCTGAATCCTCCCATGTGCTCGAATAAGGGGTTGGGGACCAGGGCGTATGTAAAACTACTGCCAACGGAAATGGACTTGAAAGGGTTGTGTATGACGGGGAAGTTCAATCGCGTCTTTCAAGGCCCACGATGAAGGGATGGGACCAAATCTATAATAATTATATTTTTGAAGACCGGCCGAAAGTCACCTCCTCGGACCGAGTTCGGCTTCCCGCCACGCTCCTGGGAGTAGGGGAGTCATCCGCATGAAAGCAAGTAAGGGATAGAGAGGATAAAGCTCCTTCATGAATGATCCCTTCTGAGAGTAACAGGACGGATATGTAAGTATAAGTGACAGATCATTACACGCCTTCTGACGCGCGGAGAGAATTTCCCACTATATTTGAACGAAAGGTAGGGGGATGCTGTTGCACGGAATAGATAGCCAGTTTGAGATGGTAGAGAGCACCGGGAACGGAGTGCCCCCGACTCCACGACGGAAGTAAAGCAAGCGGGATACTCACATCATCGTGAGACATCGCGTATAATCGCTCTATGGGGGTGTTCAGGGTTACGGTAATACGTTTACCCTACCTTGCCATTCAACGTCTTGAAACAGGGTGTATAGCCCATTTTGAGGGTAAGAATCGGGGGACTTGAGAGGGGTCAGTGCCATGATGGAGGGTGTATTCGAATCTTCTCTACCATCCTTTCTATCAAACGTAACTTTAATCATTGTCACTATATGAACATTCCCTTTCTTTTCTTTGTTTATACACTTTACTTAAGTTATTACAGCCACCGTCACAGGGTACCCGTCCATAGCTGATCGAATCTCTTCCATTTTCGGTCAAACGCATCCAGCAGTCGTTGGAGTTCGTGAACGCCTTGAGTATACTGCCTGATGTTGGTTATTCCATTTCTAAATCAAATATGTAATAATATGCTCATCTCACAGGAGGTGAGCATATGGCGAGAACGCCACGTGGCAAAGAAGTGCTGGAGAAGGCAAAGGAGCTTCTATTCAAGGCCCGCACGGTTGAAGAACTCCGGCAGGCGCAAGCAGTGGTGCTGCCCCTGGAATACGGCTTTTCGATGGAGCGCACCGGCGCCGTCATCGGCGTTTCCAAGGGATGGGCGAGTCATCTGCGATCAGAGTTCGTCCGTGCTCAGGGAAAGCATCACAAGAAGAAGCTTCGCGGAGGCCGGCGGCGCGAGAACATGAGTTTCGAGGAAGAAGTGGCCTTTCTTGCCCCCTTCTTCGAGAAGGCCTCCAAAGGAGGCATCCTCGTTGTCGGCGAGATCAAGCAAGAACTCGATAAACGGCTCGAGCGGAGAACGGCCCTAGCTTCTGCCTACAACCTTCTCCACCGTCACGGGTGGAGAAAACTTGCCCCGGACAAGAGGCACCCAAAGGCCGATGTCGAGGCTCAAGAGGAGTGGAAAAAAAATTCCCCGAGATCATCTCGGAAATCGACCAGGAATGGGCCGAAGAAGGGCCGCTCAGGATAATGTTCCAAGATGAAGCGCGTTTCGGCCGCATCTCCGATACCCGGCGGTGCTGGTGCCCGAAACCTGCCCGTCCTCTCTGCCTGGGCATGGTGACCCAGGAATACACCTATGCCTACGGCGCCGTCTCTACTGACGGCGAGTTCGATAGTCTCATCCTCCCCCACGTCAACGGCGACATGATGCAGATATTTCTCGACGAAGTAGCTTCCCGACATCCCAAGGACCGGATCATCATGATTCTTGACGGCGCAGGCTGGCATAGCTCGGGTCTGCTCTCGGTCCCCCGCAACATGAAACTCCTTCCTCTCCCGCCCTACGCACCGGAACTCAATCCCATGGAGCACTTATGGGACGACCTCCGGGAGAAATCCTTTCACAACCGTGTGTTCGAGAGCATCGACGCGTTGGAAAACCACCTGGAAGCATCGCTGAGACATATGGAGAGCGATAAGGATCGAATCAGGTCCATAGTTGCATGGCCCTGGATAATAAACTCACTTATGATTTAGAAA
>CAVVPU010000016.1:0-131074 GCA_963750015.1 uncultured delta proteobacterium | reverse complement strand
GCATCTTTAAGTTCGTGCTGGGCTTATGAGCCACAAGGACGGGGACGAATCGAACGACATCACCCCGATAGGGGTTGGCGGCTCCATCCGGCCGAAGAGCTTCATCGACGTGGTCTCCATCGTGCAGAACTATTTCCTCGCGGAGAAGCACGGAAACGACTTGCCGGAGAACCTTTTAACCCTCAAGGGCAAGATCGTGATCTCCGAGGTGGGGTTCAAGGGCGCCTTCATATCCGGGCTCATCAGCATCCTTTTTGACACCCTTCTTTGTGGGTGTCGTCGAGAGGTGCGTCCCCATCTTCGGCTCCTATGAGTTCACCCTTTTCGACCAGGCCTTCGCCGTGGCCCTGGCGCTCAGCTTCGCCATGGGCTACAGCCTCATCCTCGCCTTCGTCGGCAGGTACTATATAGGCAAGCTCTCGAAGAGGGCCATCAACTGGCTCATGGCAGGGTTGACGGTCGCCGGGGTCCTGAAGCTTACCATCGCTTTTGTCTTGTACAACACCTTGTACGCCTCGGTGCTCGATGAGGGGCGCGTCGCCCGGTTCCTCCTGTGGTTCTATCCGCAGGTAAGCTATTCGACCCTCAACAGGGTCTACCGCTTTCTCATGGGCGTAAAGCCGGTGCTCTCACCTCTGCGAGCTTCGTCGTCCTCACGACTTTCCTCATGATCACGATTCCCTGGCTGTTCATCTACGCGGCATCGAGGAAGACGCGGAGGATGATCGAGCGGGAGAGGATCTGGAGGTGAAAGTAATATGTGGATAAGTGCCCGTGTCTTCTCCGGGACGTTTCTTTTGGAGGCGGCGAACGTATCTTTGGCCTCGATGATCATGAACAAGGAGGAACCCCCATGGCGATTGAGTGTATAGGGATCGACATCGGATACGGCTTCACGAAGACGTGCCGGTCGGATAACAGGCACATCTTTCCCACGGCGGTCGCTATGATGGCGAAGGAAGCCACGTTTTCGGAGACGAGCCCGGTTATCGTCAACGGTCACCGTTTCCTTGTGGGAAAAGAGGCGGAGAGGGAAGGTAACACCATAGACACCCGCCAGTCCGGCTTCGTGACGTCCGACGCCTGGCTCGCCGTCCTGGGCCATTGCCTCCGGAACAATGGCTTCCTTCAAGGGGAAATCGTGCTGGGCGTTCCTCCAGGAATGTATTCGAAAGAGTATAGCCGGAAGATCGTCGAGTCCATAAGGGCATCGGATATCAGGGTAAACGGGGAGCCCTACCGGGTCAGCGGAAACGTGAGGATCATCCCCCAGGGCGCGGGTATATTCTTCCGGCACATCAAGGACCATCAGGAAGATCGTCGAAAAAATGTCCCCGTGATCGACATCGGTCACCACACCGTGGACATGGTCCTCTTCGCGGAGGGAAAATACGTGGAGAGCGCCACGGAGAGCCAGGAGATCGGCGTATCGTTCGTGCTCGACAGCATCGTGAAGGCCTTCTATCGGGAACACCGGCTCTCCATTGGCTTCCGGGCGGCCCTCGACATCCTTCGGGACAGGCAGATCGTCCACCTCGGCACCCTCTACAAGATAGACATCCAGGAAGAGATGGATGCGTACGTGAGGCGGGTCCGCTCCGTCATCGACCGCTATCTCGAAAAGCTCCCGGTTCACGTCGACATGGGCATCATCGGAGGGGGTGGCGCGGTGATGAAAGACCTATCAGGCGGGCATCGCCTCCTCCTCGTGAGCGAGCCGGCCTTTGCGAATGCCATAGGGTACTGGTACTACGGCATTAACGGAAAGTAGGGAGGGCGGCCGTGGCAAAAGACTTCGTCATCTACAAGGTGCACATCCACAAGACGAAGCAGGGAGAGCTCTACGAACTGCTCGAAAGCATGCCGAAATCAATCCGGGGGCTGTACATCCGAGAAGCCCTGGAGCACTATCGTCTCACCAAAGGACTGCCAATGGACAAACCGGAGGGTCGGGACATCTCCCTTGAGGGGGCCTTCGACGAGGACTTCGGAGGGAAGGTGTGAGTATGACGCCGGCGGGACGAGGCGGGAAGCCGCGTTACCGCCGTTTCTCCGGTTCATGACGCCGCGCTGCCAGGCATTCTCGCCTGATGGCCCTATCAGGACTGAGGGGATGATGACGACCACGAGCATCGAATGGATCAAGAAGCACGGGAGCACGGCGCGAGGAAAGCGCGAATTGATAGGCTTCCTCAGAGGCGAGGCCCTCACCATGAAGGAGAGCATCCTTGCCAATTGCTATCAGTGCGCCGGCTTCTACATGGATGGTCGGAAGGACTGCGAGGTCGAAGGGTGCCCGCTTCATGTGTTCATGCCCTACCGGAAGGGCGGCGCTGTGAAGGTGAGGAAGGTGTCCGAAGAGACAAAGGCGAAAATGCGGAAAGCGCGCGAGCGGAAGGTCCAGAAAATCGATTCTGTTACCGTGGGATGATGTCGGGAATTGATTCTATACCATTGACGGTGGCCGATGAGGCTCAGAGCAAGAGACCGGGAAGGAAGTTTGTGGCACGGGGCAGAACCACGGCAGGACCACTCGCCCAAAGAAACACGAGTTCTCTTACGTGGTCGGCGTTGCATAACCCGTGAACGCAGTCCTCGGGCCGGAAGTACGGTTTCCACCCATCGTGGATGGCCCTCCTGTGAAAGAAGGGCATATCCCGATGCGGTCGGTGGCTCACTCTCCTCTCGTCTCATCGACCGCGTGGCGGGTGAGCTCTTCAGTCGACATGATATGGAGCCATCTCCGCTTCCCTTCTATGGCTACGTCGGTCGCGTCGTTGTGGATGACGTCGCTCTGGCGGAGATGCTGGCTTCCTTTTCTCGAAGAGCTTCTTCTGGAGCGAACGCATGGTCTTCTCGTCCATGCCCACGCGGCTCCCAATGCCCGTTCCGTGCTGGACCCGGACAGTAATGCCGTCGGGGAAGGATGCCGTCGTCACCTGGCCGCACGGACATATCTTTTTCTCCGGCCGGTGTTCGGTCACATCGAAGACAGGCGGGAGGGATGTCGAATACCGTGCGCCTCCCGTCTCCTTCCAGGATGTCTTGACAAGATCTTAAAGGATACGATGGACAAGACGGCTGGCATGTACGTCACCGACGTGCGGTGGTGGTTGACATTTCAAAAGGCCGTTTCTGGGGAGTAAGGTAATATTCAGCAGTAGTGCGTAAAGAAATGAGCAGAGCAAAGAAGCAACAGTACGAGCAGGGGAGAGACACCGTGAAGAGTGAACTTTTCCAAGAACTTTATAGGAAGTACCCGCCCCTTCTACGTCAGAAAGAGTATTGTGAGCTGACAGGTAAAGCCGAGTCCACGGCCGAACAGGACCGGCTCTATGGTCGTGGAGCACCCTTTATCCGCATGGGGCGCAGCATCAGATATCGGCTTGACGATGTAGTCGCCTGGCTTGAGAGTCTGCCCCGCTACAACTCTACGACAGAAGCCGATCATGGGGTAAGGTGAGAGGCATTGATACCGGCGTTTTTCAGAACCTCTGCTCTGGTTGGAAACGTCTCTTCATTACCGCAAAACAACGACCGGCTCATCTTGTCCAATGAGCCGGTTTTTCCTTAAGAAGTTACCTATGTGTTACCTATGACTACTAAAGGTACTTGTTATTTATAAAGCCGACGGGGGGATTTGAACCCCCGACCTGCTGATTACGAATCAGCTGCGACTACTAATTATTTAAAATAGTTACGATCCTGTTGTGACATTTCTGTGTCATTTCTTCTTCTTTTGGACTATCGCTACAGACTGCTTTTTCTCTTCGAAGTGGAGTTTGTCGGCAACCTCTAAAAGGTATCCAGGGGATAGATGCTGGTATCGCTTAAGGGTGCTCTTCTGGGTCTGGCCGCTATTTCGCATGATGGCCTCATCCGGAACCCCTTTCATTGTGAGTAGGCTGATATTGGTGTGACGCAACCCGTGGAGCCACATATGGCCAAGGCCTACCTTCCGAAGATAGCGTTTCAGCTTCTTGCTTACGGTCTCGACGTTACGCCATCTGGGAAACAAGAATCCTTTCTCAGGTAGATGCTCCAGGATCTCGATCATGCCCTTCGACAACGGTACAAATCGGGCCCGGTGCGTTTTTGTCTTAGGGAATAATATGAACTGACGGTCGGTCTCTTCATCTATCGTTATGTCCTTGCGGTGCATATTGCAGACCTCAGACCCTCTACCGCCGGTATAGAGATATGCCAGGATCATGGACTTGAAGTCTTCGTCCTGTGGCTTAAAGGCCGGGAGTAAAATCTCCGTTATCTGCTTCTCCGTCAGAAACTGGACTTCCTTCTCGTCCTCGGTGTATTGGCTTACCTCGGAATAAGGATTTTTTGTGATGTAGCCCCATCTCATTGCACGTCGAAACGCCACCTTGAGGTGCCTAATATAGACGTTGACCGATGTCTTTGCGCAGCCTTTCATTAACTTGTCTTTTCCGGTAGGGGTTTTTACCATCCGAGGCTGCATGATCCATCCGTGGAATTCATCCACATCCTTATTAGAAATAAGGTTCATGGGTTTGTTGCCGGTATGTTCGAGAAGGAGACGAAGAGCAAGATTGTCCATGCGCACGGTCTTCGCAGACTTTTCTTCCTTAGCCCTCCATTTTGTATATTCTTCTATAAAATCTGCAAATGGTTTTTCTGTCAGTGGGGTTAGAGCCCTGATCTTTTCATCACGTTGTTCCTGCTTCTTTACCGCAAACACCTGGGTCGCGATTCTCTTGTCCTTTGTTTTTAGGGATACCCTGGCACGCCTGCCGTAATAGATGTACCAGTATCCCCCCTCTTCCTGCCTCATCTCGGGATATTGGTGATGCTTGTACTCTTTCTTCATGTCTAACACTATATCATCCCCTTTATGCACCTTGCCACTTCAATTTTGTCTTCCGCAAAAAAAGAATCAATGCTGCATCGATCAATGAACCACTTCCCACCTTTCAAGGTGCCGTAGATTTCTCCAGCCTCCACGTACCGCATCAATGTTTGCCGATGCATTGAGGCATACTTCGAAGCCTGTCTCAAGTCCAGCCACCTTGGTGTCACGTCATTCTTATCCATACAAAGAATATTACTTGTAAGGGTGATTACTTACGCTTGGAGCCCTTTGCATAAGTCTTGAGTTTGTTGCCCTGCCTGCCTTCTCGCGGACCTGCGTCGCGAGGTACAGGTAGATCTCTCCGTCCAGTCATGATCGAAGGGGTGTGCCCAGGGAGGCGGGCATAATGTAGGCGAGAACCTCGACGTCCGTGGCCATCTGCTCGCCCTTCATGAGGCGACGAAGCGATCGGGCATGATCTGGCGACGGATCCGCTCGGGGATGACGTCGGCCCTTGCGGAAGTCTCACCAATCTTGGCCAAAGAGCCAAAGTGATGACGGTCCAGCATCAGACCCTGGTTGCGCTGTTTCTCAGACGGGTGGACGGGCCGCACCACAACTGTCTTACCAGACCCTTCCAGAAACCGATGAGGGTCAATACCCCAACCACAGCCAGGACCATAACATCAAACATAGCTATGCGCCCCTTCATAGACCTACGTTTGAGTCTGTCACGTTTCAAAACCACTGAACGGCTGCCGGCTCGAAAGGCCGTAGTCATCGACAAAAAGGGGTTCGCCCCGTTCGTTCCGCATGACCGCAAAGCCTTGCTTCGGAATGTCCGTCCAATGAAGGAATTCCCAACCTTGCCGTTCGAGCCGTCTGATGGTTTCGTTCTGAGCCGGAAAGCCATAAAGAAGAGGGCCTACGGGGGGAAGCTGTTTGTGCTCGGACTCTGCCATCTATTTTGGCTCCGAAGCTACTCTTGCCGCCACTTTCGTTGCGTCGTAAAGAGTACTGCACCTTTCCTCCTGGACGTAATAGGCGGTTCCAACAGAGTTGTCGTCGGCGTCGTATTCCATGGCCTCCATAATCTCAACGCCATCCACGATCATAACAGCCCTTGATTTCCGCACTATCTTGTTTGTCACTGAGACGTCGTACCTTGGACAGTAGGTATGTCAAGGAATCCTTTGATCATCGCTCATCCTCCCTTTTTGGACACTTTCAACGCGGTGGTCACGGTGGAGACATCCGCGGTCCGGATGAGAAATCGGAGAAACGCCGATCTGTCGAGGCCCAGTGCTTCCGCCTTTTCGTCAAGAATGGCCTTTTCCTCGAGGCTCAGATTCAACAGAAGGCTGTGCCCCTCCCCCGATTTCTTTCGATCCGACATAATAGTCCCTATCGCATAACGCGATATATACATCAGTCAACTATTTTTCCCTGCCTTAAAGTAATACCCTTGCAGCCCAGCGCAAAAAGGAGTCTCCATGGGAGAGCGACACGTGCTGTACAAGGTGGGAACGACCAGCGAAACGCCCATAGCGTGGCAGCCGGACCGATGCCCGAACCCGCACCTGTGCATTTCCGGGGCAACGGGAACAGGGAAGACCTACACGATCAGGCAGATCATCGAGGCGTTCTCCGCCTCGGGCATCTCCTTCACGGTGATCGACATCCATGGCGATCTTGGTGTCATTGACAGCATTGTCCGGGAGTACCGTCTCGGGTACGGCTCGGCCTCCGGCGTGAACCCCCTCACCGTCAACCCCGACGCCCGCTATGCGGGTCCGAAGAGCAACGCGAGTAACTTCATTGAGCTGCTCAATGAACTGGCGGGGACCCACAAAATGGGACCGGTGCAGGTGAATATGCTCTTCAACGTCATCATGGACCTCTATGGGGCCAACAAGATCAGGCAGGACGATCCGCCATCGTGGGCGCAGCACACCTACCCCGATCTCAAGGACTTGGAGAGGTTCATCGGCTACAAGTACAAGAAGCTCATGATAGGAGGAAGCAATGGCGCCGCTGACCATGAGATCGATAAACTGCAGGCGCTTTACAGAAAGAAGAAGGCCCTCGAGAAACTGGAAAAGAGCCCGTCACCCGACGCGGAGGCGCGGATCGCCGAGACCATTTCATCCCTCGTCCGTCTGTATGAGGAGTACCTGCGAAAAGGCATCCTCCACGATCCCGACTTCCTCACCTACAGCGACCCGAAAGGCCTCGTCGGTCTTCGGAACAGGATCCAGAATCTCAACAACACCGACGTCTTCGTCAAGAACGAAACCCCCCTCACGAACGTGCGCCTTAACATGAAATACCTCGAAGACGAACAACGCAAGCTCGCAGCCTACTACACGATCAAGAGGCTCCTCGACCGATTCACCCGGGCCGGCGAGCGCGGCCACGTCCGCCACTACATCGTCATCGATGAATGCTCGTTCTTTCTTGAAGTTCCCCGGATCGAGCACATGATCGTCCGCACCGTCCAGGAGGGACGAAAGTTCGGCCTGGGCCTCATTCTCGCAACGCAGAACCCGCTGAAGTTCAACAACGACATCCTCCTCAACACGGCGACCAAGATGGTATTTGCCGTCGAGCCCGTCGTGCACCGGGCGGTGGCCAAAACCTTCGGAATAGACGAAGGCCGCCTGAGGAAGGTCGAGCCCCGTAAGGACTGCATGTTCTCGACACGGCCGCTCAACAGGGGTGAGTTCTATCTGGTGAGACGGTACTGAAAAGAACGAGCCTTTCTGCGCATGGTGCCCGCCTCGAAAGTAGTATCCCCTTACAAATCAAACACAGGAGGAATACGTGCGATCGAAACTCCAATCGGGTGAAACCGTCGCTCTCGTTGTCAAGAAACACTGGCTTGTCCTTGTAAAGCCCGTTCTCACCCTGGCCGCTGTCCTTGTCTACTACGTGGTACGCACGAGACTCATGGGGCTCCGCGCCTTCCTCGACTCCTTCGCTCCCTTCGCCTTCATCTTTGCCGCCTTGTGGCTCCTCTACGTCTATCTCGACAGAAGAACCAACATCTGGATCGTGACGAACTTCCGGCTCATCGATCAGTGGGGCATCGTGACGAACAACTCCAAGGAGAACACCCTCGACAAGATCAACGACATCACCGTGGAACAGACCATCTACGGGAGGATGTTCAACTACGGAACCGTCTCGGTGCAGACCGCCGCCAAGGACGGAGAAACGGTCATCCGGTTCGTGGAAAAACCGCAACTCCTGAAGAATGTGCTCAGCGAGAAGAGGGAGGAATGGATCAAGCCGGAACCCGCGAGCGTCACGGACCAGCGGAACCGCTACGTAGAGGACAGGGTCCTCAAGGTCCCTGCGGGAACCGTCCCTCCCTTCGCGATCGGCTGCCCCCATTGCGGCGGGGGTGTCACGATCGAGTATGAAAAGCCCGACGTCCCCCGCTACTTTGCCGAGCACCCCGAGCCTGCCCGGGCGGAAGAGATGCCGAAGGACGCGAAAGCGAAACCGGTCGCCAACGGCCGCGGATGGAGACTCAAAACACTTTGACAAAGCACCGGTTCCATGAGAATCTCTTTTAGGAGGATATGATGCGAGACCCCGACGTGATCCTCAAGGAAATGCAGGAGCTTTTCGAATCTCCCGAGGCCCGGAAGGACCCCTACGGAGCCGAGAAGTTCAGGGAACTCTTTCTGGAGCATTTGAAGAGCATAGGGTACGTCATGGAGAAAATGGAGTGCGGCCTGTGCGGTTACGCCTTCGACGTACAAGGCCTCGAGGAACGCTGGGAGACCCGGTACGAGGATGGCGTCTTCACGGTCGTTTACACCTGCCCCCACGACAACACTCAGACCCCCCTCAGATTTCAGCGGCCGAAAGGTACCCCTTTCATCAACTGAGTAGAAGTAAAGACGTCATGGGGACCGTCCTTATGAAGACCCGGGGATGCCCAGCGATTGCGCCCCCGGTTTTAACCCCTGAGATCGCGTATCGCCTCCATGAGGTGGGCCTCCAGCACACCCGGAGGATCGTCTGTAGTGCGATACCACGCGACTGATAGGAGAGGGAGGGCAGCGCGAAAAAAAGGACGTCATGGGGACCGTCCTTTGAGAGGGTACTTCGGGGTGCGTCCTACTTCGGGAGTGCACCCCACAATTTACATATGAGATCGAGAACTCGCGGATTCGTGACGAAAATAGCGGCGAGTATGGCAATGCCGAAGCCGACCATCCTGATGTTGGTCTGGTGTAGCTTGTCCACCACCTCGTGCACGTCATCCTTGGTCGCGAGATTGTCCTTCTGTTCGAGGGCGGTGGCGATGATGCCCGCCTCCTCTTCAGTGAATCCCTTTTTCGAGAATATCTTGTAGATTTGTACGGCGCTGCTCACTTGTTGAGCCTCCATCGCTACCTCCTAGTTTGATCGTATGTTCGCGTTTTGTCAAGCATTCGCATGACCGTATGAGGGACCTTCCGATTCCCGCTCCTTTTGCGGCATGGGCCCGATGGTCCGATAGGCTTCCATCACCGCATACCCGAAAGCCTTTTGGATTGCATCGTACTCTTTTTCGAGGGCAGTGCCCTTGACCTCCCGGTTGGGCATCGCGCCGATATCGAGGATCCGCTCCATATCCTTCCTTTTCACGCATACGCTGAGTGTGAGTGTCTCTTCCATGAAACCCTCCTTACATCCTGATCGGCATGAGCACCGTCACGTATCCGGGGCTGTTGACCCCCTTGAAGAAGAAATGCCCATACTGCTCGGGCGCCTCGATGAGCACCGTGTCGTCGGGAATCCTCGAAAACAGATCGGCGAGAAATTTCGCCTGAAAGTGCGCCGATATCTCGCCTTCGCCCGTGGATGTGGCGCTCACGGTCTCTTTCGCCCGCCCGATCTCTGCCTCCACGTAAAGCACGAGTTCTTCCGCGCGCGCGGTGAGTTTCACGGGATCGTCGGAGGCAATGGTCATGACCTTCTTGAGTCCCTTCAGGAAGGCCTCCCTGTTCACCGAGATGATGTTCCTATGTTTTGTTGCAAGGATCGCCTTATAGTCGGGAAACACCACGTCCAGGAGGCTCGCGGCGATCGTCATGTCCTGCCCGATGAAGAGAAGCTGCTTTTCTAACCTCTTCACGAGGATCTGACCTTCCTTCGCGGCGAGCACCCGGAGATCCTGGAGGGCCTGCCGCGGGACGATTACCCTGCTCATGTCCTTTTTGTCCTCAAGCGTCTCCTCGAGCACCGCCATCCGTATACCGTCGGTTCCCACCGCGGTGAGCACGCCGCCTGCGCATTCCACGCAGAGGCCGGCAAGCGTGAGCCGGGAGACATCGTGCGAGGCAGACACCGCGTAGGCGGTCCTCTCGAGAATCCTCCTGAGCGTCGATGAGGGAATGGCAAACGACTGTCCCGTGTCCTCTGTCCGTCGTCACCTCCGGGAACTCCCGGGGGTCCCGCGGGACGACCGTAAACCGCGCGTTGTGCTGTTTCACTTCGATGTTTCCGTTCACGGAAATCTCGATATCCCCCGGGTCAAGCTCCTTAAGAAGCCCGCAGAAAGCATCGCCGTGGACGAGAAGCGTTGTCGCTTCCCCGGCGGCATAGGGGATTCTCGCGATCGCCGTGGTCGATAAATCGGTGGCGGTCACCTTGCTTGCGTCCGTGCCCAGTTCGATGAGCACGTTGTCGAGGACGGGGAGGGTCTTGTTCCGCCCGGATATGGCGACAACTCTTTCCATGGGTTCGATAAGCGTTTTTCTATCGATGATCATAACTTGGCTCCTTGGTTTTTGTTATGTCAGTGAGTCCGGCGGCATTGCTGTCTCCTTCCTCACTTCTTGTTGTCACGTGCCGCACAATCCACCCCACCGCCTTGGACGCGAAGTTCACCGTGTCCACCGCAAGGCAGGGGAGGGCGGCCAGGCCCGGAGCAGGGGAGATCCCGCACGCGATCGATGTCGCGGTGGTCGCTCGTTCGATTGCGTGTGCCGCATGCTCGACGGTGCTTTCATTTCCGGCGGGTTTTTCGGGTGCGGATTCCGTGCTCTCCGGTGTTGCAGCCGGTGTTGCGGCGCCGACGGCGCAGGCGCTTTCCGCGCATTCATTCGTTGCCGCATCTCCGGCATAACAGAGCGCCGGCGCAATGATGATGATTCCCGCAATGAGAACAATGAGTTTCTTCATGATTTTTCTCCTGAGATTTTTTGCATGGGATGCCCATGGGGATTCTCCTGATGTGAGGAGAAGCGGGCTGATTCGGAAGCCTACAAAAGAGACTTAAGCTGTCATGATATTACTTGGCGGAAAAAAGGACCCCGGGAGGCGAGCCGCAAAGAGCGGCTCTTTTTCCGGGGTCCTGAAAGCTATTCTGTCGTGTAATTGAGGGGGATTGTCATCTTCTCGCGTTTTGCCTTCATGCGCGGATCGGCCTCTCCCTCCTTCAGGATATGGTCGACCCCCGTGATGGGCATCCGAAGAAAAACTCCTGCGCTGAGCACTAGCGGTTCACTCGGTGTCGCGGGATGGGCGGCGTAGGTGATCTCTCCCACCGTCCGCGTCGCATCCTCGCCCATCTGGTAGGTGTGTCCCAGGCAGTACTCTTCGTTACGCAGATGCTTCTCATTTACCTTCGGGCAGTACTCCGGCGGGGGAAGAACCTCGTAGTTCTCGATAATCGCCTTCGAATGGACAAAGAACATCATCGAGGAACTGGTCATCTCCTCCAGGGGAAAATCCACAGGCACCCTTCGCGACACCCCGAGCCTTCGCGTCTCCTCCAGGAAGTCGCATGGGTACTCGTAGAACTCCGCGCCTACCCAGAAGACGAGGTGGGCGACGCCATCTTTGCGAACCAACTGGGGCGCCCTGAACGGCCCGCCATCATACGGTATGGGCGGATCGATCATCACCGCCTCCAGGGGAACGCCATCGGGCCCGAGCTCGGACATCACATAGACCCCTCCTGCCTTTCTCTTTCCGCAGCCCCTGATCATTCGTCACCTCCGAGTGACGCCTCATACCTCTTCACGAGGTCGAGGGCGGCGCTCAGCAGGCGTTCGTCGCCCCGCACCTGATACGTGGAGGCGAGGATGCCCTCCATCTGGTCCTTGACGATCCTTAAGTTTGGCTTCACCGCAACGGGCACCTCGAAAAGGTCCTCCTGCGCGAGAAGTGCGTCGAGCTTGTTCGACCGGTAGGCCGTCTGTATGTCGGAAGAAGTGAGCTTCTCCATGCCCGCGAGCCTCTTCTGCTCTTCCTCCGGGAGGGATGCGACCCTTTTCGCTTGTGTTGCCGTCACCGTGCCCGCCTTGAGCCGGTGAAACATCTCCGGTATGAGCCTGGTGAGCTTGAGCCTCTCCTTCATGAGCTGAAGGGGGAAGCCGAGCTTCTCGGACGCCTCCTTGATCGTCCAGTTGTTGAGCGCAAGGATTTTCAAAAGCGCCTCCGCCTCGAACCCGGGGTTGGCCGCTCTCATCATATTCTCCACGGCCGCGTATATCCATATGGTTCCTTCCGGCACGCGCTCGTCGAACACCATGGCCGGCACCGTCGATCTTCCCGCGCTTTTCGCGGAGAGGACCCGTCTCTTTCCCCCGACGACCCTCAAGGTTCCTTGTCCCGTCTTCTGGAGAAGCACGGTCTGAAGTATCCCGAGGGTCTCGACGGAACCGGCGAGCTTTGTTATCGTCTTTTGTGCGATCTCGTAGTCGATGTCGATTTTAGCGACCGGGACTAATTTGAGCTCGAAGGGCGGCTGCATGTCGAAGAGAAGCCCCTCGTCGCGAGCCGCAGATACTACCCCGCCGTCGCAGTCGGTGCAGTCGAAGCCCGTCGCCTGCCTGTCCTTCGCTGCGAGGGCGAGGCATTCCTGATAGTGTACGCACATGTGGTTTCTTGTCTCTATCGCCTCGTCTACGGTCATGAGACCATAAACCAGATGGGGGCGGATAGGGGTATCCGCGTCTCGCGCGGCATTCGTATTCATATTTTCTCTCCTGTAGTGGTTTTAGAAAAGGGCGAATTGGACGGGTCTCCCTGCAGCGACCTTGTCGAGGTCGCCATAGGCGACTTCCACGACGGACCTGCTTCGCTTTTTACCGTCGAGGAACGAGACCTTGACGGTGATGTTGTCCGTCACGGAAGTGAGGCCGCGATGTGCGGGAACGGAAAAGATCTGCTCCTTGCCGCCGATCCCGAGATGGGCCTCGATCTCCTTTTTCCGGAATCTCGCCCATGCCTTCTCCGCGGCGGTATTTGCCGTGCCTTCGATGAGGGCACGCCCGAGCTCCTGCATGATCGACCCCTCGTCGGACGAATAGTCGGCGAGTCCTTCGGGCAGTTCCCCTTCGACGAGCAGAGCCGCTTCCAGCTTCTTCGCCGTGAGGGCGAGCGCAAGCTCCTGCATGGTGTTCCGGTAGACCCCGAAGTAGACTCTCACCGCTTTCCTCTGGCCGATGCGCCAACTCCTTCTCGCGCCCTGGCGCAGGGTGAAGATGTTGTGTCCCGTCTGGTAGAAAAAAATCGAGGGGAAGTCGTAGAGATCGAGGCCTTCCTTCACGAGCTCCACGTTCGCGATGAGCACGTCGAACTCGCACGAATGGGTTTTGAGCCATTCTTCCCGCTTCTTCGGCGCGACCGACTTATCGAGCACCCCCGTTCGTATCCGGTGCGCCTCGAGCACTTCCTTGATGCGGGGGCGTATGTCCCGGAGCCCTGAGAAGACCACGTAGCAGAGGAGCTTTCGCCCCTCCCTCTTTTCTTTCTTCGCGATCGCGACGAGGTCCTCTTCCTTTGGCAAGAGCTCCCCGTCCTCGAGCTGCACTCTGGGGGCATCGATCACTTCCAGCACCTGACCCGCCGTGCGGTCCGCGATCTCGATCTCCTCGGGGAAGGCGACGCACGAATCGGGATAGGACATGAGGGCCTGAAGCATGGCGCCCAAAGCCTTCGTGTGGTACTTTACGACGGCGCTCTTGAGCAGGGCCTGAAGCATCCCGTACTCGGCCGCTCTGCTCGGTTCGTCATGGTGTAGTTGAGGACGATCTCCTCATAAGGGGGCAGGCCATCGATGACGTCGGCCAAACGGATGAACACCGACTTGTCGAGGAGGTACTTTCCGATGGCGACGGGAGAGACGCCCGGGCGCCGCCGTGTGATATCCCCTTTTTTCCGGCCCCTTCCCCTTCGCGTGTCCTCTTCCTCGATCTTCCTCACCTCCTCGATCGTGCCATAGGTCGCGAGGAACTTGTTCGACGCCCCATAGTCGAACCCGTCGGCGATGAGCTGCCCCGGGTTCATCCTGAAGAGAAGTGCGAAGAGATCGTCGGCGTAGCCCCCGTTGAGCGTGCCCGTGAGGCAGGCGGCATAGGGGATCGCGGAAAGCAGGCTCCCCATGGCTCTTCCCTGAAGGGTGCCTTCCGCCTTGTAGGCCTGGATCTCGTCGATAACGATGAGGTCCCAATACCGTTTCAGATACTTCTTGATATACTCCGCGGGGGCGAAGCGCCTCAGCGACCTGTCGGCCTGCCAGAACGGGCTGCCGCAGGCGCCGCACGTGCGTCGTTTCTTCCTCAGGTCCTCCATCGTGAGGTACTCGTCGTTCTCTATGGCAACCGCCGCGCACCGGGGGCAGAAGACCCTGAAGTCGTGCTTCTTCGTAAGCGCCGCCGGCCGCCAGGGATAGGAGAGCTTCGCCTTTTCTTTCGACATGACGTAGATCTCGGGGACCTCCGGTTTCTTCGGGAAGTGCCGGAACTGCTGCAACAGCGTGATGACCTTCGGCACCGTGAGATCGATCGCACGCACCCCGGGAATCGTCTCCTTCGCTTCCCTGATCCACTTGTTGACAAGCGTCGTGGGACAGAGGACGAGAACCCGCGCCGGCCTGGGGAACATGTACTGGGTGGCGAGCGCAAGCAGGGTCTTGCCTGAGCCCATTTCTCCCACCACGAAGATCCTCTTTCTTCCCGCCTTGAACAATGCTTTCGCCGATGCTTTGATCACCTCCGCCTGAACGGAGTAGGGCGTCTTCAAAAGGGCAGGGAGCTTATCTGCATATTCCTTTACTCCCTCGGGTGCGAGGGGATCGTAGACAGGGGTGAGCTTCTTCCCGATCAGTTCCCCTATAGCCGGTCCGTGACGCTCAAGCCAGTCCTTCAGCTTGACCACCTCAGCCACGGTTCACCCGCTTTTCGAGCGACGCGGCAGCGACCTGCCTGATCCAGTGAAAGTTTTTCTGATCTCCCTTCGGGAGTTCCTTGAAGCTCGCGAGAACCTGGTCCGGATTCTCCTTTGCGATCCTTGTCACTTCTCGCCTGGCTTGTTGTCCGTCAGCGATGTCGCGGATAAAGCGGGTAAGCAGCGATCCTTGCAGATGCATGGTGATACCTCCTTGTAGCGTGATGTGTGTCGGCGGTAAACCGACGTATCGCCTGTCTCCTATGAGGCAGGGATTCGATTGAAAAAAAGGGGATGCCCTGAAAACAGTCTTTCCTGTTAAGAAGACACGGGGCTGATTCGGAAGCCTACAGAAGAAACTTAAACTGTCATGATATTACTTGGTGAAAAGGACGCGACATGCCCCTGAGCCTGTCTCATTCAATAAATACTCAGTAAATACAACGTGTTAAGGAACACTTTCCACATCGGCTGTGGAAAAGCTGTCGAAAAACCGCAAAGCGGGGAGGATAAGCCTTTATCGCCAAACGGCTTACAGCACTTTGCCTATTTGACAGGCGCTTTGGAGATACGGAAGCATTTCGCGTAGTTGACTTTGAGGGTAATTTGTCAAGGACCAATGGCACATCGGCGGGCGGTTTTTGGATGGTCTATTGCGCCGCTCCCGCCTTCTGAAGCTCCCGGTAGATCTTGCGCGCATAGCGGGCACGCTTTCCCGGGGACGAGGCGTTGTAGCACCCGACCGCCTCCCATGTGTAGCCGTGCCGTGCCACGCATTGGCTCAGTATCCAGGCGCCGGTCCTCACGTTGTAGCATGCGTCGCCGAGGTGCATCCACCTTTTCGCGGCCGAGCGTCGGGTACCATCCGGAGTTGATCTGCATCACCCCGTAATCGAAGGTCCCATTCGTGTTGGCGCTCATGGCGGCGGGATTGAAGTCCGATTCCGCCTTGGCTATGGCCCACAAAAGACGGGGAGAGACGCCGTACTCGGCGCCGGCCTCCTCGAAGCAGAAGGCGTGGCAGACCAAGGGAGCGGCCATAACGAGAACCGCGATGTACCAAAGGAGCCTCACCATAGAACCCCTTTGAGGCAGACGATGACGAAGCTCCCCACGACGAACGCGGTGATAAGCTGTTCCTGGACGGACCCCACGGAAAAGAGCCGCACTCCCCATTCGTTTACCGGGGTTGAAGGAGGGCACGCATCCGCACAAGGCGTCTTCCCCGATATGGAAGAGGGCCCCCAGAAAGACGAACCCCGCAATCGAAAACAGCGTGCCCCGATTCCTGCCACAGATGAGGGCGAGGACCATGCCCGCGGGGGTGATCGCGGAATGTTCCGTGACGAGCCATGCGGCGAATCCGCTTCCCGCCCCGAGGCAGTAAGGGACGAACCAGTGGGAGATCGCGCGGTGCGAACGTTCCCATCTCATCTTCCCCCTCGGGTCGCGGGGGACTCTCCCCTCGATGGCGTCCGGAACGAGGCTGCCCGCGCACGCGGCAGCCGCACAAATAGCATTACCCCCGGTGAACGCATAGACAAGGACGCCCGTGACGAGCTCGTGAGAGATCCATCGCATTGACGTATACTACTTGTGCGAAAAGTAGTATCTCTCCACAAGGAGAGGCGAAAGTTCGTTATGCCCACGGACCTGCGTTGCGTCTGTCCCCTCCTGCATTCTTCGCCAAAGTATTATCATGACAGTTTCAGTTTCTTCTGTAGGCTTCCGAATCAGCCCACGCTCCTCTCATCAAGGAAAGACTATCCGCAGGGCATCCTTCTCCTTCATCCAATCCCTGTTCCATAAAAGACAGGCGATACATCGGTTTTTCAACCACATCACCATCAACCCACATTGGAGGAATTATGGCATTTCATCTACTCCACGTGGCGGATCTCCATCATGGCAACGATGAGGATCTGCTTAAAGATACGACGAAGTGCGCAGAATTCGTCGTGGCACAGGCAAAAGTGCGAAAGCCGGACCTTATCGCCATAGCAGGCGACATATGGGACCGCGCCGTCATTCTCGGATCACCCGCGACCATCGCGGCGATCAGGTTCGTTCGGCACATGGGCAGTATCGCGCCGGTCGTCATCGCGAGCGGCACGCTCACGCACGACGCGCCGGGCAGCACGCGGATATTCGGCGAGCTCCGGACGGTCTATCCTGTCTATGCCACCGACACGCCCGTGCCAGATCGCGCTTACCGGAGAAGGTCTCATTCCCTGTGCCCCCGATGTCGATCAGGACACCCTTAAGGACTGTCGAGCGATAGTCTCTGTGCTTCCGACGGTCACCAAGGCGGGGATCCTCGCGGGGAAAGACCTTTCGGTCAATGAGGGCAACAGGGAGATCGCGGAGCTTCTGCGCGACCTTCTCCAGGCCTGGGGCATGCTCAACGAGAGGGCGAACAGGCTCTCTATTCCGACCGTGCTCGTCGGCCACTGCAACGTGACCGGGGCGGCACTTTCGACGGGTCAGAAGCTCATCGGGCGGGAGATCGAGATCGGCGTTGCCGACTTGCGGCTCGCCAGGGCCCGCCTCGTGTGTCTCGGCCATATTCACAAGGCGCAGCAACTGGGTAGTGACGTCTTTTACTCGGGCTCCATCACCCGCCAGGATCATGCGGAAACGGAAGACAAGGGCTTTTTCGTGCACTCTCATCGACGGCGAACGCCTCGATTCGGAGTTTGTGAGGACCCCGGCGCGGAAGATGGTAACCCTCGAATCCGATGGGCTGCCCGATGCTTCTCTCCTCGATACGGTGGGGGAGGGCGACTACGTGAGAATCAAGTACACCGTGAAAGAAGAGGACCGGCACCAGGTCGACGACGCGGCGCTCGTTCGGGCCGCGATGGAAAAAGGCGCCTTCGAGGTGAAGATCGACAAGGACATGATTCCTCTTGTCACCAGCCGCGCCGAAGGAATATCGCGACTTCATTCATTGCCGGAGAAGCTCGCCAAGTGGGCCGATCTCAACGGGGTGACGGTGACGGAAGAGCTTCTTTCGAAGCTCGATATGCTTCAGGACCAGGACCTGAAAACGATCCTGGAAGGATACTTCGGGAAGGAGGAGACCGATGAAGGTCAACTCTTTGCTGCTTAAGGGTTTCGACGGCATCAAGGCGGGTCTTGGCAAGGAGGAGGTCTTCATCGACTTCACCTGCCTGCCTTCGGGACTCATCGTATTCGACGCATTGAACGGGATGGGCAAGACGACCATCCTCGACAACATGCACCCTTACAGGCTCATGCCCTACCGGGCGACCTCCTATTCTCCGGACGCCTTCAGCTACTATGATCACACTTACGGGGAGGCAAGAAAGGAGCTCCATTTCTCCATGACGGGTCGCGACTACAAAGAGGTCCTCATGATCGACAACGAGAGACGCAGGCAGGAGTGCTACCTGTATGTATTAGACAGTGGAAAGTGGCGGGCCCTCAACCCCGATGGAGGAACACGCACCTATGACCGTGCGATAGATGCGGTCATAGGGACGCCGAAGATGTTCTTCACCAGCATTTTTCGATGCCAGGACGCGGTGACTATCTCGGAGTCCAGCAAGAAGGACATGTGGGAGATATTCGCCGAGCTTCTCAACTCGGACGGCCTCCTGATGCTCGGAAAGAAGGCCGCGGACGTAACGGCCAGGCTTCTTACCCATCTCGAAGGGGTAAGGCGGGAAGCGACGCCCCTGGAAAAGGCCGTCGCCCAAAAGGAAACCGCGGAAAAAGAGCTAGAAAGGGCTCTATCCGACCTCGCCTCTATAACCGGAGAGATTGGGGCGCTTGAAAGGGAGAAAACAGAGAAGGGCGCGGAGCTTGCCGCGATCGACGTCCAGCTCGCGCTTCGGGCGGACAAAGTCAAAACAAAAGAAAGACTCCTTGCCGAGGCGGAGCGGAAACGGACGAGACACACAGAAATCGAAAAGGCCGTCTCCACGCGGAAGACGGAATATGAAACGAAGGCCGCCGCATTGAAGAAGAAGATCGATGCGCTGAACGCCACCATCGAGGAGGCATCAGGACTGTGCGACGCCGGCGAGGACGAGAAAATCCTCGAAGAGACGGTGAAAAACCTTGGCGCGAGCATTGCCCTGTGCGACACCAGGTACATAAAGACCAACACAAGGCTCGCAGGTCAGGCCGAATACGACAGGCTTCTCAGGAAATCCGAGATGGAACTTCAACGGGTCAGGGCGAATAAGGCACACATCATCACTGCGGCCGAAACCGCCCTTCAGAACATGAAGGAAAAAGCGGCGATGCTCACGAGCACACCCTGTTCAGCGGCCGAAAGTACGACGTTTTCGTCCACCTGCCTGTTCTTGGAGGACGCAAGAGGCGCACTGCAGGCTATCCCCGGGAAAGAAAAGGAACTCGCTGCGCTCAAAACGAGCACAGACCCCGAAGACGAACGGCTTTCCGCAGATGTGACCGGCCTCAAGAAGAAATGCGAGGAGAGGACCGCGATCGAGACGGAGGCAAGAGGTATCCTTTCCCTCAAGGAAAACCTTGAGAAAAGGAAGAAAGAAGCCGAAGAAAAGCTCCAGACGCTCAGAAAGCACGCGACGGCGCTGATCCAGAAGGGTCTCGCGGAGAAGGAACTGCCGGAGAGAAAGACGGAACTTTCGGCCCTCGGGACAGAGCGGGACCGATACCTTGCCGACTGCGACCAAGAAAAGGCCCGTATATCCAAGGAGATCGACGCTCTTGTACGGGAGTCCTCCGCGATCGTCATCGACGAAGCGCTTCCGGATAAGAGAAAGGAGCTTGCGGAGCAAGTCGCACAGATAGGGCCGTCCATCGAGAAAAAGAGACGGACCGAAGGAGAACACAAGGTGCGCTCCGGCGTCCTCGAAGAATCCTTGAGGCAGATCGCCTCGGCGGAGACCCGGCTCGCCGCTCTTGCCAAAGAGACGGAGTTCTACAACAGTGAGATCTCCGAGTGGAAGGTGCTTGCAAAGGCACTGGGTCCGGACGGGATAATCCCCCTCGAAATCGAGGACGCGGGGCCGGAAGTCGCGCGGAACGCCAACGAGCTGCTCCGGGTCTACGACTCCCGCTACACCGTGCGGTTGAGTACCCGGGAAGCGGCCAAGGGCGGCAAATCCACAAAAGACGTTTTTGACATCATAGTGCTCGATGCGGCAACCGGTAAGGCAGTGAGCCTGAAGCTCATGAGCGGAGGGCAAAGGACGTGGATCGAAGACGCGGTCACGAAAGGGATCTGCGTGTTCAACAAGTTCGCCAAAGGTCGGGAATTCGACACCATATTCACCGACGAGAAGGACGGGTCTCTCGATCCGGAAAAGAAGAGGAGCTATTTCGCCATGAAACGAAGGGTGCTTGAGCTTGGAGGCTATAGCCAGGAATTCTGCATCACCCAGACCCCCGAGCTCCGCGCGCTCGCGGACGCGGTAATCACCCTCAAAGACGGCGAGATCACCCTCTGTGCCAACTAACCATTCACCACAACAAGGAGATAAACATGACGAATATTGCGACGTGCCAGACGGGAGGACTGCTTCGGGCACTGGAGGACGGCAGCGAAGAGTTCCTTGCGCCCCTGCTTGGCCCGGACTACAGGCATGAGCGGGCGGGAGTCATTCGCCCCGGCATCATGCGGCTGAGGAAGTATCCCGAAAACCAACAGAAGCTCTTCGAGCAAGACTCCAGGCTCTTCGCGGAACTCGTCGCGCAGGGGCTTACGTGGGACGAGATCGAAAAACGCCTCGGAAAGCTCATCATCACGAGAAACGGCGAACAAAAGGAGGCCGACAAGCTCGCGCCCATGAACGTCGACTACTTCACGATCAACAAGGGTGACTGTGTGAACCCCGCCAATGCGGACAAAATCCGCGAGCTTTACGCCGATTCCGACGGCAAGGTGCGGTCGTTCCCCGTGTGGTTCACGACGAACGACTGGTGGAACCTCATTCCCCATTCCTTGAGATGCTATGGATTTAGCGGTCTGAAGCACAAGAGCTCGTTCATCCCGATCAATGAAGGGGGAAAGATGGTGGGCTACGAAATGGTGTGCGAGTCGCCGAGTCCCGTCGAGCCCGGAAGGCGTATCTTCGGCGGCCGCGATTGGGTCCGGAAACCCTGCATCCCGGAAGACTGCACGGACTTCCAGACGAAGCAGTGCACCTTCGGGGGGTCCATACAGTGCATGATCCCGGGCCTCAAAGGCATGGGTGTATGGATTATCCCCACCACCTCGTGGTACAGCATAAAGGCGGTGAAGAACACGCTCAATCTTGTCTGGAAGGCGACGGGCGGAAGGATCGCGCACCTTCTCTACGAAGGGGAAACGATTTTCGTCCTTCGCAAGGTTCGGGGCAAGGTGTCGGCCATCGACAAGGAGGGAAACGCCTCGCTGAAAGAGCAGTATCTCATCAGCCTCGATGTCACCGTCGATCCCCTCGAGCTCGTGAAGGAATTTTCTCCTCCGAGAATCATGGGGAGAGGGGCATCGGCCCTCGCGGCGATCACGGACGCGTCCTTGCGGGAAACGACGGAAGCACCCGCGCCGACGCTCACCGTGGTCGAATCCGGTAAGAAGGAAGAGACCGGGACAGACAAAAGGGAAACGCCGAAGGCGGAGAACAGGACACAAGAGGGGAGGGCGGACACAAAAGAAACGCCCAAGGCAACGGGACAACAAGCTCCCGGCACACCTCCGACGGGCGGCAATGACACCCTCAGGACACAGCGGGAGGCAATCCGGAAACAGGCACGACGGCTCGCCTGCATCCCCGAGGATCGCATCGAGACAAGGATCTTGGAGATCGGATCCTCCCGGGAGGCGGAGACGATTATCCGTCAGCTCAACAGGGGCAACTACGCCGCCTTCGTCACGCTTGCTGAGGCGAAGGTCGATCTGAAAAGAGCGGTGAGCGCCTATGGACTGGCCGCTGCCCAGACCGAGCCGGTAATCTCGGGCGTAGAGACGACGGAAGAGGCCTGCGAGCTTCTCATGAGGCTCAACAGAGGAGACTTCTCGCCGTTTCTGTCAACCGACAGCGGAGGCGATGACCGGTATTAGTACCAACTTTGAGGGGGGAGCCTGTCTCCCCCTTTTTTTCATCCGCGTGCCTGCACTCGGAGGAAGAGGATTATTCTCGCCGAGGTCGCTTTGTATCCATTTTCGGGAGACGTATTATTTTCAGAGGGCACAATATCCCAAAGGCGTTCGTCTCCCGCAACCCCATGGAATGAGGCCGCCGGTGGCTTTCGGACAGATTTTGAAATAGCAATTGAACCGCTTCTGGGCGTATAGTAAAAGAAGTAAATAGTGCCATGCCGCGCAAGGTGAAGCACATAAAGGAGGTCGTGAATGCCTAAGCCGTCGAAGAAGAAAGGAACACTCATCAACGCCGGGCAGATGGAGGGTATGCTGCGCGTGCCCGGAACACTCCTCGATCACCTCAGCTCCTGCGCTCGGGACGGCTTGTGGCTCACGGACGGGGAAGGGCGTTTCATGTTCGCCGATCAAACACTCTGCAACAGGCTGGGCCGCACAAAGGAGTGGTTCGCCAGAAGGAGCTGCCTCGAAATGGTCCACGCCGGCGAGGAGGATCTCGTCCGGGAGAAGCTCGCGGCTGCCGTCCGGGGCGAACCTGTCCCCGCCCTCGGGTTCGCCCACCAAACCCCGCAGGGCATGTGGATCTGGATTGAGGTGGATGTGTCGCGTCTCAGGGATGGAGAACGCCTCATCGGGCTTCTCGGGGTCTGTCGCGACGTCACCGAGAAGAAGGAGACCGAGCTGCGCCTGCGCCGGGAAACCGAGGAACGCGTGAAGACGGAAGAAGCCCTTCGCAGCTCCGAGGAGTACTACCGGGCCATTTTCCAGAACACGGGCACGGCCATGGTCGTCATGGAAGAAGATACGACCATTACGCAGGTCAATAAGGAGAGCGTCAAGTTCGTGGGTTATACGCCGGATGAGCTTGAAGGCAAAAGGAAGGCTATCGACTTCGCGGCCCCTCGCGACTTCCAGATGGTGTACGACTACAGTCGAATGCGGCTGGCTGACGCCACCAAGCCCCCGAGGGGCTACGAGTTCACCATCGTCGACCGGAAAGGCGTCCCGAAAGATATTTACATGACTGTAGAGCTTATGCCGGAGCAGAGGAAGATCATCGCCTCCTTCCTCGATATCAGCGAGCGCAAGAAGACCGAATCGGCGCTCAAGGAATCGGAGGAGAAATACCGGAACATTTTTGAGAATGCGATCGAGGGTATCTTCCAGATGAGCGTTGACGGCAAGGTGCTCAACGCCAACCCGGCCTTCGCCCGCATCCTCGGGTACCCTTCGCCCGAATCGATGAGCTCAATCAAAAATATCTATCGCGAGCTCCACATCGACAAACAGCGCAAGGCCGAGCTCGATGAGCTCCTGCGCGACCACGGCCAGGTGCAAGACTTTGAGATTCAATGTTGGCGGCCGGACGGCGCAGAAATCCGGATCAGCGTGAATGCGAAAGCGGTGAGAAACAACGCAGGCCGCGAACTGTTCCGCGAAGGGATTATCGCCGATGTCACCGAACGGAAGAAGATGCAGGAGGACCTGGAGTACAAGTCAAGGAAACTCGAGGAGACGAATGGAGCGCTGACAGCGCTCCTCAAGAACCGGGAGCAGGATAATACCGAGTTTCAGGAAAAGGCTTTTCGCAATATCGAGGATCTCGTGCTCCCGTACGTCGAAAAGCTGCGCCCAAAAGACGCGGTGCTCGTCGACATCATAAAATCAAACCTGAACAACATCTTCTCGCCCACACCGCAAAGCACTGCGCCCAACTATGGCAACCTCACGGCCAGGGAGTTGCAGATAGCCGACTTTATCAGAAAAGGGAAGACCACTATGGACATCTGCCGGATACTGGGCCTTACCAAATCCACCGTCAACGCACACCGCAACAGTATAAGGCGAAAGCTCGACATTGTTAAAATGAAGATGAGCCTCCGTTCGTACCTCGTGTCTCAGACATAGCACCTGTCGCAAAACAGATGTTATGCCAGATAGAAAGCAAATATCTAGTCATATAGATATTTATTTTTGTTTACTTTCGCCTTTGTATGTTATACACTCATTAACACAGCATCCTCGACGCCTAGAGGAAGGCGAACGGGCCTCAGAGAATCTGCATCTTCGATCTACCCCACCCGGACCGTAAAATAAGCCACTCCAGAAGGAAGGTTGCCATGTCACGCCGGATCACGACCGCGACGCTTCTCGCCCTTGCGACGTTACCGGACACCTGCCCCGGGGCAGCCGTCCCCTTGCGCCCCATGCGGCATTCCCCGGATCTGAGGTCCAATGACCTGAAAAACACCACTATCGGCACCAGCCAATCCCCTTCCCGAGTCCCGGAAAGTAATATACGAGAAAGCAATCCCATTCACCGGATATTTGGCGCCCTCGCCACGGCGGCATATATCATATGGTCTGCCTCCGAGGCGAAAAGGAGGAATCGTGAAAGAACCGAAAGGAAATCCGCTCGAATACCTTTATTTCCGCTACTCAAATGTACGAAAGAAAGGACGCATCCGCTACGGGAAATCGCGGGAAGTGGTCCAGGCCATCAGGGAGGAAATCGGCATGAGCCGGCCCATGCTTGCGAAGCTCACGGGGGTGAGCGATCAATGGCTGCGCGTCCTCGAGACAACGGATACGCCGTTGTCCAACAAGACCATCAAGGCCATCTTGGCGGTATATCTGCGCCACGCACCGGGCAGCGAGGCGGAGCGGATCGGCAAGGCGAACGAGTATGTCGAGGCTCTCTGGGAGATCGCCGTGCTCGCGGAAGCGCGAAGAACCCGCGACAAGGTCGGGAAGAATTTCGAGGGTCTCTGTTTTCGATAGTCACACTGAATGAAGGAGGCGCCATGGACGAAGATGAGGGGCCCTGCCAAGATAGTACATCGGAAAGGGCGGAAGAATGGGACGAGTTGGCGTGGTTCGCCGGTACCGGCGGGAAGATAAAATACCCTCACAGCTCCCTTATCGACACGCGTGCCCATGAATACGCCCATGCGTCACCCCGGGAGGCGAAGAGGAAGTGGGACTCACTGACCTTCGAGATATACCGGTTCTACAGCCGGATGGTTGCCAAGCTTGTGAGAAAATACGGTCACTTCACCAACCATTCGGATGAAGAAGATATGAGGCAGACCGTCTTCGTGGCGGTCCTTGAAATGCTCAACAAATACAAGTACGAGGCCGATATCAGCATGAAGGTCTCAAGCTTTCTTGACTGGAAGGTCAAGAATTTGTGCGCACGATATGCGAATAACGCGAAGGACATGTTCATAGAGGTCACGGCGCCGGACGGAACCCTTTACAGGCGGATGCCCTACGGTGAATGGCAGGCACACAAGAAGAAGCTCATACCAAGGGGCTACACGGGCACGTCCGTGAGGCCCCAGCAACTGAGCGCGCTTTTCGGGAATGACGGCGGCCCTGACGACAATATCTCGACAAGCCTTATGGACATGGACGAGCCCCTGGTGGAGTCCACTTTCACGATGGAAGAGGATGAGCCCTTCGTGGAACCGGACCGTGACATCCGCCAGGAGATCGACACCGTATACCGGACAGCCAGGCACATGGACATCGGCTCCCCGGCCAACTCGCACGTGCTCCGCAAGGTCTATGACCTCTGCCATCCTTACCTGCTTAAGTTGGCCCTTCAGCATGCGGCCACCGGGATAGACCTGGAAATGCCCCTTTGGGAAGTAGCGGAAACGGTAATAGTCATGACCTGGAAGACATACGAGGAGAACAATACCATGCCCGGTGCTCGATACTCGTTCTTCCTTGAATCGAACATGCGGCGTAAACTGCCCGTCTTGCTTGGATGGGTTTAATCACGTGGGTCGGAAGCGATCACGACAACCACGACCGGAGGTGACAAATGGAGAAGGTTGCAGTGGAATCCAAGGAAAAGAAGGAAACTGAAATAACACAGGCAAGAAAACAGTACAAGATGTTCATAGTGGAAAAAATGTTGTCAAAGGCGAAACCGTGGGAGCCCATTATGGATGAGTACCTTTCCTCGAAGGAATTGCTCAAGCTGCTCGGGGTCGATCCGGAAGCCAAACGCTATCAGTATCAAGAGTTGTTGCGCTTCTGTGAACTCGCCGTTCTGTCTGACAATGACCACACTGATCTCCCCGACAATCTGCGAAACTGTTTCACCGGTGGAGCCGTCAAAATTCTGGCTTTCAAGGGCCAGCACGGCAACTCGAAGGGTGCACGAATCGAGTACCGCGTGGCCCTCGCCGATATCGCGGAAAACTGCCGGCTGAAAGCACTGGACATCGTCCTGAAAAGGATCGGCACAGTTTTTAACCTGAAAGAGAAAACGAGACTCACTTTGCGGATGCTCGCTCTTCAGAATAACAAATCGTTATCGCAAATCATAAATGATCTGGCCAGCAAAGCGATAGAGGATAAAGTGCTCGACCAACGCGGGGAGCAAAAACCTTGACCGTGCGAGACCACGCGTTCATGAAAATGCCGTACACACCCTGTTCGACATACCGCTGTCCGTACGCACCCTGTTCGACACACCTTTGTTCGTACACGCTCTGTTCGACATACCCTTGTTCGTACACCTGTATGCTGTTTCGACATACCGCTGTCCGTACACACCTTGTTCGACACACCTTTGTCCGTACACACCCTGTTCGACAACACCCGTATGTTGTTTCGAAAAGGGCGTACCCAAGGCCAACTCAAAGGGCGGACACGCGACAAGCAGGTTTACCGGCTCTGCGGCCATCATATAACTCTCAAACAAGGAGGAACGCATGAAACAATTGGGCGAACTGGATCCACAACAACTCAAGGAAGACGACGAATTCCGGGCACTCTTTGAACCTTTGCCGGAAGACGTCTACAGGGGCCTGGTCGAAAGCATCCGCAGAGTGGGAATTCTCATCCCCCTGATCGTCGCCTGTATAAACGGCGCTTATGTAATCCTGTCCGGGCATCACCGTCGAAAGGCCGCGCTTGAACTGAGTATCGATAAGGTGCCCTGCAATCTTGCGGAGACGTATGAGGAGATCGAGGACGCCCTCTTCGATAATGTGTTTCGTCGTCAGATGACTGAGGCTCAACGAAAAGAAGCCATAGGCAAAAAAGGCAACCTTATCGACTCAGTCATGCAAAAAACCGTCATTCCCGAAGTCTATGATCTATTCACAAGAAACAAGATAGACCGGAAGCTGCTCAACAACCTGGCTACCTTGCCCATCGACACTCAGAAGGAATACCTCAACGCGCTCGCCGGTATCAAGGCGTCACCCGATGAGGCAGCCCTCAAGGCACAGGAAAAAGGGCTCAGGGACGAATTCGACAGGACGCTTGTGGAGAAGGACAAAAGCTTCGCGGATGCCATGGCGGAGATTCAGAAGGACAAGGAAGAGGGGATCCTCGCCGCCACAGCGGAAATAAAGAAAGAAAAGGATGAGCTCGCAGAGAGGCTTGCCGCGATGAACAAGGACCTCTCCACAAAGGAAGAGGAACTCGCGGAGTTGAGGAAGACGGCAAAGGCTGTCCTCGAGCTCAAGGATCAGTATACCGCCGAGCGGGAGGAGTTGAAAAAGGAGATAGAGAAAGAACTGAAAACCACCGACGAGGAAGAGCAACAAATACGGGCCGAGCAGGGCAAGGCACTGAAAGAAAAGGACAAGAAGATCGGCGAGCTGGAGGAGAAGATTAAGTCCCTTGAGACTGCAATGACGGGAAAAGAGACGGAAATCAAGGGATACCACTTCAGCGTGTCCCAGATCCTCGAGCAGTACAAGATCATAATGGCGAGGTACGACGATGCTCAATTGCTCCTCAATCGCCTGAAAATGGGCCACGATGCCCTCGGCCTTGCCTTCGACGTGGTGGAGAGTTTCAATCAGGTGGACCCCACCATCGCCGCAAAAGTCACGCAAATCATCAAGAGAATCAAAACCATAGGCAACAACATCGATGCCGCCTGTCATTCCAAGATCACTAAGCTCTCCTTCCGTGAAGAGGACGTGTTGAAGGAAATCAAAAAGAACGTCGAGAAAGCCATGAAAGGCACGCAACAGAAGGAGACGACGGCGCACCACGAGGAGGCAACTACCCAGCCGCCTCCCCTGGCCCTGATAAGGGAGTGAGCGCCGGCACGGCCGGGCTTCCGAGAGCCCGCATACTCAAACCACCCCACAAGAGAGGAAGGAAAATGAAGAACATTGGAAATGTGAACCCGGAGCACTTGCAGGAAAACGCGTGGTATAAAGCCGTCCTTCCGGTCGTGACCCCCGAAGCCTACGCCCTGCTCGTAGAAGGCATCTCGGCCGACGGCATCCGCACACCTGTCGGGGTCGAAGAGGTTGACGGCCGATACGTGATCATCTCGGGATACAGCCGCAAAGACGCCGCCCTCGAACTGCGGCATAAAGGAAGTGCCCTGCATCCTCGCCGAGACTGACGAAGAAGTAATGGGCATCTTTACCGATCGCCTGTTTCGCAGGCAGATGACGGATATGGAACGAAAACAAGCCGTGGGCAGGATGAACAGTGTGATGAATACAACCTTCCGCCAGTTAATCGCCCCGAAGCCCACGAGCTGGTCGCCCGCGGGGTGGACTGGAAGTTCATCGAAACCTGCGTCAAATACTCCATTGAAACGCAGAAAAGGCTCCTTGCCGCTCGCGTCAGGGACGCGGTCAGGTTGTTCGCCGACGAGGAGCTTGACAAGTACATGGAGGCCGAAGCGGGCACGTGCGAACAGAGGATGGAGGAAGTCCGGAAGATCCAGGCGCGGTACGAGGAGGAAACAAAGACGTATCCGGAACGGCTTACCGTGACCCATGGCAGCCTTGGCACGATAAGAAAAGAAGTCGCGGACCTGAAGCGGGAGATCGATACAGCCCTCGATCCGGAGGGTGCCGCCGTCCGGAGAGAGGAACCGAACCTCGAAGCCGGCCCGAAAAAAGAGGTCCGGGCAAGAGCCGACGCGCGTGCGGACAGGCTCAGGTCCATCCAATCGCTGCTCAAGCGCAAGAACGCGCGATTGTCCGCAATGGAGGCTGAATTCGCCGCGCTTTCCGAGACTTATGAACTGAAGAAACTGCAAGTACAAAGGCTGGAACTTGTGCTCGCTTCCGTTTCCGCGTACCTGGAGTGCGGTAGGAGAATCGTTGCGACAAAGCCGGTCTTCCCCTTCCGCAATTCTGAAAAGTCACTCGAACTATACGATAAGATCGTCGCCAATGAGACGGCGGTAAGGACGGCCTGTGGCGCGTGCGCCTTCGATGATTCCGGCCTTGACCAGTATCTGAAGGCGCTCGTGGACCGTCTAAAGGCTACTGTGGAATATATAAGAACCGAGGTCGTGGCGGCGCTTATCCTGATAAAAGAGCAATGAGCGCCACCTTACCCGACGGCTGTCTGTAAGTCCGTACGGGGCGGGGAAGTAATATCAACCATGCAGCAACCCCTCCCCCATCCCCCCCACTTCCCCATTTCGTGGTGCCGGGCGTCTTTTCCGTAGTAGGCACCCGGTACCACAACCCCGAAACCGGCTATTCGGTCCTCTCCGTGAGACCGCCCTCGGGTAAGGAGGTGTTCACCGCGATCTGTGCCTCTCCCTCCCGCATCATCGAGGGCATGAGCATAGAGGTCGAAGAGGGCAGGTGGGTCAAGAACAAGAAGTACGGCCGTCAATTTCACATTGGCCGCTTCTCCATACCGGAGCCCGCGTCAGTCTTCGGTGTCGCAACGTACCTTGCGTCGGGCATCATTAGGGCAATAGGACCCACGCTCGCAAAAAGAATCGTCAGGAAACTTAGGAGAACACGCGCGTGCTGTCCTCGATGCCGTATCCGGGGCTGACCACACAGATGAGTTGAAGGGGCCCGCACGGTACGGAAAACCCGGGAACTCCCGTGACCCCGATGAAGGAGACATGAACGCTTCCTCGCTTCTGAGCCGCCGCATCGACGGCGTCATGTTTTCCCCCACGGGCCGCCTCGTCGGCCTCCTTCTTGATGACGGCTCGGGCATCGCGTTCGATCGCGCGGAGGTTCTGGAAGCGGAAGAGGTGAGGCAGAAGCTTAACAGGGGAACCGAAAAGCAAAGGAGGCATTATGAAAAAGAGGGATGAAAGAACCGACACGCACACGATGAGGACATGGAAGAGATCGGCTGCCTCACGATCTTCAATTTCCTTCGCACCTGCCAGGACCACACGGCCAACATGAAGCCCTCGGGCCTTCCTCGCGTGGAAGATCAGGGGTGCATGCGAGAGCTGAAAGGACATCCTCGCCGGGATACGCGAATGAACACATCCGGGAAAGCAGGATTCAGTACTATCAGGCAAATGAGGCTGCACAGAAGGAATGCCCCAACCGCAAAGGGGGGTACGCAGTGTGGGAAAAATCGAGGAAGAATGGATAGATTTCCTGGTGTTACCTATTCCTCCATCTGGCTGTTTTTTCATTGATTCCGGGAAAATGCGTGGTAAACTGGACATGCCTATAGGCCCGTAGCTCAATTGGATAGAGCACCCCTTTCGCAAGGTGGAGGTTGCGGGTTCAAGTCCCGCCGGGAGAGTACCCAATAAAGGTATTCTGCCGGCTTTTTTTGCAGGAGGCCTGAATGGAATATAGCTTAAATGACCAAATTGGTTTTGGGCAATATGCAGGCGATACCATTAAAGGAATAATCGATGATGATCCGGATTGTATCAGCTGGGCCATTGAAACTTTAGGAGACTTTGACCTTGATTGCGCTCTGATTGTGGGTGTACTACCCAACCACAGCTCTCGCGTGAGCTTGGTTTTACCTCCCCTTTTGCAAATAATCCATCAAAGGGTTAATGTCGGTCAGAACGGTGGAGGTGACCGGATGTCTCAAGATCTATCTTACAAGTCGGAACAAGAAAGCAGGACCCTTGATCATCAATTGATACCGTGAAAGAAATCGATCTCTACAATCCGGTGAAGCGGTTTCTGGAAAGATCAGGGGTATGAAGTCAAGGGCGAGATCGGGGAATGCGACATAATGGCGGTTCGAGGCACTGAACATCCCGTTGTGGTCGAATTGAAACTTGCTTTCGGTCTCGATGTACTCCTGCAAGCAGTGAATCGTTTGGGCATTTCACCGGTTGTCTATATTGGGATTCCCTCTTCGTGCCGGTCTTTCCGGAAGCGGCGCCAGCGCATCTTGAAGCTTCTCAGAATGCTGGGTATCGGACTGATTCTGATTTCGGTGAATTCTAGGCGCAGCCGGGCGGAGGTGGTGTTGGATCCCGGTGAATACCGCCCGCGAATTCACCCGAAGCGGCGCGGGCAATTGCTCGGCGAATTCGAACGACGACGAGGTGATCCGACACCGGGTGGCAGCGGCCGACGCCGCGGATTGATGACGGCGTACCGGCAGAATGCGATTCGGATTGCCCACTACCTGACGGAAAATGGACCGACCAAGGCATCGGTTATTGCCCACGCGATCGAGGAGCCGGAAGTTCGGGCTATCCTTTATCGAAACGTCTACGGATGGTTCGATCGACTGGGTGGGGGTGTCTATCAGGTATCACCACGGGGAATAACCGACCTCGCCACCTGGACCGATTGCGCCGAGGCTCCGTGAACCGTGAAGGAGGGCGAGTAACGGGGGCCAGCGATCGGTAAGGGACCATAATACGGAATGGTATCCTTCTCAAAGTCACACCAAAGGTGGCGGTACTCAAGACCGCACAGATGCCATTCCGGGAGTTGTTCTCCGACCAGCGACCGGGTATAATCAATCATGGCGAAAATAATCGTATGCGTCGACATGGACGCCTTTTTCGCATCCGTAGAGCAGCGGGATAACCCCGGACTCAGGGGCAAACCTATCGCCGTGGCGGGCGCTGGGGAGAGGACGGTCATCACGACTTCTTCGTACGAAGCCCGCGCCTATGGGGTTAAGACGGGGATGACCACCTACGAGGCGAAAAGGCTCTGCCCTGACATCATCCTCGTCGTGGGCCATAACGAGAAGTACGCTCAGGTCTGCGCCGAGCTCCAGGAGATCTGTCTCAGGTTCACGCCCGATACCGAGTGCTACTCCATCGACGAGGTCTTCCTCGACATCACCGGCTCCCATCACCTTTTCGACGGTCCGGAGAAACTTGCCCGGGCCCTCAAGGAAGCGGTAAGAAACGAGTTGGGTATCACGTGCACGGTCGGCATCGGGCCGAATGTGCTCATCGCCAAGCTCGCAAGCGACCTCGCAAAACCCGATGGCTTACGCTGGGTGGACGAGAATGCCGTGCCGTCCCTCCTCGAGGCCCTCCCGGTGAAGAAGCTCTGGGGCATTGGATCGCATACCGAGGAGAAACTCCGTGCCATGGGTATCACCACGTGCGGCGCACTGGGAAGAGCGTCCCTGTCCCTCCTCACGAGGAAGTTCGGCATCATCGGAGAACAACTCAAGGCGATGGGCAACGGCAAGCTCGACCGGCCTATCGAAGTGGTGCCCCAGGATCCGAAATCGATCGGCCACAGCACGACCCTGCCGAAGGACATCTGGAAAAGAGATGAGATGTTGCCCTGTCTGCTCCGTCTGAGTGAAAGAGTCGGGCGGAGGGCACGACGATATGGCTACAAGGGCAGGAAGATCACGCTCACGGTGAGGTACACGGGCTTCGAGACCTTCACCCGGCAGATCACCCTGCCGGATGCGACGAACGATACGGGAGAGATCTACCGCTCCGCCGTGGCCATCCTCGACGGGATACGCCTCCGAAAAAGCGTGAGGCTTTTCGGTGTCGCCCTTTCTGCTCTCGGCAAGGACGATCACCAGATGACGCTCTTTCAGGATAAGGACCGGGAAAAGAGGGCTGCCGTTGCCAGGGCCATGGATGCCGTCAACGACAAGTTCGGCGAGCTCACGCTCACCTACGCGGCGACGATCAGCGAAGAGAAGGATCACAAAGTCATTTCTCCCGCGTGGCGTCCATCGGGGGTGAGGAAAAGCGACGTGTAAACGGAGATTGTCGATCCCGAACTACCCTACCGACTTTCGCCTACTCTTTCTCGCACGGCGGCAACAAGCTGTTCGATCTCTCGCTGCTCGAGCTTCAGAAGAAACGTCAGGTCAAGATCGGAGCGGAGAAGGTTCCTGATCATCTGAAGGAGGGTTTCCTTGGGAATGTTCTCGCTGACGGGGCTTTGCATGCGGTATCCTATTAAAGGGCAAAAGAATAGCTATTTACGGTACATAGCGGACTGCGACGTGACCTCTTTTCTTCTCGACGACACCTTCATGGCCACTATCTCTCTGCAATAGTCACAAAGACCTCGCTCATCAAGGAGGTCCTCGAAGGTCGGTTTCTTACAACGGCAACACGTCTTGTACCAAGGTTTGAGCGCAACAGGTGTGGCTTGCATCTTTATTGTTCCTCTATTCGGTTGTCTTGATGGAACCACATCTTATGTCCTCGGGCTATCCCCCGTCAAGCCATTTTTACTCTGCCGACAGTATCTTGTCAATTTAGAATAAACATTCTATATTATCCTCATGAGTTCCCCCTACGATCCGGAACCGATAGAAGTCGTCGCCCCACACGGTGCGCCAAAAGCCGTGAAGTTCAGAAAGAGGCTCTTGCAGGTGAAAGAGGTTCTCAACGTGTGGCGGATAGACGACGAATGGTGGCGAAAACCGATCTCCCGGCTCTACTATCTGTTGGAGTTCACCACTGGCTCAAGGTTCGCGGTCTTTCAGGATCTGATCACGGGCCAGTGGTATCGGCAGAACTGGGCATGACTTACTGCTTCCTATCCTACTCTCCGTTCTTCTTAAAGTCGTGAATCATGCCCAACGTCTTATCGCCTTTAATAAGGGCAACCGTTAAACTATCTCTTCCTTTCTGAAACGCCAAAGCAGCAACGCGCAGAGTATAAGACAATAGAACAGGATGTTGAAAAGAGGATAGACCGACCAAAGGCCCTGAAAGCCGCCACCGCCTATGAAGGAAGAAGCGAAATACTGCATCCCGGAAAGCTTGGGCCACAAGTAGTAGAGGATCTTTCCTAATGAGACGGTCTGCGTTGGGCCGGCCATCGCCTGGGCTATCTGGCTGCCGCCGAGCGCGTTCATCCCGTCGATTATGAGGCCGACAACGGCGATTCCCATGATACAGAGGAAAGCCGCTGTTTCAGGCATGAGGAGCGATAAGAGCAAGACGGCGATAACCACAAAGAGCAAATTGAGGCAGCACAGGAGCGCGGCAACAGGATATCCGGGTATCACCACACCCGCGGATATGACGACGGTCAGAAGCACGATGGCCTGGAGGATGAGCATGAAGAGGGCCGACAGAACCCACAGGCCCATCACCTTGCCCAGCACGTATTGCCGCCGGGTAATGGGTTTTGACAGGATGGCCGATTGCATCCCCCCATCCCGGTCACGCCTGAACGTACGCATGGAAAGCAAGGCCGCAATAAGCATGGTGACCACGGCGATGACATGAAAGGCTGCTTTCGACACTGCAGCCACAACCGTCGCGGCATCGAGCGCCTCGCCGTTCACCACGTAATTCCCCCGATAGCAACCGCGAGCAAGAAAGACGAATGCGACACAGACGATGAACATGACGACGAAGCTTCTCTGGCGGATCTCGTCAAGAAGGGTGTACTTCGCAATCTTCGCAATGGGGTTCGCCGTCTTCATGTCGCCCCCTTGACGAGTCTCACGAACAGGTCTTCAAGCGTCTCGCCCTCCTTGATGATGGAGGCAATACTGTCCTTGACCAGAAGCCTGCCGCGGTCGATGATGGCGACCGTGTCGCATATTTTCTCGACTTCCGAGAGAAAGTGCGAATTGAGGAAGATTGTTATTCCCTCACCTTTAAGAGACTCCAAAAGCAGACGAATTTCCCTGATGCCGATGGGATCGAGACCGGAGGCCGGCTCGTCGAGAATGAGCAGCTTCGGATGCCCCATGAGGGCCGCGCCGAGCCCGAACCGCTGGACCATACCCTTCGAATAGGTACCTGCTTTCGTGTGTTCCCTGCCATCCATGCCGATGAGTCCGACAATACGCCTGCATTCGTTCTTGGCCTCGGTTGGGGTCATGTTCAACAAGTTCGCGCACCGCTCCAGGTACTGCCAGCCGGACAGATAGGACGGAATACGGAGATTCTCGGCCACATAGCCGACCCCCCTGCGACAAGCCGCATCGGTGCTCGGGAGCCCGCTTAATGACAGGCTTCCCGATGTCGGCTGCGTAAAGTCGAGGAGCATCCTGACGATCGTGGTCTTTCCTGCGCCGTTGGGCCCGAGGAGAGCGAAATACTCGCCGGCCTTGACGGAAAAGGTGATATCGTTCACGGCCAGAAGGGAACCGTACCGTTTGGTTACGTTACTCAGCTCGATCACGGAAAGCTCTCACATCAATCGTTAGTGGACCGACGCAAGTATAGGGCCCCGCCCCCTGTTATGTCAATCCGGTGAAACAACTGTTTGCATTTGCGGCAAGTTCTTCTGACGGAGAGGGGCTGTAGCACATGACCGACTTTCCTCCTGAAGGCGCACAGAGTGAAACCTTCACCCGCGAAGCTGTGAAAAAATGTAATCACAGGGGTGCGATGTTTCGTGTTTTCGATAAGCGCAATTCGTCGTCAGTCGAAAAGTCGGCCTACGGCCCGGGCATCGTGCCTCCTCCTTTGGGGCTTGCAGCCTCGGTTGTCTCTGTTCGTCCTCCTCTTTTCTCCTTCTGCATCTCTTATCCCTGTTCCAGCCTCGGCCTCCAGCGGAGCCTTATCCACTGCTGCACGTTGTAGGTCAGACACGCCCACAGGGTCTCCATGCCTACCTTCAGAAGTCCCCGGAGGCGGAAGGCCCTGAGGGCGATCTTCGATTTTATCCAGGCGTTCGCGAATTCGGCGATCGGCCCCCGAGTCTTATACGCCTCCTTGGCCTTGTCGGTCTTCATCTTTTCGAGGAAAGCGACTACGGCGGGATGATCGACGACCCTGACGACAGAGCGGCTTTTTGCCTTCGGGCAGCACTTCGCCTTGAAGGGGCAGGACAGGCAGTCTTCGGGCTTTGCCCGGTAAATGTAGTTCTCTTTCCCGATCCCCCTGCCACTCCCCCGGTAAGAAAGGGCCTTGCCACAGGGGCAAAGATATGCGTCGTTTTCGGAATCGTAGACGAACTTGTCGCGATGGAAGTCGTGCATCGGTCTCTTTTTGCCCCGCCCTTCATAGGAGCCGATAAAGTCAGTCTTTTTGTCGTCCATGGCTATAATGTTCTCTCTTGTTGTATAGCCGCCGTCGGCGACTATTTGAGTGGGCGCCTTTCCGAAATTCTCCTCTATTCTTTGCACGGCGGGCAGAAGTTCATTGCAGTCTTCGGGACGTTGGCTTACCGCTTGCGCGACGATCACGCCGAAGGCGGCGTCCGTCGAGACCTGAAGATTGTAGGAAGGAGCGTACCCGCCATCCGACTGCTTCATGATCCTTGCGTCGGGATCCGTTATGCTCGCCCGGGCCTCCTCTTTCTTTCTCCCCTCCCTGATCTTCGCAAGCTCGGAAAGGGCGCGTTCCATCCGCTCCTTTTTCTCCGTGGCCGAGCGCTCCTGCGCCTTTTGCCGGCAGAGGCTCATCTCTTCTTCCGGAGATTCCCGAAGGAGCCTTATCTGCTCCTCGGCCGCTTTCAGGTGCCGTTTTATGCGTTCTTCTCTTCTGAAGCCGTTGTGGCCGGCGCAGGCTTTTATCTTGGTCCCGTCGTGCGTGACTCTCTCGAGGGTCACGAGGCCCTCGGCGCTCATGATCCCCAAGGCTTGGACAAAGAGCTGATCGAGGCGCTCCCTATGAGCCGTCCTGAAGTCCGAGACGGTGTGATAGTTTACGATCTCCATTCCAGTAAGCCATTGAAAGGCGGGATCGTATTCCGTACGCCTCGCGATCTCCCTGGCCGAGCCTACGCCTTTGCTTAACGCATAGAGCCAGAGGCTGACGAGGACCCTCGGGTCGTAGGCGGGACGACCGGCGTCCCCTTCAAGAGAGCCGATCTCCTTGTAGTAGAGAGAAAGGTCGAGTCTTCCGACGAACTCCCAGATCGCCCTCGCCTCATGGTCGTACGGGATAAGCCTTTCCACGTCCACGGGGACGATCCTCATCTGCTTGCGGTCCACGGGAATGAGTCTCGGCTTCGCCTCCATTCGAGGAGACGGCTCACCCTCCCTCTTTCCATAAGCAGCCTCGAAGCCGGGAAGACTGTTGACCGGTCTGTTCTCCGCATCCTTGCTGACCGTCATATTCTTTTCGCACCCCCTGAAATGCGCGTCCTTACAGGAAAAATCTATCATTTCACAGGGGATGAATCCATGAAAAAGAGGCTGCTTTCTCTACAATAGAGGGGATTTTTTCACAGCTTCCGCTATCTGCATTTTGTGCCGCTGGGCTTCTTCCTGAAAGGTGGTTTTCAAGATTTCTCTTGCACCTGCCGGAATGCGAATGGTATTCATTAAACAGGGCAAATCGGGTAACCGACGGGCGAAAATGATAGATTGCAAGGCCTGGTCTTGAGGCTTTTTTAGAATTCACGTACGGAACCTCGGAGCCAATGAAGGAACTCTCTCTATATTTTGAAGCTCCATTCACCTTCACAGACGGTGATCATTGTGTTTTTCGCTGGCGGTTTGGGAATTCACCGGGCATCTATCAGTGGACTGTTCGCCACAAGAAAGACAACACCCACCTCATACATTATGTCGGAGAGACCAAAGGTCGTCGGTTTACACCGCGTTGTGAAGAAGATGTTTGTCCCAACCGAAGAAGCGCCAAAGTGGAGAGGTAGAAAACATCGAAAGGAAAGCCTAATCACATGGAAGAAAGATGGGCCTCCGACCGGCAGATAGTAGCATACGCCGATATTCTTGGCTATAAGGCTTTTACAAAGAAGTTTATCGGAGACCTCAAGGGCATACGCGTCTTTGAGGAACAGGTTTATGCCGCGACGATCGGGTGGCTCAACTCTTTTTACCAGGAAAGTCCAGAGCCCTTATCGTCCGCGTACCTTAATCTCCGACGAAAAGTCATAAGCTCTATCGGGATTCGTGTCGTATCCGACAATATCATATTCTTCTCCGCCCCTGGGAACATTACGGTGGAAGGATCCTCTGTCCCATCCGAAGAGAGAAACAGAGCAATAGGATATTGCATAGAGACGCTCTTTGTAGCCATGTCCAACTGCTATAGCCGTATGGTCGCACTTACAGGTTGTCCTCTTAGGGGAGGGGTTTCGATTGGATTCGGGTACGAGTCTGAGAGGGAGAGATTTCTTTTCGGACTCAGTGAGGCTTTGAACAATGCTGTTAAGCTCGAAAAAGATGCCAAGAAACCGAAGATTCTTCTCGATGATAAATTGGCTAAATACTTAAACGAAATATCGTATCCTGTGGAGCGCTTCTTTTACAAAGATGAAGCTGACAATTACTGTTTTGATTGGTATGCGGGTTTGATCAATCTCACCAATGTGCAACGTTGGGCAATTCTGCGCGATGTCAAGAACACCATATTGAAAAATGCATCGATAAACGGGACCGACGAAAGTGCCCTCGATAAGTTACTGTATTTTTCTGAATATCATAATAAGAAAGTCACTGATAGCTCAATAGATCTTGCCGATATGCAAATCAACATAGGAGAGTTGCGTTCCAAAAAGAAGTAATCGTGTCGCAGCTTCGGCGGCAGCGTCAGGCAAAAGTGGTTTTCGATTTGTTGGCGGGTGTGTAATCTTCACCGTTCTGCCGCACTTCGTGCCTGAGTGTGCTTCCTGAAAGTGCGCCGCTGAATGTTTTTCTTGCAATACAACATTACTGATGGCAAGATTGACACATGTGGCAGGGGAAACTGTCCCACGTCAGTGGCTGACCCCTTTCCTTTCCTGAGTGCTATTGAAATACTGAAGGATGTCCCTCACTCTATGCTGCACCTTCGCCGAGAGATCGAGTGTGGTATTGCCTTGAATTGAGTAGCCGGCTTTACAGGAAAGCAGTCGGGCGGGAGGGAACATGAGAATACACAGAGTACAGATCAAAAACTTCCGACTCCTCGCCGATGTGGAGCTGGCCTTGGAGGACCAAACGACCGTTGTGGTCGGCCGCAATAACAGTGGAAAAACCTCACTTTCGGAAGTCATGCGGCGCTTCCTGATCGAATCCAATCCCACGTTTCAGATTGAAGACTTTTCGAGCGCGTCATATGATGGTTTCTGCGCCGCACTAAAGGCTAAGAACGACGGGCTTGCAGACAACGAAGTGCGAGCGCTGATCCCAAGCATCGAGCTCAAGATGTTCTTTCGTTACGATCCTGCACAGCCCCAGCTCGGCCCACTGAGCGATTTCGTTATTGATCTAGACCTCAATTGCAACGAAGCTCTTGTGGTTAGTCGGTATGAATTGCGCGACGGTGCAATCGACGCTCTGTTTGAGGGCCAGCCTCGTGACGATTTGACTGCTGAAACCCGCGTGAATTTCTTTCTTGTTCTGCGCGAGCGGATCCCGTCCCTATTCACGGCAAAGGTCTGGGCCCAAGACCCAAACGATCCAACAAACCGAAAACAGATGTCGCAGGGCTCGCTGCGTCCGCTTGTGGCAACGGGCTTTGTGAATGCCCAGCGTGGTCTGGACGATAATACCTCGAGACAAACAGACGTTCTCGCAAAAATACTCGAAGACCTTTTTACCACTGCCATGTCCCCGACGGCGAATGCAGATGATCGGGGAATCGCCGAAGCCTTGACGGAAGCGGTGCAGGATATCCAGCAAAAGATCGACCAGGATTTCAACGTCAAGCTGAAAAGCTTGATTCCAACGTTAAGGACTTTTGGTTATCCAGGTCTTGGTGGACCGGAACTCGAAACTGAGACGACGCTCGACGTTAAGAGACTCCTCTCGAACCATATGAAAGTTAGATATGCTGGATATAGCGGCGTTAATCTGCCTGAATCTTATAACGGGCTCGGTGTGCGCAATCTGATTTTCATCCTTCTTCAACTTGTTAGGTTCTATAAGGCATTCCGTGCCGAAGCGAACGCGCCTGGTGTTCATCTGATCTTCATTGAGGAGCCAGAAGCTCATCTGCATCCCCAGATGCAGGAGGTTTTTATTCGTCAACTCTCCAAGCTCGCCGACCAGCTCAATGCCCAGCAAGCCGTAGAAGCGCCCTGGCCTGTACAGTTCGTCGTCTCGACGCATTCGTCACATATCGCAAACGAAGCCGGCTTTGAGACAATTCGATATTTCCTCGCAACATCGTCGGATGCCATCGGTGTCCGACAGGCAAAGGTCAAGGACCTTCGAGAAGGGTTACGGGCGACCCCCCAAGAGCACAAGAATTTCCTACACCAGTACCTGACCCTGACGCGGTGCGACCTTTTCTTCGCCGACAAGGCGGTATTGGTGGAAGGCACCAGTGAGCGCCTGTTGCTGCCCGTCATCATCCGGAAGCTTGAGGACACGATTCCAAACATGCCAAAATTATCCGGTCAGTATATAACCGTAATGGAAGTGGGAGGCGCATATGCGCACATCTTCTTTGAATTGCTCGATTTTCTTGAACTGCGATGCCTCATCATTACCGACCTCGATTCCGTTATCACCGCAGGTGGTACTGCCTGCGCGGTGCACCAAGGTACGGCTACGAGCAACGCCTGCCTAAAAGCATGGTTTGATGGCGGTGACTGCACCCTGGGCGGGCTACTTTCTAAGGCTGACGCGGAGAAGGAGAAGAACCGGCGACGTATCGCGTATCAGCGGCCCGATGCTGATGGCGGTCATTGCGGCCGGACGTTTGAGGACGCATTCATGCTCGCCAATTCGGCGTTATTCGGAATCACGGGTAACACTCCGCACGAGCGCGAACTCAGCGCGCGGGAGCTCTCGGCGAATGTCAAGAAATCCGAGTTCGCCCTGAAATACGCAATCGACGCCACGGACTGGGTAACGCCCGGCTACATAGCCGACGGCGTAAGATGGCTGGCTGAGAGTGATATGCCGGCATGTGATCCCGGATTGGATCTTGTCATAGAAGAAACCCCTGAGTCTACACCAGCAGAGGGAGTCGACAATGCCTGACGTGGCGGCACCAATGAACCCCGCCGAGGACGCCAGTAAACGGGCGCTTGCGGCAGTGTTCGCCAGCCTTGAACGGGGTGAGAGTTTCCTTCTGGAAGCAGGTGCGGGCGCGGGTAAAACCTATTCCCTGGTAAAAGCGCTGCAGTTTCTAGTAAAACGCGACCAAGTTAAGCTCGCGAAACATCACCAGAAGATCGCGTGCATCACCTTTACCAATGTCGCCAAGGACGAAATCGAGTCCCGAACCGACAGAAGCCCTTTGATACATTGCGACACGATCCACGCTTTCTGTTGGTCATTGATTAGCGGGTTTCAGAAGCGGCTTAGGGATAGACTCCCGGACATGGACCATTGGCCGGAGCGGATCGAGGAGGCCGAGGGACTGGGCGAGCGGGTTGTTGAGTATACACTCGGTTATCGAGGTATCAAGGACGACCGGGTATCGATTCATCATGATGACGTGTTGCTGCTAACGATCGGACTCATGGAGAACGTGAAGTTCAGGCGGATCATTGCTGACAAATATCCAGTGATACTGATCGACGAGTATCAGGACGCCAATATTGACTGGATCAATTCAATCAAGGCTCACTTCCTCGGGCAATCCGGATCTCCCCAATTCGGCTTCTTCGGAGACCACTGGCAGAAGATCTATGGCGACGGGTGCGGAAAAATCAATCATCCCGCCGTAACAGTAATTGGCAAAGAAGCCAATTTTCGGTCGGTTTCAGCCATCGTGGACTGCCTGAATCGCATGCGGCCCGAATTGCCGCAATTCGTCGTAAATCCCGATGAGCCTGGAAGCGTCCGCGTTTTTCACACTAACAATTGGCTGGGAGACCGCCAGACCGGTCAACATTGGGGGGGTGACCTACCAGGCGAGGTTTCCCATGCAGCCCTTTTGTTAGCCATGGATTGTCTCACGCGAGAAGGTTGGGATCTTTCATCGGAGAAGACCAAAATTCTTATGCTGACACACCGCGTTTTGGCAAGCGAACAAGGCTACAGCAGCCTACCCGGCATCTTCCGTTTTAACGAAGCGTTTACCAAGAAGGAGCACGGGCACATCGCCTTTTTCGTCGATAATATCGAACCGGCAAGCGACGCCTTTGTTAGGAGACAGTATGGTGAGATGTTCGTGGTGTTGGGTGGCAAGGTACCGGGGATACGAAACCAAAACGACAAAACGAAATGGTCGGCTGCGATGGGCAGGCTGATCGATCTCAGAACCAACGGCACGGTCGGGGACGTAATAGCGCATTTGCGCAAGACACATCGACCGAGGCTTCCTGATTCTGTGGAGCAACTCGAACGGGAACTGGAGCACTTCGATAGGACTAGTGGCGACGAAATGCCGTCCGCGTTGAGCGAGATAGAGGCACTTCATGCGGTGCCATACAGGGAAATCATCGCCTTGACCCGTTATCACGACGGACATTCGCCATTCGAGACGAAGCACGGTGTAAAGGGGGCAGAGTTCGAGAACGTAATCGTAGTTGTGGGGCGAGGTTGGAATCGTTACAATTTCAACGAAATGCTTGAGCTTGCACGAGATGTCGGAAGGATTCCGCCTAATAAGCAGGAGGCGTTCGAACGGAACCGCAACCTCTTTTATGTTTCCTGCTCGAGGCCAAAAAGACGTTTGGCAGTCCTGTTCACCCAGAAGCTGTCGGATAGAGCCATGCAGACCGTGCATTTGTGGTTCAGCGAAGAAGCCGTTGAGGCGTTGGCGTTGTAGCAAATGCCGAGGTTGATGCTGACTACATGACTTACTTATTGGGGCGGATCGCACACCTGGCCTGGGAATAGAGTTCTCGCTCAATTCGACATTATCCGCTTTCGCACTGCGTTGTCGAACTGGGCCATGGAAGGCGCGAGGATGATCTTAAGTCAAGAACAACGATTGAATCCATATTCCGCCAAAGGTAACTAAAATGCCCTTTCAAAAACATGGTTTCTTGGGCCAGCAGGCCACAGATAACATTCAAAACATTCGAAAACTGCATCCTGGACTTTTTCAGTTAGTCGATGAGGTGAATGAATACACCCAGAAGACAATAACGGATGTCAGACTCGACTCTGATGATCTGCACGAATGCTTAATAGGTACTCTATTTGCCAAGATGTTCCATAGCTTTCAAGCGGCGGTTATTCTATCCCAATATGGCTTAGAATCTGATTCTAAGATTATCCTCAGGGCTTTGTTTGACGCCATTTTTGTTTTTGGATCGATTATTGAAGATAGGGAGTTCGCGGAAAAGTATGTGGAGCATGAAAGGGTACTTCAATTAAAACGAGTTAACGCTGCCATAAGTAATGCGAAGGATTTGAAGTTTAGTAAGGAGGCGATCAGGAAACTTAGGGATAGGAAGAATGAGCTGGAAAGAGAACTCGGCATTGAGCACGGTCAAAGGAAGGATAAGCAGAAAGCCGCAGAAGATAGCATGTTCAGTTCTGAACAGTTGGATAGAAGGGCTGGACTTAATGCCATGTATCAGTCCGGATACAGGATTCTTTCTGACGACGTGCATACGTCGCCTTTTTCTATAGAGGCCTTTTTGAACATAGCAGAAGGAGAACGGATCAAGTCGATTAGGCTCGGTCCCAAGATAGATTCAATCAACAAGAATCTTTGCGTGGCAATGAGCATTTTGTTGCAGGCGTTGGCCGGTTTATGTGCGTTAGCAAAAATGGACAGAGATGCTGAAATAACGGAACTTCAAAAAAGAGTGGCTAACTTTGAAGCATAGAGAGATGGATATGGGCAGATCGATAACCACGTGTGTATCCGTGAACACTGTGGTCAGATACTGATGAGCAGAAGGAGCAGGCTATGGGAACGCATCTCTCTATAAGGTTACCGTGGCACGACCGTGGCTGGGACGGGCACGTTTGTGACAACCCGGTTGCCAATGTGTACTGTTCCGGAGAGTATGGCCTCAAGGCGCACGGCATCCGCGAAAAGAAGGTCGATGCCGAGGAAGCTGCGATCGCTTGCCGGGCGGTGGAGTCGCTCGAGGAGGATAGGTATCGCCCGCCCTGCCTGCGTACGATTCAGACTTTCGGCGGAAGGAAGCCGCTCGACTTCTTGCAAGAACCGAAGGAATTCCTGAATACGAAGAAAGTGCGCATCACACCGATCCCCGAGAAAATCCCCTGCTGCTGCTCGGGTACGTGGCCTTATGACCAAGTATTCCGTCGGGCCGAGGATGCACCGGACGACACGCCGGACGAGTTCCTCGAGCGGTACGACCCCGAGGAGGCCGTCGACAACATAAAGGAGATCTTCGAGAGACCGAAGTCCGGCAAATCGATCGCCTTCTATTACCTGAATTACGATAATCCCCTCAATTCGGAGCGTCGGAAGTACGTCCTGGTTGGCGCAGCTGACATTGACGAAATATCGGAACAGCTTGCCTGGCAGGAAATGGATCCCGACGTGGAACGGATTTATGGACGGATGGTCTGGAATCGGTTCATCATGAACGGTTACGGCGACGGCCGCGGCGCACGTATTCCGTATGATCTCTACCTGAAAGCAGGGCTCGATGTCACGGACGTGCTGGCCGAGATTCCTGATGAGATGTCGCAGCACTTCAAGTACGTTTGCCGGGCTTTTACCGACGATGAGGCGGCGATGCTTCTGCGCGAGCTACTGGCGGCGTTGGAATGTGGGATAAACGCAGGGGTGGTAGCCTGGGACTGGGAGCGCCAGATGGGATGGATCAACACAGCCCTCGATCGTGTGCTTAGGGACCGTGGCACATTTCCAGGCATGGGTGCCGTTCTGGAAGCACTGAGCTTCAAGAACGCGATTCTGTACGTGGACCAGCATATCATCGCGAAAGGCGTGAAAGACGTCCGGTCTCATGTCCTGGAGCGCATAGCGGACTCGACGAAGGCCGAGACGCCGCAGGCTAGGAAGAGCTACGAAACCGTCAGGAATATGTTGCGTGTGCTTCCTGAGGCGGTGCGCGACTTGCTTCTTGATCGACTTTGCCTGTTTGAGCTTGCGCCCGACCAGGTTCGCCTGATTGCCGGGAATGGGCTTGCAGGCGATGAGGACCGGCTGGCCTCCGGTATCGTATCCACGGCGCAGGCAATTGCGGATAATCCGTTCCTGATCGTCGAGGAATATGATCCTGGGGATCGCGACGAGCGAATCCCATTCCATCGGATTGACCAGGGCGTATATCTGTCCAGCGCGACAGGCGGACTGAAAGTCCCCGGTCTCGACCAATTCGACATGGATGACAAACGTCGCATTCGGGCGGTTGCGATGTCTATTCTTCGCACTGCACTGGCAGACGGTCATTCCTTCCTGCCGCAGGATGACCTGCTATCGGCGATTTCACGGAAACGGCTGCCTGGAATGCCGGAGTCCATGGGTGCAGCGATTCTGGGGCGCGATCTGCCGTTCTACGAGGAGACTCTTGCCCTTGTGGACGGGGGTGACTTCAAGGGCTGGATGCTGAAAGTAACGGCAGACGATGAAGATATAATCCGGCTACGGATCAAGAAATTGCAAGGCCGGAAACCAAATGTTGTGGCTGTGAAGGATTGGGCAGAGCACCTGCCGATGGGGACGGGTCTGCCACCTGAGATTTTGCGTGAAGCGGTCGGGACTCAGCGGGAGGTCCTGGAACGGCTGAGCACACAATCGTTCTCGGTACTCACGGGGAGCGCAGGGACCGGGAAGACAACGGTGATAGCGGCTTTAATCAAGGGACTGCGCGAAACCAACCCCACTGAGAATTTCCTTCTCCTGGCCCCCACTGGCAAGGCGGTCGTGCGGATGAGGCGGAAGATCAACGACCTCGCAGGCGTTGACATGGAGCCGTTGACGATTGCCGGCTATCTAGTTCGCCATTTATGGATGGATGGCGACACGTTCCGGGTCTTTCGAGAGGGCGAACCGGTCGAATCTGACGTGAGTACGGTGATAGTCGACGAATGCTCGATGCTGGAGACACCGATACTATCCGCCATTATCCGGTCGATAGACTGGGCTAGCCAAAAGCTCAAGCGCCTCATTCTAGCTGGAGATCCGCAGCAGTTGCCTCCGATCGGCTCGGGCGCGCCTTTCAAGAATATCGTGGATTACCTTGCCGCTTCGGACACAGTCTGCTTACCGGCCATGCGCATTGACAGTGAATTGCCGACAGATCCAGGAAAACAGTTCCGCGTTAAGGCTGGCCGAGCAGTTCACTGCGAAGGGAGATCGTGCAACGGCGGACGAACTCTTCCAAGAAATGGCGGCCGGCGGACGCGTCGGACTCGATCTGGAGGTGAGGTTCTTCAAAGACGAAACGGATCTGCCCGAGTGCGTGACCCAACTCATGGAGGATGCTCTGGATGAGTTGCTTAAGTTGACCGGGACCGAGCAACGTTTCGACCCCGAGCGGCCATGGGAGGCCTACGACGCCCTGCATGGCCTTGGAGGCGAAGTCGCAGATTGGCGGCTCGACGCATTTGAGGTGCTGTCTCCCTATCGGGGTGGCTATTTTGGCTCCGACTCTCTGAACTGCCTTTTGCAGGAGTCTGCTACGAGGGAAGCTGTTCAGCAACTGGTACACCGCGAAGCTCGGCCGGCCTGGAGGGCGGCAGTTCATCGGAGCGGATAAGGTCCTGCAGGTGAAAAACAAACGAATCAAGGCCAAGACAAGAATTGCGTGGGACGGCGGGAAGAACGTCGACATCTACCTGGCCAACGGGGAATTAGGCCGCATGATGAAGGTCGGAAAAAAAGGCAAGGAGAAGTTCGGCTGGGCGCGCTTTGAGACCGATCCGCAGGTGACTATCTCAGTCGATGGCAAATGGGCCGGCGAAGCGTTGGACCTCGGGTATGCGATGTCCGTCCACAAAGCCCAGGGTTCGGATTTCGGCGGCGTGATTGTGGTCGTGCCGAAAGAAGAGCGTGTCCGATTGGTAACACGGGAACTGCTCTATACCGCACTGACGCGCTTCACGCGGCGAATGTACCTGCTTATACAGGGGCAGCCCGGTGATCTGGATGCGGTCCGGATCGGGTTGTGGCGAGGCGCATCTTGTTTCCTTCGGCGCCACACATGCCTATATACCGCACAACGCGCAATAGCTAACATTGATGACTGGCGCCCCGGAAAAAGGATTATCCGGACACTGCGAGACGAACTCGTCGCATCGAAATCCGAGGCGCTGATCGCCACACTGCTCGAGAAGGCCAAGGTGCCGTACTACTACGAGAGACTTCTGATCGCCGATGATGGCACGATCCGTCGACCGGATTTCACGATCCCCATTGAGACACCGGAAGGACCAACGGAACTGTACTGGGAGCACTGGGGGAAAATAGGCGACCCGGCGTATGAAGCGACCGTCGAGCGGCGTCGCGAATGGTACATCCGAAATGGGCTTGCGGATCGTTTGGTTGAGACCGACGAGCTCGGCGGCTTCAATGCAAAGAGAATCCAGGCCGTCATTGAGGAACGCTTCCGACAGTGAGATTGGCTCAACCCGGTCGCTCAAGACAGTCAAGGGCGAATCAGCTTCTGACCGAGGACGGTCATCCGGGCGGGAGGGAGGAGCATTTTTTTCATTCGTGACGTTCTGTCTCCAGCCTTTCTTTCGGATGGCATTCCTCATTTTCTGGCACCCATGCCGCCTCTCACCTTGCAGGTGGAAGTGTGAATCGCCTCGTTGACCGTGACGTCGTCACATCCACCACCGGATCGATGAAATGGGTGATCAGGGTCACTTGACGATGCCGAAATGCTCCTTTTTCGGATCCCCTGCACACAATTGCATGCAATCATTTTCGCCCGGGTAAAGACCGGCCCGAAAAAGCCTATTTTTGTGTCCCTGGCCGTATCAATCCCCATCCCCCCACAAAAAAGTGTTTCCCATCGCATTCTACGCAATTTTCCTGTAGGAACAACGAAATATCAGATGGTTTCCAAGGATTGGATGACGTCGCGTCCCGTCACCTCCGGGAAGCTCACCTTGACGTAGGCGGCAGATGTGTCGTTGGTCCGTCCTTTGTACCAGTGACTCTGTGACCGCATATAGAAGAACCGCGGGGGAAGGTCGAGGACCCGGGCGGCAGTGATGAGCTTCTCGTCCACTTCCCGGAGCGTCACACGGCCCACCGTGTCATCGGGGGTGATGATGTACTGGAACTTCGTCTTGTCCGGCGAGCTGTCCTCGACGTGCATGGCCGTGTCGGGATGGTTGAGCTTCATGAAGATGAGATGGTTCATGCAGTCGATGACCGCGTGGGCCGCCTCAGGACTGCCTATTTCCTTTTCGAGGAGCGCAATCGACTGGGTATAATAGTGGACCCATGCGTTGGCCCCGCCTCCTTTGGAGAACAGCTCCTGGATGCCGTCGTAGGAGACGTTGTGCGCCTCGTCGATATGGATGCAGAGAGGGGGATCGAGGGTCTTGCCCGCGACGAAGAAGCGCCCCACCATGCTCTGGATCATGGAGATGATCACCTTGCCGATGATATGGGCGGTTCTCCGTGCGAGTAGCGATCCGGTGTTGCAGAAGAGGATCACCCCCTGGCCCTGTTCGAAGCGGTCGACGAACTCGTTCTTCCGGGCCCGCCCGATGATCTTCCCCGTGTTCCCCGAGGAAAGAGCCGAGAGCATGGTGCGCAGGGAGCTTGCGACCTTGGAGAAGAAATCGGGAGTGCTCTTCAGGATCTGGTCGATGTTCGCTGATGATCTCGCTCACTTCCGGCATGCTGTCTTTGAGAAGCATGAGCTGGGCCTTGAAGTCCGTGAGGTCGGAGTACGTCGAGTGCTCCTTGATCTTCGCGAAGTTGAGGTCGAGGTCCCTGTTATGGTACTTCGCCTGGAGGGCAAGGCCCGCGACGACCGCCTGGGTCACTTCCGAGGCGATGGCGATGTAGTAGTCCTCCTTCGACTTGATGCCTGAGATCACGTGGTCGACGAGCTCGTCCTCGAGATAATAATGGGCGAGGGGATCGAGCTTGATCGAATAATCCGGATAGATCGGCGTGAGCATCATCACCTCATCGAGCCTCCCTACTTCCGCGGACACCTGGATGAGCTTCGAGAAAAGGTCGATGTCCCCCTTCGGGTCGACGACGACCACGTTGTACCCTTTTCTGATGTCCTGCTCGACGATGTTCTCGATGAGCCTCGTCTTCCCGATGCGGGTGGTCCCGAAGAGTCCCAGGTGGCCGCTTCTCTCCCTGTCGGGAATCGTGATGGTCACGTCCTTCGACCGGTCGGCCAGATCGACGCCCCTGCCGATGACCGTCTGCCCGAATTTCACGGGCGCCCGGTGCTGCCGTTTTCCTTTCTCGTTGATCGCGATCAATCTATCGAGACTCACTGTCTACCTTCCTTTTTCGGGATATTACTTCCCGCTCAAAAGGATGACGAGTCCCCTATAAAGGGTACCGTATCGGCGACCCTCAGACGCGCTCCAAGTAATACACGAGGAGCAGGACGAGTTTCTTCTTTTTAGCGGAGTGAGGATGGTATCGCTACTCAAGGTCGGCCACATCGTCTCGGGCGTGGTCGCCCAGACCCGCCCCGACTACCGGTCCTACCTGGTCTTTCTCACCGGAAGCGAGATCTATGCCTTCCTCCCCCATGAGTATGCGAAAGAGCCCTACTGCGTCGGCGCCGACATCATCGCGTGCCGTCGCGGTATTCGACGGACGGCGCATCATCCTTTCCCAGACATCGTCGCACTACTACCGTCGCGTCGCGGAAGTCGTCTTCGAGCCTCTCGTCAACGCGGGCAAGATCATGATCAAGCGGGTGGCCCGCGTCAGGGAGGCGGGGTTCGTGAAGATCGCCATCGAGAACCTCGGCATGGCTGACGAGCAGTTCATTCCGCAGTGCCTGCCCTATCTCGAGGGGGCTGACGCCTATGTCAACGAGACGATCACGATAGTCCGCTACGTGCCGGACATCCACGAGTACATCAAAGAGGCACTCGTCCCCGCGCCGAAGGACAAGATCCGCAAAGTAATATACGCAGAGAGTTCCCGAACGGCGCGTGTCACGGTGGACCCCGCGCATATCAAGAAGTTTCTCGGGACACGATGCGCAAACGTCGCCACGGCGGCGAAACTGCTCGATATCACGATCGTGATCAAGGGCGAACCGTAAGGAGGAAATATGGACAATCTCGCAGGAAGGCGCATCCGGCCAGACCCGGGAAGAAGAACTGCTCCGACAGCGGAAGCTCGACGCGTACCTCGAAAATAAGCGAAAGCGCCTCGAGAACCCCGATTGCATCGTCATCGCGGCCCGGGTCCTCGATACCCATCTGCTCGCACAGATGCTCGTGCCCCTCGACAAGTCGATGAACACCATGCGCATCCGCGCGGGCGGGTACTCGATCTCCATCGAGGACGTCGCGCACTCGGGGACGAGCATCAGTGCCTGGATCGAGAAGGCGAAAAAGCTCTCGAACGACCTGAGCCCCAGAAGCAGATTCGCGGTCGTCCTCGATGTCGATTCAGTGAAGGAAAACGAGATCCTCGCGAACCAGCGGAACACCTACGCCTTTGTGCCGAGCACGCCGGAGGGGGCGAGCCTCGCGCGGATGATCAAGGTCCTCGATGCCTCCTTTCTCGAATTCAGGACGAAGGCGCCCATGCAGGACAGCGCGCTCGTGAACGAGGCCTTCAACGCGGTCAAGGGCCTCATCCACGAGTTTCACGACATGACGAAGCACATGACGAGAAAGACGAACACGAGGTTCACCCCTCCGAAGGCCTATCCCTCCTACATATCACGGGGGGCCGATTGAACCGTCTCGTTTTATTCTTGATTCCGGCCCTTGTATTTGTCCAGGTTGCACACGCCCACGACATCAGGCAGGCGACCTATACCTTCAAGATCGACGGGACGCGTGTGGAGAAGCGCGATACCTTCGTCATACAGGGCGCACCTTCGATACCTCCTCTCGCCTCCGCGGTGAGGAACCCGCCCCTTTCGGTGAGGGTAACCCGGGAGGAACCCGCGGCCCCGGTGATGACACCCCCGGAAACGCCGCCCGTGCACTCGCAGCCCCGTACCGTACCACCGAAGAAGGCGGAGATCACCGTCCAGTTCGAGATCAATAGCGCGACGCTTACGGCGGGAGAGAAAGATAAGCTTTCCGCCTTCGCAGGCACGATGGAGGCCGGCACGAAAGCGCGGATCGAGGTCCACGGGTACACCTGCGATCTGGGATCGGCCGCGCTGAACGAGCGCCTCGCGCGCATGCGAGCGCACACGGTCGCCTCCTTTCTCGAGGCGAGGGGGATAATGCCCACGACCGTCATCGGATCGGGCACGTGCTGCTATATCACCCACGACCGCAGGCTCCGCTCTCTCAACAGACGGGTCCATATCACGCTCACAGGAGAATCCTCATGAAAAGAACGCTCCATACTCTCATCGCCTTTGCCGTCTTTGCGCTCGTCATCGCGACCGGGTGCTCTGCTGCAGGCGAGACGCCATCCACGGACTCCGTCAGGGAGGCGCTGAAGAAAGACTTTCCCCACCTCCAAGCCACCTCCATCAACGAGACCGCCATCCGTGGCCTTTACGAGATAGAGGCCGGCGTCAACATCGTCTACTACTATCCGGACAAAGAGCTGCTCGTGTTCGGGGAGATCTGGACAAAGGACGGCACAAACATCACCGCCGGCAAGAAAACCGAGATCGCCTCGGCAAAGCTCAAGGATATACCGCTCGACAAGGCGGTGAGGATCGGCAACGGGAAAAACAAGGTCATCGAGTTTACGGATCCGGATTGTCCTTACTGCAGGAAGGCATCCGCGTTCCTCAAAGGGAGAGACGACGTGACGCGGTACGTCTTTCTTTTTCCGCTACCCCTGCACAAGGATGCCGAGGCACACGCGCTTTACGTGCTGTGCGCGGCCGATAAGGGCAAAGCCCTGGAGGAGGTGATGAACGGTCAACTGGACGGTAAGGCACTACCCGCCTGTTCCGATGCAAAGGCGGAGGCGCTCCTTCGGGAGCACAAGGATTTAGGTACCACACTGGGGGTCAGAGGGACCCCCGCCTTCTGGATCAACGGCCAGTATGTGGCAGGGGCGAACATCCCCGCCATCGAGGGCATCTTGGGCCGGAAGGTCACGCAGCACACCAAATAACAAAAAACCAGGAGAGGACATGATGAAAAGAATTACTACCAGGATAAAGGCAATGGTCGCGTTGATGCACGAGATACAGGGATCGGCATTCGCGACGTCCAAATGGACCCAGAGAGGTTTCACCGCGTTCGTGCTCATGGTGCTCACCTTCCTCATGGCGGGCGGGGCACACGCCATCACCGCGCCCGCGACGGGCACCCTGTTCTACGACGCCTATGACATTGTGGTCAACGACATGCTCAAGGGCGCCTTTGGCTTTGTCGCCGCGATCCTCATCTTCGCGCTATCCATCGGTCTCTTTCTCATGCAGAAGGTCGTTCCCGGCATCGTCGGCATCGTATGCGCCGCGATCCTCATCAAGGCCGACTCCATCGTCGCGAGCCTCGGAGCCACTTTCTAGAAACGGATAAGGAGGGCAGGGGAAAGACCCTTCCTTTTCGGGTCTTTCCCCCTTTTTAAGACAATGACCGGTAAAAGGTTTCCCCAGTATCTCACCCAGCCTTTCATGATCCTTTCCTACGAGCCGGACGAGCAGTGCATCGCGCTCGTGTCCGTGATACTCGCCCTCGTGTTATGGGGCTGGGCGCTCCTTCTTCCCTTCACGCTGCCCATCCTCTACAGCAGGACCAAGAAGAAGTATCCCCGGGGGTTCTTCAAGCACCTCGGGTACATGGCGGGGGTAGGGCGGTTCAAGGGGTATCCCACATTCCACGAAAAGGAGTTTATCGACTGATGGACCCTGCTAAATTCGTCTCAGAACAGAAGAAGCTCGCGGGGAACAACGCGACGCTCAGGATTATGGTCGCCGCGCTCTTCGTGGGACTCATCGTGAACGCCTTCGTGAGCTACAGCATGTCGAAGCGCGTCCGCACCGTGATTCTTCCGCCGGTCGTGACAGACCGGATCGAGCTCTCGGGCGTGAACTTCTCCGACTCCTATCTCCGGGTGATGTCGCGGTACATCATGGGCCTTGCCCGTAACTACACCCCCGCCTCAGCCCGGGGCAACTTCGACGAGCTCCTCGCGCTGTTCGACCCTTCCGTGTATGCGGAGAACAAAACCCGCCTCTATACCCTTGCGAGCACCATCGAGACCGCGAGGGTGACGAGCGTGTGGACGCCCGATACCATCTCGTGGAACGAAGGGAGGAGGGAGATCGTCGTGCGGGGCACCCGCAAAGAATACGTGGGGGAGCAGAAGACATCCGACGCGCTTGAGTCCTATGCCATCGGCTATTCCAATAACAACGGCCGTCTCAGCATCCTCCGCATCGCCCAGGTCGATCTTCCCGCAACCACGAAAGGAGACACCAAATGAAGCACGCACTCTGTGCCGGTCTTCTCGCCATAATCATCTGCGCATCATTGGCCCTCGCCGACACGTGCGGCCCGAAGGGGTGCGATCCTCAAGCGCCCGCGGCCGAGACAAAAACGCCTCCATCCGTCGTACAGTCCAACTGGCGCAAAGCCGCCCTGCCATCGAGCCCCCCCAAAACTCCCATGACCGCACCACCGGGTCCCCAGACTCCTTCCTCGCAGGGAGCGAAGGCGGCAACCTCTTCTCCCACTCTGGCGACGGGCTTCAGCGAACAGGAGGCCCTGCCCGATCTCATGGTCGTGCCCCAGAAGGTCTCCCCCGACACGACGACCCCGGTGCGCCTCTCCAACTCCGACATCAACCGGGTGATTTGCCCCGTCGACATCAAGGACGTCATCTACTCCGAGGAGAAGGGACTCACGGTCAACCTCTCGGGCAAGAACGCCTACGTGAAGTTCCTCGTGGTGAAGAAGGACGGAAGAGACCTCTATTCCGCCACTCCCTCCGAGATCTACTTCGTATGCGGGGACGCGGTCTACACGATGATTGCGGCACCCGCCCGCATTCCCGCCCAATTGGTCGAGCTCGTGAATGGTCCTGCACAGATCGTCATGAAGAACATGGAGCTCTTCGGAGAGCTCCCCTTCGAGAAGAAGGTCCTCGCCATCGTGAAAAGGGTCTATACCGGCGATCTCCCCGACAGCATCGTCAAGGCGGTCGCGAACAAAAGGATGGAGGTCTTTAAAGACCTTGAGGTAACCCTTCGCGCCACCTATGCGATCGAGGGCGAGGGCCTCCGGGTGAAGGAGTTCGAGGTCCGCATTCCCCCGGGCGCTTTAGAGAGTGTCTCCTTCAAGGAGAGCGATTTCCTGCGCACCGGCATCTCCACGTACCCCGTAGCCGTCTGCGCGGAGTTCATGACCTTGAGGAAGGGAGAGGCATCAAGGGTCTTTGTGGTGGAACGGACAGAGGGAGGACAATCGTGAAAGAGAAACTGACCAAGATATGGGCTACCCTGAAACCCGAGCAGAGAAAGAAGAGCATCATCGCGGGCGTCCTTCTCGTGCTCGTGGGGATTTCTTACGGCCTCTACAAGAACACCCGGGGCGCCGCGCCGCCTCCGGCCCCTTCGGCCAAGAAGGAGATCAACCTCGGCGCGGGGGATAAGAACGTCCTCGAAAAGTCCCTCTACAACGAGTCCACCAAGGGCCTCGCCGACATGAAGACGCAGCTCGAGGACGTTCAAAAGCAACTCAAGGCCATCCAGGACGCGAAAGCGCCGGGGCCTGTCCCCGATCTCTCTCCGGGCAAGGCTGCGCCGGGTGTTCCCCCGGCGAAGGACAAGGGGCATCTCCCCTTACCCGGCGCTCCCGCGACGTCACCTGCGCTGCCTCCCGCCGGAGCCACGGGGTCCCTCACGGCGCCGCTGCCTCCCGGCGTGCCGCCGTCGCCCCGCATCAGTCTGCCGGGGACACCGATTACACCCCCCAAACCCGAGATATACGGAGGCATCAAGCTCGTCTCCCAGAGCGATGCCAAAAGCGAGGGTAAAAAAAAAGACCCAATGAAGATTTATCTTCCCCCCTCTTTCATGGAGGCGACGCTGCTGTCGGGTATGTACGCGCCGGCAAATGAAGGAGGGAAGGGCGAGCCCCTTCCCGGGCTTATACGGATCAAGAACCTCGCGATCCTCCCCAACTCCGTGAAGGCGGACCTGAAAGGGTGCTTCGTCATCGTCGAGGCCCACGGGTCGCTGTTTGACGAGCGTGCCCATATCCGCCTCGACACTTTGTCCTGCCTCGCCAAGAATGGCGAATCCGTCATCGACCAGAAGGTGAAGGGCTACGTGGTCGACCAGGACGGCTTCGTGGGACTTCGGGGAACGGTCGTGTCGAAGATGGGCGCGGCCGTCGCGAGAAGCTTATTTGCGGGGTTCGTCGCGGGCTTTGGCGATGCCGTCGCCGCGTCGACCACCGTCACGTCGGTAAGCCCTCTCGGCACGACCCAGTCCTTCAACACCGACGAGGCAGCCAAGGCGGGGGCGGGCAAAGGCATCGCCCAGGCAGGCCACGACCTTGAAAAGTTCCTCCTCGATCTGGGGAAGCAGGCCGTTCCCGCGGTCGAAGTGGGGGCCATGAGGCCCGTGACGGTCGTGATCAGCGAGGGAGTGGACCTTGAGATCAAAGAGAAGAACAACGTCTGCATGGGAGCGGAGGCCTGCTCCCCGGTGTTCTAAGATAAGGAGACCCACAATGTACAAGCTGTTTCTCGCGCTCGTGACGATGGCAATTCTATCCGCGTGCTCCACAGTGGGGGATGCGGTCAACCCCTACAAGTCCAACTTCAACTGCCCCTATAAGGAATCGGGCAGATGCGTGAGCATGACCGGGGCCTACAACGAGTCCCGCCAGGCGCCGCCGCCTATGGATAACGGTAAAACCGTTGCCGCGTGCCCGCCCGGAGGCCCGTGCCCGCTCGTTGCGGTCCCGTCCGCCAATGAGACGGCCTATCAGGAGAGCGTCTACAAGAAGCTCACCGGTCTTCTGGAAGAGCCGGCAACGCCCCTCATCGCCCCGCCGAAGGTGATGCGCGTCCTTCTTTTACCCTACAAGAACGGCAAGGACCTCTACATGTACCGCTACGCCTACTTCGTCGTCGACGACTTCCGCTGGGTGCTCGACGGCAATCCCGCCATGGAGGGACGCTAAGATGCCCCTCGGCAACAGTCTTCTCAAAAGGGTGCTCGGCGTCGAGGGGCTCACGTTCTCCGACCTTCGGGACGAGACGTACCGGAAGCGCTTCTCCCACTATCTCCCCTGGATCACCTATGACCCCGAGACCAAGGTCTACGGGTGCGCGGACGACTCCGCGGGGTTCATCTTCGAGTGCTCGCCACTCGCCTTCGCGGGAGCGCAGACCATGGAGACCTTGGAAGGCATCATACGGCTCAGCGTCCCTTCCGGATCGATCATCCAGTTCACCCTTATCGCGGACCCTTCCATCGAGCCCTACCTCTCCTCCTACAAGACCCTGAAGACCCGCGCATCCGACCTCGCCCGGGCCTCCGCGGAGCGGTTCACCGAGTTCCTCGAAAGCGGACGCGAAGGGCTCGATAAGCTCAACAACATCCCCGTGCGCGACTTTCGTCTGATCGTGTCCGCGAAGTTCCCCTCGGGAGGAAGCGATGTCGATCTCAATGACACGAGAAACACGATCTTCGAGATCCTAAGCGGCGCGAACCTCTTTCCTTCCCCCCTGGCGGCAGACGGTCTCATCAGGTGGATGCGGCGGCTCTTCAACGGAGAGGACTACGGCGGGGATCCCTGCCGTTACGACGACTCCCGGCCGATCGCCGAGCAGATCATCTTCGCGGAGACGCAAATCACCAAGTCCATGAAGGAGATGTGGATAGGGGGCAGGTGCTTCCGGTGCACGACCCCCAAGGAGGTGCCGCCGGAGGTGAACGCAGTCATGACGAACGAGATATTCGGGGGGATATGGGGGCCTCAGCAGGACGTCAACCAGTACCGGACCCCCTTCATTTATACCCTCAACATCGTCTACTCCGATCTGCGCGCATGGCTCCACACCAAATGCAACGCCATGCTCCAGCAGAAAGGGGTCGGCTCCTTCGCCCGCCAGCACGAGATGCGCAAGGAGGAGCACATGTGGGCGGCGGGCGAGCTCGAGTCGGGAAGAAGGTTCGTGAAGATCATGCCCATCCTGTGGGTCTACGGAGCGCACAGCGATGCGGTGAGCGAGTCGCTGGTCCGGGCAAAGCGGCTTTGGGAGGACTCGGGCTACCGGATGCAGGAGGACCGGGGCATTCTTCCCATACTCTTCATCTCCTGCCTACCTCTCGGGCCTCTACAACGTCGGCAAGAACGTCGACAACATGGAGCGGAGCTTTATCGCCCCGACGGACACGGTCTCAGCGTTACTCCCCGTGCAGGCGGATTTCGCCGGAGGGGGAGCGCCCTATCTCCTCCTTGCCGGAAGGAAGGGGCAACTCTGCACGCTCGATCTGTTCGACTCGCGCGCGAACAACCACAACGCCTTCGTCGCGGCCTCGACGGGCTCGGGCAAGTCCTTTTTCGTCAACTGCCTCACCTACAATTATTACACCGCGGGGGCGAAGATACGGATCGTCGATATCGGGGATTCCTACAAGAAGATGACCCGGCTCTGCGGCGCCCGCTACCTCGACTTCAGGGACGGCATGTCCATCAACCCCTTCACCCATATCGTCGATCCCCAGTTCGACCTTCCGACGATCGCCCAGGTCGCCGCCCAGATGTGCTATTCCACCTCCGAGAAACCACAACCCTCGGAGATCGAGATGCGTCTTCTCATGGACGCGGTCACGTGGGCGCACAGGACCTACGGCCAGAGCGCGGAGTTTCACCACGTCTACGAGTTCCTCCGGACCTATCCCGCGAAGATAGGAGCCTCGTCCGCCAACGCGGCGTTTACGAACGAGCTCGAGGTGACCGCCCACCGGCTCGCCTTCGCCATGGCGGAGTTCTCCCGGGACGGCAGGTACGGGCCCTACTTTAACGGCCCCTCCGGGTTCACCATCCACGACGACGATTTCGTGGTTTTGGAATTGGGCCACCTCGAACAGCAAAAGCAGCTCTTCAATGTCGCGGTGCTCCAGGTGATCAACGCGGTGACGAGCGATTTCTACCGGTCGCGGCGGGACGAGAAGAAGCTCGTCGTCTTTGACGAGGGGTGGCAGCTCATCCGCGACAACCTGATCCTGGGTAAGGTCATCGAGGACGGGTACCGGAAGGCCCGTAAGCACTCGGGGAGCTTCAACGTCATCACCCAGTCGGCGACCGATCTGTCCCTCTTCGGCAGGGTAGGGAAGGTGATCGAGGCAAACTCGGCGTTCAAGTTCTTCCTTCAGGCGGACGACATAGAGAAGGTGGTGAGGGACGGGGTCCTCGAATACGGCGAGTTCGAAGCGGCCCTCCTGAAATCGGTGAGGCGGAACAGTCCCAAGTACTCCGAGATATTCTTGGACACGCCCTTCGGGACGGGCGTCGCCCGCCTGGTCGTGGACGACTTCTCCCGGTACCTCTATTCCTCTTCTCCCGAGGACAACCAGCGCATCGAGACGGTGATGGAGAAAAAAGGGGTGGGTTACCGGGAAGCGATCGAAATGATCCTCGACCAGGGAAAACGATAGGAGGTCCTATGGGCACCGGTTCACGGTTCAGGCCGTACCTCCTCCTGTGCATGTGTGTTGCGTTCCTCGCCGCTCCCCGTGAAGGTCTTTCCCAGAGCGCGAGCGATCTCGGAGTAGCCCAGGGAAACAGCATCCTCGGTGCGTACGGGACAAAGGCCGGGATCACGAACAACGTCTCGAATCCGCTTACCTCAAGCAACACCCCCATGACGACGGTAGACGGGAGCACCTCGTTCTCCGGACAGCTTCAATGCCCGAACTCGCAGCGGTTCATGGAGGTCCTCATCCAACCCGGAGCGACGGGAGACATCACCACCTTCATCGTGAGCCAGGACACCAATTTCGACGGCACCCTCGACTATACCTATGAAGTGCCTTTCCCCGTATCGGGACTCTGTGCGAACGGGGTCATCGCCTGCGATCCGGGGACGTGGACCAACTGCCAGACTTACCAGTGGACGAGCAACGCGTCGGGACAGGTCTCTCTTGCAGTGGTCCCTTTCACGGCTCTGGGCGGCTGCTTCTGCGTCAACAACTCCTGCGGAACGAATCTCGTCTTCGGCAACACCCCGACCATCATGAACGTCATCGGGGGAGGGGTTGCGGGGGCGATACAGACATACGACGCCCGGTATGCCATCAGCAACGTCGTGATCGACGGCATGGACGCGACCTACTACGGACAGAACTCCGGGGGATGCGTCGCTTCGTCCTCCGCGCCGGAGAATGCTGAACAGTACTATTACACTCCCGGCACCATGTCCTCCGACGCCGCGGCCCAGGCAGCCGAGCAGGCCGTGGTCCCGACGAGCGTCTACAGCACGCTCAAAACGTCGGACGCGGCGGGCAATTATCAGACCGCGACGTGCACCATCGCGAGGGGCGACACGATAACCTGGGACACGAACTACCAGTGCTTCATGGAGTCCGGGATCACCAACGGGTGCTCCGTCATGGAGAACAATTCCAACTGCCAGCTCCGAAGCGAGAACATCGATGGAGTGACGACGGTCAGTAACTATATGGCCACGGGCCTTGAGCCCCTTTCGTCCTGCCAGCCGCTCTCGGCCACCGTGTCCGCGAGCTGTGATTACTCCTGCCCCTTAGGGATAGGGTATCTCTGCACCGGGACGGACCCTACGTGCACGAACGGAAGCACGGTCGCGAGCTGCGCGATCATGAACCCCATCGTGGGGTACGGAGGCTCGTGGAGCGGCTGTCCCTATCTGGTGGGTTCGGGCAACGCGCTCTATTTCATGGGACAAAGCACCACGCCGACATACACGTGCCCTCTGGGGGATTATCCCTGTTACGACGATGGATACGGAGATATGCTCTGCGATGCGGATTCGTGGACCAGCGCGACATGTACCGAGAGCTACCCGACCGTGACGGCAGGCTCGCTCCAGTTCATGCCCGGCGTTCAAGTGTGGGGAACGATAAATACGAACGCGGACGGCAACTGCTGGAGGTACAACTGGGTAACCGTCGCCGGGCCGGGAACCGACCCTTACGGAAACCCCTATGATTCGGCTGTAGCCGTGACCACCCAATTTGGCAGCTACACGGGGTGGGTGTATTTCAAGGGGGTGACCGCCTCAGGCGGCGGATCCATCGCGGGGGAATGGGGCAACGTGACCGTCACGGCCGGCTCGGCCTGGGATCTGTACACCACCTACCTTTACTATCATGGCCTCGGCACAGGCAGCGGCATCGTCAACTTCTCTCCCAATGAGTGTCCCATCCCGGGCGGCATCCGCCTGCGTGGGCGTCCCCGGCTTCTGCAGCAAGAGCTGCTCCGAGAACGACTGCGAGCCATGGTGGACGAAGACGAGGACCTACACCTGCACGACCAATGGATACGACTTCTCCGCCATACAAAAGCGCGTATCGACCGTAAAGCAGTCCGCCCAGGACGATACCTCGTCGATGTCTTACAACGATTACTATTTGTCGGGTTCGACGTGGACGACCGGGAGCAGCTCCTATGCGACAAGCAACGTGTACCGGGGGAACATCGAGAGCTGCCAGCAGGCGTGCAAGACGGTGATGAGCGTCGACAACACCTCGACGAACGTCGCCGACAAGAAAAGCGATGTCTCTCTTGACACAACGACGCCCGTTTACTATTACCACGCCTGTACCTCGGCGGGATGCCCTGTAGGTGCAGGCGAAACGATCGTCACCGACTGCCAATGCATCGACGACTTCACTGAAGCGGCGGTCATCATGCAGACCCTGAGAAAAGGAGCGCAGGACATCATATGCAGCGACGGAACGGAAATCGGCCTTCAGTGAGAGTAGTGCTCTTTCTTGGTGTCGTGGCTTCTCCTGGCCGGACACGCTCATGCCACCGCCCTCGTGTGCGGGTTGGACCTCAACGGGAACGGACAGATAGACTAGGGAGAAACGGCGAACTGCATAGGCGACGCCGGCACGCTCTGCCCCCTCGACGCAGTTGCGTGCACGCCCGCGGAAACCGCGCCCACCTGCCCTACGGGCGGTGCTTACGTCTCCGCGGACGATCAGTGCGAGGCGGCTTCCTGGACGTGCAGCCTCGATGGGTCCCCGTATGACAGCCAGGCTTCGTGCAATGCTGCCTGCTCCGAGACGACCGCCTGCACCTCAGGGGTGTGCCCCTACGGATCGTCGTACATGTGCGATACCAGCAATGAATGCACCCGGACCGGATCGTGTGCTCAGGGCAGCTGCCCAAGCGGCTACACCCTGAGCGCGGGCATATGCGCCGTGGCCGTTACCTGTGCCAAGGGTACGTATAGCTCCACCGCCAAGGCGTGCATCGACAATACCACGTGGGTCTGCCCCCATGGCACTGCCTATCCCTGCCTCAGTAACGCGGGAAGTTTCGAGTGCTCGACGGCGACGTGCATCGATCCCTCGACGGCGCAGACCACGACCGTGAGCACCGCGATGCTTCAGAACAACGGCCCGACGGATGCAGCCGGGAACTGTCTCGGTACCATATACATCTTTAGCGGGAGGAAGATGACGTGCAACCTGTCGGGCCAGCAGTCGGGCTGGAAGAACTGCTGCCAGGCGGGGGATTCACCGCTCGGCGAGGACGTGGGAAGCGCTCAGAGCATGTACAGCGGGGGACAGACGATTTCGACGATATACCACCTTGGCCAGATCGCCTCCTATTCGACTCAATACGGGACTATGTCGACTTACTCGTTGGCGGATGCGAATGCATACCTCGACAGCCTCAATCTCGACACGGAAGTGGCGAATAGCGTCCAGGTCGCGGGCAATGCGATCGCAGACGGGGCGACCGCCACGGAAGGCATCATGAGCGGCATGGAGACCTATATGACCGCGATGCTTCTCAACCCCACGACCTTGATCATTGCCGCCGTCATGTATGCGGTGGAGGAACTGTTACTCTCGGGGAGCTGCAGCCAGGAAGACCTTGAGACGGCCATGGAGGATGCAGCGGGGATGTGCCACGACCTGGGCTCATACTGCTCGGACAAGTGGCCCCTCGTCGGGTGCGTGCAAAAAACCGAAGCCTTCTGCTGTTTCAACTCGAAGCTTGCCCGCATCATACAGGAACAGGGCCGGCCTCAGCTCAAGTCCTTCAACCCGAATCCATGGGGCGTCGCTTCCGATGACGGCCCCGCTAACGCGGACTGCCGGGGGTTCACGTCGACGGAGTTCCAGATGCTCGACTTCTCGAAGATGGACCTGTCCGAGTACTTCGGGGACATCACGACGCAGGTGCAGTCCACCATCCAGCAAAACGTGTCTGATAAGATAAACAGCTACTACAATGGCGTCCAAAAATAGAGGGCCTGTTATGAAAACCGTTGTCTCTTTGCTTGCAACGCCGGCGCTTGTGGTCCTGTCTTCCTTCTCCGCCCGGGCGGTGGGAATGATGGCGAAGAAGCCTACCATGCAGCGCATCCTCGCCGCTGCATTTTTTTGCCTGCTCATAGCGTCAACGGCCCTCGCCAAGGATCTCGGCACCTTCGGGGCGGTCTACGACATCGTCGAAAAGGACGCCCTCAAGGAACTCCAGGAAAAGGCAAAATCGGTCGACTTCTCGAAAACGGCCGACAAAAACGCCCTCGCAAAGAAGGCCAGGAACTTCACGCCACAAGACGTGAAAGAAATGAAGACAATCGGCTCCGCGCAGAAAGACCGCACGTTCCTTGTTGATATGACCTACACTCTCGAGAGGGACATCAAAGACGACAAGGGGAACGTCGTCTACCCCGCGGGCTATACGTTCAACCCGCTCAGCTACCTAACCTACCCCAAGACCCTCATCGTCCTGAACGGGAACCGGCCCGAACACATACGCTGGTTCACGGAATCAGCCTACAGCAAGGACGCCAAAACCACCCTCCTTCTCACGGACGGCTCCTACAGCGAGCTTGCCAAATCGCTCAGGCGCCCGGTGTTCTATGCAAGCACCAAACTGATCGAGGCGTTCAAGATCCAGGCACTCCCGTCGGTGGTCCGGCAATCGGGGACGTACATGGAGGTGACGGAGGTGCGGATACCTCCTGCCAAATCGGCGGGACAGGCGAGCAAATCGTCATGGAGGGCGAACTGATGGCGGAGAGTCTGAAAGAAGAGGCCTTGCCCATACAGCGTGACGAGACAGCCGACCGATGCGAGGAAACGAGAAAGGAGCTGAGGAGCTATTTTCTGATACTCGCCATGCACGTGTCCGGCGTGTGCACCGCTGCTTTCACGTCGGGTGCGCGGCACTGGCGAAGATTTCGGGAGGTCTATTTATGCCCGCCGGGCGGCTGCATCGAGGAAAGCAATCCCCGGCTCTATGCCACAATGGTTGCGGTCATGGCGGGACTCTGCATGTGCTCGCTCGCGGCCATGATCCGGCGCATCAGGGAATACCGCCGCCTGGATGCGAACAATCGGCCCTCTATCGTCAAGGATCTGGTTCTTTCGCGGGCGACCGTCGCTGCGACGCCGTTCGTTGCGATGTTGTGCCTCGCGGTCTATATCGTGGCGGACGTCTTTATTTGGGAATAGGATTCCCCGGCAAGATACTTCCGGTGCCATCTGAAAAGAAGGGAAAGGGATTTTCCAACCCAGCGGGCGATCTCTTACAGGGCTGACTTAATGAAAGGGAGTTTCTACTGGGTAGTAACGCAGCTATGTTTTGTTAGCCCAACGGGTGGACCGGCATTGGCGCGCCGAGTAGCCCGGGGGAATTTCACCCCCAGGCCCTCACAGATCCGTACGTGACAGTCTCCCGTCATACGGCTCGTGCCATCCTTACCGCCTCACGGCGGCTTGGCCATATCCTCCGGCTCCTCCCATCACTGGTTGGCCAAAGAATACGGCCGGATGACCCAACCCCTTCGCTCCATCCCCATTACAGAGACTTCAACGCTACTACAGGTCAGTCCGTCCCTGTGCCCCGCATCGGTACTCTCGCCCTCATGGGTGCTCCCCACTTGGGTTTCTCCCTTCGCATCGGGACGACAGGTTCCCACGTTCCACACAAGAGCCTGGCTCAGGTTCACGCCACCTGCATGCCGGACGCCATCCAGACAGTAAGCAGGTTCCCTCTGGACTTTTCCTGGGAGAGTGAAAGGCCCCCGGTTTTGACGTCACCCTTTTGTTTTCGACACCTCGTCAGTGGTTCGCATGCGCTCGTCTCCCTGAACCTCACTTGACACGATCATGTCGTGCCTTTTCCTCCAACGCTCACCACCACGGCTCTTTACCGCAGCAGCTTGGGGTAGTTTGGAGCCTGCCCTGCAGGCCGGCTCCGAGGGGCCTTCCCTCATCTCTTGTGCAACTTCGTGGCGCAATTTCACCTGCCACTAGCGTGTTTCGATGTTTCGGAATTCTTGAGGAATGCCATTAATAACCTTGCTACCGACCCGACGAGGCCCCGATCTGATTCTGGACTATTTGCCGTGGAGCGCGTCCATCCAGCGCAGGGCCTCAGCCTCGCTTATCCTGCCGAGGTACCTCTGCGTGGTTTTGAGGTCCTGGTGACGGAGGATGATCTTAGAGATGACCTCAAGGGGGATCCCGTTCCTGCTCGCATAGGTGGCTGAATGGCGTCTCAGATCGTGGGGCCTGATCTTCACCTCCATCTTGTCCCCGAGCCTCTTCACGAGGGATCGGGCAGTTGAGTAGCAGATGGGGAAGATCCTTTGGTCGGGGTCCAAGTTCTGGGTTTCTAGATATGTTCTCAACCTGCCGGCCAGCGTCTCCGGCATGAAGGCGCTCTCCTCATCCCTCCCCGACTTGGGCCGCCTTAAGGTGAGTCTTCTTCCAGTCACATCCGACGCCCGTAGTCCCAACACCTCCCCTATCCTCAGCCCGCAACGGGCCTGGAGCTCGGGGATGAGTCTGTCCCTCGTCTTTCCGCACCGGTAGATGATTTCGTCGACTACTTCCCTGCCGATAATCTCCCGCTGTTTCACCCGGGGAGCCCGAAACGTCTTCGAGAGAAGGGGATCATTGCAGGGATTGGTCATCGACGCGTGTGTTCCCTCGATGACGAGGTTGAAGAAGGACTTGAGCTGGGCGTAGCGGAGACGGGCCGTCGATCTGGCTCGTCCTTCGGTCAAAAGAAGCAGGAATTGGTAGAGGTCCTGAGCCCGTATGGCATCAAGGGGACCGTCCTCAAGAAGCGTCTCCAGATTTCGAAACAGATAACCATAGCTCTCCCGGGTTTTCTCTTTGGCATTGTCCTTCTGATGATCCTTGAACAGCTCTATTGCCTCGTGTAGTGTCATAGAACCCTCCTCGTATGATTGTTCGGGGCCTCATGACGCACTATGGGATGCGTGGCGAGGAGGGGCAGATAGAGGTGAACTTCCTGAACTCCTCATTTGGAACATACGCGATTCATTTCAGAATCCAACTGGCAATCCTTGTCCAATCGGAAACGCCGAGTCGCATCGCGCAGGCCTCAAAAGGCTATGAGAGGCGAAGAAGGAAGGCTGTCGGAACGGTCCCTTGACGGGGCAAGCGGCGCTTCGCCTCATTACCCCACGAGGTAGTGCTGTAGGCGTTTGTAATTGCCAAAATCGGCATCGATGAAACTGGCCCCTACCCGGGCGTCTGCGCTCAACGGAAGGACACGTTCAGCCTTGCACGTTATACAAATCGGTATTTCATCATCAGGCAGAACAAAAGACGCTTCGAAGCACATTTCCCCACTTTATGGATCTCCGGGAGGCACTCTTTGGAAACGGTAAGGCTCATACCGCCGAGAGACAGATCGCGCACGACAGCCCCATGCTTGGCCTTCCCCTGGCCTCCGGCAACCTCGACATGGGCCGGCACCATCGTCGGTCTCCGCTCATGCCGGCGTCTTTCTTCATTGCCCTTCTTCGAAGACGTAGAGCCGTTTTGCAGGTGGTCCATGAGTATCGACTCGATCATCGACGAAAGGGACCTCCTCTCAACGCGTGCCGCCTTCTCAAGGGCGCTCCTTAATTCATCGCTTGACCTGAAACATATCGTCGTCTCTTTTATTGGCACGACAGTTCCTCCGCTAAAGAAGACAAAGCGACACCTTCTTGTGAAGCACCGGCGATGAGTCTTCCAACCGGCATGGGTGGTTTGGCCTGGTTAGTTTCAGACAGCAGACGGGCCAGACTGACGAAGAGACGAAGTTGGCAATCCCATAAGCGTATGGCCCCCGTTTCTCTTGCACATATTGGGTCGGACCGTTAACCAGCGTTAGCGGAGCTTGAGCGGTCCCGAAGAGATGATGTGTCATGCTCGTAAAGGGGCACCCCAAGCCCAAGGCTGGGTCGGACTCGGACGCCACCGTGCACATCAAGCTCTCAAGCGGAGCTGACGACCCCGAGCGTAGCGAGCCTGAGCGGGGAGGACGGCAGGCTTATTCCTGTCGAGGGAGTGCTGAATCCCACTAATTGCGAGCGTAGGCTTTGTGCGAGAGGAACGGGTGCCATACGTGTCGATCACCCACACCACTTCCAAATGCCTTTGCTTTTGCCTGCGCTCAGGGGTTGAGAGACCCACGGCGCTTGTGGTATGCTCTATCCTTGTTTTCCGAAAATTGACATAGAATACATTTTGAATTAACATTGTTCAGTTATAAATGCAAATAGCTCTTAGTAAACAGCCATTATGAAACTAGGTTCACGAAGCCTCTTGAAGTCGATCCGGAAGCCGTTGCTGCTTTTCTTTGCGGTATACGTGTTCTTCTCTGTGGCGGCCGTCGCCTTCGATCCGGATCGTGCCACGCCCTCGAAGACGTGCGCGATCTGTTTCATGAACAACTCCTTGTCTTCCTCTCTCAACCAGATCCACGTCCTTCCGACGATGGACCTCACAAAGCGGTACGAGGTTTTGGCCGAGGAGGTACACTGCTTCAACGGCTCCATCGTCTTTACGGGTCTTTTGTACCGCGGACCACCCCTCCCTCCCATCTTCGGATAACTGCAACAGGTCGCACTGCCTCTGCTTTGAAACGGGTCGCCGGATCTATCCGCGCCATTTGTATGTGCGTTGCCCGAAAGAACATCAGGGCCGGTTTCTACATCTGTTTCCGTTGATAGTTGGCACTCGGGCAGCGCCATAGATCTGACGATCCATTCCTGCATGCCTGGAAGGCGAGGAAAGATGGGAACACACTAAGGAGAAGTCCAATGAAACGGTCGTTTTGTAAAGAGCGAATAGCCCTCACGGGATTTGGTAGATCACATAGGAGCATGGCGGGTCGGCCGGAGGTGTCCCATGGGTATAGATAATCGTCACTCGCGCAAAGTTGTCTTGATGTGCGCCGCGGCTCTGATTCTTGCGGCGGGCATCGCCCTCGGCGCACTCCTTTCGCGTTCCCCGGGCCATGCCCAGGCGTCTGACGCCTCCGAACCGCCCCCTTCGGCGATACATAGGGCCGACAGAATAATCATACCTCCCGGTTCGGTTCTGCGTTCGCAGCTTTCGGTCGATAAAGTGGGCATAAAAGACGGCCCCCGCACGCTCGTCCTGCCCGCTTCCATAGAGGCTGACCCTGCCCGGACCATCAACATTCTGCCGCCCGTGACAGGTAAGGTGGTCGACCTCAAGGTAAAGCTGGGGGACCACGTCACGAAAGGGCAGCCTCTCGCGGTGATCGATTCTGCCGACCTTGCCCAGGCTTATGCCGATGACGACAAGGCGCGCGACGAGGTGAGCCGCACAGGCCGGGTCCTGGAACGTGTGCGCGGCCTCAACAAGGCGGGCGCAGGGGCGATCAAGGACCTGGAACAGGCGCAGAGCGACAACCGGCAGGCCGGGATCGAATTCGGCCGGGCCGAGGCGCGCCTTGCGGAGATCGGTGTAAAGGCCGGCCAAGGCGAGTCGCGTCAGCTCACCCTCAGGGCTCCGGTGACGGGAAGCGTCACTGCCCTGAATTGCGCGACCGGTGCTTTTGCCAACGATCCGACCGCTCCCCTCATGACCATTGCGAACCTCGATTCCGTCTGGGTCACTGCTAACGTGCCGGAAAGCGAGATTGCACACGTTGCCAAAGGCCAGTCCGTGGAGGTAACCTTCCCGGCCTATCCAGGGAGGACCTTCCGCGCCGCCGTTTCTTTCATGAGCGACGTCGTGGACCAGGATTCACGCAGGTGCAAAGTACGGATGGCCTTCCCGAACCCGAAAAGCGAGCTTAAGCCCAACATGTTTGCCAATGCCACTTTCATTGTGCCTCAGAAGCCGGCAGTATTCGTGCCCAATTCCGCGCTGCTCATGAATAACGACTCGACGGTGGTTCTTGTCGAGGTCGAGCCCTGGGTCTTCGCGAAGCGGGAAGTCATTCCCGGCTATGGGGAAGGCGACGGCGCCCGCATCGACCGGGGACTTAACCCCGGGGATAGGATCGTCGTGAAAGGCGGGGTGCTCATCAATGATTAAGCGGATCGTCGCCGCCTGTATCCACAAGCGGTTCGTCGTAATCATGGTGGCCCTCATGCTTGCAGGTTTCGGCTATTATTCCTGGACGAAAATGGCAGTCGAAGCCTACCCGGAGATCGGTGACGTCACCGCCCAGGTAACCACCCAGGCGCCGGGACTTGCCTCCGAAGAGGTGGAGCAGCAGATCACGATCCCTCTGGAGAGAGCCCTCGCCGGTACACCCGGCCTGGAGACAATGCGCTCGAGCAGCACCTTCGGCCTGTCTCTCATCACCCTCATCTTCCGGGATGGAGCAGAAGACTACTTTTCGCGCCAACGTATCATGGACCGCCTGGGCCAGGTCAACCTGCCCTCCGGCATTCAGCCCGGCCTCGATCCGCTCACCGGAGCCACCGGTGAAATCTACCGCTACACACTGGAATCGGACACGAAGAACCTTATGGAGCTTTCGGAAATCCAACGGTGGACGGTCATCCCGGCCCTCGAACAAGTGCCCGGTGTGGTAAACGTCGATAATTTCGGGGGCTTCACCATGCAATATCAGCTGGAACTCGACCCTGTGGAGCTTACACGTCTCGGCATCGGACTTTCAGATGTGACTTCCGCGATCAACAACAACAGCTCGAACGCGGGAGGAAGCCGCATTTCCCGCGGCGAACAGGGCTACATTATCCGGGGTATCGGCCTCGTGCGCGACCTGTCCGATCTCGGCAACATTGTCGTCACCCAGCGCAAGGGCGTGCCTATCCTCGTGCATGACCTCGGCAGACTTACCTATGCCCATCAGGAGCGCCAGGGCATCCTGGGCAAGAACAATAACGCGGACACCATAGAGGGCATAGTCGACATGCTCAAGGGGCAGAATGCTTCCCAAGTCCTGAAAGGGGTTCACGCGAAGGTTGCGGAACTCAGGGGTGAGCTTGGACCCATGGGAGTGCGCATCGTCCCTTACATAGACAGGGACGACCTGGTGCAGGGTACGGTCCACAAGGTAATGCACACGGTGCTCGAAGGGGTCGGCCTGATCTGCATCGTCCTCATCCTCTTTCTCGGGAGTCCGGCAAGCGCCCTCATTGCCGCCACAACCATACCTTTCGCGCTCGCCTTCGTTTTCATCCTTATGCACCTGACCAACATGCCGGCCAATCTCTTCTCCTTGGGCGCCCTCGACTTCGGCATTATAGTCAACGGCGCCATCGTGGTGACCGAGGCTGTCCTGCAGAAGCGTGAGGCCGATCCGACCGCTCCCGTGAGGGAGCAGGACGTACTCAATGCGACCTTGCAGGTCGCAAGGCCGATCTTTTTCGCCACCCTCATCATCATCACGGCCTATCTCCCCCTCTTCGCGTTCGAGCGGGCCGAAGCGAAGCTCTTCTCGCCCATGGCCCGTACGGTGGGCTATGCCCTCCTCGGTTCTCTGATCTGCGCTTTCACTCTTATCCCCGGCCTCGCCCTGGTGGCTTTCCGGCGCCCCCGACGCATCTTCCGCAACCGGCCGCTTGAGGTGCTCACAAGGGCTTTCGGCCGCGCCCTCGGAGGGATGCTCACCCGTCCGCTCATCGCCTACATCGCAGGGGGAGCAACCCTTGTCGCGGTGGTTCTCCTCGGCACGACGATCGGCCGGGAATTTCTTCCCGATCTTGACGAAGGGGCTTTATGGCTTCAGGTGCAGCTGCCCTCGGGGATCTCCCTGGACAAGGCCAGCGAAATGGCCGGACAATTGCGGCAGGCAGTGCGGGAATTCCCCGAGGTATCCTACGCCATCACCCAGCTCGGCCGTAACGATGACGGCACCGATCCATGGACGCCTTCCCACATCGAAGCACCCATCGGTCTGAAGCCCTATGACACCTGGCCCAAGGGAGAGACACGGGCCATGTTCCTCTCCCGGTTCAACGCCCGTTTGCAGCGGCTGCCGGTGCTCTCGGCCGATGTCAGCCAGCCGATCATCGACATGGTCTACGACGTGATCGGCGGCGCCCACAGTCCGCTTGTCGTTCGTATAATCGGCAACGACTTTCACGAATTGAGGCGCATCGGCGACGGGATCGTCAAGGTGCTGAATAGCGTTCCGGGCACCGCGAGCGCCTCCATCTTCCAGGAGCCTCCCATCCCTCAGATCGTCGTCGACATCGATCGGGCCGCAGCTGCACGGTACGGCATCAATGTTTCCGATATCACGGACCTCATCCAGACCGGTGTGGGCGGAGCGGCCGTGAGCAGGGTATATGTGGCCGACCGCACCTATGACGTGACGGTCCGCTTTCCACAAGGCACGCGGAACAGCCCCGAGGCTCTGGGCAACCTGGTGCTTACCACTTCCGGAGGCGCCCGGATACCTTTGTCGGAAGTGGCCCACATCAGGCTTCAGACGGGCGAGGCCACTATCACCCATGAAATGGGCCACCGGGAGCTTCTCGTCCGGGTCGACAACCGGGACCGGCCTCTTTCCGACTATCTTAAAGAGGCCCAGGCAAAGATAGACCAGTCCGTCCATTTCGACCACGCCAGGTACCGCCTCGAGTGGGGCGGCCAATTCGAGAGCGAGCAGCGAGCCCAGGCGCGGCTCACGCTCACCATGGGCATCGTGCTCGCCCTCATGGCGATTTTCCTTTTCGCGGAGTTCGGGAAGATACGGCAGACCATCCTGCTCCTTACCGTGGTTCCCCTGGCGGCCTTGGGCGGCCTGATCGCGCTTCATGTGAGGGGTCAGACGCTCAACGTCGCCTCCGCCGTGGGCTTTATCGCACTCTTCGGGGTGGCAGTGCAAAACGGCATTATCATGATCGCCAACATCAACCGGGTGCGGGGACAGGGGAAGAGTTTGCGGGAGGCTGTCCTTTCGGGTGCGGTGGAGCGTTTCAGGCCCGTCCTCATGACGGCTGCCGTGGCGACCATAGGCATGCTGCCTGCGGCCCTGACAACCGGGGTGGGCACTGACGTACAGCGTAACCTCGGCACCGTTGTGGTGGGCGGTCTGGCCCTCGCTACCCTGCTCACGCTCTTTATCCTTCCGACCTACTACTTCGTGTTGGAGCGGTGGGTGGAAAAGCGCGCAGCGAAGCGGCCCGTCCCGGAAGAGGAGGTATAGCCATGCAAGGGTTGTCTCAGGTCTCTCACACCCGCCGCGCACTCGTCGCGCTTCGCAGATCTCTCTGCTTTGCAACGGCCTTCGTGGTACTCCTGCTCGTGGCCGGATGTGCCGTCGGCCCTGATTTTCGCCGTCCAGCCGCACCGGGGGTCGACCGCTACACGAGCGAGCCGCTGCCTGCCCGGACCGCTTCGGCAGACGTCAAGGGCGGAGAGGCTCAAGCCTTCACCAAGGATATGGACATTCCCGGCGAGTGGTGGACGCTCTTTCACTCTAAAGCGCTCGATCAGCTCATAGGGCAAGCCCTTAAAGCCAATCCCGATCTGGAGGCGGCCCAGGCCGCCCTCAGAGGCGCCCGGGAGAACGTCTATGCCCAGAAAGGAGCGTATCTTCCCGGCGTGGAAGCAAATTTCAACCCCACCCGCCAGAAGACCGCCGACTCATTGACAAGCCCCCTCGCATCGAACAGCAATCTCTACAGCCTCCACACTGCCCAGGTCTCCGTGGGCTATACGATCGATGCCTTCGGCGGCTTGAGGCGTCAGGTGGAATCTCTCAAGGCGAGCGCCGATTTCCAGCGTTTCCAGCTTGAGGCGGCCTACCTGACGCTTACCTCCAACGTGGTCACGGCAGCGATCGAGGAGGCGGCGCTCCGCGGACAGATCGCCGCGGCCAAACGAATCATAGAGGTCCAGAGCCAATCCCTCGAACTCCTCAGGCGTCAATACGAGCTGGGTCAGATAGCCGAGGCGGACGTGGTAGCCCAGGAAGCGGCCCTCGCCCAGACGCAGGCGACATTGCCTCCGCTGGAAAAGCAACTGGCCCAGCAGCGGGACCTGCTCGCGCGCCTCGCCGGCCGCTTCCCGAGCGAAACGCTTGCGGAAAAGTTCGATCTTTCGTCGCTCGATTTGCCTGTCGAGCTGCCCTTGACCCTTCCCTCGGAGCTTGTGGCACAGCGGCCGGATGTGCGCGCTGCCGAGGAGCAGTTACACGCGGCGAGCGCAGAAATCGGCGTCGCCGTTGCCAACCGGCTGCCCAATATCACCCTCTCGGCCGATTTGGGATCGGTCGCCACCGCAATGGGACAGCTCTTTACATCAGGCACCGGATTCTGGACCCTTGCAGGCAACGCGACACAGCCGGTCTTTCAGGGGGGGACCCTCCTCCACCGGCAGCGTGCGGCCCAGGCCGCCTACGACCAGGCAGCGGCGCAATACCGTGGGACCGTGCTCACTGCGTTCCAGAACGTGGCAGATACGCTTTACGCCATACAGTGCGACGCGGATGCCCTCAAAGCAGCGCATGGCGCGGAAGCGGCAGCCGCGAAAAGCCTCGCCATAGCCAGAACCCAGCTCGAGCTGGGTGACGTCGGCTACCTGGCGCTCCTCAATGCAGAGCAGGCCTATCAACAAGCGGCGATGAGCACCGTGCAGGCAACCGCAAACCGTTACGCCGATACGGCAGCCCTCTTCCAGGCCCTCGGCGGCGGCTGGTGGAACCGGCCGGACGCGGACATCGGGGCACACAAGAAATAGCCTCAAACCGTTCGTTGCACGGGGAGGCGTCCGAAAGACGGCACGTATTTCTCGACGGGAATAAGTCAATGAGAAGCATGGCCATTTTCAAAAGAGGGCAGGGGAGGATATGAAGACGGGCATTGTGAGCACAAGTCTGTTTTTGATGGTAGTCCCTCTGCTGTTGGTTGGTTGCTCCTCCTTCGATATGGCGCGATTCGATCGTGAGAGGGCACAGCGGGCGAGTTCTTTCGAAGTGATAGACGACCGTGAAAGTCAGATCCCGAGTCGAAGCGATTTGGCGGTAGAACTGACCGTCAAGATCCCGAGGGAGGAGCCTTTTCCGATCAAAGGCAGACCTGTCCGATCCGTTTTGTCCTTCTACCCCATTGTTGTTAACATAGACGGTCAGGGCGGTGAATGGCCTGCTTCCTGCGCTTTGGACAAGCAGAATTACTATGTAGACGGCAAGAGAAACCCCGAACGAGGGGAGGGCTTCGAGTGTTTTCTCCACAGGGAGGTGCGCCTAAAACCAGGAAGTCATGTGATCTACATAGCTTCTTTTGAGGACAGGCTCGAAAAAGAGATACGGATCGATCTGGCCGAAGGCACGTTGAGCCATCTGGTCTTGAAGCCCATATATCGGCGCGATCGCCTTTCCGGTCGCTTGTTTGTCAATGGGCTCTCCTGTTTCGAGGCGGTTCTCAACGGTCGCGTGCTTCCGTGACCGGCTCCGCCGCTGGACCCTTTATTTCTGAAAGTTCCCCTCGAACCGTTCGAAATAGCCTATCAATTCTCCCTCGTTATTCCGAACCGGCGTGACGAAGACCCTCTCGTTCTTTTCATTTACTCCGAGAAGCATCTCGCGTCCGTGGTTTTTCAGTTTTTCGACTATGCCCGTTATCCTCTCCCGGCTCTGATCGTTATGACACTCGAATACCGAAGCGCCGACGAGGTCTCTGTATCCTCTTTCTTCGTAATAATGGTACCTGGCCCTTTTGTTGAGGAATCGAATAGTGTGATTGACATCGACAAAGAGAATGGGGAAGGGCAATGCATCCAATATGAGGGTCAAAGTATTTTCATCCACGAAGCCTACCTCCTGATCGTGCTTTCCCATCGATCGCCTTCGCCGCTCCATTAATCATGGTTTGGCCAATTCTCGATTTGGCGTTGTTGTATTAAGCCACATTTTTTTACAAAGAAGTGGCCGCAAGAAGAACTCAACGGTCTCACGTCCATAGAAACCAAAAAAAAAGCAGATTCTGCCAATCTGGCACAGCGTAACATCCCGGACGAGCAGCGGAGAGGCCCTCGGACTTCTGAAAGAGGACCTCTCCCGCTTCGATCTTCTCATTACCGACCACACCATGCCCGAAATGACGGGAATCGATCTTGCCAAAGAAATCCTCGCTATCAGGGCAGACATGCCTATCTTAATGTGCACGGGCTTTAGCGATCTGGTCAATGCCGACTCTGCCAAAGCGGCGGGTATCAGGGCGTTCGCGATGAAACCCCTCACAAAGGCCGAGATCGCGAAGGCAATCAGAAAGGTCCTCGACGAGTAATCCTATGAGGTCCCTGTTTTGAGCGGTAATCGATAGAATTGACAGGTTCTCTCGGTCTAGACTTTGTAGGTGCTAGTGTGCCACGCAAAAGTACAGAAGAGATGAAGGTAGGCCCTTCGAAGTCGGCTTGCAGGAGCAGGCTTCAAACCACCTTAAGCTGCAGTGGTAAAGAGCCATTGTGGTGAGCGTTAAGGAAAAGGCAGGCATGACCTGTCAGGTAAGAGTCAGGGAGACGAACGGAAGTGAACCGCTTATGACGTGTCGAAAACAAATAGGTGATGTCAAAACCGGGGAGTAGCACTGTCCCGGGACAAGCTCAGCGGGCGCCTGTTTACCGGCTGAGCGGCATCCGGCATGAAGGCGGCGTGAACCTGATGCAGGCTCTTCTATGCAACGTGGGAACCTGTCGTTCCGATGCCAAGGGAGAAATTCAAGTGGAGGACCCACGAGGATGAGAGTACCGATGCGGAGCACAGGGACGGACCATCCCGTAGTAGCGATGAGGGACGGTAATGCGTCCTTTGCAAAGGGGATGGATTATCCGGCCCGATTCAGGGGTCAACCATGAATAGTGGGAGGAACCCTCTGGAGAAGGCAAGGTCGTTTGAAATTTCTCAGAAGGTCGTCGTGGATGCATGGAAACAAGTAAAAGCGAACCAGGGTGCGGCAGGTGTGGACAAGGAGTCTGTCGCTGACTTCGAAAAGGATCTCAAGAACAATCTCTATAAAATCTGGAACCGCATGTCATCGGGCAGTTACATGCCCCCGCCCGTCCGAACGGTCGCGATACCGAAAAAGTCGGGTGGGGAGCGAATGCTCGGTATCCCTTCAGTTTCTGACAGGGTGGCGCAGACGGTCTGGAAGCTTCATTTCGAGCCGATGGTGGAGCCCCATTTTCATGAGGACTCCTACGGCTACCGGCCGGGAAAATCTGCGCTCGATGCGGTTGAGGTCACGCGGAAGCGGTGTTGGACGTATCAATGGGTGTTAGAGTTCGACATCAAGGGTCTGTTCGACAACATCGATTTCGAACTTTTGATGAAAACGGTACGGTGGCACACCAAGAGCAGGTGGCTCCTCCTCTACGTCGAGAGGTGGCTGAAAGCCCCGTTTCAGAAGGATGATGGGACGCTGGTTGAGAGGACAAAAGGGACGCCTCAAGGTGGGGTCGCAAGCCCGATCTTGGCTAATCTTTTCCTCCACTATGTGTTCGATCTCTGGATGAAGCGGAACTATCCTGCGCTACCGTTCTGCCGTTACGCCGACGATGGCATTGTCCATTGTCGCAGCGAATCAGAGGCTCGTGTGGTAAAGAAGGCGTTGGCGGATAGATTCAGGGAGTGCAAGTTGGAACTCCACCCGGTGAAGACCAGGATCGTTTACTGTAAGAACTCGAACCGCAGAAAGGACTATCCTGTGGTGAGCTTTGACTTTCTCGGGTTCACATTTCGCCCGAGGCTTTCAAAGAGCCGGGAGGGAAAGTACTATATTGCCTTTTCTCCCGCAGTGAGTAACGCAGCGAGTAAGGCGATGCGGCAACAGAGCCGGCGATGGAATCTGCACCTGAGAAGCGAGTTGTCCCTGGAGGAGATATCACGGATAACCAGCCCCGTCGTTAGGGGCTGGATCAACTACTATGCGCGCTTTTACAAGTCTGCCCTGTATCCGACCTTGCGTCACCTGAACGATATACTGGTCAGGTGGGCAATGAGGAAGTTCAAAAGGTTACGCGGCCATCTCATCAGAGCAGTTTTCTGGTTGGGGAAAATAGCCAAACGGCAACCACAGTTGTTTCCGCATTGGCAGTTTGGAGCGCGACCGACGGCTGGATGATGGGAGCCCGGTGAGTCGAGAGGTTCACGCCGGGTTCTGAGAGAGCACAGGGGGGAGGTTCCCCTGTGCCACTCACCTACGTGTTTATGTAATTATTACGAGTAGTTAAGGACTACACCTACCTATTCGAGTGCGGAGCAGTTCACCGAACTTTATCGATTACCGATCAAAAGCCGCTATATAGCTTGCGCTCATTCCAGTCGGAAAGCGATCGGTACAATGACTTCTGCCCTCGATGGAGGCTTGGGGAAAGGTCGCAACGTCTGGACCGTTTTAAGCGCGCTCTGATCAAGGAGATCGTAACCAGAGCCTCTTGATCACCCTGACGGCTTCCACGGTACCGTTTTCCAGTATCACGAAGGCAACGGTCACCGAGCCCTTCCAGCCCATCCGCCGCGCGGCATAAGGATATTTGAGGTTCTTAACAATCAGATCGCGGATATAGCCGAAATTGCGCGCCAGGTACTCCTTCTTTTCCCCATCTACGTCACCGGCCGTGCCATGCCCCGAGGAGGAACCAAGATTGCTTCCGCCTGATCCTGCCCCTGTCGCACTCGCTCCAGCTCCGCCTTGCGGGCCTCGTCCTTCGGCAGCCCCTACCGAAGTCGCCGCGGGCGGGGCTGCCGCAGAGGATACAGACAGCGTTGAACTTAGAGTCTGCGGAAGCCTTGCTCGTTGGCGTCTCCTTTTTCGTTTCCGGCGCGAAAGGCTTCGTGGATTCGGGAACGGCCTGCTCGAGGCGTTTATTGTGACTAAACCTCGTCATGTCAGGGGAGGCCGGTTTTGTGGTGACCGGAGCCGGGGCTCTTCCCGCGGGACCTCTTTCTCCCGTCGGCTCGGAGTCTGCGAGAAAAACGGTAATGGTCTCCTCGTGCTTCTTCACGTAGCCCGTGGAGCAGACGATCGCGATAGCGATAATGGCTGCGTGGAGCATGATGGAGACGATGAGCCCTTTACCGATACCCTTTTCTCCTGCCCACCGGGTATTAACCTTTCTGCCTTTTGAAGGAACCGATTGCCCGGCCGTGGCAATCGCGCTCGCTTCGCCACCGCTCAGAGGAATATCCGTCCAGGAGGCCGCACCAGAAGTCTCCTTGCTACAGAGCAATGAGCCCTCAACAATCTCGTGATGCATGTTCCTTCACTCCTGCCCGCCCGTCTCTTCCGGCCATTTATCTCGAAAGCCCAGCGCGACCGCTCGTTCGACAAGGTTGAGAAGGTCGCAGTCAGCGGACGTGCAGGCGGCCAATGCGGCACGATAGAAAGGAAGCCGTTCGTAGATGCCCGAGACCGCGGCGGATATCTGGGCGCCGTAAGTGGCTCGTAGTTCCGGCATGCAGCTTTCGGGAAGAATACCCCACGCCACTCTATCACTGACATGGGCGAGTGCGGCAACGGCCGCCACCACGAGAGGGTCCCGATCGACAGCCGTGAAGTTCGCCGCAAAAAGGTCCCCCTTGCCTTTGATCAAGCATGCGGCAATGGCCGCCTTTAGGCCCTCGCGACTCACGCCGAAGCGCTCGAGAAGGCGCACGCATGATCGCCGGCTCTCCGGGGTAAGGGAATCCTGCAACCCGAGGGTCGCCTTGACCGTATTGCAGACCGTCTTCCCGATAAGCTCCCCCAGAACGGTATGTTTCCCCGCGCTCGTAAGAGGCATACCCGTCTCCAGCCGAGCTGCCACGCCGATCTGGTCCGTGCCCGTTCCAGTAGCCAATCCATTTGAGTAGCGGGAACTGATATCGAGCTCCTGGAGCGCTGCGGTTTTTGCCTCCGTCGCCGTCATGACGGCATTTACCAAGGCGGCCTGCGTCAGCTCGTGACTTATGAAGAGCATCGTGTTGATGGTGCCCTGGAATACGGGGGCCTCATGCGAGACCTGTTCGTACGCCCCATCGCGTTCAAAGACCGTTGCGGGGTCTCCCGCGCGTCCGCCATTTGCCTCCACGCCACCCGTGCAGACGGCGACGACGACGAGGTCGCGGAAGGACGCTTCCTTCACAACGGCGTAGCGCATGTTTGCGGCGGTGCCGAGGGTCGCACAGCGGTCATCAGGCAGCCCGTGCCGACTGCATACGAGCGACCTGTAACCTTTCGGGTCGGACGGGATCAGGCGAAGGGCCGCGGGGTCATGGCCGACAGACTCGCACGATTGGTGATTGTATAAGTATTCAAGATCCTCACGCACTCCTCCTGCGGCCGGGCAGGTGGAGATCACCCGATGAGGCACGAGGAAGCGGGCGTAAATTATTTTGTCTTCACGATGTATCTCAACGCCTTTGTAATAAGTGCCAAGAAGCATCTACATCTCCCGTACGTTCATCGTTTCGACGGCCGAAGAGGGTTCACTATACCGTTGTTCTCCCGCTCGCTGTCGGGTGAAGCTGTTATGCCCTCGCAACGGTATCTTCCTCCGGTATGAGAAATACTCCCGGTCTTCCGGAGACCGGGTTTTTCGTCACGATGACCGCCGTGTGGTATACCTCTTCAATGGTCCGGTAAGTCAGCACCTCTTCGGGAGTGCCGTCTTTCCAAAGCATTCCGTCATTGAGCAGGAACAACCTGTCACAGTATTGGCTCGCGAGGTTGAGATCATGGAGCACGACCATGACCGTGAGGCCTTTATCCCTGTTCAGCGTTCTTATCAGGTCGAGGACCCTTGCCTGATGGCCAATGTCGAGGTGGCTCGTGGGCTCGTCGAGAAGGAGCAGCTCCGGCTCCTGCGCAAGAGCCCGGGCAATGAAGGCAAGCTGCCTCTCACCGCTGCTCAGGCTATCCACGAAACGGCTCTTCAGGTTCCGGATGCCCGTCAGGTCCATAACCGATCCGGCTATGTCGAGGTCCGACCTTCTCTCCATGAGCTGCAAGCTTTTTCTGTGGGGTATCCTGCCGAGAAGCACGAGGTCTTCGACCCTCATCTGCACGTCGAGGTCGTGCAGCCTTCCCACCACGGCGACCCATTGGGCCAGCTCGTGTAAGCTCAAGCCGGCCAACGGCTTCCTCTTGATCAGCACCTCTCCTTCGGCAAGCTTTATCGCCCTGGTGATTGCCCTGATGAGAGTCGTCTTTCCCGAGCCGTTCGGTCCTATCACGCCCACGAGACCCCCATCTTCTACGCGGGCGTCGATATCCTTGAGGACGAAACGATCATCGTAGCGGCAGCTCACATGGCGGAGTTCCACCATCATCTTCCCCTCACGCTGCTCGCTCGTCTCATCATCGCGTATATGAAGAGGACGCCGCCGAATAAGCCGGTGACTACTCCTACGGGCAGCTCGAGGGGCTGAGCCACACTCTTGGCCAAGGCATCGCAGAAGATGAGGAAGATCGCTCCCGAGATAAAGGAAGAGACAAGAAGAATGCGGTGGTCCGTCCCGGCGAACATACGGACGAAGTGCGGTACGACGAGACCCACGAAACCTATGGCCCCCACGAGGGAGACGGACAGCCCCGTGAGAAGGGATGCAAGAAGAAGGAGAAGCCGCTTGGTCCTTTCCACGTTCACGCCGAGGTGGAGGGCATCCTCTTCCCCGACACTCAGCGCATTAAGATCGAAGCAGAAGAAATAGGCAACGGCGAGGCCTGAGACGGCCGCGACGAGCGCTATTTTTACCGGGAGCCAGTCGGTTTCACCTAAAGAGCCGATGATCCAGAACAGGATATTGTGGAGGTCCTCGACGCGCGAGATGGACATGATCAAAAGCACGCCGGAAGATGATATGAAGCTGATCATGACGCCGGTGAGAAGGAGTCCCTGAACGTTGAGGACCGACCTGTTGATGCCGAGGGAGAGAAACAGAATGACGCAGGCGGCTCCGAGAAAGCCGAAGGCTGGCAGAGAGTAGACGCCGAGCAGGCCGGTCAGGCCGAGTATCGTGCCCAAGGCAACGCCGAGGGCCGCTCCTCCTGAGATGCCAAGTGTATAGGGCTCGACCAGGGGGTTTCTGAACATGGCCTGGAGCATCACCCCCGAAAGGCTTAAGGCTCCGCCGATGGCGAAGCCCAGAAGGATCCTGGGCAGGCGTATGTCGAAAAGGATGGCATACTCGGTCGTGCTCCCCTTCCCCCCGAGCATGAGGCATGCTATCCTGGCGGGATGCATGCCCGCGGGGCCGAGGATGAGCGAGAGGGCCGACACCGCCAGAAGGATGACGACCAGGCCGATCAGAATAGCGCACCACTTGAAGAGTCTGTTCTCCAACCTGTTCTCTCTTTTAAGCGCCGGGATGGAGCGCTTTCACCATTTCTTCGAGGGCATCGACGAACGTCCGGGGGGTCGGGCTGCATACGCGGTACGAGTCCATGATGAAAATCCTGTCGTTCTTTACCGCCTTGAGGGCGCGGAACTTCTGCCATACTTTCTTTTCGTTCGCAGTTTGCGCGTCCATGCCGACCAGTATGATGATATCCGGGTCCTGCTTGAGCACCTCTTCCCGGCTATAGAAACCGGACTTTGCCTCCAGGGCGATATTGGTCCCTCCCGCGAACTCAATGAAATCATTAACGAAAGAATCTTTTGTCGCGGCGAACAGGGGCTTCGTACCGAGCTGGACGAAGACACTCGGCCTGGACAGACCCTTTATGCGCTTTCTTATCGCAACGACCCGCTGGTCAGTGGTCCTTATGATCTCTCGTGCCTCCCGCTCTCTCCCGACTATTCTGCCAAGCTCCAGGAACTGCTCGTTAGTCTCTGCGTATGACCTCGGCTCATCGAACACGATCACGTGGATGCCCAGGCGTTTCAGACTCTCGACTGCTCTGTGGTCGGTGAGGGACGTGGCCAGCACGAGATCGGGCTTGAGATCGACGATCTTTTCTACGTTCACCTGGGTCACGTTCCCGATCTTTTCCTTTGCACAGGCTTCGGGAGGACGTACACAGTAGGTCGTGACGCCCACGAGGTTGTCCTGCGCGCCAAGCAGGTAAAGTTTCTCCGTGATGGTCGGCCCAAGGGAAACGAGCCGGTGAGGGGATAGGCCGGCGGCTCCGGCGGGCGGGCCTGCGAAAAGGGCCGGTATGCCCGCGACCAAAAGGCATACCATCACTGTTATCATCTTCATGCCCGATAAGGCAAAGGAGAGTCGACGTTTCATAAAATCGTCCCGGAGAGGAACCCCTCTTCTTCTTTTCGCTATCCGTTAGTATACTACGTCGTGGCGGCCGGGGGGATAGGGGCCTTGAGGAAAAAGGCCTCTATCCCCCCCCTTATCTACGACATGGTCCTCCCGTGTCTATTTTCCAAAGGCATATTTCAGGGTAAGGAAAAGTTCGCGCCCCGGTGACGGGTACAAGCCTATGTCGTTAACAAAGGGGCTGTACGCCCCGATTTCGGTGTATCTCTTGTTCGTAAGGTTCCTGACTGTGAGCAAGGCGCTCAGCCTGTCCCAGCGGTAGCCGACGGTAGCGTCGAAGACAGTGTAGCCGGGCAGTTGCTTCTGCGCGTTCGCCTGGTCGCTTATGGCGTATCGCTCGCCCGTGTAGACCGAGGCGAGGCTGAAATTCCAGTTGGAGATGGCATAGGAAAGTTTTGCCGACGCCTTGTTTTGGGGCACGAGGGGTATGCGGTTGCCCCCGAACTCGCCTCCGTCGAAAAGGGCCTCCGTGTAGGAGTAGGTCACGTTGAGGACAAGGCCTTTGGCGAGGTTGAAGAAGAGGCTCGATTCGACGCCCTGCCGGTCCGTTTTGTCGTAATTCTCGTTCGCCTGATCAAGGGGGTTGAAGTAGATCTCATCTTTGTTCCGGCTCCTGAAATAGGTGACGCTGCCCGCAACCCCGTGCCACGGGTCCGAGCGGATGCCGAAGTCGAATTCCCTGGTGGTCTGGGGCTTGAGCGCGGTGTTGAGCGCGGTGGGGACGTATATGCCGGGCGCCGGAGAGTACCCGTAGACGACGAACTCATCGGTCGTGGGGAAGCGGAAACCCTCGCTGTACGAGGCGAAGATGTTCGCCTTTTTCAGGATCGCATAGTTGGCGGACAGGCGGTAGGCGTCCCTCACGTAGTTGGATGTGCCCGTGTCGCTGACGGCAGGGTTGACGAAGTCCCTATAGTCGACGTCGAAGCTCGACTTCTGCCGCCTGTATCCTGCTTCCAGAGCAAGGTCCTGAAAGGGGAATATCTTCTCGTCCGCGTAGCCCGCAAAGTCCCTTTTGTTGATGTCGCTCGTCGATTGCGACGGACCCGGCAGCGCCCCCGAGGAGCTGACCGTCGTGGGGTATCTGTCGTAGTCCGCGCCGATGACGAAGACGTTCTTGAGGCCTGCGATCGGGGTCGAGACCTCCATTTTCGGGGTGAAGGCGTAAGTCTGGAGCTCGCTCTTGGAGTCATAGTAACTGCGGAAGCCGTAGTCGTAAAAGGAACCCGTGTGGCGGTCCCTATAGGAGGCCCCGAGGGAAAGGACGATGTCATCGCGGAGCACTATTTCAGGAACCAGGTCGAAGAAATTGTCGTTCGTCGACGCCGTGTCGTTGGGATGGGTGGAATCCTTCGGATCGACTATACCGGCGCGCGAATCGCCCCAGTAAAGCGAGCCCGGCTGGCCGTAGGAATCGTCGTGAAGGCCTGTACTCAGCGTTACTTTCAGGTGATCGCTCACATCGAAGCCGAAATTGCCCAGCAGGTCCTTCGAACGGAGTGCGTTATTGTGCCTATACCCGTCGGTGTCGAGGTCCGAACCGAAAACCATGTAGGAGAACCGGTTCTGACTTCCGGTAACCATGGCCTCGGGTTTGAAGAAGCCATAACTCCCTGTAGTGGTGGACACAAATCCCTTGGGCGCGCCTTCCCCGGCCTTGAGAATTATGTTGACGGCGCCCGCAGCGGCGTTGTCGCCGTAAAGGACGCTCGCCGGGCCCCTGTACACCTCGACGCGCTCGATAGCGTCCACAGGTATCTGTGCGAGATCGGCACCGGATAAGTCGATGGAGTTGATGCGCCTGCCGTTGACGAGGAAGAGGACGTTTTGTGGGGCAGCCTCTCCATAGCCCCGGATGTCGATACTCGCAGTTTTGGGGTTGCCGAGCAGGTTCTGAGTAAAGACGCCCGGCTCCCGGTCGAACACGTCGACGAGGCTCTGGGCACCAGTCCGGCTGATCTGTTCGGCTGTAATCACGGTGACATTAGCGGGCGCCTCGGCGAGTGGACTTTCGATCCGGGACGCGGTCACGACAACTTCTCCGAGTGAGTAAGGCTCGTCGGCAAGAACAGTGGTTGCCGCCGCTATGCAATACACGAGCATGAGACCAGCTGCCAATGGGCCGGTCTGAGTTCTCGAACTCTTCAAACGCTCTCTATGTATCAAGTTAACGAAACGATTACACATTTAGAGTCTCCTTTCTGTCTGCGGGCAGGGTTTCTTGAGCAGCACTGTTCCATCCCGCGCCAAGATGAGTTGAGTGGCATGAGAAAGACAGTTGTAGCTCATCGAATAATGAGAGAAAAGAGAACAATTAGGAAGAATTGGATTTCATACGCACCCCCTTATGCCGCGTAAGGTAGCGTCGTCACGAATCAACCCAAGGTTTCCTGACTCAGGGTACTTACCGGTACATCTTCCCATCCGCCATCGGACAGTGACTGGTCACAGGGACCCGTACCGGCCTTTTCACCCATCACAGTTGCGGGACAGTGGCAGATTTTCACTGCACTTCCCTTGAAGGTTAAAACTGTAAGCCGCGTCTTTTTTGTATCATGCCAGGCCCATAATTGCAAACGTTTTATACAAACTGTTTTCTCGAAAACCCGCGAAATACGCCGAAACAGCAACAAATACGACATCGTCTCTATGTCTTTGGCCTCCCCGTTCCAGGGACCTTCTTATCGCGTGGGGAGCACCAGCGGTCTGCCGAGTACCCCGAAATCCTTCTCCATTCGATCGTTCACCGGGGCTCCCACGAAGATGCGGAATATCTCGTCGGCCTTCTTCCTGGGATCTATGTCGGAAAAAGTCCGCGGGTGGAGGATCTTTCCCACGGCGTAGGCGTCAGCGAGGACGCATTCGATGTTGGTCGTGTAGAAATTGAAGGGGTAAAGCACGTAGACACGGCCGGTTTTGAATGCCTTGAGGGCGCGGTAGTAGTCGTGCTTCTTCCCGTAATCCTGCAGGAGCAGCGAAAGCCCGGCAGCATCTAGAAAAATGACGTCGGGGTTGAGGGACAGGAGCCTCTCCCGGTCCGCAAAGAAATGTTCTCTGCCCCCGAGCGACCTGCTTCCGTTCTTCGCGCCTGTCCATTCGAAGGGGAGATAGTCGGCGTCGGTGCTCTCGATGCCCTGGGTCCCCTTGAACCCGATGCCTCCAGCGTAAACGACCGGACCATGGTCCCCGGCGTCTTTGGCCGTACGGGCGCGAAGGTCTTTCCTCGATTGTTCGAGGTAGGAGATCACCTCCTCGGCCCTTTTCTCCGCCCCCATGATCTTCCCCGCGGTCTTAAGGGAATCATAGACCACCTCGTCGAAACCGCCGACCTTCCCGTAGGAGAGGAGGACGACCGGGATGGCGAGCTTACGCTGGAGGGCCTCTGCCCTGGCAACCTCCATGTCGGTGATGAAGATGAGCTGCGGCTTAACGCCGAGCACAGCCTCAAGGTCGGGGTCCTTGTTCATGGCCGCGGGGCCGCCGGGACCTACGACGGGCAGGCGGGCAAGGGCCTGGTTGGCGTACCAGTAAGGCCTTCCCGTGGGAAGGTTCTTCTCCATGGCCTCGATGCCCACGAGCTTGTTCTGCACGCCGAGGTACGCGATGAGGCGCAAGGCCCCCGGACCGAGGCACAAGATCCGCTCCGGTTTCGCAGGGACCTGGGTCATGCGGCCCGCCATATCGCGGATGAAGACTGTTTCTTGCGCGTGGATGGCCATAAAAGGCGTAAGGATGAACAGGACGAGCAGACACGCCCTCACTATTTTCATGATCGCCTTCCTAAGGATTCGTTGAGAGGCACTGCCACCGGCCAACCACCGATTTCACCGAGGAGTACGTCGATCCCGTACACGTCCCTGATCATCTCCCTGGAAACTCCCCCGGTCTCCGCTACGGCGTAAACTGATCCGTCCTTCAGCATGAGGAACCGGTCGGCGAAGCGGAGTGCCAGGTTAAGGTCGTGTATCGACACCGCCGCAACGAGCTTATGTTCCCTGACCACTCTCTTCAACAGGGTCATGATCTCGACCTGGTTCCTTACGTCGAGTGAGTTCGTCGGCTCGTCGAGCAGGAGCACCTCCGGCTCCTGGGCGAGGGCGCGGGCGATGAGCACTTTCTGCGCCTCCCCTCCGCTCAGCGTACACATGGGACGGAGGGCGAGGGGTTCGAGCCCCAGAATATGGATGACCCTGTCCACGACCTCCATGTCCTTATCCGATGCCGTCCAATTGATCCACGGTTTCCGACCGAGGAGAACGGCGTCGAAGACGATCATCTCCTCATCCTTCCGGTGCTGCGGCACGTAGCCGAAATTGCGCGCCCGCTCGTTCCGTTCCATGAGAGCAACTTCCTGCCCGCCGAGCAGGACGCTGCCTTTTCGTGCTTTCAGAAGTCTGTTCATGCACTTGAGAAGCGTCGATTTACCCGCCCCGTTCACACCCAGGACGGCGAGGATCTCCCCTGGCAGCACCTCACAGGTGACATTATCGAGCACGGGGCGACCATTATAGGCGAATTCGATACCATTGACCGAGAGGATCATGGCCGTTTGCCTCCGATGAGAAGATAGAGAAAGAGAGGCGCTCCCATAAAGGACGTAATAACCCCGACTGGAAGAGCGCCTGAACCGACGAGCAGCCTGCCTGCCGTATCGGCCAGAAGGAGAAGGATCGCGCCGATGAGACATGCACCTGGCAGGACGAAGCGATGATCGGTCCCGAGCAGGCGCCTCGCGATATGGGGGGCGAGGAGGCCGAGGAAGGCGATGACGCCGTGGAAGGCGGTCACGAAGGCCGACAGAGCCGCAGCCGCGCCCATTCCGACCAGGCGATCCCGTTCGACCCTGACGCCGAGGGCGCGTGCCGAATCGTCGCTACCCGAGAGGGCGTTCATATCCCACCGTTTCTTGAGGAAATAGACGCTTGCAAGGGCTGCTGCTGCTGCGGTGATCCCGATCTCCTGCCAACTCGACCGCGCCACGTCTCCGAAGGTCCAGAATACGACCGCGGCCACCTCCGTGTCCGAGGCAAGATACTGAAGGAGGATAGTCCCCGAGACGAAAAGTGCCGAGAGAGCGACCCCTGCGAGAATAACCGCCTCAGGCGCCATCCGCCGTAACCGGGCGAGGGCCACTATGGCGGCGGTCGCAACTATAGCCCCGAGAAAGGCAAAGCCCGTGATGGAATAAACAGTGGGAAGAGAAAGGCTGGGGATTGATCCGGCGCGGAGCGAATTGATCTCGCCCGCCCCGAGTACGACAATCGCGAAGGCGGCGCCGAATGCAGCACCGTGGCTGATGCCCAGGGTCGAGGGAGAGCCGAGGGGGTTTCTCAGAAGGGACTGCATCGCCGTGCCGGAAAGAGCAAGCGCCCACCCCGCGGCAAGAGCGGCGGCTATCCTTGGGAGCCTGACGTTCCAGAGCACTACTTTCGCAGTCTCGCCGGCCGATCCAAAAAGTCCCCGGATGACCTCAGCCAACGAAAGGGGATATCTGCCGACCATAGCAGCAACGATAACAAGAATAACAAGGCCCCCTGCCAGTGCGAAGAGAAGGAATGTCTTCTTCCGGGTGGTTGCCGCATAAGACCGGAGGACCGAGATTTCTTGAGATGTTACCGATGCGCCACCCGGCCTGTCGAGGTGTGTCATGGCCCGTCTATCCTTCCTTTTCGATGCAGCCGCGGCAGAGGGCTTTTCCCTTTCTCTCGACGAGCTTCGAGGACATGACGGGCTCGCCGCAGCCGTCGCAGGGCCGGGAATCGGTAACCTCGGCCCGGGGAGGGAGGGTCACGGAGACCTCTTCCAGAGAGAAAAGGTCCTCAAGTGGTCTTTCGAGCACCTCCCGGCATTTTTCCCGGTGGAGTTCCCAGAACTCTTTGAGGTCCTCTTGCGTCGCTTCCTTCGCCCGCATCTTGTCGAACAGGGCTCGGTGTCTCGGCGAGAGCATGAGGGCCCCGGCCTTCCCGGACAAGCGAACCCCTTTTCCCGAAGCCCTGCTCAAGAGACTGAAGGCATGCTTGCCGTAGTCCCTGTAAATGAAGTTGCCCTTGCCGAAGGTGCAGCCTGAAAGGACCTGGATCGCGTCGGAGCCGCAGGCGTCCGTTTCCACGACAGCGACGATCTCCTCGTCAGCCGCCCGTCTTTCTCCAAGCCACGCCATGGCCGCCTTACCGGCCCTATAACCCATGGCGAGGCCCGGGCAGGCGTGACCGTGAAAATTGACGCATTTTTCGAAATCTTCTTCCCATGAAACATCTGAATTTGTAGCCATGCATATCCCCCTGATATTGAACGAAAATAGGCCGCGAAAACCGGATCCTTCGTGGATCCAAGACCTTCGTGGCCTATTCGTTCTGATTCTTTTACTGTCTTGGCGAAACCGGTTCTTCGTGAACCTGAGTTATTGTAACCGCGAAACCTGTGCGGGTCAAGGCAATTTGCTACCGATTGGGATGGCCCGGGCCTTTCGATCTATAATGCAGACGAGGGGGAGGTTGCTCACCTTTTTCACCTGGTCCGCAGACCTGTAACCCGTTTACCTATCGATTACCATACGTACTGAGGTATCAGACGGAGAGCAGCCAAAAACACGACTACAGGAAGTTCTGCTGGGCCATGAAATGTTGACGTCGGAAGCTGTGAAAAAATCCCCTCTATTGTAGAGAAAGCAGCCTCTTTTTCATGGATTCATCCCCTGTGAAATGATAGATTTTTCCTGTAAGGACGCGCATTTCAGGGGGTGCGAAAAGAATATGACGGTCAGCAAGGATGCGGAGAACAGACCGGTCAACAGTCTTCCCGGCTTCGAGGCTGCTTATGGAAAGAGGGAGGGTGAGCCGTCTCCTCGAATGGAGGCGAAGCCGAGACTCATTCCCGTGGACCGCAAGCAGATGAGGATCGTCCCCGTGGACGTGGAAAGGCTTATCCCGTACGACCATGAGGCGAGGGCGATCTGGGAGTTCGTCGGAAGACTCGACCTTTCTCTCTACTACAAGGAGATCGGCTCTCTTGAAGGGGACGCCGGTCGTCCCGCCTACGACCCGAGGGTCCTCGTCAGCCTCTGGCTCTATGCGTTAAGCAAAGGCGTAGGCTCGGCCAGGGAGATCGCGAGGCGTACGGAATACGATCCCGCCTTTCAATGGCTTACTGGAATGGAGATCGTAAACTATCACACCGTCTCGGACTTCAGGACGGCTCATAGGGAGCGCCTCGATCAGCTCTTTGTCCAAGCCTTGGGGATCATGAGCGCCGAGGGCCTCGTGACCCTCGAGAGAGTCACGCACGACGGGACCAAGATAAAAGCCTGCGCCGGCCACAACGGCTTCAGAAGAGAAGAACGCATAAAACGGCACCTGAAAGCGGCCGAGGAGCAGATAAGGCTCCTTCGGGAATCTCCGGAAGAAGAGATGAGCCTCTGCCGGCAAAAGGCGCAGGAGCGCTCGGCCACGGAGAAAAAGGAGCGGATGGAACGCGCCCTTTCCGAGCTTGCGAAGATCAGGGAGGGGAGAAAGAAAGAGGAGGCCCGGGCGAGCATAACGGATCCCGACGCAAGGATCATGAAGCAGTCGGATGGCGGGTACGCTCCTTCCTACAATCTTCAGGTCTCGACGGACGCCGCCTTCGGCGTGATCGTCGCGCAAGCGGTAAGCCAACGTCCCGAAGACTGCAATGAACTTCTGCCCGCCGTGCAAAGAATAGAGGAGAATTTCGGAAAGGCGCCCACTCAAATAGTCGCCGACGGCGGCTATACAACAAGAGAGAACATTATAGCCATGGACGACAAAAAGACTGACTTTATCGGCTCCTATGAAGGGCGGGGCAAAAAGAGACCGATGCACGACTTCCATCGCGACAAGTTCGTCTACGATTCCGAAAACGACGCATATCTTTGCCCCTGTGGCAAGGCCCTTTCTTACCGGGGGAGTGGCAGGGGGATCGGGAAAGAGAACTACATTTACCGGGCAAAGCCCGAAGACTGCCTGTCCTGCCCCTTCAAGGCGAAGTGCTGCCCGAAGGCAAAAAGCCGCTCTGTCGTCAGGGTCGTCGATCATCCCGCCGTAGTCGCTTTCCTCGAAAAGATGAAGACCGACAAGGCCAAGGAGGCGTATAAGACTCGGGGGCCGATCGCCGAATTCGCGAACGCCTGGATAAAATCGAAGATCGCCCTCAGGGCCTTCCGCCTCCGGGGACTTCTGAAGGTAGGCATGGAGACCCTGTGGGCGTGTCTGACCTACAACGTGCAGCAGTGGATAAGGCTCCGCTGGAGGCCGAGGCTGGAACAGGGATAAGAGATGCAGAAGGAGAAAAGAGGAGGACGAACAGAGACAACCGAGGCTGCAAGCCCCAAAGGAGGAGGCACGATGCCCGGGCCGTAGGCCGACTTTTCGACTGACGACGAATTGCGCTTATCGAAAACACGAAACATCGCACCCCTGTGATTACATTTTTTCACAGCTTCTCGGGTGAGGATTTCACCCTCCGCGACTCCACCTACGAGTGGCGTATGGGGCAAGAGTGCCCATTCCGTTTTGCTCGAACGCCTTTTCCTCTCTTGTCCGAACGGTCTTTCGGCTCTCCGTCCCCGACCGCCCTTGCTTTATAGAGGTGTTCGACCTCATGTCAATCCCGAATGCGTTTTTCTCATCGATTCTCCTGTCAGTATGATTTTGTGGGCGTTGTGAACGACCCGGTCGCATATGGCATCTGCAAAGGTGGGGTCGCCGCCCATAAGTTCCTCTCTTTCTCCAAAGTAATATACCTCAGACCCATTCTCGAAAGGGGAGGTATCTTCAGTGCGCATCCGATCCGTCCTGCTTCTCGCCGGTACGATACTTGTGCTTGTCCTCATGATCCCCGCGACCGGGAGATCAGAGTGCTCGTCGAACTCCTTCGATCCGATCACCGACATCTGCTGGAACTGCATCTTTCCCGTCTCCATGGGCGGCATCGTCATCTTCGGCTCGGACATAGATTCTCCTCCCGACAACATATCGAGCCCCATCTGCCTGTGCGGCAAGACCCTGGGAATCAGCACGTCCTTCTGGGAGCCCGCGCGGATCATCGAGACCGTGAAGGACGCATGGTGCTTCAACCTCATCAGCGCTGATCTTAGCAACGGGGACGGGTTTCTCGGGGGCGACACCGATGACCCCACCGATGCGTCGAAGAGCATGTTTTCTCAGGCCCACTACTACATGCTCAACGTGTGGTCCCTTCTCGATCTCTTCCTCGATCTGCCGTGCCTCGAGGATACCGGTTTCGACGTCGGGTATATCACCGAGATCGATCCGCTGTGGAACGACGACCTTCTCGCCTTTCTTCTCAACCCCGAGGCCCTTCTGTTCGGCAACCCGGTGCTGCAGTTCTCCTGCATCGCCGACAGCGTGGCGGTAAACTCAGGGCTCCCCCTCGACACCCTTTTCTGGTGCATGGGGTCGTGGGGATCCGCCTATCCCCTCACGGGCCACAAGAGCGACGATTCCATCGTGGAGAACAACGCGGCCGTCGCATCACGGCTCATTTACAAGCTCGTGAGGGAGTACACGCTTCTCGATACCGCCTCCAATGCATGCGGGGCGACCATGTGGCCCATCTGGACGAAGAGCCACTACCGCCTCCAGATCATGAAGCCGGTACGGGACTACACGTGCCAGCCCATAGGAAGGAGCGGGCTCATATGGGCGGCCATGAAGAATCCCCCCTATTCGGCGGGCGGGAACAGTTCGGACAATTTCGACTGGGTGATGATGAGAAAGCATCTCTGCTGCATAGGGTACTCCTTTTGAAAACACAACTCTTTGTCTCTCTGCTTTTAATCGCCCTCTCTTCGGCCTCTTTCGCCGATCCCGGCACGGACGAGATCTCCGCCATTCGCCAGAAGGCGAAGAAGGACGCGGCCCACATGACGCTCCCCGCGAACGACTACGAGGCACTCGGCAAAGTTAAGGCCGAAGAGGCCTACAAGCTGCTTCAGTCCGAGGAGTACCAGAACAAGATCGCACGCGAAAGGGAGCGCATTCAGAAGGAGGTCTTCGGGCGCGAGGGGGTGTACTACAAGGACAGCACGAAGGGAAGCGCCGCGGGAGGGCTCGGTACGAACGAGAGGATCTACATCTTCCTCTCGTCCTCGGTGCCCACGGAGACGCTCCGCCGCTACACCTCCGTGGTGGGCGCCCTGGGGGACCGCAACGTGAGGTTCGTCATGCGGGGTTTCATCGGGGGGATGAAGTATATGAGGCCGACCCTTGCCTTCGTCAAGGACCTGTTATTCGTAGATCCTGGGCTGCAATCCCGCGAAAACCACCTGCGCGACGTATGCCACGAACGTGATCATCGATCCTTTGCTCTTTAGCCGCTATCAGATCACGCAGGTCCCCGCCTTCGTCTATGCCCGGGTCACGCCGAAGGACCCGGATAAGAGCGAAGGGATCGAAAGTACTACTACCGTATCGGCATTTCATAGGGTTTACGGGGACGTGAACTTCGCCTACGTCCTCGAGGCCTTTGAGAGGCAGACCCACAGCCCGGGAGTGAACGCGCTCCTCACAGGGCTTCGGAAGGGCTTCTACAAACCTTAAGGGTACGATTTTATAAGGAGGGCACCACGTGGAGAACACGACAGAAGAAAGCCAGGGCGGGCAGGAGAAACCGCCGGCGACGGGATTCACGAAAACCTACCTTACGGTCCTCGTCATCGTGGTAAGCCTTATGAGTTCCCTCGCCACGGTAATGGCCTATGACCGCTTCATGGCGCAAAAGGTGGTCGCGGTGAACGTGAACGAGTTCCTTCAGGAGCAGAAGGACCTCGTCCTCGCGAACAAGATCACCGTGGACGACTTCAAGGCCAATCTCGAACGGTACATGGCGGCCATGAAGAACCAACCGAAGAACAGAGTGCTCATACTGGAGGACGTCATTGCATCGAAGAACCTTGAAAAACTATCTTACAAATAACGGCGAAATCGCTTGGGACCGCAAGAAGCTCTGCGTCTGGCTCGCGGCCGTTTCGGCCCTCGTCTTCGGCGTGTTCGTTCCCGGGAGGATCGTCGTCGCGGTCAGTCCTTCTCTCGACCACCGGATATTCATCATCAACAAGAGATTTGTGCCCGAAGAGATCAGGAAAGACGACTACGTCATCTTCACCGTCCGGTCCCACTATATCAAGAACGGCAAGCCCTCCCGGCTCATGAAGAAGGTGTCCTGCGTGACCGGCGATCGGTTAGAGACGCGGAACCTCCAGTATTTCTGCAACGGCGAATACCTCGGCATGGCGAAGTGGCACTCCCTCCGCGGGGAGCCGGTTGATGCCTTCGTCTTTTCGGGCGCGGTGCCGGAGGGTAAGTTCTTCGTCACGGGCCACCACGTCGACAGCTTCGACTCGAGATACCTGGGCTTTGTCGAAAGGAGGAACGTTGAAGCGATTGCCCATCCTCTTCTGTAGCCTCCTTATCGCGACGAACGCCTTCGGGGCAGTCCTCGTTGCCGAACCCGATTCGGTCCCCTATTACAAGGACTCCAAGAGGGGCTGGTTCTGGTATGAGCAGACGCCGGAGAAGCCCAAAGAAGAACCGGAGCAGAAAGCACCCGCATCCCCTCCATGAAGGACTACACCGCAGACCAACTTATGGACATGCACCCCGACGATTTTCAGGCGCTTCTCATGGACTTCCAGAAGAAGGCCGTCTGGAAACCCACGCCTGAGAATATCGAGGACTACTACTACATGCAGGACATCGCGCGAAGGAAGGCGCTCGCCTTCACGAATGTCGCGGGGTACGTGATGCAGAAGAACCCCGGGCTCTCCCTCGAGAAGGACTACCCGACCGTGACCCCGGGCCAGAACGCCCTGGTCCGCTCCCGTCACGATGAGGTGCAAGACAGAATCAACCGCGCCCGGGGGGATTACGGTCTTCTCTTCTTCTACTCGCCCACGTGCGAGTACTGCCACGAGCAGGAGAAAATCATGCAGTTCTTCGAGAGCAAGTACGGCTGGGAGATCAAGCGGATCGACATCACCCGGGAACAGGGCCTCGCGGATCTTTTCGGCGTCACCATCGTCCCGACCATCCTCCTCGTGTACCGGGACAGTAAGGACGCCATACCTGTGTCGGCCGGGGTGATTTCCGCCGACGAGATGGAGGAGAAGATATACCGGGGCGTGCGCCTTCTCGCCGGCGAGATCACGCCCCAGGAATACAGCATCTATGACTTCCAGAAAGGAGGGGGCTTCGATGTGACGGCCCCCGCCCTGAAGGAGAGGAGGTAAGGATGAAAAGGAGAATCGTGGTATTTTCGGTGTTGTTCGCACTCGTGATCGGCACGTTCGATATCACCCGGGCGGGCTTCATCGACGACTGGCTCGCGCAGAAGACGACGACGAGCCCTGGGTACTTCGAAGGCGAAAAACGAGGATACGTGACGGGCGGATCGCTTTCCGCGCGGTGGGAGATGGGAAACGACCACCTCTTTTCGGTGGAAGCCCCACGGTTCAAGGTAGGCTGCGGGGGCATCGATCTGTTCATGGGAGGCTTCTCGTTCCTCAATGCGGACTACCTCGTCCAGAAGTTCCAGAAGATCCTCCAGGCCGCTCCCGCCATGGCCTTCGACCTCGCCCTCAAGACGCTGTGCGAGCCGTGCTCAAACGTGATGAAGGGCCTCGAAGCGCTCGCGAACGGCCTCAATGGGCTCCAGATGAACGACTGCCACGACTCGAAGGTGCTCGCGGCGAAGATGGTGTCGCCCTTTACCGACGACCCGAGCGTCCAGGCTGAGGCGCAGCAGAGCTTCTCCCTCCAAACGGGCATCAGCGATCTCTACGATACGTTCCAAAGCTCGGTCAACGCGAACAACGGCCAATCCCCGCTTTCCAACGACTCGGGCATGTTCGCCGGCTGCCCCCAGGCACTGCAGGACCTCTTCTTCAACAACTCAGGGAGCAGCGTCTTCGCGGCCATCGCGGCCGAAAGGGGTATCTCCCAGGATCACGTGGCGCTCATCCGGGGGTTTTTAGGCGACATGCAGATCGAGCCCTATGCCGATGCTTCGGGGAACTACACCTTCCAGATGACCGCGGTAAGCCCCTGCCCGCAGAACACCACTTTCGGGCTCGATAACTTTCTCGACGGCAGCGCGTATACACGGCCGATCGATGCCTCCGACGCCGCGTGCGCTCAGGCCACCGACACGAATGCCAACCTCACCACGTGGGCGCACAACGCCGTCTACAGCGTCTACAACAATCTCATGACCCAGGGCGCTTTAAGCTCCGACGACCAGGCCCTCATCAACACCGTGCCCCTCGTCTATCACAATCTCGTTTACGCGGCCGCCACGAAGCAGGGGCCCCAGGTCCTGTTCGAGCTTGCCGACTTCACCGCGCGGGCCTATGCCCTTGCCCTCATCAAGGACCTCTACTCGCAGGCGCTCTACGACATACGGCTCGTCCAGACGGCCATGAAGAAACAGGGCACCAGTCCTCAGCCCACGTGTCAGGTCTCCGCCATCTCGCTCGATGTCGACCAATTCATAGCGCTCGATAAGCGCATCCAGTCTGCACTACAGACCCTGCAGGAGGACTATCAGAAATACCTCACGGAGCATGCAGCGCTCTTCGCGGTGGGCCAGCACTACAACGACTTCATGAACACGGCCCGGGACAAGCTCTCGAAGAACTACTCAAAAACCTTCGTCGACCGCGTCATGTCGAGGATGTAATGAAACGACTCCTGACCGTCCTTTCTTTCCTCGCGGTGCTTTTCTGCGCCCGGGTGGCGTGCGCATTGGATATGGAGTACTACACTTACGGCGGCTTCGCGCAGATCGTCGGAGCCTTCACCAAGCTCGCGCTCATATTCTCGGACGGAGGGTTCTCGGCCGCCATATACGTCGCCATGGTAGTAGGCATCCTGTTCGGCGGCATCGCCCTCGTCATGAGAGCGGTGGGAGGGAGATTCTCCACGTTGTCGTGGGGAGTCCCGCTCATGGCCGGGTATCTCGTCTACGCCGCCATGATCGTTCCCCAGGGGACTTTGTATATCTACGACCCGGTGGCGAACCGGAACCAGGCCGTGGGAGGCATACCGGACGGCATCGTCGCGATCGCGGGCACGATGAATCTTATCGAGCAGTACATGGTGAACACCATCTACACCGCGTCGGACCCGATGTCGTATCAGACCATGGCGGGGGGCAGGGCCTTCAACCTCATGTACGACATCGCCCGGGCCGGGGGGATACCGGTGGATGCGGACTTCGCCGCGTACCTCAAGAACTACATCAACGACTGCGTCATGTTCGAGCTCCAGAGACCGGGAACGACGCTCACCGTGAACGACCTCGCGAGCAACGCCGATTTCATCCCCCTTCTGAACCTCGCGGCGAGCCCCTCCATCTATACGGTGGCGTTCCCGGGGGATACGACGGTTGACTGCGGCACCGCATCGGCGGCCCTCGATAATATGCTGACGAGCTCCGCCTCGTACACGGAAGCCATCAACGATGCATGTTCGAATGCGGGCTACAACGTCTCGAACGCGGCGGAACTCGCCATGTGCACGGACACCTTGGAGACGCTTATGACCTCCCTTTCGGGGAATACCTATGCGACCTCCGACATCTTCAAGCAGATGCTCATCGGCCAGACCATCAACGACGTGCTTTTGAGCAACAGCCCGACCCTCGCCATGACCGTGCTCGCGGACAGGCAAACCGGCTCGTCACTCATCGGCGCGGGCATCAGTGCGAACGAATGGCTTCCCGTCTTCAAGGCGGTGATGACGGCGGTCGCCATCACCCTTATTCCCTTCCTCGTGATCTTCCTTCCCACTCCCCTGGCGAAGAAGGCGCTCTATCTCATCTGCGGGCTCTTCGTCTATATCACCGCATGGGGTGTCATCGATGCCATATGCCATTCCATGGCCACGGACTATGCGATGAATCTCCTCTCCGGGCTCATCACCCAGAAGCAGCTCGGCATGATCAGCCTCAACTTCTTCACGACGGGACCCGCCCAGGTGCTCGCGGTCATGGGAGGCATGCGCTGGGGGGGAATGGTGCTCGCCGGCGCCGTCTCCGCGACATTCGTCGGTGTGGGAGGTTCGGTGATGGGGCAGGTGATGGGGTCTATGACCGGCACCGCGCAGAATGCGGGAAGCGCGTCAGGCATGACCGTAGGGACCCCCGAAGGCATGGCGAAACAGCTCAACGACTCGGAGCTAGCGCCCGTAACGATCGCGAACGCGGCGAAGTTCAGGTACTCGGACAGGGTGAATGCCGGCACGGCGCAGAAGTTCGGGGCGACCGAATCGGGCATCGACATGGTGAGCAACTTCGGGTTCGACGGCGCAACTGATGTCTACCGTCAGATGAACACGGGCAAGGCCATGCGGTTCGGCGCAGGTGGCGCGGCGGCGGAACAGTTCGGCCTTCCGGCGACATACTCGGCGAACACCTTCGGGGCGAGCGCGCAGATCCGGGAGACGGCAGGTATGCAGGGTATGTTTAACAACGATCCTGGCGCCCTTGCCGCCACGAAGCTCGCGCCGCACCAGGCGCTCGTCGATACGGCGAAGGCGCAAGGGATGACGCCCGCGCAACTCGCGGGCGCGATCGCGACCAGGGACGCGGCGACGAACGCCGATACCATCATGAAATATGCCCATGCTCGGGGCGGCATCAGTCCTTACCAGGCGGCAGGTGAGCTTGGCGAGATAGCGGCAAGCCAGAATTATGTCAATGCCGAGTCCTACGATAAGGCGCGAGGAATTACCGGCGAGGAGGGACAGATCAGAACGAGGACCAACGAGAACCTCAACGAGGCAGCCAAGTTCGCGGTCCTCTCAAACCTGGCGCAAAATATTGGGGTCGCCAAGGACAACAACGACTTCAAGGGCATGTACGACTACAACAAGATGCACCACGGCGAAGAAAGCCTCACTCTCACCAACCAGGGGGCGGTAGACAAGCTCAACCAGCGCATGAAAGACATGGGTTACAAGAACGTCCACTTCCAGAAGGGCGACCGGATCGGTATGGACTTCGACCCCAACGGAAACGTCATATCCGCCCATGCGACGAGGGGCGCGAGCCGGCAGACAGAAGACGTAACGAGCGCGATGAAGGGCCATCAAGGCCAGTATGTGAACCGGACGGAGACGGACAATTTCCGGTACAAGGGCGAGGACGGCATGAGCTACGTGGGCCACGCTGTCACTCTCGGCAACGGGGTGACCACGTTCGATGGCGCGGTCATCGGCGCCGACGGCACACAATACCAGGGCGCCGCCAAGTTCGTGGACGGAAAGCCCGTCTACACGGCCTTCTCAGGAGGAAAACAAGGCGAGGTCGTCGAGAAGATCCAGGTCCCCACAGGCAGGACGGGAAAGGACGGCAAGCCCGTCTTGGGACCGGATGGCAAGCCCGAAACCACCGCCCAGTGGGGCGCATCGACGTACCGGTATTCCTCCGACGGAAAGAATCTGGCCGTGTTCAACACGAACACCCTCTCGACCGACGAGGTGAACAAGAACGGATTCGCGGCGACGATCGAAAGCCAGAATGGCGGGGTACTCAACGAAAATGCGGTAAAAGGGCAGAGTGTTGCGGACAACCATTCCTATACCCTCGACAAGAGGGTACAGGCGGAGGTAAGCTATTGGATCATCCTGGTTCAACAGCCGGGACCTGACGGGCGTCACTAACACTCGAAAGAAAGGCTCTCGTAGGTGACCGCCACTGCTGACTATGGCACGCAAAAGGCGGGCCAAGGCCTATCGTTATACGGGAGTATAAAGGGCCTCAGGAAGGGAGCGGGAGGCAAAGGCGGGGGGATGGGCGGCGGCGGGCCCACCAACGCGGAAAGCGAGGCATACAAGGAGTACTTCGAACGCCTCCAAAACAAAACCGGTCCTGGAGGCGCGCCGCCCGCCATGCCCGCAACGCCACCGAGACTGCTTACGCTGCCGATTAACGGAGAAGGAGGAAAAGCATGTTCGTCACCAACTGTCTCAGGGCCGGAAACGGACTAATCGTGCCCGTGCCCCCGGCCTATGGAAAGGAGTACTTCAAGACGATGTCGGAGAAGGACATCTCGATCAGTGTTGCGGACTATGGCCTGGAGGTGCTTGTCGGGGATATCGTTATCCCGGTACCTGAGTTCATGATGGATTTCTTGGCCGAGAACCGGACCGTCACCATCTACTCGGCCGATCCGTCGCAGTACGTGTGGGAGCCGGAGTTCGCGCTCGAACTGCCCAAGGACGGTATCGTGGAGGCGAGAGGGGCCTACAAGCACTTACGGAAAGCGGCGAGGGCCGAAGAGATGGGGATCGGATCGTAGCGCCCTGTTGATGTCGGCCCTCTGGCGGGCCTGCCTATCATCCTTCCGGTGATAGACGTTGCACTCCAGGTCCTTCCACGCAGGATTCGTGACGAGGTCAATGGACATTTGGAACGGGTTGTCGTTGCCTTGGCCGGAAGAGAAAACCGCGATACAACAACACAATCTCCGCCACCAGACCAGGAACCGAGAATGAAGAGCCCTCTGCAATCATCGGGGCCGTAGTCTCCGAACAAGTGGCGAAATGGTTCGCGATCCAATGTAGTAAACAATGGCGCCAAAGGTGAGTGGCGTCAGCGCAAGCAATATCTTCGGGAAGATGCGGAACTTGGTCTTTCTGTCGAACCAGGCCCAGAGGGGATTCCTGCGCCTTATGCTCGTTCCGACGCTGTCGGCCCTGAAGATGTTCTGGGCCTTTATATCATACGTGCGTTTGAGGTGGTCCATTTTCCGGTCGAACCGCGCGTTGAGCTTGTCTAACTCATAGCTGTTGTCCGGATGTCTCATGACGTGTCCTCCCTATAACAAAAATACTCCCCTGTAAAGGGGCTTGTCAAATTGATGTCGCCAATCCGAAGGGTCGGCTTTGAGGACACGACCGGCTCTATAGAAAAAGAGCACCAGCACATTGTGCAGACACCGTCTGCACAATTCAAGAGTTGGCCGGTCGCTTGATGTCTTCCAAAGACGAACGCAGTTTTCATGGAGGGCTGCATTAGCTTTCCGAGGAGAGCCAGATCGTCACAAGATTCTCGAGGGTGATTCTGATGGGTAAGCCGGGGCTCTCACATCCTACCTATTGAGTAAAACGTCTTACGGTATTGCTTTTTGTCCTACGATAACATATACTGTGACAGCGTGAAGGAGGTTTGTTATGTTTGGTGTTGCCGATGAAGTCAAGGTAGGTGTTAAGAGCCAGATTGTTATTCCCGCACGAATTCGTGCTGATCTGAGAATCGTTCCAGGCGATATTCTCATCATGACTGCTGACCGCAACGGCCGGGTATCCATGGTCAAGAAACCGAGAGACTGGGCAAAAGCCGCTTTGGGGTGCTGCAAGGGCGTTTGGGGGGACAATGCTTCCGAGTACATGCGGAAAGAGCGCGACGAATCGTGGACGTAGCTGAGTTTCTCAGTCAATTCAGACGGATCGGCATCGATACGAACGTGCTGATCTCCGTATTTGCAGAGGAGAGCGTAGGGAAGAACGTAGTCCCCCTCATTGATGCTGTCGGAAACAAGAGAACCCACGAGTTTGTGGCATCAGTGCTCACCTTTGCGGAGTGTGCAGTGCTCCCGTACAGAGAAGGGAATTGGGCGGCGCTGGACCAGGTGAAGCTCATGTTTCAGATGCCGAACCTGATGGTCTATCCCATGGACGAAATCGTGGCTGAAGAGGCGGCGAGGATCAGAGGCGTGTACAACCTCAGAATGCCTGACGCGATAATCGCTGCAACAGCCATTGTCCACAAAGCCGACGTACTGCTCACAAATGATCACGAGCTTGGTATCATCAAAGAGATCCAAGTAGTAAAACCTGGCGATCTTCACACATAAAGGGGTCTGCTCACGAAACGGCAAAAATCGCACGCTAAGAAGAATTGGGTGCTTGCAAATTGGGGTTTGGGGCGCAATGGAACTGAAAGTGCGATTAAGGGGGTGTAAGGGTGTAAGCCCAAATCCCCGAAAATTCCGCGAAGCTGGCTGGCCTGACGATTTTTCCTGGAGCCCCAACATTCGTGCGACCAAGGGCAAATCGGGGTCGTCACAGAAAACGGAATTTCAAGCACGTTAAGCCTGCATAGACCCCACACTCGTGTCACCAGCCGCCGTCTGACTCACGGCGTGGGTTTCCCTGCCCAGCCTTCCGGGAAGGAACTTTTACCCTTTCGAGGGGATGGGCAGCCAAAGCGCCTACAGGCAACAAAAATGTCAGGATCGCTTTTTGTGGAGCAAAATTGACTTTTCGCGGTTTTAGTCAAAACATCCTATCTGAGCTCTGAAGTCTATTCGATTGATTCGGGCACGGTTGTCCTGCTCCCCGACTTCCTCAGCCACCCCTCAGGGTTGCAGACATAGACCTCCATGCCCGCTGTTCTGGTAGAATAGCCTGGTGTGTCGAGAGGACACACCAGATAGTTGTCGCCTTGCGGATAGAAGGTACGGAAAGCCTTGAGACCCGCCGAGTCGAAATGCTCCCTGTTCCATTTGCATTCGATCGCGTCGACGTGATCGCGGCTTTTGACAATGACAAAGTCGATCTCCCTCCCGTCGGCCAGCCGCCAGTAGCGGATCTGTTGCTCGTAGGCGTGGGCCTTGAGGTATTCGAGGACGAAGTGCTCCCAGAGCGACCCGTAGTCATCAGGACGTAGCGGGTCCCAACCACGCGAGAAACTTACAAACCCGGTATCGAACCCGTATATCTTGGGCATCTTGATGACCTCTTTCTGCCCCCCTCCGAAGAAGGGCCGCAGAAGGGTTACCGCATGGGTCGTCTCGAGGGCGCGAAGGTGGCTTTCCACCGTAGGCCGACCGATGCCCAGGGCGGAGGCTGTCCTTGTCGCCTCGAATTGGCCGCCGCTCTGTTTGAGAAGATATTCGAAGAGTGCGTGGAACTTCTCGGGGTTGCGAAAGGCGAACAGCCGCTGGATATCCCGTGAATAGAAGGAGTCCATCCACTCACTGTAGAATCCCATCGGTTTTGCGTCTGAAAGCAGGACCTGCGGGAGACCTCCGTGATAGAGCCGCTTTGCGAGCGATGCACTAAACGCACCGAGTTCATCCCACAAGACCGGCGTGAGATGAACAAGACGTTTTCTGCCGGTCAAAGTGTCCTGGAACTTCCGGCTCGCAGCAAGAGTCGACGAACCCGTGGCGATGATCTTCAATTGGGGAAAGAGATCGGCACCTATCTTGAGCACCCTGCTGGGGTCGGTGAGCTGATGGACTTCATCGAAAACCACGATAGGGCGGTCGCAGTTGCGGAAGAACAGTTCCGGATCGGCCACCATATCCTTTGTTACGGGAAGGTCGCAGTTGACGTAGAGAATCCGGTCTGCGCCAAGGCTCTGGACGAGAGTTGTCTTGCCCGCCCTCCTCACACCGGCGAGCCATACCACGGGCGCCTGTTTCCAGGCGCCTTCTATGCGGGAGGTCCAGAAAGGCCGCTCTACTATCATGCAATTATACTTAACATAAATTCAGACTATTTGCCAAGTATGATTGCAGACGAAGACTCCCTCCGACTCTAAAGTAATATCACTTCAGTTACTTCTCTGCGCCTTGAGGTGAACCATGCCCTATCTGATCCAGGTCCTTAAAGGGAAGGAAAAGAAGATCGGGGAGCTTCTTGCCCGCCACGGCCTCACCACTCAACGGGCCACACTCACCGAGTACCTCCTCACCGACGACCCCGCGTGCTACGAGATACGGCGCCGCGATACGGTGACGGGCTACATCCTCAATATCTCGGAGATCTCCTCCGAAGTCGCGGATGAACTCCTTACCATGCCCGACCGCATCCCCTCCGACAACGACACACCCTTGCTCCATAAGCTCGTTCGTATCCGCTCCGGACAGTGGGCGGGGGCCGTGGGGGTCGTGAGCCGCATAAAGGGCGACATGGTGACGGTCCACGCGGAGACCTTCGGGTACCTGAAGCGTGTGGAGGTCCCTCTGTGCGATGTGGAGATCTGCCACGCTCCGGAAGGCCTATGAGAACGACGGGACGGGTCGCGAGCTTCACGGTGAACAAAAAGCATATCTCGGTGAGGGTGGAGATCCCCACGACCGAGGGAGTCGAAGAACTCAGGAAGTACAAGGGGAAGACAAAGACCGTGAGCCTCGAAGGCTTCAAGATCCACGCGGCCATCGATTCCCTCGCCCTGGGGAAGAACCTGAGCTTTCTCCTCCATGCGCCGAAAAAGAGTTTCATCGCACGCAAGCTCTTCCTCCTCATGGAAAAGGAGACAATGGATATCGTTGTCTCCACCGACTTCGAGGACAAGCTCCTCTACTTTCTCGATACCGTTGCTGCCAAGCGCACGGTGAACGCCGCCGACCTCCTCTACGAGCTCTCTTCCTTCAAGAGGGAAGGGGACCGCATCGTTCCCGGCAAGAGATCGGTGTTCGATCTCTCCGAATCCCAGGGCAGGGTGATCATGGACAAGCTCTCGGGCCTGCTGCAGGAGGCCTCCCGTGTTTGAGACCTTAAAGACGATCATCGCCATTCTCCGGGAGAAGGAGGCCGTTCCGGAAGAGACGATCTCCGTTACCCTCGCCGAGCTGTCCACCGTGTGGATCAGGTACAACAACTCCTTCATGGACGCCATCCCCAAAGGACCGCGCGAGTTTCCCCCCGCACCGAGAATCATCGAGGTGGCGCCCGTCGTGGAAAGCCCCCGAGGATCAGGCCCGATCGGCCCGAACCAAAGACAGACCCCGCCTCCGTCGAGGTCGCGACGAGCGCCTTCTACAGTGATGTCATCGAGCCGTACCGCGATCTTCTGGAACGGGACAAAGCGCTGACAGGAATCAAGGCCATGGTAGGCATCCTTAAGGAGCATGGGGGGTGTCCCTCCATCGTGCGGCAGGACTACGACACGGAAAGAGACGATGTCCCGAGGATCGAGGAGATCCTCGCCGGCGTATCCCTCCGGGACCACACGTTCCGGACGGCCCGGATCGCCATGCAGATCCTCCACGACCGGTATGGAGAGAAACCCGTCGCCTATGTGACGGTGATGCTCATCGCCGCACTCGGCCACGATCTGGGAAAGATCCCCGACTTTCGGGGCGGCGGCACGTACGCGAAGGCCGACCATCCGGTGACGAGCGAGGCCATAGTGATGGATCTCTTCCCGGACCTCAAAAGCTCCCATACCCTGGGCGTCGCCCTCCAGGCGATACGGGAGCACCACCATGCGGTAAAGGATCAGGCTGCCGTGATGCTCAAGGAGGCGGACGGGAAGGCGCGGGAGCTCGAGGTCGCGGGAGCGAACAGAAAAGGGAAGATCACGCTCATCGCCGAGTGGTTCGATGTCGTGGAGTATCTGGATAGGATAGGGCGGCAGGTGAACGTCACCCAGACGGGGAATGCCTTGCAGGCCTTCACCTTTGACGGCATTGTCTACTTCGATCCCGGCTTTCTCTATTCGACCGCCCAGGAGATGGCGCTTGAAAAGAACGTGATCGACATAGAGCTCTTCCGGGAATCCGACCGGGATAGCGCGCTCTTAAAGATCCTCAAGCTCCTCCGGCCTCTCGATATACTCGGAGACGAGCTGGGCGTGGACTACCCTCATCGGAGGTACGAGCTCAGCGTGAAGCCGGCGAAGAAAAGGCTTTATCTCACACCGTTCAAGGCAACCGCCTTCGACGATCACGGGCAGTTCGAGGCGCGCCTGAAGGACCATCCCCCCCTACTGACAGGAGTGAAACCGCTATGATCCATGCCACAAGCCTCATCGACTATCTCAACCCCCTCACGTACATGAGCAGCCGATGCATATGCCCTCATATGGCAGCACATCTTCGCATCCGTGCTCGAGGGGTTCTGGGCCCGCTTCCTCGCATCGGCCGCCCTTGCGCTCTCCTTCTTTGTCGGGGTATACAGGCAGCAGGTGGTCCCCGGCGTCATCTTCTTCTTCGTGGCCGTGGCCATCGCGTACGGGAGCTGCATCACCCGGCTCGCCTTCGGGTGGTAAGATGGCAAAAGACGGCGATCGCACGGGACATGACGTCACCCCCATCGGCATCCAGGGCTCGATCAGGCCGAAGAGCTTTCTCGATGTCGTTTCCATCGTCCAGAACTACTACCTCGCCGAGAAGGACGGGTACGAGCTGCCCGACAACCTCCTCACCCTCAAGGGTAAGATGCTCATCTCGGAGGTCGGGCTCAAAGGGGCTGCGATCTCGGCGCTCATCAGCATACCTCTCACTCCTTTGTTGGTCGGGGTCGTGGAGAGGTTCATCCCCATCTTCGGCTCCTACGCCTTTGGCTTTTTCGACCAGGCCTTCGCGGTTGTGCTCGCCCTCTCGTTCGGCATGGGGTACAGCCTCATCGTCACCCACATCGGCAAGTTCTACGCGGGGCGCCTCACGAAGAGGGCAATCAACTATCTCGTCTTCGGCCTCATGTTCGCGGCGGGCCTCAAGCTCATCCTCGCGACCATCATCTACAACAGCCTCTATGCGACCGTGCTCCAGGAAGGGAGGGTCGCGAGGTATCTCCTGAAGTTCTATCCCTACGTGAGCTACGAGACCCTGGATGAGGCATACCGGTTCATCATGACGGCGAAGCCCGTGTTGCTCACCTCGACGTCCTTCGTCTTTCTTTCTACCTCCCTCATGATCGCGGTGCCGTGGGTGGGGATCGTGATCGGGGGCAGGAGGGCAAAACGGACCATTGCCCGGGAGAAGATGTGGCAGTGACCATCGACGTCGAAAGAACGGAAGACTCTTATTTGGGCTTCAAGTAATAGAGAGGCAGATGGGAGTCACTTTTGTAGGTTTTTCGAAACAGCCAGTTTCTTGGCAGACAATACGCACGGAGCGCAGTGATCCGTGTGCGACCAACACACACTAATACCGGTTATCCGGCGACAACGGCGGGAGTATAAGCTTTTCCAAAATGGAGGGAGCTTGTCCAAGGCAAAACTTCATAATGAGGACCTTGGCTCACTAGATCAGAGAGGCATCCTCCCGGAAAACCGTAAGGTCGATCGACCGCTACCGTCCCTAATACCCCGTACCCGGGGGCTACCAACACCTCAGAAGTGAGGCAACAACAGGGCGTAATCGCAGGATTACGACAACTTTCAGGACGGTCTCCATGACGTCCTTTTTGCGTCCATAATCCGGGGCTGGGGGTTGAAAAACACCAGGGCGCGACTTCAGGAAGCTAGACGGGCGCGAAATGTTGATAACGGGTCACATCTGTCCAAAATAGCTTTTGGAGGGCGGCCCCGAACAGGTAGAATTTGATCGCGAGAAACAAATAAGACCTGAGGGGGCGCCCATGAACCAGTTTAGCAGCATATTTGGCCAGCTTCTACACGTATTCCCGAAGTGCGAATTCTACTCTGCTGTGAAGGAGACACAGAGCGAGAAAGGGGCAAAGGGGTTTACCTGTTGGAGCCAGTTCGTCGCCATGCTCTTCTGCCAATTGGGCCAGGCCCGATCACTGCGGGAGATCACCGGAGGTCTCTCAAGCTGCCTCGGGAAGCTCAAGCACCTGGGCATAGATTCCGCCCCCTCGCGATCCACGCTCGCCTATGCGAACGAGAAGCGTCCGTGGCAGCTCTACGAGAAGGTGTTCTATCAGCTTCTCTATAAGTGCAGGGCCATTGCGCCAAAGAAGAAGTTCCGCTTCAAGAACAAGCTCTTCAGCCTGGACGCCTCCGTGATCGACCTCTGCGCCTCCCTTTTCGATTGGGCCACCTTCCGTCGGACGAAGGGGGCGGTCAAGCTCCATCTCCTCCTCGACCATGACGGCTATCTCCCCGTTTTTGCCCATATAACGGAAGGGAGCGTCCACGAGGTCACCATAGCGCAGGGGCTCTCCTTCCCGAGAGGATCCATCGTGGTGTGCGACCGGGCCTATACGGATTATGCCCTCTTTGCCCGCTGGACGAACGAAGGAGTCTTTTTCGTGACGCGGGAGAAAGGCAATGCCGATTATGAAGTCGTAGGGACGAGGGAAGTCCCGGGGCACCGGAACATCCTTAAGGACGAGACCATCGTCTTTAGAGGTCGTCACTCGAAGCGGCGCTATCCCTTCGGGCTCCGGAGGATCGAGGTGTGGAACGAGGAAAAGGGAGAAAATATCGTCCTTCTCACCAACCACTTCTTTTTCGGTCCTACCACCATCGCCGCCGCCTACAAGGACCGCTGGCAGATCGAGATATTCTTCAAGACGATCAAGCAGAACTTGAAGATCAAGACATTCGTCGGGACCTCTCCGAACGCTCTGAAGACACAGATATGGACAGCGCTGATCGCCCTCCTCCTTCTAAAATATCTCAAGTTCCGATCGAGCTTCGGTTGGTCCCTTTCAGACCTGGTCGCCATGCTGCGATACAACCTCTTCACCTACAGGGACTTGTGGGCATGGATCGACAGCCCCTACGAGGTGCCGCCCGTGGTCCCGACAGGGGAGCAGCTTGCATTGGGGTTTTAGCATATTGGACAGCAGGAGCCCACATGCCAAAGCGGAGAGCACACCAACCTCATCCGGAATCGAGGGAATTACTCGTCCAAAAGCCTTGTTTATAAGGGGGTCGAGGCCGGTTTTGGATTATCTTGGACAGCAGTGATAACGGGTGAAGATTTCGCTCTCCGCGACTCCACCTACAATTATTGCATCCGCTCAGGCAGGAAGCAACTGAAGATTACCATCAAAAGGCGATAAGGTCGCGAGCCATCGGGACATAGCAGTCTCAGCGATCCGATGCAGCTACGGTTAGGGTAAGGTTAGGCTCGTTCGGACTACCACTGCGGCTCCTTTCAGCAGCCGCGTTTGCGAGGGGAATTGGATTCTGTCACACATGGACTTTTTTCTGGCCTGTCACCTATAGAGACTCGGCTGATACAAAGAGGGACTTCCTTCCACATATGACTATCATGATGAACCGGACCTGGGCATCTCGATCTCCTTCTCGATCACTTCAAAGGCCACGTAACTGCCCCTCTTCTCAATACACCCCGCACTCCCTCGTAGCGTCCACCATGGTCCTTACGTTCTTCGGTCTTGAACCGTCCATGACGGCCGCCGAAGCTCATTATGTATCCACCGTCTTTGCCGACGATATTCGATAGTCCTCCGGCAGTAGTCTTTCACCTGGTCAGGTATCCCGCTTACAAGGAGCGACGCGAGAACGCTGTGACGGTTGAAAGAGATTGACCTGGAGGCGGCCTTCAAACAAAAGACTATGCCGCCCCAGCAGCGGATTATTTAGCGTTCACCGGCAGACGTAATCTCCTGCCCGGTATCTCGCAGGAACGACAGGTATCTGGAGATAAGAGTCATACTCTCCTCCCGCGTGAATTACATGGCTGCCCTTGTTGCTGAGCTCCCATGAAAGAGGCTCGAACCACCCGTCGCGGATGTAATGGCCCGACAAGACTACCTGCAGGTGCTGCCCCTTGTGCCAAATCCGGCTGTGCGGCCATATCTCTATTTCGACGGGAACTATCTGGCCGGCTTTGAGCTTTTCGTCATGGCGGTGGGCCTGGACCGGCTGAAAATGAGTCGAAAGCTTCTCGTCCAAAGCCCGGCGCGATACCCGGATCTTGCCCCAGGCGCCCGGATGCGGCTCTCCCAGCACGGAAACGGGCAGCCACTCGCCTTTATCATCGAGTTTTCTTATGGTCGCGAAGATATCCATATCATCGTTCCCCACGGCCTCTGCCCAGAGGCGCAGCTTCATGTAGCCGGTTATCTCCGTGTCTTCGTCAAACCTGATTTGAAACGTCGTCAACCCCGTCTCTGCCTCATAGGCGACCTTCCCTTTTTTGGCAACCGGGTCGAAGGAGAGCGACCCATGGCCTGCATCGAGATAAAGCTTCTTATACTCCGTTCTCGCAAGGGGAAACTCCTTTTCGGCTCGATTGGCCTGGTAGTTGAATTCATAGGCATCCATGACCTCGATCCTGACCCTTGGCGTGAGCTCCCAGCCATTTCGAATATCCTTGAGATACCGATCGAAGAACCGTTTAAGGTCTTCCAGGGCGAAATTAGAGTACGTGTCGGGCCATTCAAACTCCCGGTGGGCCCTCAACCACTTTTTTGTGGAACGGATCCTTCTGAACCCCTCCATGGAGCCCCGCAAGTGGAAATGGTTCCAGCACACCGTCGTATAGACGGGAATCCTGATCTTCTCCCACCTCGGGATCTTGTCCTCCCAGTAGGCATTCAGGAATGGGTACTCGAGTGCCATTGCCGCCGTATCGTCGACAAAACCGGGTCCAGTGAGCGAGCTAACTATGTGGTCGTTGAAGCCAAGGGCAGTGATGCCTCCCTCGAAGAGGGACTCCCTGTAGAGATCGCCCGTGCCTTCCCAGGGAGCGATGCACGCGAGGTGAGGTGGCTGCTCGGCCGCTATCCTCCATTGAGGCATGGCGACCCCGGAATTGCCGAAGAAGCCCACCTTGCCGCTTGACCAGTGCTGTGTTGCCAGCCATTCGACAAAGTCGTAGCCATCACGACCGTCCTGAGTTCCGAACATGTTTGTGTCGCCTTCGGAATGGCCCGTGCCGCGGGGGTCGACATTGGCAATGGCGTAGCCCTGCCGGCACCAGTAGCCGGGGTCGGCAGATTCGAACTTAGCCATGCGGGAAACGGTTCCGGGGGGAACGCCCATGATCTGCCATTCATCGAACCCTTCGAAAGGGCGCTTCCCGAAATAGCTCCACGATACGATGCAGGGAAGAGTGCTCTGCCCGACCGGACGGTAGATATCGGCATAGATTACGGTTCCGTCGCGCAGGGTGACCGGCACGTCTTGATCGCAGACGACGTCGCTTTCCGGCAGGTACGTGCGGCGATTGAGGTCGGGACATATTCCCATGCCCGTTCTGTGTCGGGGCTTTCCCTCCGGGTTCTCCTCGTCCTCGAAGCCTGCCGGGGATGCATTGGCAGCCTCGACGGAAACAGGCGTTCTTGTCTTCCTGAAGATCACCTCGATCTCTTCTTCACCGAACCTTACCTTTCTTCTTATCGTTTCAGCCATTTCTCTCTCCGGTTATGAACGTTAGATAGGATCGTGACTCGTTTTTTTGGTTGAGGGCGAAAGAAACCATTTCATCCCTTAGCGTCCTTTCTACTCCTCGGGCTCGGGAGGGGCAGGGAAGAAACTGTTTGAGTCCAGGAAGGGATCGTAGGGCGCGTAGAGGGGGCCCACGTCGGGGAATCCCTCATCATGCAAGCCGCCGACGATAGGTGTCTTTACCCAGCCGTTCTCATAGGGGGTCCTGAATATCACGTACCACCTGAACTCCAGGTATTTCCACTTTCCGTCCTCCCTGATGAAGGTCTGGTCGTACTTGCCGAGCTGCCACATGGCTCCGAGCTTCCCATCCGCTGCCTTGCGGGTGTTCGTTCCGAAGGAATTCCACATGCCCCGTGCCCTCGTCCCGTCTCTGCTCACCTCCACGACGGGGGTCATGAGCAGGTGAATGCCGAGGCCCCCAACCATGTGGTACCTCCTTCCGAGGTGGGTGAAAAGATTGATAATTGCCTCCAGCCCCTCGTGGACTCCGCTGTCGGCCAGTTCGATCTTCACGCCCGGGGTCTTCCCGGCAAAGAGCCCGATTATCTTGTCGTACTGATTGGTGCCGAGGTAGTGGTTGTACCTGCCCTGCAGGTTGCATATTTCTATGAAGTCGCTGATCCTGTTAACTTTTGCCTCCAGTTCTCGCGGTGTCATCGTGCACCAGCCTTTGCAATCTATCCCTTCGGTAGTTCTCCATAGCCTTCATATTGCTTCAGTTTAGCCGGAATCTCTGCCAAGTCCTTCCTCGCCATGGCTATTATCTGGTTCTCCCGCACCTCATTGAAATGCTCGAGCTTGCCCGCGATTGTCAGCCTTGACTTCTTTTGTTCCTCCTCGGTGAAGATTACCGAGACCTGCCCGTCTTCAACCTTGATCTCCCCCCTGATCCCGCAAATCGCGCATTCCACGGGATTATTCTTTGACAGGGTGAGAAGATTGGAGTGGCAGACAGGGCAGGTACCCGGCTCGTCGCCCATCCATGGAATATCGCCCTCCGGTCGTTCCGAGGCGGCCGCAACATGGCGACCCAGCGCCCTCGCCCTGGCCATAGCCCCATCATTCATTACCACATGGCCCCAACGGGTCACTCCCGAGACCTGCATCTGGTCCACCACCTGTATATGGGGCGAAAAGGTGAAGAGATTCATGAGCGGAAGCCCGAGAGAGAGCCAGTTCGGCGTTGCGGCCCCACCGACTGCGATGAAAGCGCCGACCCTTTTCTTGAACGACCTTTCGTCGGGACCCGCACCTTCACCCTTTTTTTCCCTTATTTTTTTCGCCGACATTCGAAATGCGTAGTCGTGGGACGGCCCGAGCCTGTCACTCATCACCTTCAGAAGGCCGTGGGGAGCGAGGACGAAGACCGGCGACCCGAGGATGAGCGCGTCGCACTCCATCAATTCCTCCTCGATGAGAGGCAGGTCGTCTTTGACGACGCACTTTCCCGGCCCGCCCCGCATAAGGCTTCGTACGCACATGATGCAGCCGGTGCAGGGCTTGATGTCGAAATCGAGGGCCCGCATCATCCGCACCCCGGCGCCTGCTTCCTCAGCAGCCCGAAGCGCCTCTTTTACGAGGACCTCGGTGTTTTGCATCTTTCTTCCGAAGGAAAGTCCCAGGACCTTCATCTCTCAACCTCCTGTAGGCATACGCCGTACATCCCTCATCTCCTGACGGTCATGGTGGGTCTCTAGGCGCCCCGAGGTGCCGCAACTGTAACGGGCTCGGCCACGTCGATTGTGAAATCCCTGACTTTCTTGGTTCCCAGAAGCGCCGCAGCCCCTAGAAGGGCGGGAATGGCAAGATGGGAGAAGGCCGCTGCGGAACCGAGGCCCGCTGAAACGATCACGCCAAGGATAATAGGTGCGATGCCGCCCGAAAAGCGGGTGACGGCGCCTCCCCAGCCGAGCGCGGTGCCTCTGATCGATATGGGATAATTCTGCGCGGCGAAGGAGAAGAGCATGGGCTGCACAATGCCCAGGCAGAACCCGCCGATGCCGAAAATTATCAGGAGAGGAGCGAGGTTCATCTTTACCGCGTAGAGGTTGACGGCTATTGCCAGCAGAACGTAGCAGGTGACCACGGTTTTTTTGAATCCAAGCCGGTCCGTAATAATTCCGCCTATGGGAGCAGCGAGCACGGAAGCGCCCATCGACACCAGCGCAAAGGTCAAGCCCATTCTCATCGAGTAGCCCTGCATCATCATGAGCTTGGGCATCCATATGGTGACACCCATGATGATGTACATGTTGCAGAAGAACATGACCCATATAAGGATCGTATTGTGCGCGAGACCCTGCCGGAACAGGCTCGCAACCGTCGCTTTGGTCCGGTTGATGGCACTCGTCTCGTAGACGTCCTCGTCCGTAGGCACGAAGGAAGGATCGGCCTTCTTCAGGAAGTGGCGTATCCTATCCTTCTGTCCGCGCTTCACATAGAAGACCATCGATTCGGGAGCATAAAAGTGAACCAGAAGGATGAGAAGCACGGGAACGAAGGCGATGAGGTAGAGTGCCCTCCAGCCCAGGGCGCCGATGAGGACGATGCCCGTGAGGGTGACCAGGAACTGGCCGAAATTCATGCCTATAGAATTCGAGCCCACCATGAAACTGCGCCACCTTTTGGGCGAATATTCGGAAAGCATTGCAGCCGACACAGGGGTCATCGCCGCAAGGCCGATGCCCGCGAGAAACCGGACGATTGCGAAGCTCATTACCCCGTAGGAAAGTCCGCACCATCCCGTGAAGATAGAGTAGAAAGCGATCCCTACAATCAATGCGGCCTTGCGACCCGCCTTGTCGGCGAACATCCCCATCACTATGGAGCCGAGAAAGAGGCCGAGCTGGCTTGCGCTCGCGAGCAGGCCTGCCTGGGTGGGGTTGAGTTTCAGCTCCTTCATCATCAAGGGCAGAGAGACGCCGTAGATGGCGGTATCGTAGCCATCGAAGAGCTGGGCAAAGACCACGATGGCGAGGACCGAAAGGAAGAAGCCATTGAACTTCGAGTTGTCGATGACACTGCTCACATTGACCTTGCGCATGTTGCCACCCCCTATTCCTGCTTTTTTGTGACCTCGCCGGCAAAAACGGGTGAGCGAGATCTATGTTTCTGCTCCCGACCTCTAGCTTCTTTCGCACGCTGATGGTAACTAAACCACATTACGAAATACGGTATTACCATCATCAGTAATATGATGTCAACACCTTTTGGTCGGTACACCGGTGGACACCCTTGACAAGATCTCCACAATGATGGTAATACCAGATACCGAGTTGGAGCAACAACGCACAGGAGGCGATGTTCCATGCCAAAAGCAATTCCTTTCGACCGCCTCAAAAGAACCACCCTCTATGAAGAAACGACCCGCCAGATCAAGAGGGCCATTTTAGGCGGAGATTACCAGCCGGGAGATTCATTGCCATCGGAAAGGGATCTGGCACGGGCCTTTGGAGTCGGGCGGCCGACGATTCGGGAGGCCCTCAAAATTCTCCGTGACCGAGGCCTTCTTGAATTGGACCTCGCTACCCGCAAACACATCGTAAAGTCGCCTGACCTTGAGAACTGTGTAGCACCCATCCGGGAGCAGATATCGTGGCTCATCCAGGTGAGCGAAAAAACCATGGGCGACTTCTGGGCGGTAATTCCTCACGTTGTCGGCATAACAGCCCATGCTGCCATGGATGCGATGACCGATGAGAATCTGCAAGCTCTGAGCGGCCGGTTTGACGAAATGGAGGCGAGCGGGAGCGACTTCTTTGCCTTTTGCAAGGCATCCTATCGATTCGGCCTCGAAATGGCCCGAGTCGCAGGTAATCCCTTGATTACGCTCTTGTGGAAGATGTTCGAGAACGTGATACAGGACGAGTTTCCTCCGATCCTGGCCGTCCTGGAGCCGGAAGGTCCGGAAAAGCTGCTGGCCCTTCACCGTCAGATTCTCGAGGCGATGCGATCGGGAAGCCATGACGCCGTCTATAGGGCCGTTTCCGATCGCATCGAGTATCTCAAGAGAGCCCAGGGGCTCAAGCCGACGAAGGTGAAACGGGCCCGGAAAGCAAGCGCTGCGCGAGACAAAGAGAAAGGCTAATGCTCCGTCTGTCACTGTTCCGTCGTCCATAGACCATCTTCTCCTTTCTCATAAGAACTCCCCCCCCAGGCAAGCGGTTTTCGGATTAACGGGAACATTTCTGCCTTCCAACAGGACCAAAACGAACCTCGAAACAAAATTCTTGACAACGTAACTTTGATGATGGTAATACCACAGTGTAAGCACCAGTGCGAAAGCATCGACGGAAAGGTGATTCCAACCGCCTTCCGACCAGACGTCGATCAGATTTTGTGAGCACAAATCTATATTTTGGAGAAAGGGAAAGCGTTGATAACCGAAATAACAAAAACGAAGTGCACCGGATGCGGGACGTGCGTCGACCGTTGTAATATGGACGTTCTCAGGCTGGATACCTGTCAGGAGGAAGCCTCCTTATGCCAGGCAAGCTGTCCTGCGGGCGTGGACATTAGACGGTACATGCACTCGCTTCAGCATGGGAACGTTGAAGAAGCTATAGGATTCATCAGGGAGACGCTTCCATTTCCGGCCGTTACCGGTCGCGTCTGTTTTCACCCATGCGAAACGAATTGCGCTCGGAAAGAAGTCGACGAAGCAGTCAACATCAATACCCTCGAACGGTTTGTTGCCGACTATTGGCTTAAGGAGAAGGCGAAACCCGCGCTGAGGTTGCACGTGGCCAAAGTTGCGATCGTCGGCTCGGGTCCGGCCGGCCTGAGCTGCGCCTACTTCCTCACTGGAATGGGCTACCCGGTTACGGTATTTGAATCCATGGCGGAATGTGGAGGAATGTTAAGGGCTGGAATAGCGGAGCATCGCCTGCCCAGGAATATCCTCGACGCTCAAATCGACTACATAAGGGAGATGGGAGCGGAGTTCAAGACCGGTACGACGATAGGCGGGGATGTAACCGTTGAAGATCTCAGAGACAACGGATACAAGGCCGTGTTCTTCGGGGTGGGGACGCAATTAAGCTCGAAGCTCGCCATCGATGGCGTAGACCTGGAAGGAGTCACCTGGGGCCTCGACTTCTTGCGAGGGGTTAACCTCAAACGCCAGGCCGGAATTAGTGGCAACGTCCTGGTTATCGGCGGTGGCGACGTGGCTATGGATGCCGCTTCAGCGGCCCTCAGAATGGGCGCTCAAAAGGTTGAGGTAGTCTGCCTTGAGGCAGGTAGCGAAATGCCTGCCCATGAAGATAGTATCAAACAAGCAATCGATGAGGGAGTTGATATCCACCCGTGCTGGGGACCGAAGAAGATCCAGGGAAAGGACGGTAAAGTCACTGGAGTGGCATTCGATCGATGTGTCTCGGTCAAAGACGGGGAAGGCATGTTTTGTCCGTCCTTCGACAAGGGTACAAACACCTTTATAAAGGCAGATACGGTGATCTTCGCTGTCGGTCAAAGACCGGACTTAGCGCTTCTCCCTCAAGAGATAAAGACAACCGAACGGGGGACGATCGCGGCCGATTCGATCACGCTTGAGACGAGCGTGCCCGGAGTGTTTGCGGGTGGAGATGCGGTATCGGGCCCAGCTTCGGTAGTTGAGTCTATTCGCGATGGGAGAACAGCGGCAATCTCCGTCGATCGTTACCTGAAAGGTGAAGACCTCAAGGAAGGCAGGAAAGGGGCGATCAGTAGCTTTCCGAATTCGCCGAAAGACGGAATGCCCACTATTGTGAGGCAAGTTGCTCCTCTCCTTCCGGTAGATCGAAGGAGGAGGAACTTCAGGGAGATCAAGCTCGGATTCAGCAAAGACATGGCACTGCGTGAAGCGCAGAGGTGTATGACCTGTGGGAGCAAAGCGCGGATTGCCTACAACGAAGATTGCATGGTCTGCTTTGAATGCGCCCTGAGCTGTCCTGCGAAGGCTGTCACGGTCAGCTTCACGCCGGGGTTTGTCGCGCCATCGATAGACTATAGTGAAAGAGGCAAAAGATAATGGCTCAGATTGCGGGAACGGAAGAAGTCATCGAAGCAGATGTTCTCATAATAGGTGGTGGTTTATCGGGTCTTTGGGCAGCCAACCGCGCCCGGGAATTCGTCGAAAATGTCCTTGTCGTCGACAAAGGCCCGCGCATGGGTTTCGCCGGTGAAGGGTATTTCTCGGGCGGGAACATACAGGCTCTGCCACCTGGAGAAAATGTTGACGATTTTGTTAAAGATATCATCTCTCTGGGCGATGGTTTGTACGAGCAGGATCTCGTCGAGAAGATCTTGAACCAGTCGTGGGATCGAATCGAAGATTTTCGCAGAATGGGAGTTCAATTTGAAGAAGAAAACGGCAAACTGATATATGTTCCCCAGCGCGGTCTCGGTCATAATGCCTGCTACGTCGGTAAGCCTTCCGGCAGCGGTGGCAAGAATATGATGGCTGCCCTTGCACAGGAAGCCACACGCCTGGGTGTCCGGTACCTGGACCGGGTACATATCACGGAACTGATCAAGCATAATGATGCGGTAGTAGGTGCGGTTGGGTTCAACGTCCGCAGTGGAAAGTTCTATGTCCTAAAAGGTAAAGCCGTGATCCTCGCTACCGGTGGCTGCTCTTTTCGTGGAGGTTACGAGGATATCCAGATGGATCAAGGGGAGGGGACCCGACTCGCCTTCGATGCGGGAGCCGAGTTGAGGAATCTTGAATTCGTCACTACCTGGGTCATTCCCGTCAAGTTCAGGTGGGAGGGTGTCACTTTCCTGTTGCCTTTGGGAGCAAGGTTTGTCAATGAACAGGGTGAGGAGTTTATGGCCCGATACTCGCCTACCTTGAAAAGCAACTGCGACTACAATTACATCGCTCGGGCCATGGCTTTTGAAGCCAGGGAAGGCCGATACCCCTTCTATCTTGACTGCAGCGGCATGAAACCGGCGGATAAGGATCTGATGATGCCGGCCGAAGGCTGGCCTAAGTTGCAGTACGATCAGCTTATTGAATCGGGCATTAAACCTTTCGACGAGAGACAAGAATGGACAGCCACTCCCTGGACGTCCGATCACCTTCATAGTGACCACGAAATGCGGACGATCGTACCGGGTCTGTTTCTTGCCGGAACAGTCAGGAATGTCGACCCCGGGATCTACTTCGGTGGCTGGAGCATCTGCAAGACCGCTGCCTTCGGCCGCTGGGCCGGGGAAACTGCCGGAAAATATGCGAAAGCAACCGCCCCCCACCCTGTTATAGACAAGAAAAAAGTCAAACGGATGAAACAACACACCTTCGATCGGTTAGGGCAGGGCGGTATTTCACCGGAAGAGGTATTAAGAGAGCTGCAGAACATCATCTTCCCGATGTTTACCCTAAAGAGCGAAAGCAAGTTAAAGAGTGCCTTGCAGAAAATGGAGGGCCTCACGCAGGACGTGCTGCCAAGAATGGGAGCTTCGGACTTGCATCAACTGTCAAAATCGAAAGGCGTCCGAAGTATGGCGCTCCTCGGTGATTTGGTGCTCAGGGCTTCTTTAATGAGAACTGAAAGCCGAGGTTCCCATTATCGGGAGGACTTCCCGGAGAGATACGATAAAGAGTGGCTAAAGTGGATCATTATTAATCAGAAAGAGGGAAAACTGAATTTCCGCTTCGAGCCGGTCCCGGTGGCTAAATATAAACATAAGACCTGGCGCTATTATTCGGACAATTTTACTTTTCCAAAGTAGACGAACCGGACATGCCCTTCGACCTCAACGTTGAGAATCATGAGAGAGGTACCGTTAAGTTAGCAGACATAAGGAAGCAATTCGCTGGTATGAAATGTTGATAATCATTCAAGATTTCATCTTCTCGGGTAACACCTACAACTGGTGGGTCGGTCTCCGTTCCCAATAGCCATCATTACCGTAAAAAATCGTCGCTTCTAATAAACATTTCACACGCTCTTAATATGTCTGTAACAATGTTGAGGTAGTAAAAGACTATAAAAGCAAATTATCCACCAGGATGGGGCCAAAAGCCGGGCGTCGAATCATAGTACCTCGGACAACTTGTAAAGACAGCCGGGCTGCCGGATAACGGAGCGTGAGCCGGATCCCCAATGGGACGGCATCGCGAAGGGAGGACGGGAAGGTAATCGTTTTCCGAGCACAGACTATCCCGGGTACTTGAGCTGGTCCTTATAAGGATACCAGAAAGCCGGACAGGGAGATCGTTGTGCTTGGTTTGGGCTTTTTTCTCGGAAAAAGTCAACGGGCTAAAAAAAGGGAGGTAATAGGGCAACAAAAACACGGTGCGGATAGACGCAGGTCGTTATGGGACTTTCGCCAGGAGAGGCGAAAATGAAGATTAAGTGCATGAGCAAAGCTACCAAACAAGAGGGACCACTTTTCATTTTCAGGTGAAGGAGGTAATACGTCAATTCGGCGGCGGAAGCGAAGAAAGGCCAACTGCTACAAGACGAAGGAAGTAAACCTATCTAAGGAGGCGGGGACAAATGAAGCGTACAATTTTGATTCTAGCGGCTTTGGCACTCCTGATTTTAGGTGTTAGTCCAGTCGGGGCGACACCGATCACGTACGTTGAGCAAGCGGTAGCGACAGGTGAGCTGGGTTCGACAGCCTTTACCGACGCCCTGGTTACTCTAACATACGTCGGAGACACCATAAACATCCAGTCATCAGGCACAGGCCTCTTCGGAGACCATAAGGGTACAGCGACAGTCAATGTTGCAGGCATAGGCACGGCAACGTTTACGGATAAAATGATAGCGGCTGTCACTCAAAACACAGATGGCGGGCTATATCCATACGCACCTTCCGCAGAAATTAGCGACCACACGTCAGACTTGTTAATTTGTGCCACGAGTAACCCAATATTTGCCACCTATGATTTAAGCACCGCTATAGGGCCCATATCCGGCACAGCCCTCTGGAACGGCGGCGCTCTCTTCCCAACGACCGACGGCAATTTTTTGATCAGCATTATCTCCGGGGATGCAACTTTCACAGCGACAACCAGCCCTGTCCCCATTCCCGGCGCACTCCTGCTTCTCGCTCCCGGCCTCGCGAGTGTTGCAGCGGTGAGGAGAAAGTTTAAGAAGTAGGCCTTATTCATCCAACATCAAGGGCAGGGTCAGCGAATGGCCCTGCCCTTCTCATCTTCTCCCTTCGAATATTACCAGCTGTATCATAGCTGTGTGGAAAAGAAAACATAATTATCGCTTTCAGGAAGGCATCCTCGGGTGCGAAATGTTGATAAGACCCGAGGATTACGCTCTCGACGACAACACCTGCTACTGCCGACTCCCGGTATTTCAGCTTTCTTGAGGAATGCCAATCCTAACCTGTCTAGTGGCGCTGAAGTGTAGCATCGCTTCGAACTACATCTTGTCCCCTCCTCTTTCCTCAGTTGCAGCCAGCTTCTCGAAATAGTCGAGGCTCTCGGGATTGACTAGGGCATCCCTGTTGGTCACCGTCCTGCCGTTGACGATGTTAGTGATGGCGCTCTCCACCTTTTTTGCGCTGAAGGTGTAGGGGATGTCCGGCACTTCGATGATCAGGGCAGGGACGTGACGCGGTGATGCCTTGTCCCGTAACGCGGTCTTAATCCTGGTCTTCAATTCGTCCGAGAGCGTTGCCTCCGGGGCAAGTTTGACGAAGAGGAGCACTCGCTGGTCCCCTTCCCAGTTCTGGCCTATGGCCGCGCTGTCGGCGATCTCGTCGAACTTCTCGACGACGTTGTAGATCTCCGCAGTTCCGATGCGGACGCCGGAAGGCTTGAGAATGGCGTCCGACCTGCCGAAGAAGGTGACGCCCTTCGTGTCGCTGAAGAAGGTCACGTAGTCGCCGTGGCGCCATATGTGGGGATAGACGGTGAAGTATGCATCTTTGTAGCGGGTGAAATCAGGGTCGTTCAGGAAGGAGAGCGGCATGGAAGGGGCAGGGGCCTCGCAGACGAGCTCTCCCTGCTGATCGTACACGGGGGTCCCCTTCTCATCGTATGCCTTCACCTTCATCCCCAAAGCAGGCCCCTGAAGCTGTCCCGCGTAGACGGGGAGGATTGGCGTGCCCATGCAGAAACAGCCGTTGATGTCGGTGCCTCCCGCCAGGGAATTGAAGTGGACATCTTCCTTGATCGCGTCATAGACGTACTCGAACCCTTCGGCAGACAGGGGCGAGCCGGTCTGGCCGATCGACGTCAAAGAAGCGAGAGGCTGAAGAGGTCTTTGGGCCTGTAGTTCTGAGACTTCAGAAGGTTTATGTAGGTTGCGCTCGTACCGAAGAAGGTGATCTGCTCCTCATCGACGAGGCGCCACATGGTTCCCATATCCGGATAGCCGGGGTTGCCGTCAAAAAGCACGACCGTTGCCCCCACGCCGAAGACGGCCATGAGCCAGTTCCACATCATCCACGAAGGGGCGGTCATGTAGAGCACCTTGTCTTCTCTCTTCAAGTCCGCGTGGATGATGAGCTCCTTCAGCTGATTGACCAGTATCCCTCCTACGCTCTGGACCATGCACTTGGGTTTGCCTGTCGTGCCCGATGAAAACATGATGTAGACGGGATGCCCGGCGGGCACCTGCGTGAACTCAAGCTCTTCATTCGAAGAGAGGAAGTCATTGAAAAAGACCGCGTTGCGGATGGCGCTGATGTCAGGTGATTCGCTTGCGTAGGGCACGACCACGACCTTCTCTATGGACGGCACGGCCTTTACCACCGCCCTGACGTCGGCGAGCATCGTGAAGGGTTTGTTTTTGTATAGATAGCCGTCTACCGTGAAAAGGACTTTCGGGGAGACCTGGCTGAACCGGTCGATGACCGCCTGAACGCCGAGTTCCGACCCGCAAGACGCCCACGTGGCACCCAGGCTGGTGGCAGCGAGCATGGCGATGGGTGTCTGTGGGATGTTGGGCATGTAACCGACCACGCGATCTTCGCTGCTTACGCCAAAAGCCTTCAGGGCATTCGCCACGCGGGCCACTACCGTCGAGAGCTCCCGGTAGGTCATCCGCATGGGCGGTCGCGTCTCTGCCTTGAAGACGACGGCTGTAGTGTCGTCGCGATATCGCAGGAGGTTCTCGGCAAAGTTGAGCTCGGCCCCGGGAAACCAATCGGCTCCGGGAAAGCGGCTAAGGTCGTCCACCACCTTGTCGTATTTCATGGAGGCTTTAATGTCGAGGAAGTCCCAGACTGCCGCCCAAAAATCGGGAATGTTACTGATCGACCATTCGTAGAGAGTGAAATAGTCTGCAAAGGAAAAGGCGTGGCGCTCGTTGACGAACCGCATGAAACGGGTGATGTTGGCTGCTTCGATTCTTTCTTGGGATGGCTTCCACAAAAGGTTCTTCACACTATTCTCCAGTCTGACGTATCATCTCCTTTTTTGGCACGGGAACTCAGATGATCGGCCCTATGCGCTTTAGGGAGCCCTTCGGTGACTTCGGCTACGTAATCCCTTGCTCCGTGCTGAATCGGAACCGATGACGCCCCCCTTTGTCGGTGAGCGGGAGTCGCCCTCGACTTTGGTAACCGGCCCATCCTTTAAACGTTACAGTCCTAAATATGCCTTTCTTACATGCTCGCTCTGACACAGCTCGGCCGCCGGGCCCTGAAGCTCTATCCGGCCGTTTTCGATGACATAGGCTGTCTTGGCTAACTGAAGCGAATGGAACACCTCCTGAGAAACGAGGAGAATCGTCATTCCCTGCCTGTTGAGGATCTTCAGGGTGTCGAGTATGCCGGCCGCAAGTTTTGGAGAGAGGCTCATGGTGGGCTCGTCCAGGATCATCAGGGAGGGCCGTCCCATCAAGCCTCTTCCTATCGCAAGCATTTGTTGCTCGCCGCCGGAAAGAGTTTTTGCCGATTGGTTTCTTCTTTCCTTAAGACGGGGGAATAGGCTGAACACCTGTTCCATGCTCTCGGCGATCTTCTTTCTCGCCGGCGGCAGGTAAGCGCCCAACTGAAGGTTCTCCTTGACGCTCATCAGTGGAAACACTCTCCGTCCCTCCGGTATCTGTACTATCCCCATCCCGCAGATCCGCCTTGGAATCAGCCCGTCGAGCCTCGATCCGTTGTACGTAATGGCGCCACCCGATACTGCCGTAAGCCCTGATATGGCGCGTAAAAGGGTCGACTTTCCCGCGCCATTGGAGCCAATCACCGCGACGAAATCACCCTCGGTCACTTCGATAGACACGCCATCCAGGGCACGAAGCTTTCCGTACGATACGGTGACGTTATTGACGCTTAACATACGCCTCTCCCAAATATGCCTCCACCACTCTTGGGTCCTTGACGATGTCCTGCGCTTCTCCGTCGGCGATCTTGATCCCATTGTCAAGAACCATGACCCGGCTGCATGTCTCCATTAGTGCCCGGAGGACATGTTCGATCATGAAGATAGTGACCTTCCTCTCCTCATTGATTTTGAAAACGAGATCGATACCTTCCTGGACCTCGCCCTCATTGAGTCCCGCGAAGACCTCATCCAAGAGTATGAGGCGTGGTTTGACGGAAAGGGCCCTCGCGATCTCGAGTCGCTTCCTGTCCGACATAATGAGGTCTCTGGCGTGAAGCCGCGCCCTGTCCTTAAGCCCAACGAATTCGACTACCTCTTCCGCCTCATTTCGCGCCGCTGCAATGCTTGCCTTGCCCTGACCATAGAGAATACCCAGCGCTACGTTGTCGACCACCGAGATCTCTTCGAAGGGACGTACGAACTGAAACGTCCTTCCGATACCCAACTTCGCTATCTGACAAGGCTTCAAGCCGTTGACCTTCTTGCCCAAGAAAGTGATGGTCCCATCAGTCGGCGGATAGAACCCCGCCACGGTGTTGATCAAGGTTGTTTTCCCCGAGCCGTTCGGCCCGATGAGACCCATAATCTCTTCTTCTCGCACCTGGAAATCCACGTCCGCGATCGCGGTGAGACCCCCAAATAACTTGGTAACCCCTTGTCCTGATAGAATGGGTTCCCGATCCCCCGCACTGCTACTCGTCATGGTAGCTCACGCTCCTTCTTGATATGTTCATCTCCCCTCGATCACATCCCGAACGATCTTCGCAAATAAAGGATCAGGCAGGGACCATTTGCGGACTATCGCCTGCTTCTTGACGCGCTCGACGATCTCTTTCACCTGCTCTTTTGTCGCGCTGATCCCCATTTTTTCCAGCTTGTCCTTGATAACGGTGCCCCCGGTCATCTTCCCGACGATTATGTTGAGCGGGCCACGGCCGATCAATTCCGGCTTGAAGGGCAAGGTGGTAAAGGGTCTGTCCGTCTTCATCATTCGGAGGTTCATGTCGGCGACCATGCCCGATTCCACGGTGAATTCGTTGTCTCCGCTTATCGGTTTGTTCAGCGGTATGGGGATCTTCGTCACTTCCGACACCAATCGTGTGACGTCATAGATCTTGCTGAGGTCCATGCCGGTATCGACTCCCAGGAGGAGCTCCGCATCGACTGCAACCTCTTCGGTGGAGGCATTGCCGGCCCTTTCACCCAAAGTGTTGATCGCCGTATGTACGGTCGACGCGCCCGCCGTGATACCGGACAGCATGACAGCCGTCGCCAGACCATAGTCGTTGTGGGCGTGCATTCCCACAGTGACGTTCGGGGTCCACTCCCTCACCTTCCTTACCATGAAGGCTGTGGTCCACGGGAGTCCAAAGCCCATCGTGTCCGTATAGGTGATCTGATCGACGCCGGCTTCATTTGCGACTGCCTTGTAGAGTCTCTCCAGGAATTGGATCGGGGCCTTCGTTGCCTCCCATGGCATGACCGACGTGTAGAGGCCGTTCTTCTTGGCGCGACCGGCAGCTTTTACAAGCCGGTCGATCATTGCCTGCTCGTCGAGTCCCCATACCACCTCGCCGAACCATGGTGACCCGGGGCATTCCACCACGACGCCGTCCGCTCCGTTCTCCGCGGCGAAATCGATCTCCTTTTCATCCCATCGACAGAGGAAGACGATTTTCGCCTTGTGCCCCTCTTTTCTCATCCTCACCAACTCTCTTGCGACCTCGCGATCGTCCGACGAGATTATTGGCAAAAGCTCGACGCTGTAGACGCCCATATCGTCGAGAGCCTCGTAGATGGCGAGTTTTTCATCCGGTTTCATTACAACATGCGGTGTCTGTTCGGCTTCCCGAAGGGTAACGTCGTGAATGTACACTCGTTCCGGCAGGGTGAACTGGTTCCTGATCTCTTCGAAGTAGTTAAACTCAGTTACCCAGTACTTGTCGGTCAACCATTTGCCTCTGTCTGACATCAGCTTTTCCTCCTTATGCGGTGTATGTGCTTTTATTCGACTATGTTCATTCCCTTTCTGTTCGTACCTGTCCCTTCTTTCCGAAAAGACCAATCAGGCCGTTGGGCAGATACATGATGACGAGGACAAGAAGGAGCCCGTATACGATTCGCGAGAACTCGGCTCCGATATTTGCGTAGGCGGTAAGCACCTCGTTGATCACCACGACAATACAGGACCCTATGACAGGCCCCAGCCACGTGCTTGGACCGCCAAGAAGGGCCATGAGGACCACGAGAACAGACAGATTAATGTCGAAGATGAAATCGGGATGAATGTAACTGCGGTGGTAGGCATAGATTCCCCCGGCCACTCCGGCGAGGAAGGCACTCAGCACAAATGCACGGATCTTCAGCCTGGTAGCGTCTACCCCTTGCGTTTCCGCGCTGTCTTCATCTTGATAGATAGAACGTAGACCTAATCCGAACTTCGACTTTTCGATCCACATGGCAATAAGAATGATGATGAAGGCGATGGCCAGCATCACCTCATAGAAGATGACCCGGTTGGTGAACATGCTCACCTTGAGGAACGGTAGATACAACCCGGTGGACGATCCCGTAAACTCGACGTTGATGACGATCAAACGCGCAGAGAGACCGAGGGCGAGCGTGACGAGCACGAAATAAGGTCCTCTAAGCCGAAGGCACGGATAGCCGACAACGGCGGCACAGACCCCGGCAAGCAATCCTCCAAGCACGCAGGTGTAGAAAGGAGAAAGCCCCAGTTTCAGGAGGAGAAGTGCGCTCGTATAGGCGCCGATGCCGAAGAAGGCCGCGTGGCCGAAATTGTTGTAGCCCGTATATCCGCCAAAGATGTTCCACCCGCACGCGAGCGCGACGTATAAGAAGAGTCCGAAGAGCGCCGCCAGGTAGTAGACGCTCGGCCTGAGCAAGGGAAAGAGAGCCAGGCATGCGACTACGGCACTCACTATCACCAATGGCCGTCTGTTCGTGCCCATCTCACTTCACCTTTATTGCCGAACCAGGCCCGTCGGCCTGATAAGCAGCAGAACGATTATGATGGCAAAAAGCACGAGGTTGGTCCACGTGAGAGGGATCAACGCATTGCTTATGCCGATTATCAGGCCTATCAGGAGCCCCGCTATAGCGGTGCCCGTAATGCTGCCGACGCCTCCGACTATAACGATGGCAAAAACGAAGTTGATCCAGGCCCAGTGGGTTGAGGGCTCGATCGAGTAGATCAAACTCATGCAGGTCCCTGCTATCCCTGCTGCGGCAAATGATATTCCGTAGGTGATAGCCGTCACTCCGTTGACGTTGATCCCCATCAGAATGGCCCCCTCCCTGTCCTGCCATACCGCCCTTGCAGCTTTTCCGAGAAAGGTGTGGTGGAGAAGAAAATAGATCACAGCGACTGTTACCGCTGCCACCGAAAAGCCTACCAGGATGTTGAGTGGAACCGCGACGCCGCCGACGAACAGGGCCCTGCCGGAAATGGAGGTGGTTACGAGCCTCGGGGTCGCCTTACAGATGACAAGGAGAAGGTTTTCGACGATAATCGCTATGCCGAACGTGAGCACGAGGGAGGCGGAGGTGATGTCTCTGGTCCTCTTCGCAGCCTGTCTTATCACGATTCTTTCCAGCCCTACACCGAGCAGGAACAGGACGGGCACAACTACAACCAGGGAAAGCAAGGGGTTCAAGCCGTAGAGATCGAGCAGCCAGAAGGTAAGGTATGCTCCCACGAGCGCGAAGACGGGGTGAGCGAGGTTCACGACCCGGGCGATCCCGAGGATGAGACTGAATCCGATGGCCAGCACGACGAATGTGCCCCCCAGCAGCAGACCGCTGACTACGCTCTGAATGAATAGTGTCCCTGATATTCCGTGCATCTTCTGTCTCGCTCAACTCGGTTACTTGGGGCTAATCGGTTGCTTGGGTACCCGGAGTGTTCTCAGTGGGACCATCGAACCCAACGGCCCAAGCAACCGAATCAAGTCCTACTTACCCCAAGCCGGCTTCGGGTAGATTGCTTTGGCCGTTGCCCTGTCTCGTGGGTAGACGACGGCTGTCTGTCCCTTTTGTACTTGCACTACATACGAGTACGCAGGAGGGAGCCCTTTTTCGTCAAACCTGAACTTCCCTGCGATAATGGAGATCTCATGGGTCCTTAAATAGTCGCGGATGGCATCCTGGTTCAGGCTTTTTGCCCCTTCAACCCCCCGCTGCAGCGTCTCCGGCCAGCTGTAACCGAAGAGGAAATACTCGGGTGCGTCGGGTTCCCCGAACTTCTCCTTCGCGACCTTGTTCAGCTCTTGGATTTCAGGGAAAGGTAGGTTGTTCGTCATGATGACACCCTGATAAACGTAATTGCCATCAGGGCCGAGAGTCTGGGCCCAGGCGGGGGATGTGGCGGCGATGGACTGCTGGAAGAACTTCGGGTTGTACCCGAGCGCCTTGGCCGAACGAACGGTGAGAACGGCATCGGGAAAAAACTGGGTACAGTACAGGAGCTCGGCCCCGCCCTGCTTAGCCTTTGAGATGATCGCATCTGCGCTCGCAAGGGGCGAATCGTAATACTCTTCCATCACTATCTTCATGCCGAGTTTCTCGGCCCATTTATGCTCTACCGGTGCTCCTGACCTCCCAATGGGGTTGTTCAGTCGTACGTATGCCACACTCTTAGGTCTCTCATTAGCGGGCAGGCTTTCCAGGAATTTGAAGAACGCATCGCTCAGCCACTCGCCCATCATCGGCGTGGCGCTAAAGGAGTACTTGAAGCCCTGGCTGAACGACGTCATGTGACCGCCCATCGACACGTAGACCATTCCATACCTTTCTGCGACGGGCATCTGCGCCGCGCACGATGGACCCGCGTAACCTCCGAGGAGGAGATCTACCCTGTCCACGGTGATGAGCTTCTCGAGAAGCTGCACTGCCTTATCCGGTTTCCCTTCATCGTCATAGATGACCAGTTCGACAGGTCGGCCGAGCAAGCCGCCACTCTTGTTCACTTTCTCGGCCCAGTATTCGTAACCTCGCTTGATCCACTTGGCGTTCTCGGCAAGAGGCCCTGTGATTGCGAGGGACCCGCCGAGTCTGATGGGTTTGCTTTTTGCCTGAGCCAATAGTGCCGCAGGCAAGGCAACAAAGGCCAACAGTACACAAATAGTTACGGTGACGGTCCAAATGCCCTTCTTGTTCATTTCGTCCCTCCTCGCCGGTTTCCTGGTCTGCCGAACTCGATTTTTGCCGGACAGATTCCACCAGCTTGATTTCAGTTCCTCGGGCCGCCTCTCTCTGGCCATCACTTTGATCCTTCAGTATCAAGGCACGATGGCCACGGGCCTTACCCATCCCGCACTCGCCCTCTTTGATCTTGATGGGAAAACAGCACACGGTGAAGCCATGAGGACGGCCGATGCCGCGGAGGTTAGCCAGTTTCTCCATGTGGCAGTAAATGCAGTCCCGTCCGGCGAAGTGAGCCTCCCATACGACTCCGGGATTACCGGTCTTCGCGAAATCCCTTGCCTGGGCCTGCATGGGCCTGTCGAAGCTCCAGGAGTCTATCCCCATGACTTTTACGCCAATTCCTGCGAGATACAGCACGCTCTCTCTGGCCATGCCCGCACCCTTTCTCAGGTATTCCTGTGTCCCCCAGGCAGCGTCGGCACCCGTTTGGATAAGAACGATATCCAGGGGCTTTATTTCATACTTGATTCGGTTGATCTCTTTCTGGATGTCACCGATCGTGATGATTTCTCCGTCAGCTTTGGCGCGGAAGTCCAGGACTACGCCGTCCTGAAAACACCATTCGAGAGGGATTTCATCGATGGTCAAGGCGCGTTTACCATGATCCATCGTGGGAGCGTAGTGGTAAGGGGCATCGAGATGCGTACCGGCGTGCGTCGTGAGACGGACGTGCTCTGCGGCCCAGCCCAAACCACCGGGCAGCTGTTCTCTGGCGAGACCGGGACAAAAAAGACTTGTCATCTCCTCCGCGCCGGTCAAGTGGTCCACGTAGTCGATCTTGGGAATCAGCCCGGGCGGGTCACTGGGAAGGCCATCTTCGAGGGCGACGCTAAGGTCGACGAGACGGGGACTGGTTTTTCCAGGCACTTCTACTCCTTTCATTCATGATTCTTATCGGGCTCGCAAGAGCACACCGTCCGGTATTTTCCGGTCGTTACACCTGAAACAAGGCAATACGTATGCCGTTTCAATAGCTGTTTAATATCAAATACTTACGCACTCACGTTCACGCAATTACAAAATACCGAAATTATTCTTCCCATATTTTGAAATTCATGGTTCAATATCTAGTATTTGGTAAAAGCACCGGGAGACACGACATGGTTGATGAAAATGAATTCTACAGACGGGCGTCGCTCAGGATCTGCGGCAACCTGGAGATCGAAAAGGCGCTTCACGACTGTTTCCTGTACCTTTCGGAGTTTATTCCCGCCGTCGAGATATCCGTTTTCTTCACCGACCACGAGTTTCATGCTGTCCGGATGATAGCGGTCGCATCGTCGAAGGGCGGAGAAATGGTGAACAAGATCGTGCCGTTGCCCCCTAAGGCCATTTCTGCCTTAGAAGGCTCGAGCCTACCGGATATCAGGATCGTAAGCAATCCCGAAGACGATCCCGTGGCGAAGCCGATGCAGAAGATCATGGGCCATCCCGAGGCATCGTCACAGCTCATCATGTTCCTCACCACGAGAGGCCGGCGGATGGGCTCCTTGGCGGTTGTTCTCCGTGCCGACGGCTTAGACCGCTATGGACCAGAGCATCTTCACCTCTTCTCGCTTCTTAACGAGCCCTTTGCAATAGCCCTGTCCAATCACCTCAGGCATACGGAGATCCGCAACCTCAAAGACCTGTTGGCAGATGACAACCGCTTTCTCTATCAGGAACTCAAGAGCAAGAGCCCGGCAGAGATCATTGGCGGCGATTTCGGGCTCAAGCTGGTCATGGAGAAGGCCAGACATGTGGCCCCGCAGCGAACTACGGTTCTTCTAGAGGGCGAGACGGGGGTGGGCAAGGAAGTCATAGCGGATGCGATCCAGAGATACTCTCCCAGAGCTAATAATCCCTACGTCAGGGTGAACTGTGGCGCTATCTCCCCGATGCTGCTGGACAGCGAGCTTTTCGGCCACGAAAAAGGTGCTTTCACAGGAGCCACGAGTGAGAAGAAGGGACGGTTCGAGCGAGCCCACAGCGGGACCATCTTTCTCGATGAGGTCGGAGAGCTGACGCCCGAGGCGCAACTCCGGTTGCTCAGGGTGATAGAAAACAAGGAGGTCGAACGCGTCGGTGGAACACGTACCATCAAGGTAGACGTCAGGATCATTGCGGCCACCCATAGAAACCTTGAGGAGTTAGTTCGTCTGAAACAGTTCAGAGAAGACCTCTGGTTCAGACTCAATGTGTTCCCGATCCACATTCCGCCCCTAAGGGCACGGGCCGGAGACATTCCTGCATTGGTCGAATACTTCGTAAAAACTAAGGCCAAAGCGCTCGACCTCAGGTCCTTTCCACGATTAGGGCCGGGGGCCATCGATCGACTCATGCGGTATTCGTGGCCTGGAAACGTGCGGGAACTGCAAAACGTGGTCGAAAGGGCTTTGATCCTAAATCGGGAAGGACCTCTGTCATTTAGTGAGCTGGAGATAACCAGTCGTTCTCAATGGATCTCCGAGAACGGCCAGAGGCAGGAAAGATTCGAGACCCTCGATGAAGTGATGGTGTCCCACATTGGCAAGGCACTTAGGATGACTAAAGGCAAGATCAATGGGGCGGACGGATGCGCGGCGATGCTCGGTCTAAAGCCGAACACACTCAGGCATCGAATGAAACAGCTCGATATACCATACGGCCGAAAGGTTCGCTTCGACGACGACTAGCACAAGCTGTGGACCTCATCGAGGTCTGCTGACAGGCATTCCCCTCATCTGTTTTGAATATTACCGACCGAAGATTCGATGTTCAGCAACGCGAAGGGGGTTTATCCTTACAGGACGCATCCCAGATGGTCCTATTAACACCCCTCATCGAAGATTACGTTCTCACTTGCAGCCGAGGTCTCTTGAGTCCCATTCCGCAGTGCCGCATCTATGAACGCAGAGCCACTATGGATTTACACGATTCCCCTTGAGGTCACTTTCTCCTGGAAAGCCAAAGGGGAACGTTGTTATTTTGTCGTTTTCTTTATCTTCGCCGGCAGCGCCCCATCTCCTTCAACCAGGAAGGGGAGAGAGACGGACGTCCTTCAATATTTCAATAGCTTTTGTCGGCTCAGCACACGGCTGCCCTCTCTCATCTTCTCCCTTCGAATATTACGAGTTGTATCATAGCTGTGTGAAAAGAAAAACATAATATCGCTTTCAGGAAGGCAGCCTCAGGCGCGTAATGTCGATAGCGGGTAATAGCGGGTGAAGATTTCACTCTCGGGGGCTTCACCTACAAAGTCTGGCGAGGGACAATCGTCCAAAAGCGAGAATTGCCACCCGAAAGCGTCACCTTTTACTAAGCTTTAACTCACGTTCATAAAGTTGCAACACCGGTGAGATAGCCTTCCTACACAAGTATTCAGGAATCTGAAAAAGTTGGACTATGAGCGAACATAGGACAGAAAGCCAACGGGTCTCGGGTCTGTATCTTCGATCATCTCCAGCTAGATAGCAGCGCTGCCAGATACTATGCTTGAAAGGAGGAAGTTTGGTATGCAGAAGAATGTAGAGATACTCTTCTTGGTTCTTGTTTTTGTGGCTGCGAGGGCAGTGGTTGCCAACACGGCGAAGGCCGGCAAGTGAAAGAGGTGGAGAGCATCCCCGTTTATACATTTTTGTTTTGAACTCGTGCTACCCTTGCCTGGGTTTCCTGCCTTTGGCACACCGTCGCCAGCTTTTCA
>CAVVPU010000015.1:0-7858 GCA_963750015.1 uncultured delta proteobacterium | reverse complement strand
AAAGAACGAACCAATAAAAACCAAACCAAACGAACCAAACTACCAAAATCAATAAATGATAAAAATCAAAACCACAAAATCAGAAAAAACCAAAATTCAAAACGATCAAATCAGAGAACTAGAAAACCAAACCAAATAAAATCAAATAAAAATTCAAAATTAAAAATCAACAAACTGAATGAATCAAATTAATAAAAATCAACAAAAATCATACGTCTGCCCAGAAATGGACCTGGCCCCGCCGGCTTTTGACAAGGACCTTATCACCGCTTCTGATATTGCGCGCCTCTGCGTCCCGGGGGTGAATCAGGACAAGAGGCTTGGGCTGGAGCCTCACGAGGGAGAGGATGTTCTGGTGCTGGGAGCGAAAAGTGCTTTGAATCCGCGCCCCCGTGTTGAGGACCAGGGGGTAGGCGGCAAGGAGTCCGGGATCGGCGACGGGCCCTTCAAGGGGCTCCTTGTAGACGGGCAGCGCCTCGTAGCCGTGTCGGGCGAGGATGGCTGAGACGATCTCAACCTTGCCGGAGGGAGTATCGAAACCTGGCTGCCCGTCGCGACGCAAGAGCCCCGATTCCCATTTCCTGTACCTCGTTTCCTTTGACGGCGAACGGACTCCTTGAGGGTTCGCTTTCAGCTCTTCGAGCAACTCGGGCTTTCGTGCAAAGGCAGCTTCCAGTATCTCCTCTTCGGTTTGGGGATAGAGGTCGCCATATCCCAGTTTTTTGGCCAAAGCCGCAAGGATCAGGAGATTGTTCCGCGCCTGGCCGGGGGGCGCGATGACCGGCTTGCGGAGACGGGCGTATCCCGGGTGGTGTTGGTATGAGGTGATCTCGAACTCGGTAGCCGCAGGCAGGACCACGTCGGCGAACCGGCACTCTCCGGTCATGAAGATGTCGATGACCGCGAGAAAATCGAGATTGCCATACGCCTTCTCCCAGAGGTGGGGCTGAGGATAGGACGTCAAAGTGGATGCTCCGTGGATGAGCAGCCCCCGCGCGGGGTAGGGCTTGCCTTCGAGGACTGCCGCGGGGAACTCCATGAATTGGGCATTATGCACGAGTTCCTCGAAAAGAGGATACCTGTCCTGTCCGATCCGCGCCACCTCGTCGGGCGCCTTCATGTGTGTCCGGTTTCCGTACCAGGGCGGGGGAGGTCCGATGAGCAGGCCGCCCGGTACATCGAGATGGCCTGCCAGGGCCATAAGCAGATAGACGGCCCTGATATTCTGGACGCCGCTGGTGGTATACTCGAGCCCCGTGTAGGTCTTCAAAGATACATGCTTTGTGGTCGCGATCTCCCGTGCGAGGGCGACGACGGCGGCACCGGGCACGCCGGTGGTTCTCTCCACGGCCTCGGGGCTGAATGACTGGACATATTCCTTCAGCTCCTCGAAGCCGACCGTCCATTTGTCCACGAACTCCCGGTCATAGAGCCCCTCGTTGATAATCGTTCTGATCATCCCGAGGGCGAGCGCCCCGTCGGTGCCCGATCGCACTGCGATCCATTCGTCGGCGCGGCGGGCGATGTCGCTTCTCATGTGATCTATTGCGATAATGCGCGCGCCCCGTTTCTTGGCCTTTATTACCCTGGGGAACATAAAAGGGGGTGAATCGGTGAGGGGATTGGAGCCCCAGAAGATGATTGTCTTGCTCTTTTCCATATCCGGGAGCAATGCCGGCCCTCCTACCCCGAAAGTCGGAACAGGTGCGAGGACCCCGAAAGAATTGAAGCAGAGAGAGCCGACGTTCGCCATGTTGGGCGAGCCGAAAGGGTAGAGGAAGGTGGCGCCGAAATCGGCCATCGACTGTTCGAAGACGCCCCGTCCCGAGTGATAGACAAAAGCCTGGGCGCCGTAGGTTTCCCTGATCGTCTTCATCCGTTCTGCGACAAGATCGAGGGCCTCGTCCCAGCTTGCCGTACGGAATCTCCCCTCGCCCCTTTCACCTGTCCGGATGAGCGGCACTTTCAGCCTGTCCTGAGAATAGGCGATCTCAGGGGCGGCCTTGCCCCTGATGCAGAGGTTGCCGTAAGGGACGCTTCTGTCCGGCCCGACCTTGACCAGTCTGCCCTCCTTCAGGGTGGCGATGATACCGCAGCCACCCGGACAGACGCCGCAAATCGCCTGCTTTCTCTCCACCCCTGGTGCGCTTCTCTCTTTCTGATTCATCGTCTTCAGGCCCTCCCTTGTTCATTCCCGGTCATATACAGGTCGTCGTGTTCGACGGCATCGAGACGCCCATCGACCGGAAACGATCGGACAAAGTGGTTCCCGGGACAATCCGCAGGGATATCTCCCGGAAGAAAAAAGCCGTCCGCCGATACTTAAGCGCCGGCTCCCGGAAAGAAGATGGGGTCAGGGCAGAGGAATTGCGGACAGTTTCATGGGAGGCCGGACCGGCCCCCTTCCTGCTTCTCAGTCCAACGGCACGAATATGGGCATCCTTCTTATCACCGTTTCCTGGGACTTCAAGTCACGCTACCGCTATATGGTAATAGTGGCTCCAGCGGAATGTCAAGGCGAGAATTGACGACAATCAGGGCGGACGCATTTGGAAGTGAATACGGGAAAGGGAAGAAAAGAAATCGCGAAACTCGAATCGCGAATCGCGAAAGTTAAGGACAAAGAGCAAGGCCCACCCTCACCCTACCCTCTCCCCTCATCAAGGGCGAGGAAAAAAATGAAGCATGCATCCGTTCTTTTTGGCGGCCTCCAGGGCCGCCCTCCTCCTAAATTGATGTTGGTGTGTACATCCTATGAGGGCCGGAGCCGCGGGCTTTTAGAGATACGGCTCCGCGTGTCACCGGCCGGTCGGATGGGAGGGATCGTGAGGTGTGGATGCAATTTGAGCCTTGCTGCCCGGATGGCGTACTGAATGTACGTCGGAGGGCGCATGGCGAAAAGTGCGCCGCAGATCGCGATTCCTCCCATCCGACCGGCCACACCTCGTGCCCCCATTTGCCGTTTCGTCTTTTTGTCTCTCTCTCGTCTCTTTGCCCCCCCTGCCTCTTCGTCAGTCTGACCTATATGCTCTTTGAGGAAGGCCGCCATACGTTTCTTAAAGTCAGCCTCGGATTTCCAAACGCCTTCGCCCTGGCCGGCAATGACATGGTCTTCCCTTCCCCTTTGCATGCGACTATCTTCCTTTCGTTTGACTCACGAAAATGAGTGAGGTATATTTGCCTCATGCGTTGGTTGTCGATTCTATTTTCGAAGAGGTGCGCGATGAACCCGTCTTCCCGGTGAGGGGCCGCTATTGGCCCCGAAAGGCCTAGGTTAGGCCTTCAGCCGAACAAAGGGAGAGGGATCGTCGATTACCGGTCGTTTTTGCCCGTCTGATTCCCCGCCGTATCGCTTCTCTCTCCTTGCCTTAACAATTGTCTCGTAGACACTCAAGTGGTCCCGGTTGAGTCGATCTGCTCGGCTGTGGCGCCGTGGCGTCACGTCTCGAGTTGCGAACTCTATCACCAGGGTTTCGGGAGGCATCTGAATAGGGTGCCCCATAATATGAGCAAAGGAGAGTTGCTATGACAGCAGATTTCATGGAGAAGGACAAGTTGACGCCCTTGGAACGGATTGTAAAGCTGATGACAGGTGAGCCGATCGACCGGGTTCCCTTTGTGCCGTTCGCCCTGGGCTATATGGCAAGAACCAGCGGCATCGACCGGGGAACGTACTACCGGAACCCCGAGCAGGCCTTTCAGGTAGGGCTCGAATTCATGAAGGCCTACCCCTGGATGAACGCGAGCCCCATTTACGGCTGGGCCGACCAGGGGGCATGGGAGTTCGGGGGTCGAGTCATCTGGCCCGACAACGACGAATCAGCCGCTCCCCGGTCTTTCGGACCGGTCATCACCGATCCCTCCGAGGTGGATTCTCTCCCCGACCCCGATCCGGCAACCGCCGGCATGATGCCTCTCGTCGACCGGTTCAACACCATCAGCCGCGAATATGGCTTCCCGGCCTCCCTACCCGGCGGAACGCCGACGAGCATGTCGACGGCAATAGTAGGAGATGCGAATTTCATGAGATGGGTGGTTCGCTATCCTGAGGCGGTTCACAAGCTGCAACGAAAGGTGACGGATTTCATCTTGAGGGCCGCCGAGGCAACCATAACCAAGTTCGGCGCAGAGAACTGTAGCGTCATGTGCGCCCTCCCCATGGATTCCAATCTGCTTATGTCGCCAAAGGCCTTCGAACAGTTTTCAAAACCCTACGTGAAAGAGATCCATGGGTATTACATGGAGAAGGGTGTACGGAATTTCCTTGTCCATCTCTGCGGAAACCACACGGGCAACCTGGTCCATTGGCGCGATATCCCTTTTCCCCCGAGGACCATCTTCTCCATAGGCCATGAAATGGACCTGGAAGCAACCGGGCGATTTATCGGAAGCGGGAATGTCCTTGCCGGCAATGTAAGCACATCCATTCTTCAGGGGGGGACGCCCGATGAGGTCTTTACGGAGACCGTTCGCTGCCTCAGGACCGGAATGAAACACCCCGGAGGTTTTGTCCTCATGCCTGCATGTGAGCTCCCGCCGGCCACGCCGCCGGAGAACCTTGAATCGCTGGCCAGGGCAGTGTACGAGCACGGATATTACTGAGCAGTCCACAAAGGAGGAACCATGACACTTCAAAAGGAAGAACTTTTTCAAGGATTGTCGGACGCGGTCGTCGCCATGGACGAGGAGGAGGCAAAGCGGCTCGCGCACGTGGTCATCGCTGCCGGCGTCGACCCCTACGAAGCTATCGAAAAGGGCTTGTCCCAGGGCATGGAGAGGGTCGGCCGCCTTTTCGAGGAAGAGGAGTATTTCGTGCCCGAGCTTCTCATCTGCTCGGACGCCATGTATGCGGGCCTCGAAGTACTGAAGCCTCACCTGTCGGCCGATGAGACGGTGGGAAAGCACAAGGTGGTAATCGGCGTCATCCAGGGCGATACCCATGACATAGGCAAGAACCTCGTAAAGATCATGATGGAGGCATCCGGTTTCGAGGTCTTCGATCTGGGCAGGGACGTGGCGCCCGCCCTGTTTATCGAGAAGGCGAAAGAGGTTGACGCGGACCTTATCGCCATTTCGACCCTCATGACGACCACCATGGACGATATGGGAAAAGTCCTGAAGCTTCTGGAACAGGAGAATGTGAGGGGCAGGTTCCGCGTGATGGTGGGCGGAGGACCTATCTCCAAACGGTTCGCAGACCGCATCGGTGCGGACGGCTATGCAGTCAACGCGGGCGCAGCCGCGAAGATGGCGAAAGAGCTCCTGAACGGCGGTGCGTGATTACCATGAACCCCAAAGAACGTTTGACCGCAGTGCTGCAACATCACGAAGTTGACCGTCCGCCAATAATCTGTCCGGGAGGCATGATGAATGCCGCCGTGGTCGAGATAATGGAGCAGGCAGCCTGCGGGCTGCCTGCGGCCCATTCCGACGAAGGCCGGATGGCCGTCCTTGCGGTGGAGGTGCACGAACAGACGGGCTTCGAGAACATCGGCCTGCCTTTCTGCATGACGGTGGAAGCAGAGGTGCTGGGAAGCCTTGTCGATATGGGGAGTCTCTCCTGTGAGCCGAAGATAGAAAAGGAGGCGTACCCTTCCGTCGATGCAGTCCCTTTGGCGGATGTTCTTGAGTGCCTTGAATCCGGCAGGGTGAGCACCGTGATCGGCGCCATAGGACGCGTCTCGAAGACGCATCCCTCCATACCGGTGACGGGCGTCGTTACCGGGCCCTTAAGCGCCGCCGCCTCTGTAGTCGACCCGGTAACACTCTTCAAGGAACTGCGCAAGAACCGCGACCGGGCGCACCAGGTCATTGATTACATAAGCGACCTGATCGCCGCTTTCGCGGTCAGGATGGTGGAGGCGGGCGCAACCGTGATTACCGTGGCAGACCCCAGCTCGTCAGGCGAGATACTCGGGCCGGCCCTCTTCGAGGAGTATACAGTGAGATACCTCAACAAGATCGCCGATTGCGTCCACGCCGCCGGCAGTCCGGTCATAGTCCACATATGCGGGGACCTGAAAGGCGCAAGACGTCACCTCGGATCGCTTAAGGCCGATGCGCTGAGCGTCGACTCGGTCATGAACCTTGCGCGCATCAAGGAAGAGTTCCCCCATATCATCACCATGGGCAACGTGAGCACCCAACTGCTCAGCGCCGGTCCGGCGGACAGGATCGGCCGCACCGCGGACAGGCTGGTCCGTGAAGGCGTCCATATCATCGCCCCGGCCTGCGGCCTCGATACCGGCACTCCCCTGAAGTCGATCCGTGCCCTTATCGACACGGTCAGGGAGTCTGCTCCATGACGGTGCGAATCCGCTTCCTTCCTGAAGAAAAGGTGGTCGACGTGGAGCCGGGAACCACGATTCTCGAAGCCGCCCGGCGCGCCTCGATGCTCGTTGAATCGCCGTGCAACGGGGCTGGAACGTGCGGGAAGTGCGCCGTAAGGTTGAGAAACCCATTGCCCGGTGCGATAAAGGAGTCTTTTCCGTCTCACCCTTGCCGCGAAGCAGGGGCAGGCGTTTACTTTCGGGCCTGTCAGACGGAGGTATACGGCGATCTCACCGTGGAAAGGCCCGACTCAAACGGCCATGGACAGATCGACGTGTTGAGGGAAGGTGAAAGCTTGCCCTTTTCTCTCGATCCTTTCATTACAAAGGAATTCATCGAAAGAGAACAACAGACAAAAGTTTACGCGGGCGAAGCCGTCATGATGGTGGAAGAAGGCGATTCCCGGAACAGGAGCTTCGGCCTTGTCGTGGACATAGGCACGACAACTCTTGTGGCAGGTCTCGTCGACTTAAGAACAGGCGAGGAAATCTCTTCCGTCTCTGCCCTCAACCCGCAGAGTCTCCACGCCCAGGACGTGCTTTCCCGGATTAAAGGCGCGTCGACTGATGAGGGTCTCAGGTTGATGCACACCGCCTTTTCCACTGAGCTGAACCGGATGATCGGTGAAATGACCGCAGGGACGGGCACGAAAAAAGAGAACATCTATGAAGTGGTTTACAGCGGCAACACGTGCATGCTCCATCTCGCCTGCGCCATAGACCCGGCCGGCCTCGGCCGGTATCCCTACAAGCCGGCGATAGATGGCGACTGCCACCTGTCCGCGCTCGATGGGGGGCTGTCCGTCGCCGGTCATGCGCTCATATATCTGCCGCCCATAATATCCGGCTTCGTCGGGGCCGACATAACCTCGGGCATGGTCGCCACTGGGTTTCACGACCGGAAAGAGACGACCCTCTTTATCGACATCGGAACGAACGGGGAAATGGTCCTGTGCCACCAGGGGGACCTGTGGGCGACATCGGCCGCGGCCGGACCGGCCTTCGAAGGCATGAACATAGCCTGCGGCATGAGGGCCGGCGTTGGCGCCATCAGGGAAGTCGCAACGGAACCATCGGGGGATATCCTCGTAAAGACCGTTGAGGGCCGCGAAGCCCGCGGCATCTGTGGAAGTGGGCTTCTCGACGTGATTGCAGTACTTGTCCGTCAAGGGCTGGTCACCAGGGAGGGGAGGCTGCTGCATTCGGGCGAAGGGGACGAGGGATCGCCCCTTGCCTCTCGCCTCGGCGAGAAGAACGGGAGCCGGATCTTCCGGCTGACCGATTCCGTATACGTTTCTCAGAAAGACGTCCGTCAGGTACAGACTCGCGAAAGGCGCAATGAGGACGGGCATAGAGTTCCTGCTGAAGCATGCCGGGGTAGAGGCAGGGCAGGTCGATTCCGTTCTGGTTGCCGGCGCCTTCGGCTATCACTCGCGAGTCCGGAGTCTCGTCGACGTCGGGCTTTTGCCGGAAAGCCTTCTCGAGAAGATCAGGCTCGTGGGAAACACGTCAAAATCGGGTGGCATGGC
>CAVVPU010000014.1:0-5449 GCA_963750015.1 uncultured delta proteobacterium | reverse complement strand
CGGAATCGCGTCGTATAAGCCGATTTTCAGAAGTATTAGAAACGGCAAAAACAGACAGGCGGCCAACAGCAAATATGGCAAAATCCGTTCCTGAACTCGTGTCTCAATGGCTTCGTCAAAATCTGTAGCCGCCTCTCGTAAGGGCAGAAAAACAAGAAAAAAGAGGGCACAGGGGCCGAAGGTAAACAGCAGTCTGTGATACCAGTAGCCAACTTGCTCGAGATTGACTTCAAAACGTACGAAGACGCAAAGGCCGCACAATAGAAGGTAAGATAGACATCCAGCTGCTTTTCGAAGATTGAAGTAAGACAGAGCGCTAATCCAACCAAACCCAATCTCTCGGTGTTTGAAACTGGCTTCCATGTTCTTAAGTATTCCACACGAGAAAGGGCGTGCCAACCCTCCGTATGCACATTAATCTTATTCTAATGCTCCACAACCTTCGCATTGCAGTCGTCATCCCCTGTTACAACGAGGAAAAAAAGATTTGCCTCGTGATCGATCGGATCCAGGCAACGTTTTTTGCAGACGAAATCATCATCGTTGACGACGGCTCATCCGTATATTGACCTGATCGGCCGCGCGGTGGCGCGCGCGGGCCTCTAACGCGATGTTTATTAGTTATAATGAATATTATCGTTAAAACGATTTTTAGTTTATTAAAAGAGCTCGCTAACCCTTTGAACTGGTTGTAGCGACTATTCTTGATTTTCAGTGTAGAATTTATCTGTGCGCTCCTCCAAGATGACAACACTTCTCCTATTGCTCCTCCTTCTGGCCGCCGTTCCCAGGACCGCTTTCGGTTATGTGGATCCGGGATCGGGCAGCTCATCTGGAGTTTGGTAATTGCCGCCGCCGCTGGAGGCCTATCTACGTGCATAAATTGATACGGTTTCTCCAGGGGAAGAAAAACCCCGGAAAAAAACCAGACGGTCTCCTGAAGGATCCCGCTTTGTCTGAGCAGCCCGAATATGCCCATGTGATCAGATCCTTTGCTTCGCTCAGGATAAATTTTGTCGCGAAACGTGACAACCGAAAGCTATCACGAGATCCTGTCCGAAAAAGGTCCGGCCCCTGACGAAGGAGAGGACCAGGCCGAGAAGGAGGCCTCCGAGGCTCAAGCTATCGGGGATAATGAGAAATTCGAGATCGACGAAGGATATGACTATGAGGATAGAGGTGAATATGAGGGCCACTGCCAATTCCGGGGAGAGACCCAAAAGCATGAATTGCGCCGAGAAGAGCAGAGCCGTGAGCAGCTCGACAGCCGCGTACCGCATCGATATGGACTGTCCGCATTTTCTGCATTTGCCGCGAAGGATCAGATAGCTGAGGAGAGGAATGTTGTCGTAGAACCGGATTGCCGCGCCGCAGGCGGGGCACTTCGAGCCCGGTCGTATCACCGATTCGTTCCTCGGCAGCCGGTAGATGCAGACATTGAGGAAGCTCCCGATGATGGCGCCAAGCACAAAAAAGGATATCGCAAGAAAAAGCATGTCATACATTATGTAATACACTCTATCCATCCGTCAACCTTGTTGCTTCATTATGCGGTCAAGAAAAGCAAGGGGGCTCCGGGGAGCCCCCTTGCTTTTCTACGGCAGTTCTTCTATCCCTTCGGTATGTAGCTGGCCGGTACCGTGCCCGTCCATGTCCAAATAGTGCCCGTACCATTTGGAGTAAGAACCAGTGTTCCCCCATCCGCGTCACTCTTTGTATTGCCGACCGTCGCGGTTATAGCGCCGCTGTTCCCGTCTACCACTATGCCGGTTACGTACTGATTCGGAACCGTTACGCCCAGATTGGCCTGACAAGTGGGGACGTCCGCACATGCGACCCAAGCACCGTTGGTCTGGAACGCCGCGGCCTCAGCGCTCTTGAGTGCGCCGACGGCATTTACCGCTCCTGCGACCTTGGCCCTCGCCGTATACCCCGTGTATGCCGGAATTGCGACTGCTGCCAAAATACCGATGATCGCGACCACGATGAGCAACTCGATAAGCGTGAAACCTTTGTTCTCTCTCACCACTTTAATCATGACTGCCTCCTTAAAAAATTATGATAATAGTACCAGTCAGTAAGGGACCGACTAAAAGCCGTGCGGGTTGAGTGGACATATCAGGCAGGCGGAGGTAACCTAAGAGATACCCCGCCGTCCGCCCATCTTCGATCCTGCTGCCTGATGTGTCCCCTTCCCTGTGACTCTGTGTCATGCGCCTTGCCTCCTGGTCGCAGGTCCATTGAGCAATATCAGTGCCAGAAGGTTACGTACCTCAAAAATCGTTGGGAATAGGATAAATCCTGATATATGGGGTGAACACGGATGAGGTGTTGATCCATAAGGTGTGCGGTTTTGACCTTATGGATGAGACGCGACAATCGTCGAAACAGGATAAACGACGAAGACCCGCGCCGAATTGGGCCCTTTTTACCCATGTGCCCTTTTAGGCCCACCCTGTGTCAATATTCGATTATTTTAGGGAGTACTTCTCGATCTTTCTCAAGAGGGCGCGCCTGCTGATGGCGAGCTTCTTCGCTGCCCGGCTCCTGTTGCCCTGGCATTCCTGGAGGACTGTTTCGATATGGATCCTGACGACTTTGTCGAGGGAGTTCTCTTCCTGATGGGGTTTTACCTTTTGCCCCCTCAGGTATGCCGGGAGGTGGCTCGGCCCTATGAAGGACTCGCCCGTGAGGATGACTGCCTGGTTGACGACATTTTCCAGCTCCCTCACGTTGCCCGGCCAGTCATGGGAGAGCAGGATGTCCTGGGCCGGGCGCGAAATGCCCCTTATCTGCTTCCCCGTCTGTTCGTTGTACCGTTTCAGCATGAACCTGGACAACAGCGGGATGTCGTCCTTTCTCTCTCTCAAGGGGGGGGCGGTGATGACCAGGGGGGTAATCCTGTAATAGAGGTCTTCCCTGAACCGTCCGGCGCGGACTTCCTCTTGCAAGTCTTTGCTCGTGGCAGCTATGATCCTGCACCGCGCCTGCAACGTACGGTGGCTTCCCACGGGCCTGAACTCCCCGTTTTGAAGCACCCGCAGCAAGTGGGGCTGGAACGACAGAGGAAGGTCGCCGATTTCGTCGAGGAAGAGAGTTCCTTCCTTCGCAGCCTCGAAGAGGCCCATCTTGTCGCCGATAGCGCCCGTGAAAGAGCCTTTCTGATGTCCGAAAAGCTCGGACTCGATCAAGGTCTCCACATAACCCGCGCAGTTGGAAGTCACAAAAGGGTCGTTGGGTTTAGCACTGAGGGAATGAAGGGCGCGGGCGATCACTTCCTTGCCCGTTCCTGTCTCACCGGTGACCAGTACCATCTTGTAGTATGGGGCGATACGCTTGATAAAGGAGATGATGTCGAGCACCTTGGGGTTCCTGCCCACCATTCCCGCGAAAGTATACTTCTGATCGAGCTGCTCTTCGAGAGCGGCCATCTGCCTCCGCATGGCAAACATCTCGTCGACCTCGTCGACGATGGCGGAGAACCTTTCAAGGTCCATGGGCTGGACCAGGACGGCAAAGGCGCCGTTCTTGATGGTCTCGACCCCATCCTGATCATCCCCCCCGACGAGGACCACCTCGGTCCTCGGATCGGCCGATTTTATTTCGGGCAAGAGGGCCGCTACGCCTTCGGCGAAAACCAGGTGATAGTTTCCGTGCCTCACCCTTTCGAGCATCTCATCACTGCGGCCGACTTCGTCGACCTCATGTTTCTTAAGCATGGGGTGCAGGGTTTCAGGCGTCTTCTTCAGGTGCAGGAGGATCTTTAGCATATCCGGTAGTATTGTACCAGAGAAAATCGTTTTATCAAGGACAAAAGTGTGCGGGGAAAAAATCCTGGCCCCTCTTTTGTTCCCGGCGAGGCACGGACTTGAGCCGCGTTATAGGGCTCGTATCAAGGTTATTCGCTTGACAAAGACTTCCCCATCGGTTAACCTATCCCTTGTGCGCGGGCCCATAGCTCAGTTGGTAGAGCCACCGGCTCATAACCGGTAGGTCCCTGGTTCGAGGCCAGGTGGGCCCATTCTGAAACGATGTTTGAAGACCAATGAATGATAGAAGGCGTGATAAATAGATAAGACCAAGGGGGGTGAGCAGAGATGCCACCCCCCTTGAATTTAAAGGAGGGAGTAAATTGATCGAAGAATTGGAAACCCTCTGTCAGGTACAGAAAATAGACACGAAGATCATCGAGAACGAGAAAAGGAGAGCCGTCGGACCGCAGAGAATCGATGAGCTGGAGAGAGGGATCGGCGAGGCCAGGGGAAAATTAGCCAGGGAAAAAGAAGTTGTCGAGGAGTTGGAGAAGGAGAGACGAAAGAAAGAACAGGAGCTGGAAGCGGAGAAGGCCCAGGTCAAGAAATCGGAGACCAAGCTCACCGAGGTAAAGACCAACAAAGAGTACCAGGCGATGCTCAAAGAAATAGAAGCGGCAAAAACAGCCAACGATAAGACGGAAGAAGAGCTGCTTCTTCTCCTCGAAAGGATCGAGGAACTGAAAAAGGACCAGAAGGCCGAGGTCAAGGGTCTGGAAAAGAGTGAAAAAGATGCGGTTGAGGAGACTGGGGCGCTCGAAAAAGAGATAAAAGCGATCGATGAGATCGTGTCCAAGTTACGCGTCGAAAGGGAGAGGTTACTAGAACGTGTGAACGGCGATCTTAAGGCCAGATACAACATACTCATAGAAAAAAGGGCCGGTCTGGCCGTTGTCAACGTCAAGAACGGTACCTGCCTCGGCTGTTTTATGAATATTCCTCCTCAGCTCTTCATAGAGGTAATGAAGAACAGCAAGGTCATTACCTGCCCGAGCTGCAACAGGATTTTCTATTACCAGGAAGAAGAGTAGAGGCGGGTGCATCATGGGGGGATTAAGATAGTTTATAATTTTAATAGTTAAATAAATTAATTAATAGAGAGCTTTAAGAAAAGGGGTAGACGTGCGGTCGCGGGATGAAGAATCCTGAGGAAAGTCCGGGCATCGCAGGGCAGGATGGTCCCTAACGGGGACTGGGAGTAATCCTAAGGAAAGTGCAACAGAAAACGAACCGCCTTCCGATTCTGTTTGTGGAGGTAAGGGTGAAAAGGCGGGGTAAGAGCCCACCAGCATCTGGGTGACCAGATGGCTTGGCAAACCCCATCCGATGCAAGGCCAAAGAGGGGACCGCTTCGAAGTGGCGGTGAGGATGGCCCGTCCTTTAACCCGGGTAGGCCGCAAGAGGTCGGCCGCAAAGGCAGACCCTGAGAGAAATGACCGCAGGTCATCCGATGACAGAACCCGGCTTATAGTCTACCCCTTTTCTTGAAGCCCTACCCCGCCGTCCTTATTAATAATGCGCCCCAATCGGCCCTGATTTGTTTTTTCGCCAAGGGTATTCGACGTGAGCAGATTCAGTCTCATGAGCCGCGAGAAAACCGGCCCGAGTGGGCCCTGCCCTGAGACTGCAACGGCGGA
>CAVVPU010000013.1:0-3540 GCA_963750015.1 uncultured delta proteobacterium | reverse complement strand
ACTTACGGTTCTTTCTTCCACACTTGCTGAGATATATATGCGTCAGGGCCATTTAGACAAGGCCAGGAAGATGTATGAAAAGCTTCTCTCTCAGGACGGTACGAACGAACTGTACAGGAACCGCCTGCAGATGCTTTCGAAAGACTCCTCCGAAACGAGGAAGCTCAAGGTGCTCTCGTCCCTGTTGAAAAGGATCGAGGAAAGGCGCGATGAAAGAGAACCGGACAAACGGGGTCGTTGAAATCCTGGAGCAGAAGGGGCTTCATGCCTGCATCTTCAGGGGCATGGACAACATTTTCTATCTTTCGGGGTTTCGGGGATCGGAAGGCACGCTGCTCGTAACCAGAGGAGACGTGGTGCTTCTCACGGACAGCAGGTATACTACCTATGCGCGGGAAGTGGCCCTTGGCTGCACGGTTGTCGAAACGACCGTCAAGGATAACGTGATGGCCGGTCTTTTCCAGAGATATGGCATCACGAAGACGGGCTTTGACGCATACCACACCCTGTACCAGACTTATCAATCGTGGAAGGAACGCAGCCCTGAGGTCGAGTTCGTGCCCCTTACCAACGACGTTGAGGCCTTAAGGACGTGTAAGGGGCCCGAGGAAATTCTCGCGGTGAGGAAAGCCATAAATATCGCCACCGAGGCTTTCTCGATGGTCCTTCCCAAGATCGGGCCGGGACGTAAGGAGAAGGAGATAGCCAACGACCTGGAATATACGATGCGCCTCCTTGGGGCCGATGCCCCGTCCTTCGAGACCATCGTCGCATCCGGCCCGAGGTCGGCCCTACCTCACGGCCATCCGACGGATAGGGTCATAGGGGCGAATGAGACGGTGATCGTCGATTTTGGCTGTCAGGTAGACGGTTATTGCTCTGACGAGACCTGTACGGTGTCAACAGGAGAGCTCAGCGGGCAGATGAAGGAGATCTACGGGATCGTTCGCGACGCCAAAGAGAAAGGGATTCAGGCGGTTCGGCCCGGTTTGTCCGTGCAGGCCCTCGACATGATCGTCAGGGGCTATGTCGAGGACAAGGGATACGGGAACTTTTTCAAGCATGGGACAGGCCATGGCGTAGGGATCGCGGTGCATGAGCCGCCGGCCGTGACGGTGAACGGCGAAGGGTTGTTGGAAGAGAATATGATAATCACGATCGAGCCTGGTATTTACTTGCCTCAGATCGGTGGCGTGCGGTTGGAAGATATGGTGCTTGTCACTTCAAGCGGGGGAGAAGTCCTCACCAAGTTAAGAAAAGATTTGTAATCAAATTATTGATCCGGACCTGGTTTTACGGATCAGCAAGTTCAAGGAAGGGGGTTAGCGATGGCGCAGGTGGCGTTTACCAATGAATTCAGGAAGGGCCTGAAGGTGCTTCTGGATAATGACGAGCCGTTTACGATAGTCGAGTTCCAGCATGTCAAACCGGGTAAGGGCGGGGCTTTCGTGAGGACGAGACTGAAGAGCCTCGTAACCGGTAATGTGCTCGACCGGACGTTCAAGTCCGGGGACAAGGTCGAGATCCCCGAGATGGAAGAGAAAGAGATGCAGTTCATGTACAAGGAAGGGGTCAATTATTACTTCATGGACGTGAACACCTATGACCAGTTGTTCGTCGAGGAAGAGAACCTGGGCGATGCGAAGAACTACGTCAAGGAAGGCTTCGTCATCAATGTTCTTTTCTACAAGGGCAAGGCCATCGGCGTCGACATGCCCAATTTCGTCGACATGTTGGTAGCGAAGACCGAGCCCGGCATGAAGGGCGATACGGCCCAGAATGCGACCAAGCCCGCGGAGCTGGAGACGGGTTACGTGCTCCAGGTGCCGCTCTTCCTCGAGGAAGGCGATGTCATCAAGATAGACACGCGGTCGGGTGAATATATTACAAGGGTGTCAAAATAGGTGAGGAATGTTCATCACTTTCGAGGGAATAGAGGGGTGCGGAAAGACAACTCAGATTGAGCTTCTCTATGACTACCTCAAAGGCAAGGGACTTCAGGTAACCAAGACGAGGGAACCTGGCGGAACGGCCCTGGGAGAGGCTCTGCGCCAAGTCCTGCTTCAGAAGGGCCTTGCAGTCTTTCCCCTCCCCGAGCTGCTTTTGTTCATGGCGATCCGCGGGCAGCATATGGAAGAGCTGATCATGCCTGCCCTCTCCTCAGGGGGAATCGTCCTGTGCGACAGGTTCATCGATGCGACTTATGCATACCAGGGATACGGCAGGGGCACGGACCTCGGTATCATCGGTACCCTCAACCGCCTCGTCACGAAAGCCATTACCCCGAACCTCACGGTGCTCATCGACTGCGCGGCTGAAGTAGGCCTCGGCCGAAAAATGGCCCACAGCGCCTCACCCGACCGGTTCGAAGTCGAAGAGATCTCCTTCCATCAACGGATCAGGTCTGCCTACCTCAAACTGGCTGCGGAAGATCCGCGGCGGTTTTTTGTGGTGGACGGGGAACTGGGCGTCGCAGAGATCCACTCGATCGTCAAAGGGAAGGTTGAAGGACTGCTGGAGAACCATGGAGTTTAAAGGGGTTCTCGGCCACGACCGCCAGAAGTTCATGCTTTCCTCTCTCGTGAGCAAGGAGAAACTGCCTCACGCCCTGCTCTTTTCCGGGCCCGCGGGTGTGGGAAAGCGCAGGCTCGCCCTCGAGCTTGTCAAGAATCTCTTCTGCGAGAAGGGCGATGCATGCGGTCTGTGCCGCGGCTGTCTTCACCTGGCGGGCGGCATGCATCCTGATTTCACCCTCCTGACCGGAGAGGCGTCCATCAAGATCGACGAGCTGCGCGCCATCAGGAAAGAGGTTTACGAGCCGCCCTTCGAGGCATCCGTCAGGGTGATCCTGATGGACAATGCGGAAGCCATGACCCGGGAAGCGGCGAATGCGCTTTTGAAGACCCTCGAAGAGCCGCCGCCCTCAAACCTGTTCATCCTTGTGACGTCCAGGGAACAGGAAATCCCCGTGACCGTGCGTTCCCGGTGCATGCGCATCGGCTTCGGGTCCCCTTTCCACGGATAAGGTCTGTTCTTACTTTCAGAAGGATTTGGGCCTCGATCCTACGCAAGCCGGCGTGCTCGCAGCTTTGAGCAGCGGCAGTATCGCGAGCGGCCTTTTCTGGATCGAGGGGGACAATTTCCGGATGAGGGAGAGGTTCGCGCGGCTAATTACGGGGAAAAGCAGGGCTTTGCCCAGGCTGCCCTCGTGGCGGAGAGGATGGCGGCCAAGGGATTCGAGCGGGAATATCTTTCTTTTTTGCTCGCCTTGTTGAGGGATATTTGGTGGTTCGGCCGGACGGGCGACTCATCCGGCCTGGTGAATCGCGATTTGACGGAGGTCATCGAGGGTGGGGAGCAGGTCCCGCAGGGCTGGGTCGAGGCGTCTATTGCGAGAGTCCAGCAGACAATGCGGACCCTCCGCTACAATGTAAACGCGGTATTCACCATGGAATGTCTGATGATAGATGTAATGAGGCCCGTATGAAATCATACAGGTAGGGTTCGACCATACCACTGGTACCGAGCAATACATGGTTC
>CAVVPU010000012.1:0-65841 GCA_963750015.1 uncultured delta proteobacterium | reverse complement strand
CTGTATCGCTTGCTGACTCGCCCGCGGCGCACAACTCCGTCAGCGCATGGGCGTCCAGCGTCGACGGCATTGCTTCGGTGACCACCTCCACCGCGCTAAGGATGGCGATTTTGGGGCGTTGCAAGCCCAAGCAGCGCAATACCTCAATGGCGTTCAGCACAATCTGTTTCTTCTGCTCGAGCGTCGGGGCCACGTTCAGTCCGCCGTCGGTCAACCCCACCAGCCTCTGCCCACTTTCGCCGCAGGTTTCAAAAAAAGCGACGTCGGAAAGCAGGCGTCCGGTGCGCAGCCCATTCTCTTTGTCCAGAACCGGATGTAGCAGCTCGTCGGTGCGCAGGTGGCCTTTCAACAAAATATCGACGGCGCCTTCGCGCGCCATGCGCACCGCAACTTCGGCGGCGTTCGCTGCGGCGGCGAGCCCTGGCGGAATCTCAGGCGACAACATTACCGTCGGCAACGGCAACAATATCGTCATCGGCGCGGGGGGCAACAACGCGATTCAGACCGGCAACGGGGCCAACGTCATCATTGGCGACGAAGGTGCAGTGGGATACGACTCCATGGGTGCAGTCTCCTCGATAGCGACGACGAACCCCGCGATCTACGGGATTAACACCATCAACGTCGGGAACGGCAACAACATCATTTTCGGCGGCTCGGGTGTAGACAACATTGCCGCAGGCGACGGCGACAACATCATTTTCGGCGACAACGGGCAGGTCCAGTACCAGGCAGCAGGAGTCCTGGGTACCATTGAAAGCACCTACCCCACATCGGGCGGCAATGATACCATAAAGGTGGGCAACGGCAACAACATGATCTTCGGCGGCCCGGGCTCGGACACCATCACCGCCGGCAATGGTAACAATACTATTTTCGGCGATGATGGAGAGATACAGTCCTTCTCATCCGGTCTACCAAGCCTTATCGAGAGCATCGACGTACAAGTAGTCGGGAATAACACGATTACCGTGGGCGACGGCAACAACCTCATTTTTGGCGGCTCCGGCGCAGACCATATTGCCTTCGGCAACGGCAACAACATCGTCTTCGGCGATAACGGCATGGTTCAATATGCTGCCTCCGGGGTGCGCGGAAGCGCCGAGACGACCAACTCAGGCATAGGTGGCGACGACGTTATTACGGGCGGCAACGGGAGCAATTACGTGTTCGGCGGTTTCGGCGACGACACGATCACCCTTGGAGGCGTCACTGCCGGAACCAATTCGAGCGCAAGCATTGTCATGGGCGACAACGGGGAGATCGACTTCGATTCACAGGGCCTTCTGCCTGTGGCCGCCTATTCGGTCGATAACGGCACGGGCGGCAACGATACGATCAGGGTCGCGGCGGGCAACAATTTCCTCATCGGCGGGGCAGGTGCCGATTGGCTCTACGGCGGTACGGGCGATGACGTCATAGTCGGCGACGGTGCCAGGATCACCTGGGCGGGCAGTACGGAGATCATCGAGAGCATCGACCTCCAGGAGGGCGGCAATGATGTGCTGAGCGGCGGTGGCGGTAGAAACATTATGATCGGGGAATACGGGAGCAACACCTTCTTCGGCAGCTTCAATTCAGACATAATGATCGGCCAATTCGCCTACATCGTCGTTGCGGGGGGTAGGGTGACCCAGGTTTCTTCCTTCTGGTTCGGCGATGATCCCCTTGCCAATCCGCTTTCGTCACTCTATAGCGCATCGGGCGGCGAATCGGGGACGACGCTGGCGCCTGAGTCTCTCACAGGACTGGCAGCGTGGGGCACCGGCCTCACAGAGGCTGCTCAGTCCCAGGTGAGTGTGCCCACTCTGCCCGCAGTGGTACTCACCCCGGCGCCTCAGGATCTTCAGCAGGAGCAACAGCAGGAGTCGACCCATCAGGGCGCCCTTGCCACCCAGGCAGCCCATTTGAATGAATCGCTCTTTACACCGCAATCACAAGGGCAGCCTTCGGAAGGGACCGATCAGCAACAACCTCAACAGCCCCAGGACCAACAATCGAACTTACCTGCCTCCGGCACCCAGCCGCAGCAGAAGCAGGGAGGGCAAGCCGTATCCCCGTCAGGTGCCCAGGGCCAACCGAATCAACCCGTACAAGGGAACGATCAGAAGGACCACCTGATCGTTCCGAAGGGCCGGTTAGCCGGGCTCAAGACTGATGAAAGACTGTCGGCTGAGACTGAGGAGGGTTTTATGGCCTTTGGCGTAGCCGCTGTTTCGAGTGCGGGTAAGGAGGCCCGGCTCAACCGGGAAGGTTTCGCCAAACTGAAGGAAGAGCAAAGAAGACGCCGTTTCCTGCCGTGGTTCGGCGGAGAAGTGGGAAAGCGAGAGGGCCGCAAGACAGGGCTTCGCGAATAGAAGAGCGCCCCGCTATGAGGGGTCTAGACCTTTAGCTTTAGCTAAATAGATTGCGTCCGAAAAGACATATAGGATAGAATAGCCCGAGGGTAGAATAATGCGTAATCAAGGCCTCTTCCTTTCACTGGTGGGGAGGTACTCTGAACCCGAGCGGGCCAAGCTGTCCAAATAATAGCCGTAGGAGGAGAAAGAATGGCAAAAGAAGTCAAAGAGGAAGATACCGCGACGAAACAAGATGCCCCAAAACAGGATGGCACCCTGAAAATACGGTGGAACGATTCGAACCTGAAGACGTCTTATGCAAACGTGTGCAACGTGTCGAGTACACGGGAAGAGGTGACGATCCTTTTCGGCACCAACCAGACGTGGCAGACGGGTCAGAATGAGCTGGTGGTCCAGTTGACAGACCGCGTAATCCTCAATGCTTATGCCGCAAAACGTCTATCCCTTCTCCTTTCCAGGATCGTTGCCGACTATGAAGCGCGGTTCGGCAAACTCGATCTCGAAGTAGGGGGCGCGAGGTAGGAAGCCGGCAATCCAATTTATTAGAGCAGCAGTAAATGGAAGTACGAAGATGGGCAGTCTATCGTGGGCCCCTCCACTTGCGGAGATATAACGGTGGGTGAAGAGCGGATCGAAGCAGGGAGTGGCGAACAGGCAGGTTTTGCCTTGTGGGCCGACCTGGCCGGAGCAGAGAGTTTCGAGGAATACGCGAGAAGCTGGCTCACCCTTCAATCATCCCTGATTCCCTCCACTCTTCAGGCAGTTCTGGTCATGAGGGAGGGTTCAGGTGACGGCTTCAGCCCGATTGCCTTCTGGTCGGCTGACTCCGATTCTGACGGCGAACGCCTCGCCGAGGTGTCGGAGAGGGCCCTCCAGGAGGGGCGTCCTCTCCTGACCGAGTTGCCTGATATCGGTCAGGTCGATCAGGGCACAAAGGAACCCGTTCGAAGATATGGGATAGCCTGCCCTCTGATTTTCGGTAATGAGCTTCACGGGGTGGCGGCACTCGAGGTTGGGGTGCGGTCGGAAGGCGAGTTGAGGGCTGTCATGGCCCATCTTCAATGGGGCGTTCCTCTCTTGGAGCTGTTTTTTCAAAGGCGGCGGACCCGGGATGACGACGAAGTCATATCCCGCCTTCGGTTTGCCATCGATGCCCTGGCCGGCGTCCTTTCAAAGGAAAAATTCGATGAAGCCTGCATGACCTTTGTCACGGGCATTGCCGCGCGCCTTAACTGTGACAGGGTGAGCCTCGGCTTCGTCAAGCAGCACAGTGTCCGGATCCAGGCTATATCTCACAGCGCCCTCTTCGACAAACGGACCGCCTTCATACGCTCTCTGTCTGCTGTCATGGACGAAGCCATTCTTCAGGGCTGCGAGGTTATATTTCCTCCGCCCTCCGGCGGTCAGCTCCTCATTGTCCGCAACCACGAGGAATTTGCTCGCCAGTATGGCGTGTCGGCGATCCTCACCGTGCCTCTCTATGGCAATGAGCGCTACTTTGGCGCCCTCACCCTGGAGAGAAACGGAGAAGGGACCTTCAGCGCGGACGACGTAAACGCGTGCAAGAGTATTTTCGCCCTTGCTGCCCCGGCTCTCGAGGGGAAAAGGGTCCAGAATCTCTCTGTTGTCAAGCAGGGCTATGCCTCTGCCCAGCGTCAGTTCAAACGGTTCCTTGGGCCGGGGCATACTGGGGTGAAGCTTGCCCTCATCCTTTTATGCGCAGCCGCTATTTTCTTCAGCTTTGCCTCCGGAGAATACAGGATTACCGCGAATGCGACCCTCGAAGGCTCGGTGCGCCGCACCATCGCATCACCTTTCAAAGGGTACATCAGAGAGGCGATGGTGCGCCATGGGGACACGGTGCATGAAGGGAATGTCTTGTGTGTCCTCGACGAGCGTGACCTGCGTCTCCAGAAGACGGACCTGGCCGGTCAGGAAAGCCAATACCTGCGCCAGCACCAGGAGGCGGTGGCTCTCCACGATTGGGCCAAGGCAAATGTCATCAAAGCCCAGCTCGATCAGATTATCGCCCAGCTCGATCTCAATGAAATCAAGCTGCAGCGATCGACCATACGGGCTCCATTCGATGGTCTTATTCTCACGGGCGACCTCAGCCAGAAACTCGGTTCGGCGGTGGAGCAGGGGGATGTCCTCTTCGAAATAGCGCCCCTCACGGGCTATCGTCTCATACTTCAGGTGAACGAAGCCGAAATAGCGCAAGTACGCGTGGGTCAAAAAGGCGTCCTTGTGCTTTCATCCCTTCCGGATACCTTTGGCTTCGTTGTGCGGAAGGTCACACCCATCTCAGCCGTGCAGGAAGGAAAGAATAGTTTTCGTGTTGAGGCAAGCCTTGACGAGACCACCGGCGCCCTCAGACCCGGCATGGAGGGTGTAGGGAAGATATCAATAGAACGGCGAAGGCTGATATCGATCTGGACACTCAAGTTGCGAAACTGGTTGAGACTTTGGTTCTGGTCATGGCGGCCATAAGGAATTCCCGCTCCCAAAAGAGTCTTTTCAGCCAATCGTGGTATCGGGTCGCGGATCTCAAGCCCCGTCTGCGCAGCCACACACAGTTCCATCACCATGTCTACCGCGACAGGGACTGGTATATCCTCCAGGACAACTCCACCGGCCGCTTTCATAAGTTCTCCAAAGAGGCCTATTCCGTGGTCGGGCTGATGGACGGCAAACGATCCATGCAGGAGATCTGGGAAGCCGCGTGTGAACGTCTCGGCGATGATATGCCCACACAGGATGAGGTCATCAGCCTCCTTTCCTACCTTCACCAGGGTGATGCCCTCCAATCGGACAAACCACCCGACATCGACGATCTCGGAAGGAGGAGCAGAAAAGAGAAAACGGACCGATGGATATCGAAGGCCCGGTCGCCGGCAGCCATGAGCTTCTCCGTCTGGGACCCCGATTCGTTTCTCGAAAAGACTCTTTTTCTGGTACGCCCCTTCTTGAGCCGGTTCGGCGTCGCGATTTGGTGCGTGCTCCTCGCAATTGCCCTTCTTCTCGTGGGCATGCACTGGAAGGAGCTTTCCAGCGATGTAACCGACCGGGTACTGGCGACGGAAAACCTCTTTCTCCTCGCCCTGGTCTATCCTTTTTCAAGGCTGCTCCACGAGTTCGGCCACGCCTACGCGGTGAAGAGGTGGGGTGGAGAGGTCCATGAGATGGGCGTGATGCTCATCGTCTTCATGCCTTTGCCCTACGTCGATGCTTCATGGTCTTCGGCCTTCCCGGAGAAAGGAAGGCGTATGTTCGTGAGCGTGGCCGGGATAATGGTCGATATCCTCGTAGCGTCAATTGCCGTTTTCGTCTGGGTCCTCGCCGAGCCCGGCACAATACGGGCACTCGCTTATAATCTCATGTTCGTTGCCGGCCTCTCGACCCTCCTGCTCAACGGCAACCCGTTGCTTCGCTTCGATTCCTATTACATCCTCGCCGACTGGCTCGAAATCCCCAACCTGGCAGACAGGGCAAATAAATACCTCGGTTACCTGACAAAACGTTATTTAGTCAGGATCAAGGATGAGGAATCCAACATACAGGCAAAAGGTGAGAGGCCCTGGCTGATCGTTTACGCAATTGCTTCCTTTATCTATCGAATCTTAATCTCTATCAGCATCTTTTTCTTCGTTGCAGGCAAGTTCTTTGTTATAGGCGTGCTACTTGCCTTATGGGCTGCCTTTTCCATGATTTTTTTCCCCGTTTTCAAGGTCATTCGTCGGGTGATCACCGAGATGAGAGATCGGGTGGGGCGGATCGGTGTGATAAGCGCCGCTGTCCTCTGTCCCATTGTGGCCTTCGTGATCTGGTTTCCCCTTCCTTCCTCTACCGTGGCCGAGGGCGTCGTATGGGTCCCGGAGGAATCTCAGGTCTTCGCCGGGGCCGACGGGTTTGTGGTCAAGGTCCTCACGGCTCCCGGCTCCCACGTCTTGCGAGGCGATCCGCTCATCTTCTGTGATGCTCCTGATTTGAAGGCAGAAATGAAGGTGCTCGAGGCCGGCAGGCAAGAGGTGGAGGCGAGGCTTAGGGTCAGTTTCGTGACAGACCGGACGCAGACAGGGATACTCAAGGATGAGATGGGCACCGTCGAAGCCAAGCTTGCGCGCGCCCAGGAGAGGATGTCCGAGATGGTCGTTCGGAGCCCCGCCTCGGGGACCTTTCTTTTGCCGGCAGCCGAGGACTGGCCGGGCAAATTTGTGAGCAGGGGAACACCTCTCGGCTATGTGGTGGACTTCTCGAAGACCGTCGTGAGAGTCGTCGTCAACCAGGCGGATGTGGATCACATCAGGCATCATACGAAAAAAGTAGAAGCCCGTCTTGTGGAATCATTGTCTTCGGTCGTTCCGGCATACGTCGAGCGGGAAGTGCCGCAGGCCTCTCAGGACCTTCCCAGCATGGCCCTGAGCGTTCAGGGAGGTGGCAAAGTGGGGCTCGACCCAAGCCAGACACGGAGGCCGCAGGCATTCGAGAAGCTCTTTCATTTTGACATTGTTTTGCCAGGCACGAAAGCTCGAGGCATAGGCGAGAGGGTCTATGTACGGTTTGTGCACACCCCGGAATCGTTGGGCGCGAAATGGCACAGGGCCATAAGGCGGGTCCTGCTCAAGCGCCTGAACGTGTAGTCTTATTTGCCATGGCCCATCGTCTGCCATTTCATCCACCTGCAACCCGAACGCGTCGGCCCGAGAGGAGAGACCGAAGAGCTTCCGCGGTAGAACGCGCCTGCCGAGCCATCGTGGCGCCTTTCGCAAGGTCCCTGCGTACGTATAACCGGCCCCGGAGGGGGGTCGTTGCAGCGGCTGCAACCCACGCCTCACGCGTGTCGCAGATGAGTGACAGCGGGCTGAGAGAGGAGGCACGACGGCTCGGACTCGAAATCAGGCAACGGGGTTTTCGGGAGGAGCTTGTGGCGCCTGTCTTCGCCATAATTCGCGAGCTTTCCGGCCGGACCATCGGTTTACGCCATTTCGACGCGCAGCTTGTGGGTGGCTTCCTTCTCCTCAAGGGGATGATCGCGGAAATGGAGACCGGGGAGGGCAAAACCCTGACCGCCACCCTCGCGGCAGGTACGGCGGCCCTGGCCGGCATTCCCGTCCACGTTATCTGCGTCAACGATTACCTTACCTCTCGTGATGCCGAAGCCATGGGCCCCGTTTACGAGGCTCTCGGCCTCACTGTCGGTTTTGTCGTCCATGGTCAGACGCCCGGGGAACGGCAGGCGGCATACTCATGCAACGTCACCTATTGCGACAACAAGGAGATTGCCTTCGATTATCTTAGAGACAGTCTGACCCTCGGAGAGATGACCGACAATCTCCGCCTTCAGGCAGAATATCTTTACTCTGACAGCATGCGTATAGACCGCCTTCTTCTTCGCGGGCTTCATTTCGCCATATGCGACGAGGCCGACAGTCTCCTCATCGATGAGTCCCGGACACCCCTCATCATTTCCGGCCATGGGAATGGTGACGAAGAAGAGGCATTCCTGAGGCAGGGCATGTCAATCGCCCAAAGGCTTAGCGAGGGAAAGGATTACACGATAGACCTGGACCGAAACAGGATCGACGTCACCGATGGTGGACTCGATCGCATCCGGAGCCTCGCGATACCCCTCGGCCCCCTCTGGGCGGGAACGATCAGACGGGAGGAGACCATCCGGAAAGCCCTCGCGGCGCTCTACCTCTTTCGGCCCGACATCCACTATCTGGTGAAGGACGGAAAGGTTCAGATCGTCGACGAGTATACGGGCAGGCTCATGCCTGACCGGTCCTGGGAACGGGGGATTCATCAGCTCATCGAGATCAAGGAAGGGTGTGAGCTCACCCGCCCGGTGGAATCGATCGCCCGGATCACCTATCAACGTTTCTTCAGGCGGTATCTCCATCTCTGCGGTATGACGGGAACTGCCTGGGAAGTGAGAAAAGAACTCTGGTCGGTCTACGGTCTCGCCGTTGCCCGCGTGCCTACCGAAAAACCCCTCCGGCGAGCCTATTTGCAGGACGTGATAGTGGCGTCGGCAGAAGAGAAGCGAAGGGTTGTGCTCGACCGTGTAAAGGAACTCCTGGAGCGAGGCAGACCGGTCCTTGTCGGGACACGTTCGGTGGCTACTTCCGAGGATCTGAGCAGGTGTTTCAACGAAGCAGGAGTTGGCCATCGGGTTCTCAACGCCAAAAATGACCGTGAGGAGGCAGCGATCGTCGCCAAAGCCGGTCAGCGTGGGGCCCTCACCATAGCGACGAACATGGCAGGACGCGGTACGGACATAAAATTGGGACCTGGTATCGCCGAGCTTGGCGGGCTCCACGTGATCCTCACCGAGCGCCACGAGGCCGGAAGGATCGACCGGCAGCTTGCGGGCCGCTGTGGCCGTCAGGGAGACCCGGGTAGCTTCGAGGCAATCCTTTGTATGGAGGATTCCTTGCTCGAAGGCGGAAGGGGAGGAATCTTCGGATGGGTCGCGCAACATATGCCGCGGCCCGGCTCTACTTTCTGGACACTTCTTTCGAAAGTCGCTATATTACATGCTCAGCGAAAGATGGAGCGGGTTCATGCCCGGGCCAGACACGACCTCTTGAAGCAGGATGAACAGATGGGCACCCTTCTTTCGTTTTCGGGCACGGGGGAATGATATGGAAAAGTTGATGAATCGGTTGTGGCACCTTCTGTTTTGGACAACCACGGTTACTCTTATCCTTTTCTGCGCCCATACGGGGAAGGCGAGTTGCGCCGAGTATCTGGAGGGAATGATAGAGCCCTATCTCGTCGTGAGGATCAGCAGCCAGGTGCCGGGCATCATCGACGAAGTGTTGGTGGAGCGAGGCGACTTGGTGAAGAAGGGTCAGATCGTGGCAAAACTGCGATCGGGGGTGGAGAAAGCCGATGTAGACCTGGCTCAGGTTCAGGCCGGATACGGCAAGCGCAAGCTTGAGCGCAACCAGCAATTGTTTGCCAGGGAGCAGATTTCGGCAAACGAAAAGGATGAGATAGAAACAGACATGAAGAAGGGCGAAGCCCTGTTGGAGGAGGCCGCAGCGAAGCTCGAAATGCGCAACATCCGCAGCACGGTGGATGGCGTCGTGGTGAAGCGGGAGCTTGCGGCCGGTGAATACGTGGGCGACAAGTCGATTCTAACCATAGCCCAGATCGATCCTCTGAATGTCGAGGTGGTAGTGCCGGCCAGACAGTACGGCTCCATAGTGAAGGGGATGTATGCCGAGGTAAAACCAGAACTGCCTATGGGAGGCTCCTACACGGGCAGGGTGGTAATAGTCGACAAGGTTGTGGATGCCGCGAGCGGCACCTTCGGGATAAGGGTCGAGTTGCCAAACCCAAAGCTTGTCCTTCCGGCAGGCCTGAAATGCAGGGTGCGATTTTACAAGAAATAGGGGCCCTATCTTGTTCCTTTCTTTCCCGTTATGAGATAAAAGGGAGCGTCGAGCAATATTTCTTCCACACGCACGTCATAAAAACCGAGGTCTGTCAGAAGCCTCTCGTAGAAGGCCGGGTCGCGGAAATACCTGAAGAAAAGAAGGATCGGGATCGCGCCATAAGAAGTTGCGGGCAGAAAGTCTCCATTCCGACCCCTCTCGAAAATCAGGAGGGTTCCGCCTGGCTCCAGGACCCGGGCCGCCTTTGCTATCAAGAAGGCGGCGTCCTTTTCCGGCCAATCATGGAGCATCGATTTGAAAGAAATGAGGTCGAAGCCCTCAGGGAGCGGGTCCTTGAAGCTATCACCTCTGATAAAGGTTATCCTTTTCGCCTCAGGCTCGGCTGCAATCTGTTCCCGCCCTATGTCACATACGAGAGGCAGGTCCAGGACGCTCGCCCTTAAGCCCTGGTGTTTCTTGCATACCTGAAGGACAAACTCTCCGCTGTTTCCGCCGATGTCGATCATCTTCCCGTGGAGTCCGAAATCGTATCGGTCCATACAGGCGCGGGCCTCGTACCTCGTGAGACAGGTGGTAAAACTCATCCATCGTTTCGTCAGCTCGTAATTCTCGGGGCTGTATTCCAAGGCCTTACCGTATGAAAACAGGTCGAAGGTACGGGAGCTTCGAAAAAAGCGATTGGGATCGACGACCAACGGTGTAAAGAGGTTTGCAAAGTCAGGGAGAAGGAGGTGTGCAAATTCCAGTTTCGTCTCGAGGAGATCGCGGTAACGGAGGGCCTTGATAAAAGCCTCACTCAGCAGGATCCTTCCTCCCTGCTCCACGATGACATTGTTCGACCGAAGAAGACCCACCAGCATCGAGGCCCCCCGCTCATCTGCGTTGAGATGTTCCTCGATTTCCCCCTGTGCAAGCGGTCTCTTCTCAATCAGAAGGTCTATCAGACCCGTTTCAAAGGCGGTCTCCAGGGCGCGAGCCTCCACGACGCCCTTGATAAAGGCATCTACGCAGAGGTACTCGGTGCCTTCAGAATATCCCATAGTAGCCGCTCTTGAGGACCACAAGTTCCTTTCCTTCCATCCTGTAGTCAAAACCTACGTCATACTCCAGATGGTCGAGCATGGACCGGTTCTCTTCCACGAAGGAGATTGTCTCCTTCGGGTAATGGAGCCATTTCAGGAAATGAATAAATGAGTCGATCTTTATTCCCGCGAAATAAATGCAGTCGTTTCTCTGCTTGTTGGCGATGCAGATGGTCCTGCACTCTCTGAATTCAGGCCGGACAATCTGATCGATGTCGATCCTCGCCATGTCCACGTGAGCAGAGCAGGCCGCCTTTCCGAGGACGCTATCGAGCTGCTTGTGGGCGTCGAAGAAGAAATAGAAGTTCTCCAGCCTGCTTCCTTCCGGTGTGAATGAATAGCAGATCCCGGAAGAGACGTCACTGCCGGGATTTCCTATGTACATGTGCAGTTCTCTAAGATCTTTTTCGCCGGTCACGAGCCCGTTGTCGACGTCGAGGGAGAACATGAAGTAGAGGAGGCTTTCGTTCGCCACGAGAGGGCTCCGGACGAGGGGCCTGATCGCGTCGAGGACGAGCGGGATGGATCTCTGTCGCCTGTTTCTGGCGTAATCGTAGAAATAGAACTCCCAGCCGAGGCTTCCTTTTGTGTGCTTCACGCCCCAGACCGTATTCGAGATCCCAACCTTGTTCCTGATCATGCTCACGAGCTTAAAGAGCCGCGGATCAGCCGCTGCGGTCTCGAAGGACTGAAGAAGAAGGTTTATCGACCTGAACTTGCCTGCATAAGGCTCGGCAGGTTTGTAAGGCCACAGGGCATAATTGGTAAAAGTATCTCCCTCGGTCGTGTATTCCTTCCAGTCCCTCGTTTCAATCATGGGTCCGCTGCTCCTCGTGCCCGTCGTCCCTTCTTGTTTCATCAATGTCAGGCCTCACAGGATGGGCGACAAGATGTTTCTCTCATCCCCGAATCTTTCAATGTAGGCTCCGGAAAGGCCCCAACACTTCTTCGCCCTGCACGCATTTCTGTAGAAGCATGTTCCGAACCCGCTTGCCGCCAGAGCCTGCCAGAATGTGTCGGGGATGAGTGTGACAGGGAAGTCGTTGTCGACAAGAACCGGATCGAAGACAGCGAGACATTCGGGAAAGGCCTTGAGCACCAGGTGCTTTCCCGCTGACCTCAAAGAAGGCAGCACATCCGTGAGCATTGCTGTCAATTCCTCCAGGCGAACGATGAGGCCCAACCTATCCCCCTCCTCCATAGGGAAGAAGTTCCATAGATGCATCTCGCTCACCCTCATGCCTGATATTCGGGAGAAAAGGGCGGGCAGAAGGGCATAATTGAGATTGGTCAGGACCGTGTTGGTAAGCACGTTGATTTTGGGGTAGTCTTGAAGGTTGCAGATACCCTCCATTGCCTGTTCATACGAGCCGGATATGCCGGAAAGGGCGTCCTGGACCTCACGAGGGCCATGAATACTTACGAAGAACTCGTTCACTCCGGCATTGATGAGCCTGGCAAGATACCCTTGATCGCTCAGTCTTCTCCCGTTCGTCTGTATCTGTATGGTTTCGAAGCAACCGAGGGCAGCGGCGAACTCGACGTAGTGCTCCAGATGAGGGAAGGTCGTCACCTCACCCCCCGAAAGGATCAGCCGTCTGCACGTACCGTCGTTTACAATTTGGGCGATAAGCTTCTTAAATAGATCGAAATCGACGCCCGGCAGCCTTTCTTTTACTTTACCGAGCATGCATATGGCGCATTTGCTGTTGCACCCGTACCATATGGGAATGACCGTGTATTCATCGAGGTGGATTCTCGGCCGTGGTGATGCGCCATTCCCGGCTCCCCAAAGGCCTGCCCCGCTTTTCGGACCCTGAATTTCTTTGTTCAATGCATCTCTACCCCGAAATGAACGGTAAAAAAGGAACGTCCTTCCCTGTCGACGCCGCCCGATAGATGGCCGAACCTCTTGTCCTTCACCGACTCGAAGAAGGCCTGGAATTCGGCCGAAGGCGCCGAATAATGATCTCTAATCCTCGAAAGGAGAGGGTGGAGGGCGAAAAGCGTGATGCCTGACTTGTACATGTTTATATCGAACGACCTTCTTTTGTTGTTATCCTCGGCGACATCGAGAAAGAGAATCTCGGAAGTAATGCCGGCAGCCATGCCTATGATCGATTTTGCTATGTCGAAAGGCTCTTCGGAGTCCGCACCATGAAAGGCAAGGGACATTCTTTCCACCATGTCTTTCGGAGTGAAAGAAGGATAGCAGGTGTACCGCGCAAGAGACCCCCGGTCAGGGTCGGAGGTATCCCATTTGAAACCCTGATAGAGGAGAAACGGGTAAAGGCGGCTCTTTACGTCCATTTCGAGATAGACCTTGTAGATCGATCCCATTTCATTCTCTTCGAAGCCGAAATGGAGAAGCTTTGCGTCGGGCAGGCCTTGCAGCAAGGGTTCCCGAAAATAGCCGGGCAGGTCGAGTTCTTGACAAAGGTCGAGAAGTTTATCGCGGGGCACGGCATCCTTGAACAGAGAGAGCAGAAAGCGGTTGGTGAGGAGCATCCCCGGAAGGACCTTGAAAGAACGCTCGAGACCGAATTCTGCGTGAAGACCTTTGACGAGCCTGAGAAGAAGCTCCTTCTTTCTGGCAGCCGTTTCGCTTCCGCTTCTCTGATTGTCGATCGTGAGATCGGGCCCGATCGGACCGTAAAGCGATTCATGCCTCTCGAGCGCCTCAGTCAGCACAAAAGAGAATCGTTTCGCCAGGAAGGGGGTTAGAATGATTCGGCCGAGGAGGTCGACCGGTAGCTCGCCCGGCTTCTCGGAAGAGGGCCGGCCTAAGCCGAAGGTGACCCCTATTTCCTCTCTGCCGAGGCTTACTTCAGATAGGTCGGCCTTATACGTCCGGGCCGGAGATTCCAGCCAGGCGATCCGGCCTTCCGGAGCCTCTCCTGAGCTTGTCACCCCGCCCGATCGGTCCTTTTTGTCATCTTCGCCCATACTCTCACATTGGAATGCATATTACCACACATCCAGCCGATTGTTATCACACAAAATTGTCGACTTGAAGACGGCCGTTGTTTCGATAAAGCCTCGACCATCAACCTGTCCTCTATATCCACGTCACTTTGGGAGGATTCCTGTCGATCCATCGGGTGAACCTGATCCGGGGATAGCCGATGGCGAGACCGCCGTACAGGCGGTGACCGGCCGGGAGCCGAAGCATCTCGCGCAGAGATTTCAGGTGGCTGCACGCGGTTACCACGTATCCGGTATAGAAGCAGCCGAGGTCGAGAGAGATGGCGGCCATAGTTCCGTTCTGGAGGGCGAGGTTCGCGTTTGTCTCGCCGAAGCGCACCTTTTTGTCAGTATGAAAGAGGAGGAGAACAGGCGCATCGAAGAGGATGACGTCGATGCCCTTTTTGGCCTTCTCCGCCGTGCGCTCGAATTGGCCGATCCACCTTTTGATCTCCTGGGTGTCTCGCTCCCCGACCATCCGGTAGAGCCCTCGCCAGAGAGGATTCCTGAGTCTTCCCGCTGACTTTCCCAGCCATCGGGCGGTGACCATGGCGACCTCACGCAAAGTATTCCGGTCCTGGATCACCGTGAAGTCCGTGCTTTGGGTATTCTTTGCGCTCGGGGCGAATCGTGCGGCATCGATCACCCGTTCGATAAGCTCCTTTTCGACCCCATCTTTCTTGAAAGCCCTCATCGAGCGCCTGGCCCTTGTCATCTCCCGCACCTGCTCCCAGGTAGGCAGGCGATCTGTCTCAACCGGATGAATCGCTCCGGGAGGGCAGTTCGTCTGGCTTATCGCACCGGAGGGACAAACGAGCACGCAATGGCCGCAGGAATTGCACGATTCCTCACTCACGACAACAGGGGTCGACGCGGTGTCACGCTGCTCAAAAACTTTCTGGCACACCACCGTACAAAGACCGTCCTTCCGGCACAGGTCAGGGTCTATCGTTATGAGCGGCATGGGCCCTCCTTGTTTCGTGATGAGTTCACCCCAAACGGCCTAAAGGGAAATCGAACGTGCGGCCACTTCAGACATAGCACCCGCCCGTTCGATTTGTCGGTCTCTTAAGAAAAGTTTTGCCTATTCATCGATGCCTGCCAGCCTCTTGGCCGCACGCTTCTTCGCCTCCACATCGGTTTCCCGAAAGATCGTGACGCGGTGGGCTTCAGGCGAGCCTCCTCCATGGATGTCTGAAATCGTGTCCGCGCTTTCGAGGGCCATCTTCTCTACGAGCCTGTACATGCGGACCCTGTTTTCGACGGGGGTATTCTCAACCCCTTTGAGATACTTTTTCAAGAGATCCCCTACTTCCGGATTCTGGAAATCCTTATCGGAGGGCAGGTCTGCGACGAATCCACCCGATATGTCGATCATGAGCCGTATGGCCTCGGCAAGCTCCTTGCCTTCATGAAGCTTCGATGCATTGGCGAGCACCGTATCGATGTAATAGGTGCCGGAGGGCTGTTTCCGGCCTTCGTAGGAGGCGGCAAGACAGCATCCATAAAGGGTTTCCGACCGATGGATCATGTCGATTACTTTTTGCTTATGATGGCCGGCCTTGGCAGTGCCGTTGTAGTCCATCATGGTGAGGGCCGCCCCGATCATACAGTCGATCTTTCCGGATTTACAGCCGCCGTGACTCTGCCGGTGAAAGGCGGAGAAACGGCCGACGAGATCGGCGGCGAATTCTGTCTCACCGCACATGAAGACGCGCTCCCGGGGCACGAAGACGTCGTCGAAGATCAGGGTCGGACAATATTTGGAATAAAGGGTGTTCCCGATATCGCACCCATCGAGTTCCCGCATATCGAGAGTCGATCTGCCGATCACGTGGATCAGGCCCTTCGTATCCGAGGGGATGGCGAAGGCAATGGCATACTCCTTGTCCTCTTTGCCCAGGGCACGGGTGGGGATGACGATGATTTCATGGGAGGAGAGGGAGCCGGTCTGATGCACTTTCGCTCCCCTCACCACTATTCCGTCGGGGCGTGTCTCGACCACCCTCAAATACATGTCCTTGTCGGGTTGCTCATGTGGCGCGAGCGAACGGTCTCCCTTTACGTCGGTGACCCCTGCATTTCCAGCCAGATCGTTCTTCTGCATGTATTTCAGGAATTCGATAAACCGGCCATGGTAGTTCGTGCCGTGCTTCTTATCAATATTGTAAGTGACGATGGACAGGGCGGAGAGGCAATCGAGCCCTGTACACCGCTGATGGCAAGTCCCCACGTAGTTTCCCAGTTTTCGGTTGACCTTCACCCGGGCAACCAGATCTTCTATACTTGAAGGGGGGAGGGTGAAGCGGCTTACAGGCTCGTTGATGAGGGGGCTCGTCGTTACCAGGAGGTCCCGATATTCGTCCATCTGGGCTACCTCATAGGTGGCTGCCGTTGCCTCGATGCCTGCCCGGAGACGGGGATTATCCACCACATCGGTTACTCGCTCCCCGAACATGTACGCAGTGGGCTTGAGGGCCCTTATAGATTCGATGTACTCATCCTTTGTTTTAAGACCCATTGCCAAGCCTCCTTGAAGTGTAATTAGATTCCGCTGCCAAATGGCAGAAGATGCAATCGGCTCCTGATCGGACGGACATCTTCCGGCTTCTCGGCTGTAATCCGAATCTCGCTTATCTGCGATCGTTACGGGCGGGCTCTTCCCGGCGGCGGCGTAACCGCCATCTCTTGGGTCTTCCCGGTTTCGAGAGAACCGTACATTACGATTTCATGTCTTGTCGGCCCGTGTCAAGTAAATTCGAAGGATAGAGGCCACAGAGCGGAGGATAGCCTCCTTGGGTTAACGGGGCAGTCTTGATTCTTCCCCGTGGCCCCGGCTTATTATGCACATTCTTCCAAGCGTCCTGTTTGTTATTGACAATCAAAAGCGGGGCTGTTTATACTTGCCCAGTAGCGAATTAACAGAAAACAAATTCTCTCAAAAGGTTCAGGCATACAATGAGACTCCACGAATTTGAGGCTGCCGAGATCTTCGAATCGATGGGCATCCCCGTGCCGAGACGCGGTGTGGCCGCCACCGTACAGGAGGCGGTCCATGTAGCAGGAGAGATAGGCTACCCTGTCATGCTCAAAGCACAGGTTCTTACGGGCAGCCGCGGACTTGCGGGAGGTATCAAAACGGCCTACACGGCTGAGGAGCTCAAGGAGATGGCCGAGGGGCTTCTCACGTCCGAGATCAATGGTCTTCCCGTCAGAATGATTCTTGTGGCTGAGAAGGCCGATATTGCCCGTGAGCTCTACGTGGGCGTCACCGTGCACGGGTATACGGGGAAGCCGGTCATCGTCGTAAGCACCGAAGGCGGAGTACATATCGAAGAGACGGCACGGAAAGCGCCGGAGAAGATCGCCGCCATCCACGTGGACCCCATGTATGGGTTCTATCCTTATCAGGCCCGGGCCCTGCTCAGAAAACTCGGACTGGGCCAGCACCTGCTCGGTCCTTTCATCGACGTCATTGCGCAGCTCTATAAGGTCTTTACCCGTTTCGAGGCCCTCATCGTCGAGATCAATCCTCTCGCCGTTCTACCCAACGGGGGGCTCCTGGCGTTAGACGCCGTTCTCGAAGTGGACGACTCTGCTCTTTCGAGGCTGCGTTCGGCCCGTTCCTCCCTTCCGGACCCGGTGGAGCGAATAGAAAATCCCCTGGAAAGAAGGGGAAAGGAAATCGGCGTAACTTACGTGGAACTCGATGGCGATATTGCTCTCATCTCTTCAGGGGCCGGTCTGGGCATGGCTTCCATGGACATTATTGCCGAGCGGATGAGGCCGGCAAATTTTCTGGAGACAGGTGGAGGCATTACCGCCGATCTGCTCTATAAGTGTATGGACCTCGTTCTGATGAAGGTCGGCATCAGAGCGGTCTTCATCAACGTCTACGGCGGCATAAATCCTATCCATGAAGGCGCCAAGGGCATCGTGCGCTACATCAAGGAGCACAGTCTGAAAATTCCCGTAGTAGCCAAGGCTCTGGGAAATCGTCAGGAAGAGACGTGGGAGATCCTCCGTACGGCAGGGGTCCATGTAGTGACGGACGCGGCGACTGAGAAAGCGATCGATAAGATTTTCACGCTTCTCGAAGCCGGTTGAGCCGTGGCTTTCCGCCCCGTCTTCAGGAAGCTAGCCGAAAACAGGATATATTGAGGTCGAAATGGGCTTGTTGATCAATGAATCAACGCGGGTTATCGTTCAGGGTATCACGGGGCGCATCGGAGCGGTTCAAACACACTGGATGCTCGACTACGGCACGAATGTGGTGGGCGGTGTCACGCCGGGAAAGGGCGGCACTCTCGTTGAAGGACTCCCTGTATTTGACAGCGTGGAAGAAGCGGTCCGGCAGACGGGTGCGAATGCGTCGGTATTTTTCGTGCCTGCCGCCTTCGTCCTCGATGCCTTCCTCGAAACAGTCGATGCCGGGATAAAGTTCATAGTCATGGTGCCGGAGCATATACCGGTGAACGATGTCATGAAGATGCGTGATTACGCCATGCAGAAGGGCGTCATAGCACTCGGTCCGACCACGCCCGGCATCCTCGTCCCCGGAAAGGGTAAGATCGGCATCATGCCCGCCTCCCTTTTTGCGCCTGGTCACGTAGGCATCGTCTCCCGGAGCGGAACACTTTCGTACGAATTCGCGGGAATACTCTCCGAAGCTCACGTGGGCCAGAGCGCAGTGATCGGTATGGGGGCCGATCCCGTGGTCCTCACTAACCTCGCCGAGATTCTCAAGCTCTTCGAAGAAGACGATACCACCAGGGGCGTCATCATCGTGGGCGAGGTGGGAGGCGAACAGGAGGAAAAGGCGGCCCGCTTTATCTCTGATGGTATGTCGAAACCCGTCGCAGCCTACATCGCGGGAAGCTGCTCCCCCCAAGGCAAGAAGATGGGCCATGCGGGCGCGATCATCCGGGGCGCCACAGGTACCGTGGAGGGCAAGAAAGCGGCCCTGACCGCCGCAGGCGCCGAGGTATTGAGCAGCCCTGTCCACGTGGGAGCGTGGGCAAAGCAACACGGCCTGTCCTAACTTAAGACGGAAGCCCCTCCTGTCTTCCACCGATCCCTTACGATAAGTGCCAAAATAGCAATAAACATTTAGAGTTCTTCCGGACGTCATTCATTTCCCTTCAAATTCTTCTTGACAAATGTATTGCAGTGTTATATAAAGTTAGTGTACACCAAATTTTGTAGACGTGTCAGCCGAATCGGTTACAGGTTTCGGGATACGGAAACATAGTGCAAGAGCGACGGCCGACGGCAATGGGAAAAATCGGCTGCTCGGGGGAGAGGCTTCCCTTGAGGCAAAAGGAGGGGTTATGGACCGGCACAAAACAGAAATTATCAGGCGGCGCCCGTTCATCGCACGCCCGTTCATCGCCGGTGCATCGATCGCTCGCCTGGTCGTGATGTGGGTATTCACAGGCCTGACTGCGGGGAAGATCCTCCTGTTTGCGGCGATCCTCTTCATACTGGGATCAAGTCTTGCCGTCGCAATACCCTTCTTTATGGTAGGCTTCCCGCACAATGGGTCACACGCAAGCGGCTCCGGAGGAGCATCGGGGGTAGATTCGGATGAACAAGCCCTGTATTCAGGTCCGCCTTCAGACCTCGGCGGCTTTCACTTTAGCCCCGCTATTGATTTCGACGGTGGGCTGGCCCTGCTCTTCGAGGCGGGTGACAACCCGCCGCCCATACCGACACGTTCAGGCGGCACGCCTGGAATAACAGGCTTCGAAGTGGGTGGACACATGGACTTCCTCAACGATGGCTCTCCCGGTTCCTTTATTCGTGGCGGGTCGGGTGGAAACGACGGGCAGGCCTATTCGGGGTTTTCTGATGGCTCCGGCCTGGGTACGGGCGGCGGAGGAGGAGCGGGCTCTGGGCACGGAATTACGGGATCGACCGGAACTGGCGATACGTCGGGTCCGCTCTCGCAGGGATCGCCCGGGCCGTCTTCACCGACCGGTCCCTCATCGAACCCGTCTACAGTCCCCATCCCGTCGGGGCTCTGGCTGCTCGCTCCCGGTCTCGCGAGCCTCATTGCGTTTCGAAATAGGGTAACAAGGAAAATAGTGGTCATGGGCTCATCTTTTTTCCTTCCAGCCGGTCCGATTTCCCTTGCTATTTCTGGGAATCAAAAAAAAGGGGAAAGAGTTTAAAAAAAATTTCAATTTTTGCTTGACACTAAAGTTAGACAATGTTTATAATATGTTTGCTTCTTGAAAAAGCCACACCATCTGCAAAGATGGGCCGGAAAGCCAACGGGTCTCCCGCCAGGGAGATAGCCAGGTCGCCAGGTAGCAGGAAAACTCTTAAACGAACGATTACAATTTCTTAAAGTGTCTCCTGGAGGGGGGACGAAGTTCAAGCGTACTCTGCGCTTTCGGCAGGCGGAGTCCATGCAAAGGAGGTGGGGGTAAGACGCCGAGATCGATCAGGGAGGATCGACCGAACAAAAAAGGCAGTACATGAGAAGTGCTTTAAGCGGACTGGCAAGCATTAAAAGATACAGTACCTGAGTAGGGTTTTAAGAACGCAGTTGACTGACGAGCTTTTAGATTTAAGTGTGTAAAGGAGGTTACATGAAAAGATTAGTTTTGGCAATCGCAGTTGTTTTAGCGATAGTAATCGCGGCTTTTACCGGGTCTGCAATGGCAGACACGATCACCGGCTACTCCGGCTACGGCATGAACAGCACAGTGGGCGGCTCGGTCGGCCCAGGCCTCTACGGCATGACGTGGTCTTGGAATAACAACGGCGCCGGTGGGAATTCCGCATGGGGTACACCTGGGCTCGGCGCTGGTACATTGACGTGGAGCGGCCCGACGACGGATGACTTTGCCTTCATTCTCGGCACTCAGTTCGGGGTTCCGGCGGGAACGTACATCGATTCTACTCCTGCCTTTGAAGCAACGGGCTATGACACAACGACACGCTTCAGCGTTGATGTTGCTGGAACTTGGACACTCTGGACTGCGACCTTTATACCATCGCCCAGCGGTGCTGATGAGGTTCATTTTTACGCGCCCGCTGGAGCCGACCTCGTGGCCGGTGACCAGTACTTTGTGAACGTGGCTCTGACGGCGCAGCTCCCCGATTTGACTCAGGTCGGATTCGTCGTCCAAGAAAGCCAGCCGAGTGGGGTTCCCATTCCTTCCTCGGTACTTCTTTTTGCCCCCGGCCTTCTGGGCCTCGTAGGCATCAGGAAGAGATTCAAGGCGTAAGCAGTTTTTCGCAGTTCGGCTTTATCGCGCGGACAGAAGGTAGATGCCTTCTGTCCGCGCTTCTTTTTTCTTGCGTGACCCTCTACCAGATGGAAACCGCGAATCCGGACCTGAACACACAACCGCCGATGGTTATGACATGGCCGTCAGGCAAGAGTCGCTCGTTTTAACCCTGACGGCAGAAGAAAGGTGCGGGTCATGGATGGTTCTTTTGCCTCTCTTTTGAAGGCCTGCAACGAGATTTTTCACTTAAGCCCTGCGCCATTCCGGACGACAACAGTTATGGTTGGGTAAAGAGGGTGTTAAGAACAAACTAATTGCTTATCACCCAAAGTCTGCTATATATTACTACGCGGTTTTGCATTGTTTTCTGTTCCTGATTTAACGCCATTTTTGGCGGCCTTCATGGGCCCGAATGGCGGTAGCGTATCTTCTCCAGGCCCTTCATTCATCGCGGATCATTCGGGGCTAAACCTCACCATGACGGGAGAGAGCTTCTTATGAGAATTTTCGTTACAGGCGGCGCCGGATACATAGGCAGCCACATAGTCAAGATGCTCGGCAAAGATGGGCACGATACCTGCGTCTACGACAACCTGTCTACCGGGCATAAGTGGGCGGTGCTCTCAGGCTCGCTCGTCGAGGGCGACCTGGCGGATCATGGCTTTCTGAATCGAACGATTAAAACCTTCAGACCTGATGCAGTTATCCATTTTGCCGCATCCATTCAGGTGGAGGAGTCGGTCAGAAAACCCCTTCTGTACTACAGAAACAACGTCGCCAACACATTGAACCTCCTTGACGCGATGACGGCCAATGACGTGGGCCTTCTGGTTTACTCGTCCACCGCAGCGACCTACGGCATACCCGAAAGGATGCCCGTCACGGAGGATGCGCCCCTCAACCCTATCAACCCCTATGGCTCGTCCAAGGTGATGATAGAGAGGGTGCTTGCCGATCTGGCCCAATCCCGCGAATTCAGGTACGTGGCGCTCCGCTATTTCAACGTGGCAGGCGCAGACCCGGAAGGGGAGATAGGCCAGGCATACAAGGAGGCGACCCACCTTATTACCCGCGCCCTCAAGACGGCAAAGGGTCAGTTCGAAAAGCTCCTCATCTTCGGCACGGACTACCCGACACCCGACGGCACCTGCATCCGTGATTACATCCATGTGAACGATCTCGCCCGGGCCCACGTGCTCGCTCTCGATTACCTGTCTCATAACGAGCCGAGCATAAAGATGAACTGTGGCTATGGCCACGGTTTTTCTGTGAGGGAAGTGGTTGCCGCCGCAAAGCGAGCGACCGGCATCGACTTCAAGGTGGAAGAGGCGCCGAGGCGGGCAGGCGATCCTCCCGCCCTTATCGCGGACAGTTCTCTGCTTCGTACCCGCACGGGCTGGTCCCCCCAACACGACGACCTCGACTTCATCGTGAGGACCGCGTGGGAGTGGGAGAAGAAGCTCGACGCGGGAAAGAACTGACGATTGGCGATGGGAGTGCCGCATAAACTATTATGAAAATTCTCATCCTCGCCGGCGGCAGTGGCACTCGCCTTTGGCCTCTGAGCCGCCGCAATCACCCAAAGCAATTTTTGAAGCTTTTCGGCGGCAAGTCACTTCTGCAAAACACCGCCGAGCGGTTCAGAGATGTCGCTAAGCCGGAAGACTTCATTGTCGTCACCAACAAGGTGTATGAGTTCGACGTGCGCTCGGACCTTCCCTGGCTCGAGCACATCATTCTCGAGCCGGTCGGGAGGAACACGGCGCCAGCCATAGCTCTGGCTGCTCGATACGCGACCGAGAAACTTGGCTGCGGACCGGGGGAGGTTATCTTTGTCTCCCCTTCGGACCATCTGATCGAGCCAATCGAACGTTTTGTGAATTACGTGCGACTTTCGCAGGACCTCGCGCGATCGGGACACCTCGTGACCTTCGGCATAAAACCGATGAGGCCGGAGACGGGCTACGGGTACATAAAGGCCGCGGCCGGACCGACCAATATCACCCATGTTGGGGCCTTTCCAGTGGATGCCTTCGTCGAGAAGCCTGATCTTGAAACGGCCGAGCACTATCTTGCCGACGGGCGTTACTTCTGGAACTCCGGTATGTTCGCCTTCACCATAGGAGCGATCAAGGATGAGTTCTCGGCTCACGCCCCGCGGATCGGATCCGCCCTTGATCTGGGTTATGACGAAATGATAGCCTCCTTCGATTCGATGCCTTCCATATCCATCGACTACGCGGTAATGGAGAAGTCGCGGCGGGTAGCGGTCATCCCCGCCGACCTCAACTGGAACGACGTAGGCTCCTGGGACTCTGTCTTCGATATGGCGCCTGCTGCATGCTCGACCACCGACCCCGGCAAGGTGATCACCATCGATTCCGAAAACACCGTCGTTTTGGGTGACAACCGCATAATAGCGGCCATTGGCCTCACCGACTGTGTCATCGTCGACACGCCCGATGCCCTCCTCGTGGCCAAGAAGGGACACGGTCAACAGGTCAAGAAGGTCATGGACCGTCTCACCGATGAAGGACGCAAAGAGGCCGTGGATCACGTCACCACACAGCGGCCCTGGGGAAGCTTCACGAACCTTCTGGAGATGGACGGGTACAAGGCCAAGCGGATCGTGGTGAATCCCGGCGGCAAGCTGAGCCTTCAATATCACAACCACAGGTGCGAGCACTGGGTGGTGGCGAAGGGAAGGGCAAAGGTCACTATCGGCGACAAAGACCAATTCGTCGACGAGAACGGCTCCGTCTATGTTCCCGCAGCCGTGCCGCACAGGGTGGAGAACTGCGAAATCACGCCTCTTGAAATCATCGAGGTCCAGTACGGGACCTACCTCGGAGAAGATGATATCGTGAGGCTTGAGGACATATACGGAAGAACCAGTTAAAGGCAATTTTGAATTGATAAGAATTCGTGATTCGCGATTTGACTTTGACCTTTCCTCCTTTTCCTTTTCACTGTAAGGAGCGACTATGAAACGAGCGTTGATCACCGGAATTACCGGGCAGGACGGTTCATATCTGGCCGAATTCCTGCTGTCCAAGGGTTATGAGGTTCACGGACTCATCCGCCGCGCCTCAACCTTCAACACGGGGAGGATCGACCATATCTACACGGACCCCCATCTCCCTGAGGCCCACCTCTTCCTTCACTACGGCGACCTTTCCGATTCCGGTCAGCTTGCCCACCTTATCTACAACATCCAGCCTGTGGAAGTATACCACCTTGCGGCCCAGAGCCACGTCCGGGTAAGCTTCGACATGCCCGAGTACACGGGTGATTCGACGGGTCTCGGCACCACCAGGCTGCTCGAAGCTATCAGGCGAAGCGGCATCAACACCAAGTATTATCAGGCCTCATCGTCCGAGCTTTTCGGCGCCACGCCGCCTCCCCAAAACGAGAAGACCGCTTTTTATCCGAGGAGTCCTTACGGTGCTGCCAAGCTCTATGCCTACTGGATGACCGTCAATTATCGCGAGGGCTACAACCTTTTTGCCTGCAACGGCATCCTTTTTAACCACGAATCGCCCCGCCGGGGGGAGACCTTCGTTACTCGCAAGATTACGAGGGCTGTCGCCAACATCCTGAAAGGTAATCAGAAGAAGCTCTACCTCGGAAACATGAATGCCAAAAGAGACTGGGGGTTTGCCCCGGAATATGTCGAGATGATGTGGCTCATGCTCCAGCAGGAAGCGCCCGACGACTACGCGGTGGGGACGGGCAAGAGCTATACGGTTCGACAATTCGTCGATAAGGCATTCTCCTACATGGGCGTGCAGCTCGAATGGAAGGGGGAGGGACCGGAAGAGTCGGGCGTCGTTCAAGCCTCCACCTGGGAACATCTTACCCCGGGCACGGTCCTCGTGGAAGTCGATCCCCGGTACTATCGTCCTACCGAGGTCGAGGCGCTCCAGGCGGACATCAGCAAGGCGAGAGAAAAGCTCGGCTGGGAGCCGAGGGTTACCCTGGACGAGCTCGTCCAGGTCATGGTCGATTGCGACGTCCTGTCGGTGGGCCTCAAACCCCCCTGCGCCGGCCTTGAAGCATCAAAGCGCAAAGGCTTCGGCTATACGAACCACGATTTCTCGGTGTACGAACAGATAAGAGAGCATTAAGAAATCGCGAAACTCGAATCGCGAATCCGCCCGATCAAGAATTTCGAATCTAAGAATGATCGATCAAAACCATCTGGAAATACGAACCAAGGCTTTTGCCCTTCGGGTCATCAAGTTTGTTGCTCGAGCTGCCGAAAAGCAAGGTGGCTGACGTGCTGGGATATCAACTTCTCAAATCGGGAACGTCGGTCGGGGCGAATTATCGTGAGGCTCGAAAGGCAGAATCAAACGATGATTTCATTCACAAAATCGGAGTCGTTGAAAAGGAAGCAAACGAAAGCAAGTACTGGCTGGAACTGCTTTGTGAAGCCGATGTCGGCGAAAAGGAAGAAGTTATGTTTCTGCTGCAAGAAGCTTCGGAACTCGTCGCGATGTTTACCAGTTCTGGCAAGACGGCTAAAGCAAACCGGAAAAAGACTCATGCATTGTGAACTATGGGTTCAGGGCTGTGACGCCCTTCCGGATTCGAGATTCGCGATTCGAGGTTCGAGATGATTTCAAAACGAATAACCATTACTGGCGGCAAGGGTTTTCTTGGCACTCACCTCATTCGGCATATGAGGGGAAAGGGATATGGTAATATCACGATTGCCGACCTTCCTGAATACAACCTTGTAGACATCTCCGGTGTCCGGCGTCTCTATGACGAGACTAAGCCCGATATCGTCGTGCACCTCGCGGCCAAGGTGGGCGGAATCGGATTCAATCAGGAAAACCCCGCGTCCCTCTTCTATGAGAACGCGATGATGGGCATTCAGCTCCTCCATGAAGGCTACGCGCGCGGCATCGATAAGTTCGTTGCTCTCGGCACCATCTGTGCCTACCCCAAGTTCACGCCCGTTCCCTTCCATGAAGATGATATTTGGAATGGCTACCCGGATGAAACGAACGCCCCTTACGGCTTGGCGAAAAAAATGATGCTCGTACAGTCTCAAGCCTACAGGGCCCAGTACGGGTTCAACTCCATCTTCCTTCTTCCGGTCAATCTTTACGGACCAGGCGATAACTTCAACCCCAACTCGTCTCATGTGATCCCAGCGCTCATAAAAAAATGTGTTGATGCCATCAGGGACGGGGCCGACGAAATCGTCGTTTGGGGCACGGGGGAAGCTACGCGGGAGTTCTTCTACGTTGAAGACGCTGCCGACGCCATTATCCTCGCCATGGAGCAGTTCGACAAAAGTGAGCCTGTGAATATCGGTGCGGGCTTCGAGATTTCCATTAAGGATCTGGTCGATCTTATCGTCGAACTGTCGGGCTTTAAGGGCAGGGTAGCATGGGACAAGACCAAGCCTGACGGCCAGCCGCGACGGATGCTCGACACCGCAAGGGCGCGGCAGGAATTCGGCTTCGAGGCCCAGACCGGGTTTAGAGAAGGGCTGAAGAAAACAATCGACTGGTACAGGGGAGCAGTCCGATAGTGCACTCACTTTCCGATGCCCCTGGGCCTTTCTCCTTTTCACTTTTTACCCATCCCTTGTCCATTCTTTAGGAGTTTCCAATGACTGATGGTTTCGCCAAACACATCCTCTGTATAGGTGCCGGCTACGTGGGCGGCCCCACTATGGCGATGATCGCCTACAAATGCCCGCAATACAGGGTCAAAGTGGTCGATATAAACAAGGAAAAGATCGACCAATGGAATTCAGATCGGCTGCCGGTGTATGAGCCCGGGCTCGATGAGATTATTAAAGTCGCGAGAGGTCGAAATCTGTTTTTCGACACCAACGTCGAAAAGGGAATTGCAGAGTCCGAGATTATCTTCGTTGCAGTCAATACGCCCACGAAGACTTTCGGGGCAGGGGCGGGCATGGCTGCGGACCTGCAATACTGGGAAAAGACGGCGCGACAGATAAGGAAGGTGGCTGGATCCCCGAAAATCGTGATCGAGAAATGCACCATACCCGTCAAAACCGCTCTCGCCATGGAAAGGATCCTGACCTCCAAGGATGGCTCGGTCAGTTTCGACGTTATCTCGAACCCGGAATTTCTTGCAGAGGGAACGGCAATCAAAGACTTGGAGTCACCGGACAGGGTACTCATCGGGTCGAGAGAAACGGAGAAGGGGATCAAAGCACGGAAGGAGATAGTTGATATATACGCGAATTGGGTACCGAGAGAACGTATCATCGAGAGCAACATCTGGAGCAGTGAGCTATCCAAGCTCGTTGCCAACGCATTCCTGGCGCAGCGGATTTCTTCCATTAACGCTATCTCGGCCTTGTGCGAAAAGACGGATGCCGATGTTCAGGAGGTAGCAAAAGCGATAGGCTTCGACTCCCGGCTGGGTAATAAGTTTCTCAACGCAAGCGTCGGCTTCGGCGGGTCCTGTTTCAAAAAGGATATCCTTAATCTCGTGTACCTGTGCAAGAGCTATGGGCTTCCGGAAGTGGCGGACTACTGGGAAGGGGTTGTCAAGATCAACGAATACCAGAAAGAACGGTTTGTTCTTACCATGCTCAATGCAATGTTCAATACCCTTGCGGGTAAGAGAATATGTCTTTTCGGGTTCGCCTTTAAAGCCGATACCGGCGATACCCGTGAGACCCCTGCCCTCTATATAGCGAAGAGGCTCGTGGAGGAAAGGGTCGACGTGGTCATTACAGACCCTCAAGCACTCCCCAATGCGATGATTGATTTAAACGATTTCGACGGCATCACTTACGAAGCCGATCCGTACAAGGCTGCATCGGGTTGCGATGCGATTGCCGTCATGACCGAATGGAAGCACTTTGCAGGCCTCGATTATGATTCTATTTATGAGAACATGAATAAACCAGCTTTTATCTTCGATGGGCGGAATGTCCTCGACCATCAAGCGCTCCACGAGACAGGATTCAACGTGTTCAGGATAGGCAAGACTCCGTTGGTGCATTACTGATTGTCATCCGTCGACGCAAAAACGATACTCTAACTCTTGAAAACATGTACAATTGGGATGATAACGTCACGATATCAAATGGTCATCAGCCTGATCCAACCCCGATGCCGTCTCTTTCCTCGTGAGGCTGCAAGCCTTAAGTATCAAGGGAGTGCGACGTTTTGGCCACCAAGCCGGTTGACGGAATTTTACTGAATTTGACGGTTTTGAAAAAATGTTTCCCCTTTCAGAAGATTCCCTCACCTGCTTCGCCTCAATTGTCAAAGAACAGCACATCGCACTGCCGGCTTTCCATCATGGATGAAAGCCATACAGACACTATATTATCATAATGTTAATTGTAGGTCAAGAGGAACCAACGGGTGTTTTAGGGTGTGCCAAACGCGCACACATCATTTTTGTAATGACACTATCGAATTTCGTGAGGAAATTTCTTTCTGACCGTTTTCGTGACGTCTTAGTGTGCGTTCTTGACGGATTTTTCAATCGTTCACACTTTTTGTTTTGTTGTACCCGTAGTGCTGACAATGGTTGCGACATTGATTCTTGTATGGCACGATAGATGCTATGAGATGGTGATGGTGAACGTGTGGATCACCCGAGGAGCGCTGAGGATGAAGGAGGATTATAGGGCGTAAAACCCATTTACATAAAGACCTGAAAAAGGCAAACCGTCCGAAAGGGCGGGACGCAAAGCCACTGGCCTAAGTTCCGAACGCTAGACGCAGCATGATGAGACAGAGCGACGGAATACGGCAGCAGGGTTGCCAGGCGATAGCAACACCTTCGGGCATGCATCGCATGGCGGAATTAATCGAGGAGGTGTTGCTATGGAAACAGATTGTCAAACGCGCATTAAACGCTTACTTCGGTCTCGTCGTGGCTTCTTTTGTTTATTGATTGGTGCGGCGATCGTATTTGCCTCATACAATGCCTGGGCTGCCGGACAGACATCGGGACCGGCAGCACAAGAACCCGGTATTGAAACTGATTCGGGTCAAGGCCTGGAAGTAGTGCTGACTGACTCCGACCGTCAGACTGCTCAGTTTGTCCCGGTGGGATACGGGGCGGACGGCTTTATCCCTTCTTTCTATGAGGAAAACCCGTATCAGGAAACAGCGTCCAACCCGGATGGGAATCAAAAATGCAGTTTCTCCCTTTCCGTGGAATCTGCCGGTTTCAACGCCGTGGGCGGATCGGGTAGTGTGAGAATAATGACGGCTGCCAATTGCGCATGGCACGTGGTAGGCGAGATCCCGTGGCTGGACGTTAGGGACGACATGAAGGCCGGTACCGGTTCAGCCGTGATTGGATTTAGTGTAGCTCCCAATCGCGGCACGACCGGCAGAACAGGGGCCGTAACGGTGGCAGGGCACATATTCTCAGTGTCACAGGAAGGCGCCCGGTTCACGGCCCAGCGATAGAGCATGACATACACAGCAAAGCGGCAAGTCAGAGGGCGCCTGACGGGTCATGCTCAAAAGGAAAAGATAGAACCGATGACCCTCAGGAGATATTTTCTTCGCAGCTTGTGTTTCATCAACTATGAATTGAGGTGCATAATGAATAAAACAACAATTTCAAGTTATCGTCGCACGACTTTCACCATTAAGCATACAGTCATTTTCTCTCTCCTTCTCGTTCTTCTCTGCGCCTGGCCGGTTTTGGCAGCCACGTACTACGTGAAGGCAGGAGGTAACGACAGTCTCAATGGCCTTTCGGATGCGACGGCGTGGGCCACGGTTGCAAAGGTCAAGGCAAAGGCTGTAAGCGGCGATACGGTCTATTTTCGGTCTCAGGATACATGGTCTTCCGCATCGCTACCAATTCTCGCCGCCACGGCCGGCGTCACTTACGACGGCTCGACCTACGGAAACGGAACAAAGGCAAGGGCCACGCTGAGGGCCACCGGAGGCTACCCAAGCAGCAACGTGTTGGCCATGGTCAACATTTTTGTAAGCAACGTGACTTTTAGGGGGTTTGAAGTCGATGGCAACCAACAGGTCACCGGCGGCATCTATGCGGGCTTGCGTGCTCCGACCAGCATTTCGAACATCACGATAGATAACTGTGTCGTCCATGACAATGGAGGACCCGAGCAGACTCCCACCAATTACTATTACGGAATACACATCGGTTCCAACATGTCGTCACCGACGACGGTCAGCAGTGTCACTTTAGAAAACACGACCGTTTATAACACCGGGCACGAGGGGATCGCGATCTACCCGACGTGGTGCTACAACAACAACAAGGTCAATGGGTTGCTTATCAGGAATTGCACGGTCCATGATACTGCACACTGGGGCGGCGTTACTTGGGGTGATGGCATTTCGGTCACAAACGAAGCGGACAACGTGACACTGGAGTTCAATACTATTTATAATGCCTTTCGTGGCGTAGGAATACTGACTTCCCCATCGGCCTACACAGGGTCACCGCACAATTTGACAGTCCGCTATAATATTGTACATGACAATGTGTTCGGCGTCATTTTTAATCCCGCATCAGGCATAGATGGCAACGGCGTTTTTTATGGAAACTTGATATTCAATAACGGAAAGCCCTGGCAGCCATACAATTACGGAGCAGACCTGTTGATCAACGGAGGAAGTTGGAACAACAGTGTATTCAGCTTTTACAACAACACCATTTATAATACGACAAATTCGGCAGGGACGCAGTACTGTGTCCAGGTTGCAGAATGGGGGGTTATGAGTGGCACCCCTACGATAAACTTCAGGGACAACATCGTCTACACGAGCAATTTTGACCCCGTTCGAGACAGGTACGGCTACCTCACGCACTCGAATAATCTAATTTATCGGTCCTCCGGCCCGACAAATGAACACATCTTCAGTAAAGGACTGAGTTACAACAGGGCCGGTGTTCTGAAATGGGAGGCTACCGCCCAGAATATCGCTCCAGTCTTCGCCGGAGGCGTTCTCCCCAGCGGGTTCGTTGGCGCCTATGGAAAGAATCTGATGCCTAATACCAATTGTTTCGCAATGACCTCGGGGCCGGCAATCAACACTGGGGCAAACCTCGGCAGCCAGTACAACGAAGCGATCAACGAGGCGGGATGGGCAACCTCCGGTGCGAGGCCGCTCACAGGAGTCTGGGACATCGGCGCGTATGACCACACGAATTCTGGTTCCCAATCAAATGGAACGGGAGCACAACAATCGGTAAGCCAGGCACAGGCAACGGTAAGCCAGGCACAGGCAACGGTAAGCCAGGCACAGGCAACGGTAAGCCAGGCACAGGCAACGGTAAGCCAGGCACAGGCAACGGTAAGCCAGGCACCACAGCGGGTAAACCAGGTGCAGCCCAACGTGAAACCTTAGTAGACTTGCGATAGAGGGGGCCGGGCAACCGGCCCCTGAACAAGCCCGGTAAGGATGTGACTCATCTGTCCCATTTTACCCGCATCTCCTCCACTTCCGCACATATATGAAGCAGGTTTATTTGCATGACTTTCGGGTGTGCGGACGTGAACCCGAGCACGACATCGGCTTTTATTAGCAAGCCCCTTTAAATCCACCACCCTTGAGAGCATGGCCGCGTGGGTCGGCATTACGGCTGTAGTCGGCATAACCATCTCCCAATGGATCAATATCCTGAAGCGCTGCGAGGCAGGAGGCGAAAAATGAGCGATGAGAGTATTGAGACTATAGTTGACGGTCTGGAGCCAATTGCATTGATCATAAGGAAGAATTACGATGCGGAAGGGTTGCATTTTTTCACGCCTAACAGTTTTTCTCAGCAAGTCGCTTACATGAGACATCCGAAAGGCAAAGAGATAGAGCCGCACGTGCACAATCTCGTGGCCAGGCAGGTCCTGTATACCCAGGAGGTGCTCCTGGTGAGGAATGGTGCGGTCGAGGTGAATCTTTACGCAAGCTCGAAGCAGTTCCTCACCTCCCGTACCCTGACGGCGGGAGACCTCATACTTCTATGCGGCGGCGGCCACTCACTGAGAATGATCGAAGAGACTTCCATGATCGAGATAAAGCAGGGGCCTTACGCAGGCGACAACGACAAGACCAGGTTCGGGCATGGGGACCAGCGACAGTAGACTGAGTAAACGTTGGTCTAAGAAGGAGATCGACCGATGATCCTCGTTAGCATTCTTAACGGAATTCTGATAGTTCTTCTGTTTCCACCCATATTCAAGCCGCTCCTTGGACTGGAAGAAGTTCATGATTACCTGACAGGGTTCTTCCGGTATTTATTATGGGTCTTCGTGGTCGCGATCTTCGCTTTCCGTTCAGGCAAGTTTTTACATTCGCCGATCATCGATTTTGTTCTTGATGCCTTTCTTTCACTCTTGTTCCTCGAAATTCTTGCAAGAGCATTCATAAAATACGGCTTCATAAAATGTGGCACGGCAGTTCTGCCGGACAAGCAACACCTCATCGCAAAGATAAGGAAAACGATCATCGAGACAGCGACGTATGGGGTTTTTGTGCCGAAGTTTGAGCCTCACCCATTTCTTCATTTTACCCTTCCTAGAAAAGAACTTGGAGACGGCAACGCAGAAATGGGATTCACAGGCCTGACCCTTCGGGATATCCCGAAACCGCCCAACACCATCCGAGTCGCATGCATCGGCAATTCTACGACTAACCCTTACCCCCTGCTTCTAGAGCAGTTCTTGAACCAGGCGTGTCCTCGAATCAGGTTTCAAGCTCTTAATTTCGGTATGGGGTGGTGGTCTTCTCTCCATTCTACCGTCAACTTCATTCTGAATGTCATCGATTTCAATCCGGACTACGTTGTCATGCACGAAAACTGTAACGATCACAATTACCGGGGATATCCCGGGTTACGCGGAGATGCGGTGCATGCTTACCGCAGCCTCGTTATTCCCGGAACTCAAGATATCTATTGGAGCCGGCTATTCGTCATATATCGATTCCTGGCCCTGTTTGTGCGCCAGAAATATCCGAAGATTATCAGGCGGCATTACAGCGCGGAAAGGTCGATTCTGAACCAGGGCAAGAAGTATGTGTACGATCCTCGCGAACTGTACATTTTCGAGCGAAACATCGAGACAATCTACGCAGTCTCACGGCACAGGGGCATCAAGCTTTGCCTGATGACCCTCCCTTTTTCCAATGTGCTCAAATACGGCGAGGAACACGACAGGGTCTATCGTCCCCATATTGCTAAGGTGAACGAGATACTTCGTGAGAAGGCCGCTCAATACGAGTTGCTGTTAATAGATGCGGACCGAGCCATAACAGGCGAAGAAGATTTGTTTGCAGACCCCGTCCATGTCACTACCAAGGGGAACATGATCAAGTCCTATCTAATCGGCCGAAAAATATTGAAAGATCTCAACCTGCCAATGCATGCCCTGGGGGAGTGGAAAGAAATCGAGACCTGGGTGGAGGGAAAAGAGGCCGGTATCGATGATAGGGGCAGGCAAATTCGCAGCGCATCAAGCTTGGCCTGAATGGTCGGGAAGACTTCCGCAACAGCGATAAAAGCACGGTCCGAAGCAGGGAAACAACGTGAAGACCTGATTGGGCCACGAGGAGCAAATGATGACGATGATCTCAGTAAATGAGCCGTTGCTCAACGGCAAAGAACTCGAGTACGTGAGTGAATGCATCAAGACCGGATGGATATCGTCAGCAGGTAAGTTCATAACCGACTTCGAAGAGAAATGGGCTGCCTATTGCGGAATGAAGCACGGCGTTGCCGTCTGCAACGGCACTGTGGCCCTGGAACTGGCCATGGAAGCTCTCGGCTTTCCGGAAGGGAGCGAAGTCATTCTTCCGAGTTTTACGATCATCTCCTGCGCACAGGCAGTCACCAGAGCGGGGTGTGTGCCCATAGTGGTCGACTGCGAGCCCGATACATGGTGCATGAATGTGGATCAGGTCGAGAAGGCTATAACTTCGAAGACAAAGGCTATCATGCCAGTGCATATCTATGGGCACCCTGTGGATATGGATCCCATAATGGAGATTGCCGACAAGCACGGACTGATTGTAGTCGAGGATGCAGCGGAGGTCCACGGAGCCGAATACAAGGGAAAGAAATGCGGCAGCATAGGACAGGTTTCCTGCTTTTCCTTTTTCGCGAACAAGATCATCGCCACGGGTGAAGGCGGCATGGTGCTCACGAAATTCGACAAACTTGCCGAGAGACTTCGGTCATACCGGAACCTCTGCTTTCAGGACAAGCAGCGGTTTCTTCATGAAGAAATCGGGCACAACTATCGCTTCACCAACATTCAGGCAGCGATAGGCCTCGCCCAGTTCGAGAGGATCGAGGAGACCATTGAAAGGAAGCGGGCCATGGCGCGGGCATACAACAAAGGTCTCTCGGGTCTTCCCATTCAGCTTCCCGTCGAGAGACCCTGGGTGAAGAACGTGTACTGGATGTACGGGCTCGTTATCGACGAGAGCACCGGCCTGGACGCAAAGGAGGCAGCCAAACGCCTTCGGGCCGCCGGGGTCGAGACCCGTCCCTTCTTCCTCGGCATCCACGAGCAGCCGGTCTTCAGGAAGATGGGCCTCTTCAAGGGCGTTTCACTGCCTGTTACAGAAAGGATAGCGCGGCAGGGCCTGTACCTGCCGAGCGGCCAGGCAATAGCGGACGAACAGATCGAGAAAGTAATTGACTGTGTCAGGGCGGTCTTCGCATAGAACCGTTGTGCTGGTGAGCCAACGAGAGACGATGGATCGGTGAGGAGGTTGTGATGTCTGAAAGGTGTGCACTCATTACGGGAATTACCGGGCAAGACGGCTCGTATCTTGCGGAGTTTCTGCTCGAGAAGGGCTATCGGGTATACGGAATGGTCCGCAGGTCAAGCTCGGTGCAGAAGACAAGGATCGATCATATCTTACAAGATCCTCACTTGACAAAGGTCCCTCTGTTCCTCGAATACGGGGACCTGGCGGACGCCTCCTCGCTCAGGCACGTCCTGACAAAGGTGCAGCCCGATGAAATCTACAATCTTGCCGCCCAGTCCCACGTAAGAGTCTCTTTCGACCAAGCCGAGTATACCTTCGATGTTACCGGAACAGGAGTTCTTCGGGAACTGGAGGCGATACGGGATTACCGGAATGCGTCCAATAAAGAAGTACGGTTTTATCAGGCGTCGTCCTCGGAAATGTTCGGCTCGTCGCCGCCTCCTCAGACCGAAGAGACGGCCTTCCGGCCCCGCAGCCCATATGCCGTGGCCAAAGTCGCATCCTTCTGGCACACCGTGAATTATCGCGAGGCATACAATCTTCATGCAAGCAACGGCATCCTGTTCAATCACGAAAGCGAGAGACGGGGTGAGAACTTCGTGACACGAAAGATCACCATGGCGGCCGGACGGATCAAAGTCGGCCTCCAGGATAAGCTCTATTTGGGAAACCTCGACGCAAAAAGGGACTGGGGTCACGCGAGAGACTACGTCGAGGCCATGTGGCTCATGCTGCGGCAGGACGAGCCCGGCGACTATGTCGTTTCAACGGGAGAATCGTATAGTGTGAAACAGTTTGCCGAAGCGGTCTTTTCCTATCTGGGCCTTCATTGGCAAGACTATGTAGAAATAGACTCATACTATTTCAGACCCACGGAAGTGGATTCCCTTCTGGGCGATTCATCCAAGGCGAGAAAGGTCCTGGGTTGGAAGCCGAAGGTGGGTTTCCAGGAACTGGTTAAGGTCATGACGGAGTACGATCTTGAGCAGGCGGAACGTGAAGCTCATGCTTTACAATTCCGAAAAAGCTGAACCGAACTTTCGGCAGCATGAAGCGTTTGTATACTTGCCATATTGATACAGGGAAACTGCATGACGTTCCTTCTTAAGCATCTGGCAAGCGCATTTCTGCTCCCCTTGTCATTGGTCATATGCCTGCTGCTTGTCGGTACTTTCCTTACGCGCCGAAAAAGGATCACATTTGTCGGCATCACCCTCCTCTACCTGTTTTCGTTCGGTCCCTTTCCTTGCCTTTTGTTATGGCCGCTGGAGAGGGGCTATGCCCCCGTTTCGGCATCTACTCTAGACAGAGACGTAGGTTGGGTAGTCATCCTTGGCGCCGGTTCAAGGGAGAATCAACTTCTCACTCCTGAAGACGCGTTGGATGAGGCGGGCCTGAAAAGAGTGATGGAAGGCGTGAGGCTGGCCCGTCTCCTCCCCGGGGCAAAGTTGGTCTTTACCGGGGGAAGTTTCGAGCGAGGGGTGCCTATAGCTTTTGCCATGAGCCGGGTAGCCCTCGACTTCGGCATGGATAAGGCGAGAATAGTACTAGTACCGACCGCCCTCGATACCCGCGACGAGGCGGTTGCTCTGCGAGACCGGCTGGGAAGGTCCCCTTTCTATTTGGTAACCTCCGCCGCCCACATGCGGAGGGCCGTGCGGTTATGTGAGCGTTTGGGGGCCAAACCGATTGCAGCTCCCACTGACTTTCGCAGCCTCCTCGAACCGTTGCGACTCACCAGCGTAATCCCCTGGCCCGCCGGCGAGAATGTAACGGACACGCAAAAAGCTTTTCATGAGTACTTCGGGCTGTTGTGGGGATCGCTTCGAGGGTACATCTGAGCGTCTCCCGGTCGGACGCACTACTATGTATCGCGACTCCTCAGAACCGGATAAGGGCAAGAGTCAGAGACGGAATAATGAGGTAGAATTAGGAGAAGTGAACATGAAACGCGTTGCCAGGCGCATCTGGCTCTCACTCAGTGCCATAAGGCTTATCCCGCATATCTTCTTTTTGAAATACCATGCATCGCGAGAATGCATTAGGCTGGATATAGAGCGATGGTCGGCCATCCGTTGGGGAAAGGGGCCTGTTACCGCATGCCGTACCACGGGCTCCTTCATCCGGTTGATGACATACTATCCTGAATATAGAAGTCTTTTTTACTATCGCATCGGTTGGTCCGGCAAAATGCTTACTCCTCTATGCCCTCCGATGCCGACTCTCTATATCTATACAAAGGACATCGGCCCGGGACTGTTTATCCAACACGGATTCGCGACTGTTGTTTCCGCGGAAAGAATAGGGAGAAATTGCTGGATTAACCAGCAAGTCACAATAGGATTCCTGAATGATACCGACTGTCCCACCATAGGAGATAATGTCATCATATATGCAGGAGCAAAAGTACTTGGTGATGTGAGGATCGGTGATAACTCCATAATTGGTGCGAATGCCGTTGTTGTTAAGAATGTTCCGGACAACTGCACGGTAGTCGGTGTACCGGCATATATTGTGCGGAAGAATGGGGTGAAAGTGAAGGAACCTCTCAAATGATTCAGCTATATCGGGGATGAAGACGAACCGGGAGAAATGATATGTCGACCAGATCTATGAGTACGCCAGAGCGGCCTTTGCATAAACGTGTTCAACGCGCTCATTCCCATCCGGTATTGTGTTACTACCACTACGTGAGGCCGATGCCTTGCGGTTCCGCACGAACTAAAGAAAGCGCCTCGGTTTCAGCAACGAAATGAACGTCCCTGTCTTCATGTACCACCACGTCAATCCCAACGGAAGGGATTGGCTCACTGTAACGCCGGAGGTCTTCGAGGGGCAGATGGCGTATCTCGCGAAAGCGGGGTACAAGGCATTATCGTTGGGTGAATTGTTCCGCTTCGCAGCTGGGGATTTGGAACTGAAGCAAAAGGCCGTTGTCATTACCATCGATGACGGTTGGCTCGATACCTTTGTCTATGCTTTCCCTATCCTTAAACGATATAAGCTGCGGGCTACCGTTTTCCTTGTTACCGAGTGGGTGGACAGGGCTTCTGAAAAATTCGACGGAATGCCGGAGGCCTTACCCTCCCATGAAGAATCAAAGCGGTTGGTAGAAGCAGGGGAAGAGCACAAAGTTATCCTTACGTGGGAGCTCATCAAAGAAATGCTTGATAGTGGTTTGATTGAGTTCTATTCACACACAGCCAACCATTTTGATTGTACCCAATTGTCGCAGCCGGAGGTTTTGAAGGAGCTGGGGCAGGCCAGGAGAGTCCTTGAGAAACGACTGGGCAGGGCCTGCCCTTACCTCTGTTGGCCCGGAGGACATTATGACAAATTAACTATTGGTCTCTCCAAGAAAGTAGGCCATGAGGCGTTGGTCAGCACGGATAGAGGAGTGACTAAGCGCGGATCGGATCCTTTTGCAATCAAGCGAGTCTTAGTCAGAAACAGCGTCTCCTGGTTAAAGAGAGAGACCTTTGTATGTACTAATCCGTTCCTTTATAAGTCCTATTTACTAGCTGTAAGGGCGAAGGCCATGTTGAGTTGGTCCAGGTTATCAAAAGTCTGTTACTCAGAGATAAGAGCGCTTTTGGATGAGCGTGAAGCAGTGTCAAGTGTAATTCAGTTAATCAAACAGAATCGACTGACAGTGCTCAGACCGTTCCTGAATCTGAGTGGAGGTGAAAGTGAGCGTAATATTCTCCTTGAAACGATAAAGGACTACCTGACACACTACAGAGTCGTGCCACCGAAAAAGACCAGAACAGCACAACTCGGAGTGCCGACAGAGGCAGTTCTACTGGGTCGTCCTTTGGCCTTGTTAAGGATTCCCCCTGAGCACAAAGACTACCTGAAAACGGTTGGACCCAAAACCAGAAATATGATCCGAAAAGCCGCCAAACAGGGATACGAATTCAAGGAGTTTGAATGGGATAATCACCTTGATGAAATTTTCGAGATCAATACTTCAAAAAGGATACGATCGGCCGGACCTATGCACGGCTGGTATTGCGAACCCGCAAATCCCCGGCATCATAGCGAGAAAGAGCGGCAATACTGGAAATACTTCGGTGTCTTTAAGGATGATCGGCTCTGGGCCTATTTGAACCTGGTATTATGCGGTAACTTTGGTTTTTTCAAGCACTTCATTGGGCATGCGGAGCACTTGAAATACGGTATAATGGACTATCTTCTAAATGGCACAGTCCAGACCTATGCTGGAGATCCATGTGTATCATGGCTGAATTATGACTGGGTGTCTTTGGATTCATTAAAGGGCGGAACAATTCAAGCCTTCAAGGAACATGTGGGCTTCAAGGCATACGCAGTCTGTCTCGATCTGGAAAACGATTGGGAGCTATTGGCGCACACCCAGAAGCTGCGGCAGATAGCGTTTTTGTTTATTTGAAGAACAGGTCACATCGCCGACGATGAAAGAAAACCAGGCGGTCACAATTAATCGAACATCCGGCGAGAGTTCGGGCCTTAAGATGAAGATCGCCGCCCTGGGTGTGAGAATGGCCAGGAGTCGCCAAACAATCCGGTCCGTTGCAGCCCTCTTGAGCGGCAACCTCCTGGCATCGGCACTTGGCGCTGTCGGTGGTCTGATGGTCGCCCGATTCCTCGGTCCTAACGAGACGGGATCGTTTCGGTTTTTTACTATCCCTTTGACCTACTTATATTTTCTGCATCTAGGCACATGGGATGGTCTTACACATCAGATTCCCTATCTCGTCGGCAAAGAAGAGCCGGAGCGGGTCAACCTGCTTGCCTCCACAGCCGGGGCTTTCAACCTTCTTATATCGGTTGTTGTTTCCTGCGGCTTTGTGTCCTGCGCTTTGTACGGCCTGGCCCATCACGACCTTCGCAGTGTTTTTGGCTGGCTGTCTCAGATCTTTCTCTGCTGGTCGGTGTTTTACGGAGGGTATCTTACATCGACCTACCGGACCCTCCATCACTTCGTAAGTCTGGCAAGGTTTCAGGTGGTTCAGGCAGTGCTCACCTTTGGAATGGTATTTTTATTGCCTTTTCTGGGGTTTTACGGCCTCTGTGCTCGTACGGCCTTGCCGTCGCTCCTTGTTGTCTTGCTCTATCACTGGAACCGGCCCCTCAGGGTGAAATATGGCCTCAATATCAAGGCCCTCCGTGGGCTCATCAGGCTGGGTTTTCCGCTAAGCTTTTGGGGTAACCTCTACACGTCCATCTGGACGGCAACCGAGGGCGCCCTGGTTCTTTCTCTCGCGGGTGTGACTTCCCTCGGGCTTTATTCGGTCGCAGCCGTTATTTCCGCTGCCGTAAATTCAGTACCTTTGGCGGTGTGGCAGGTTCTGACTCCCCGCGTAGTAACCACTTTTGCTCGTGATGGAAGCGTGCGCGGAGCGAACGTGAGGATAGCGTGGGTGACCTTGGGGCTCACGGGATTCATGGTAGCCGTCGCTGTCGTAACCTCGTACTTGGTGGGCATATTTGTCCCTTATTTTATCCCGAAATATATTGCCGGTATTAGCGTGATGAAGGTATGCCTGTGGTTTCCCGTGGTCCAGGCCGCATTTTTACCGATGAATGCACTTTTTGCAACGGGAAAGCCATGGCTCTACGGCCGAAGCGTCATTGCCGGGATAGTCGTTTTTCCCCTGACCGCTTATCTACTGCATCCGGTCATAGGAGGGCTTCTCGCAGTTGCAGTGGGGTCTTTACTGGGTCGTGCTGCCAGAACCTTCGCTGCCTATGTTGACCTGTTTATTTTGACAAGACGCGAACGGCAATAGAGGGGGTTGCTTTATGGCCTACAATCGAAGTGGTCTGTTGTTCACGAATCAAAAACTAAATGCTGCACATCGCGCGTCTGCGTTCGATTTTCCCGAGGTTCGAGGAAGAACTTCCATCATTGCCTTCTTTCTGGGAATGGCGATCATTGCCGCGGCCTTCGTTGCGGGGCGTTCGTATGCGTTTTACATACCGGTTATAGTCTTCTCAGCCTTCATGACTCTTCGTTGGAGGAAGGCCCCCCGTCCCTGGATACTACTGGTGTCGGTAGCGGCAGCAACACCCATAGCTGTAAGCAAAGTACAGATTGCCTGCAACCTTGTGTTTGGCTTCTGGTTCTTGCTCCTTAACGCACGGTACTTGTCCAAGCTCCCCAGGTGGTATCTATCTGTTGGTATTCTTGGCCGTAGTCGGAGTTCTGACCAGCTCCATTAACTGGATGGGCGAGGAGGGCATCGGACGCGGCATAATGCGTCAAGGAGCGTTCGCATACAATTTCATTCTGCCGCCGTTCGTATTGCTGCCTATGATTTACCTCAGGATGAAAGGGAGTCGTAACAGCGTCTCGAACTTGAAAGGCCTGCTCTTTTGTTTGATCCTTCCGTCGTCGTTGATACTCCTCGCCGCTAGATTCCTTGGGACCCCTAGTAATCTGTGGGAAGCGTCGCAGCATATTCAGGGCCTCTCCGAGGGTTTTCTGGTGTACCAGCTTGGAAGGGTTGACGTCAGCTTTTTGAGAACGGAAGTCGGTTTTATCCTGGCAGCTTTGATATGTGCGTCAACGGCTGTAACTGTTTCACGAGTCGAAAGACCGCTGAGGTTATGGGCAGGAGCATGCCTGGTATCGAACACACTCCTTCTTTTCGTCACCGCCAGCTTCGGGAGCGGGCTTGCCTGCCTTTGCGGTTTGGGAGCCATATTCTATGCCCAGGCCCGCCGGGTCAACCCGGCAAGAGTGATTGTGTCGATGATCGCCATCGCCTGCCTGCTGGTTTTGACGTACGGCCTTTCTCCCTCAAGCATGAAGGAGTACCTGGGGAAACGCTACGAGCAGCGCGTCACCACCGAGAATATCGACAGGTTCACTCTATGGGGACGCGCCGCGGCACAACTCCTGGAACACCCCGAAGGCGTCGGCTTTACCCTGGCAGTCGGTGATACGGTAAAGTCCTTTATTCATAACGATTACTTGACCTACGCGGTCAGCTATGGCTTCCTGGGAGGGATAGCCTATACAGCCTCTCGTTATAGGGATGGTGATTTCTTTCCTCAGAAGGCCCAGGGGTGCAATCGGGGACGCTGCCGCACTTGCCGTATTTTTAGCCGGGCTGGGTGTTATTGTGGCTCTCGCGGTGAACTCTATGACCGATCACATGACGGAAAACCGATGGTACTTTAACTTGATCTGGTCGATAGTTTGGTACTCATACTTCTGCAGCGGAAGCACAAAAACGATGGTTAAAGAAATGAGACCGGCAGCAGTCGCTCGGAGCGCAGCCTAGCGGCAGGGCGGCGCGGGCTTGGCAGGAACAGATGAAAAAAGGTAGGCGTTCGTGAATGAGAAACCTATGGTCTCGGTGGTGATTCCGGCCTACAATCGTCAGGATACGATATCCTATTGTCTTGACTCCGTGCTGGCCCAAACTTATCGGAACTTGGAAGTCATTGTGGCCGACGATCGCTCCACCGACAATACTGTATCTATAGTAACCAGTTGTACTGATCCGAGGGTCCGCTGTGTAATTTTGGAAAGACGCTCGGGCGCGCAGGCGGCTCGCAACAGGGGCATTCTTGAGGCTAAGCACGACTGGATAGCCTTTCACGATTCGGACGATGAGTGGGTGCGGGATAAACTGGAAAAACAGGTTTCGGCCTTGGCAAACGTAGACTACAATCCATGGACCTTTGTATACAGTAATGCAATTCGTTTTGATCCCGTAAGCGGCACCAAAAGTCTGCGCCTGTTGCCTGTCGTGGAAGGTGAGAATCAATATCCGACTCTGCTTCAGTCGCCAGCCCCTCCATACCCGACAATTCTGACCTCAAAGAAGGCTTTGGAGAGAATAGGATATCTCGATGAACAGGTACCATCGTTCCAGGAGTGGGATACTTCGATACGACTGGCTAAGTACTGCAGAGTGATTCATCTGAAGGAGCCCCTCTTGATTTATCACGTCGGTAAGAGTGACGCTATTTCAGGCAATGGGATAAAGCACGTCGAGGGCTGGCATTACATCATCAGGAAATACGCAAGTGAAACGAGGGAGTTGTGCGGGGAAGAGGCGTGGCGAAAACTCAATATGGAGCTGCTGAGACGATGTTTGAATTTTGGACTCATTGAACACTATGACCGCTACAAAAGCGAAGCCGCCTTATCCCACAAGGGGCTACGGATGCATTATCTTGCGCTTTGCAGAAAATACCGACTTAAGGCAGACAACCCCATATACCGGTCTGCTTCTAAGTTATTTCCCGCTTTAGACCACTAACGGAACGGACGATGGAAAATCGGCGACATAAAGGGGTAATTAACTACCTCGTGAATTATACGTCCATATTCTCCTCGACCCCATGGCGGAATTCGATACAGCTTTTTCACGAGCAAGGCTATAAGATACGTGTCTTTCAGTTTGCCGATGAAAGAATCAGACGCTACGCAACAGACCTGGAGAGCAAGTATACGTTGGTAGATATCCGGTATCCGATTGTCGCTAAATATGTTCTCTACATACTGAAGTTTTGTTTCAGATCATTGAAGCGAATCGGACTCGACCGTCTGAGCACTTTTGGGGATGGAGTCGACTGCCTCTTTCGAAATTACTACTTCATTGCAGCGTGCCTTCTAAAGAACAAATGCGGAGAAGATGAGGTTTTCATCGGGGGCGATCCCGGGGGTTTGATAGCAGCTCACTGCCTCGCAAAGAAAAAAAGGGGCACGCTCATCTATTGGTCCCTGGAGCTATACATAGAGAAGAATCTCACCAATTTCGGATTAAGGGTGCTCAAGCGGGCGGAAAGGAAGTGCAATCAGGACGCACTATGTACCGTGGATTTTGGAGAGATACGGTGCAAGATTCTGCGAGAAGAGAACGGGCTCGATCCGAAGACCATGATAGTGATTCCCAATTCGCAAATCGGCCCTGGAAAGAAACAGAGAAGCTATTACTTTAACGATATGTTCGATATTCCCCGGAATAAAGTAATTATATTGCACGCGGGCGGATTGTTCGGATCGTGGCTGCACGTGAAAGACATCTTCCAGTCGATCCGGGAGTGGCCTGAGGATTATATACTGGTCCTCCATACACATCAGAGGCCCTATCCCGGATGTGGGTTTTCGATACCGGAGTCATTCATGAACAGGAAGGTCTTCCTCAGTGACGTTCCGGTTCCCTTCGATCAACTGGATATGGTCTACTCTTCTTGCGATATCGGGATAATGGTTCACGGGCCGGCGGGAACGGACCTCGATGAGAATCTCTACTACAGTGATTTATCAGTGGGGAAAATATTCCATCACCTTAAGGTGGGCGTTCCGATCATCGTCAGGAATCTTCCCGGATATCCGGAATTCTTCGAAGGAAATAGAGCCGGCGTGTGTATTAACGGGCCATCTGACATTCTGCCTGCAGTTCAAAGAATCATGGGCGATCATGACGGATATAGAACCAACGCTTTGAAGCTTCATGATGAATTCAGGTTTGAGCTGTACCATGCAAGGTTAAGTGAATGGCTCTATGCACTTCAGTATCCATGATGATAGTCATCGGAAAGAAGAGAAAAGTGACAACTTCCCTCCCGCTTATGCCATCATATAAAGCTGCCTTGTCGGCCTATGAACGTTCAATGGGTGGTTGGTGTGTCGTATAGATTAAAGCCAAAATACTGGATGCTGGGCTTCTTTTGTGCCTCCTTGATTATCTGGATTATTTCATCCCTGTTTACAGACACGCTGGTTCTATATACATGGTCCCCTGACATCGGGAGAATGATTCGGCCCCCAGGGAGCGTTCACAAGCATAGAAGTGAGGGCTGGGGAACGTCACGCTTCGGACAGTTGGATGTCATCGGGGTCGATGATGTATCCAAACTCGAGATTCCTGCTATCGCCATATGGGGAAACTCCCATGTTGAGGGATTTCAGGTTGAGCAACGGGAAAGGATGCAGGAGATACTGATCGGCATATGGCGAAACAATGGAGTGAAACGGATTACTGCCTTCGGCGTAGGCGACTCTGGAGAATCGGTTGCAGACTATTATTTCAAGATACCTCGTTACGAAAGGATTTGCCCGACCATTGCTGCTCATTTCATAATTCTCGGCAATCTATCTGACGTTCTGCCGGATCGGGCGCTTCCTGAACGTTCAGCCTTTCAGTCGAAACCAGAGTATCGAATTATTGAACGCAATAGAGAAACTGAGTATCAACGGATCAAAGTGGTTCTGAGGAAGTGCCGATTAGACTTCTTGTGGTTGCCGGCGAGATCCCTTATGAAAGACACAAAGCTACGATTCTCCCTCGGGCCGCGTGAGGCCGAATTGCGGAGCACTGAAATCACTGATGAACCGAAGCCCGAGAAGGCGTTTTCCTTTCTCTTGAATGCTTTAAGTCACCAGACTACGAAGCCGATTATCTTTGTTTACTGTCCAGAGGTACCAACCATTAGAGGCGGAGAAGTGCATTTCAAAGACCATGACGCAGACGTTGTCTCCGTGTTTGCAACGGAGTGTCGTCGCAATAGTATTGGTTTCATTGATATGACGCAAGATTTTTGCAACTACTATCGAGAAACGGGTGCGTTCCCTCGTGGGTTTGCCAATTCCAGGCCCTCTGAAGGGCATTTTAACGGTGCCGGCCACCGTCTCATAGCAAAAGCGATATATAAGGCATGCCTGACCATGAATGGGAGACGTGATGCTTTTTACACAAATTGAGTTTCTAATTTTTTTCATATCGCTTCTCGGTTGCCTAATGTTCGCTCGAGGGAACAGAGCGCGTAAGATCATTCTCCTTGTGGCCAGCTATTACTTTTATGCATATTGGGATTGGCGTTTCTTGGGTCTTTTAGTCGTAGTGACCTTCTCTGACTATCAGATCGGAAGCCTCTTGTCAAAGGCGGTTCCATCCAAACAGCGTCGGCTATTGATTGCCACGAGCCTATTAATCGACTTAAGCATTCTTTCCGGCTTCAAGTATTACAACTTTTTTGTACCATCATTTCAGCACCTGTTAGCGTCTGTTGGACTACACGTGGGCACCTTGTCGATTATCCTGCCCCTCGGTATATCCTTCTATATTTTCAGGACCTTAAGCTATACGATTGACGTATATCGTTTTAAGATGGAACCCTGCACGAGCTTACTCGACTATGCGCTTTTTGTCAGTTTCTTTCCCACGATGGTTGCCGGCCCAATCGTGCGAGCATCTGAACTTCTTCCCCAACTGATGCAGTCAGTCACATTGAATTCTTACACGGTTATTTCCGGATTAAGATCGTTTGTAATAGGATTCTTTTTGAAGATTTTTGTGGCGGACAGAATTGCAATCTTCACGGATTATGTTTTTGGGAATGTCGCCGTCTTTAATTCGCCCACGGTTTGGTTGGCTGTGCTCGGTTATTCAATACAGCTTTACTGTGATTTCGCCGGGTACTCCAGGATGGCGATTGGAGTGGCAAAGGCAATCGGGTACAGAGTGCCGGAGAACTTTAATTTTCCGTATTTGAGTAAGAATATAGCCGACTTCTGGAGGCGTTGGCACATTACATTGTCGAATTGGATCAGAGACTATGTTTACATAAGTTTGGGAGGCAATCGGAAAGGCAAGGTTCGAACCTATCTCAATCTGTTGCTTGCAATGAGTTTGTGCGGGTTGTGGCATGGCGCAGCCTGGACATTTGTCTTCTGGGGACTGTTTCACGGAGCGGCGTTGGCTCTTCATCGCGGCTGGATGGCTTGGAGAGGACGCACAGAAATTCAAACTGATGATGAACCAAGTTCTTTCTCCGGGTTTCTTGGGAGAATTGCCACATTACTAACTGTGGTTGTGGGATGGGTGTTTTTTCGTGCTGACGGGTTTCGCAATGCGTTTGTTGTACTTGGCAGGATGTTTTATCCCACTGCCGGTGTGAGTTGGTATCATCCTTTTGTCTTGTTTTGTCTTGGTTCGTTAGTCCTGATTCATTTGACGGAACTATTCGGATTAGGGGACTATCATAAGCTTCCGTTATCGGCTTGGTACACGCCGACTGCCATTTTCACCATGATTTGGATATCTATAGTGTTTCGGCCACATGAATTTGCGCCTTTTATATATTCACAGTTTTAGCGCTCGGGGCAAGCTTTCGAAGAGCTCGGCATTCTTTTGAAGGGTACAGCTCGAATCGATATCCAAGGAGCCATACCGTCCACAGGCCGTCGGATTTCTCCGTCACCACAGCGGTCGGAGTGCATTCTTGAAAGGAAATATCTGCCTCGCAGGTGATTCTTTCCACGTTTACAGTTACAGAGTTGAATGATTGCGATGAGAGTCCTGGTAGTGACCAATCTTTATCCCACCCCGAAGAGGCCGTTCATAAGCCCCTTTGTGAAGGAGCAGGTTGAGTCGATCCGGGAATGCTTTCCTGATGTGACCATAGATGTTCGCGTTATCGAGGGGGTCAGACCGAGAGGCGAGTACATAAGAGAGATGCTGCGACTGCCGGCCGTTGTGAAAGAGGGCAGATATGACATTGTCCATGGGCACTTCGGCCTGACTTTGATTTCTCTTCTTTTCGTCCATGCTCCTGTTGTCATCACGTTTCACGGGTCCGACCTGCTTGTTAAGCCGACCAAGTACGTGTCAAGGCTCTTGGCGCCAAAAGCATCGAAAGTAATAGTGGTGGCTCAGAAGCTCAGGCAAAGTCTCGGCTACGGAGATGTCATTCCGTGCGGTATACCGGTGAAAAAGTTCGAACTGCCGAGCAGCTACGGAAATAGACCGGGCCCCAAAATCCCGTGCAGTATTCGGGTGTTGTTCCCGTCCGATCCAGCAAGAAAAGTGAAAGGTTACAGCCTTTTTAGGAATGTCTGTCAAGAGCTGGAAAAGAGGGGAAACAAGGTGGAGGAAGTTCACTTGGTGAATATCGACCGTGCTGACGTACAAAAAGTTTATTGGGAAAGCGACATCATGCTTCTGACTTCTCTATCGGAAGGCTCTCCGACTGTAATCAAAGAGGCCATAGCCGCCAAGCTCCCATTTGTTTCCGTCGATGTCGGAGACGTGAGGGAGTGGGCCGGCATGGTTGATTTTGGGCTAGTAGCGCTGGACAGAGAGCCGGGGACCATGGCAGACAGCGTGGTTGCTCTTTTGACTCGATTAGGGAAAAGATCGTCATTGGATAACAGTACGTGTCTTGAAGCCATGAACAGCGAGGAGATAGCCTTACGAATCAAGCGCTTGTATGATCTGGTGTTAGAAGGGCCGGCAAATATAGGCTAGGCAGGCAGCCTGGACCTTGAGAATTGGGAGGTATTGACATGTCAATCAGACCTTTGTTGGTTTTGATCACGCAGAAATTGAGGTGCCATTACTACAGGATGAGAGGCTATGACATCGATACATCCGTTCAACTCCAGAGAAGACTTAATTTGGATAGAGCTAACCCGAAAGGTATCCACGTTGGCAAAAATACTGCTATCACGTCACAGGTTACTATTCTCAGCCACCATTATCCATGGAAGCCGGAAGGCGGGCGGTATATCAGCCACGTGGACACCTATATAGGTGACAATTGCGTTATCGGCATCGGTTCAATCATACTGGCCGGCGTGCGAATCGGCAACAATGTAGCAATCGGCGCAGGGTCTGTGGTCACTAAAGACGTACCTTCAAATGTCGTAGTTGTGGGCAACCCGGCTCGGATCATCAAGAGCAACGTAGTAATGAAAAGATTGGGCTCGGTGTGGGGATCGCCGCGAGTATTCGTGGAGAGGCGCCAAGGGGACGTGGACTCGAACTCAGCTATTGATGCGGCCGGTCGTGCTGACCGTACAAAGGTCCCGGTCTGAGATGGTACTCAGGGAAGATACCTGGGATTTTCAAATTGCTCAATAATTCGATGTCTGCTCGATAAACTAAAGAGGAAATGGCATCATCTGACGGGTTTACGTTGTTACGAATCAGGAGGCTACCGTGACATGCCGGGCTGGACGAGAGCCAAGAAGGAAGGCAATTATATGTAATTTCGGGACCGGAGGGCATACCGAGCAAATGAAAAGATTGATCCGCCACATCGAGGCGGATGGGTTGATACTGATTGCTCAATCCCCAACAGAACCCAACGATGCCAGATACGGAGGATACTCGGAAATATCAAAAGTACGTCCTGATTACACAAGTACGATAGGCATTTTGGCGATACCATTCTCTGCGATTGGCAATTTGATTCAAACGGCAAAGCTTTTCCTGCGATTTGACATTCGTCTGCTCATCTCGACTGGATCAGGCGTCGCCATCGTTCCCTCCATCGTTGCCAAACTATTTGGTGCGAAGACGATATTTTTTGAAAGCTGGTCGCGTTTTACGGTTCCTTCAATTTCGGGACGGATCATGTATCATATCGCCGACGTCTTTTTCGTGCAAAATGAAGAGATCAAGAAATTCTACAAGAAGGCTCTCTATATGGGGCGGCTATGAGAATCTTCATTACGGTAGGGACGACCCCCTTCGATAAGCTTATTCGGTTCTGTGACGAGAACCTGGATCCGGCCTTAGAGATAACGATACAGATCTCCAAGGCTGCCTCCTACGTTCCTAAGAGACTCGACTATTTTGAATATGTCAGCGATGTGATTTCCTACTATCAGAGAGCCGACCTTGTCATTACACATGCCGGGGCCGGAACGATATTTACACTCCTCGAGATGGGAAAACGCATAATCGTCGTCCCGAACCTGGATAGAGACGACAGCCACCAAAAAGATCTTGCGAGCATGGTGTCTCAAAAGGGGTGGGGACTTGTGTGCTGGCGCCATGAAGATTTACCAAAGCTTATCGCACAATCGGACCGCTTCCAGATGGTGCCGTATGAACGTCGGGAATTTTTCGGTGGGCCATTTATCGATCAGATGGTGAAGAAGCTGTATTTTGGCGAACCGTGATTAGACGGACGAAAGGAGAAGGAGGAGCAAACTGATGCTTAGATTCGGTTTTGTCGGTTTTGGCAGGATGGGCATTACCCATCTTTCCATACTCAATACGCATCCATCCGTAAAGGTTGCTGCGGTCTGTGATCAATCGAGCACCATGCTCAAGCTTGTGGACAAGCACATAAACCTCCCGACTTATACGGATTATCGGAAAATGCTCGATGAGACACAGCTTGATTGTGTCGTGATCTCTACCCCAACTGATTCCCATGGAGAAGTGATTAAGGCGGCCATAGACAGGGATCTTCACGTCTTTGTCGAAAAGCCTTTCACTCTCACGGCCGCTGAAGGGAAGGAAGTAATGGCTCATCTCGGAAGCAAACCCCTGGTGAACCAGGTCGGGTACGTCAATCGGTTTAACGAAGTCTTCATGGAAGTGAAGCGGTTGCTGGAGACGGGTATTATAGGGGAGATAAAGAACATTACATCCGAGATGTACACCGCCACAGTTCTGAAGGAAACCAAATCAGGTTGGCGCAGCAAGAAGACGCAGGGCGGGGGATGCCTGTACGAGTGCGCCTCCCATTGCATCGACCTCACCATTTACCTTGCCGGGCAGCCGAAGAGGGTCGCCGGCAGCATAATGCAGAGCATTTACTCGCCGGAGGTTGATGACCTTGTAAGCTCCACGTTCATATACGACAATGGGGCCAGCGGCAACATCATGGTCAATTGGAGCGATGAGACATACAGGAAGCCTGCCAATATTGTGAAGATTTTCGGAACGGGCGGTAGGATCATTGCCGACAAGCATGCGTTCAAGGTGTACCTCAAGAAAGCTGATGACGCCAACGGCTTCGAAAAGGGATGGACCACTCGCTACATTACCGAGTTCGCAGAGAGCGTTCGTTTCTACCTGCGCGGTAACGAGTTTACCAGGCAGCTAGACTACTTTGTCGATTGTGTGGAGAAAGGGAGGACCGACAACGTATCGGGCTTCGCTGAGGCCTTGAAGACAGATGTGATAATGGAAGAGATCACGAGAGATGCAACCGGCTCCCTCGATTCAAGGGAAGGAGCGGGCCTATTGAAGCCTGAGCGTAAATCGCTGTGGGCAAGACTCTTTAAGTGAGAGGGAGAAGAATCGATGCTTGATCGAATCATTTTTGGAGACAATCAGTTTTTCGGGATCAATCACATGTCGGAAGACAAGGCACAGGCCCTTGCGGAGAAATTCAAGGACCTTAAGCCGATAGTCGAGGTCATGGATGCTGCGTATTCTTGCGGCATCAAAGCATTCATGCTCAACACGAATGAAAGGGCCCAGGAGATATGCGACTACTTCAGGGAGAATTCCTCCCGTTACAGCGACATGGTCTTCTATCCCTCCATGCCCTATGCCCACAAATATGCCAACGCCGTAGCCGAGAAGGGGATTTTCGGGGCGTTGAAAGATGTGATCTTGGCCGACAATACTGCAGGTGACATTATCGGTATGCTGGCCAAGGGCGGAATGTCGCTTTTCGAGAGGGACATGCTCAAGGTAATGGAGATACTCGTCGATATGGAAATGAAGATTTTCCGAGGCCTCAACGTGAGAGTGGTTTTTTTGCAGAATATTGTGGCCGATCTTCTTCTCGGGCTCGGGGCCAGGGAGGCATTTGTTGCATTCGATGCTTATATCAGAACCAAATACGGAGTGGATGCAGGCTTCGTCACGATGAATATGCCAAAGATGGTCGACTTTCTCCTGGAGTGCGGAATAAAGAATCCTATTGTCTGCTCGTCGATCAACAGGGCGGGCTACTTTATGAGCCCTGACGCCGCTACCTACGAGAGAACACTGAAAGAAAAGGAATTCCGTGCCATCGCCATGTCCATACTGGCATCGGGCGGGGTGAAGCCGAGAGAGGCAGTCGAGTATGTCTGCGCGCAAAAGGCTATTCAATCGATCGTTTTCGGTGCTTCGAGCAGACAGCACATTGCCGAGACTGTCGATCTGATTCAAGGGTATTCCGCATAAGGAGATTCCTCGTCGGCCGCTCTGCCTTCTTGGTAGAAGAATTACGCTACGGTGGACAAGGTCTAACCGGCCCACGCATCTGAGGTCCCGAATATGGAGTTGACAACAAATATGGTCGTGAGAGCTGACAAGGAGGGAAGGAATAGTGCCGAGAGCGTTTGAGGGAGTGAAACCGTCTTCATGGGCCAAACTCGGAATGTACGTGCTTGCCCTGGCCGCAGTCTATTACTCGGTCTTATCTCACCTGGTCGGCCATGATTGGGCTGAGGAAGACTCCAACTACTGCTACCTGATCCCGTTGGTCGTGCTCTATTTCATCTGGGAGAAGCGGGACAGACTTATCTCGCTGGCTTCCCGCGTTTCCTGGCCGGGGATAGTGCTCGTCTGTCTTGGAGTGGTTCTTTTCTGGATCGGCGATCTTGCAGGGGAGTTCTTCACTCTCTACATCTCTTTCTGGCTTGTGATCGTGGGGCTCGTCTGGCTTCATTTCGGATGGGAGAAACTGAAGACGATCTGGTTTTCTATGGTGATGATGCTCGGCATGTTCCCCCTTCCGAATATCCTCAACGTTCGTCTCACCTTCGGTCTTAAGCTCATTTCGTCTCAGCTCGGCGTTGCCATGCTGCACCTTTACGGCATGTCCGCATACCGGGAGGGCAATATCATAGACCTCGGTTTCACCCAATTGCAGGTGATCGATGCGTGCAGCGGACTTCGGTACGTGATGCCCTTATTGGTGTTGAGCCTGATCCTCGCCTATTGGTTCAAGGCGCATATCTGGAAGAGGCTCTTTTTGGTCGTTTCCTCCATCCCTATCGCAATTTTCGTCAATGCCTTCCGCATTGCGGCAACCGGTATCTTATATAGCTTCTGGGGTGCAAGCGTTGCAGAGGGCTTTTTTCACGGCCTCTCCGGTTGGCTTATATTCATGTTCACCATACCGGTGTTGCTTATCGAAATGTGGATACTGGGGAAGCTACCTCCTAAAGAAATCGCGAATCGCGAATCGCGAAGCGCGAATCGTGAAGAAGTGAAGGAAAGTGAAGAAAGCGCGAAACTCGAAACTCGAATTCCGGAAGCAGGGGAAGACATTGCGAATCGCGAATCGCGAATCGCGGGGCCGCCGTCCAATCCAAAATCGAAAATCGAAAATCGAAAATCATCCTTTTTTCAGCCTGTTTTTGTCACCGCCATCATTCTGTTTGCCTTGACGATAGTTTTTTCTAACGTGGTAAATTTCCGCGAGAATATTCCCATCAAGAAACCGCTCGCGATGCTGCCGTTAAAGGTCGGAGAGTGGACCGGCGAACGTGAGCAGATGGAACAGGATTATATCGATACCCTCCGTTTCAGTGACTACGCGCTGGTAGACTATGCGAACGCACAGAAGCAGACGGTCAACTTTTATACGGCCTATTATGAGAGCCAGCGCAAGGGGGACACCACTCATTCCCCCGAGACGTGCCTTCCGGGAAGCGGGTGGGATTTTAGGGAAGCGGGTGCGACTCAAGTGCCGCTCGGCGACGGAAAATTCATGCGCATCAATCGAGCCTTCATGGAAAAAACCGGGGCCAGGGAGCTTACTTATTATTGGTTTGCGCAGCGAGGCAGGATTCTCACCAACCTCTACCAGGTGAAATTCTATTCCTTCTGGGATGCCCTTACCAAGCACCGGACCGACGGCGCGCTTATTCGCCTGATCACTCCGGTCTATCCAAATGAAAAGTTGGAAGATGCGGAAGCACGGCTGCAGGGATTCACTAAAGAAATCGTTCCAGTGCTAAGGGATTTCATTCCCGAATGAAATCCCTTGATTTTGGATTTTGGATTCTTGATTTTGGATTAGAAAGACGGTAAAAGGCAGAAGGAAGGCGATTTTTTGATTAGAACCGGGCAATCCAAAACTCAAAAGCAAGAAGCCAAGATTTCTCTATGAAAGATAATCTGATAAGAGAACTGAGCTATGAGTTCGCGCTACAAGTGGTTAAGTTGAGCAAACTGATGCAAGAGCAGAAAGAATTCATTTTATCTGCCCAGCTAATGAGGTCGGGAACCAGTATTGGTGCCAATGTCGAGGAAGCGACTGCGGGTCAGTCGAGGAAAGATTTTGTGGCAAAAATGGCGATAGCCTCAAAAGAAGCCAGAGAATCAAACTACTGGCTAAGACTGTTGCGCGATAGCAATCTTTGTCCTTCGTTCGATCTTCTTCCTTTGCTCGACCAATCGGATAGACTGATCCGAGTTCTCACATCGATAGTGCGAACGACAAAGAATTCAGCAGTTCAAGCCAAAATTCAAAATTGAGAATTAAAAATTGATTTACTTATCTACTCTTCTGCTTTCTTTCTTTATCACCGTCGTCCTTGTGCCGGTTTTATGCCGTGCTGCCCTTCGGTATAAGATCGGTCTGGATATCCCTGACGAGAGGAAAGTCCATAGGCAGCCCATACCAAGGGTAGGGGGGCTCGCCCTTACGCTCGGCGTCTATATATCGACGGTCTTTTCTTTGCCAAAGTCCGGCTTTGTCTGGGCATACGCTATCGGGGCCGCGTTCATCGTCATCTTCGGCCTTCTGGACGACCTGAAAGGCCTCGATTTCCGGGTCAAATTCGTGGCCCAGTTCGTGGCTGCCCTAGTGGTGGTAATTTACGGGGGGATCAAGATAACGAACCTCGGCAATCTGCTCCCCGACGGCATGCTGCTCCCCGACGTGGTGGCCATACCATTGACCGTGATTGCCATCGTGGGGGTCACAAACGCGGTCAACTTGTCCGACGGACTCGACGGACTGGCGGGAGGCATCTCCTTGCTGATCTTCTGCTGCCTGGGCTATTTGGCCTACACCAGCGAAGACCTCACCCTGTCGCTTCTTGCCATCGCTCTGGTCGGCTCTATAATGGGATTCTTGAGGTACAATACGCACCCCGCCGAGCTTTTTCTCGGCGATACGGGAAGCCAGTTCCTCGGCTTCTCGGCCATCACCATGTCCCTGGCCCTTACCCAGAAGACGACTGCCTTCAGCCCGCTTCTGCCCGTGCTTATACTGGGCTTTCCCGTGCTCGACACCTTAACCGTAATGGCCCAGAGGTTCGCGGAAAAAAGGCCCCTCTTTTCACCCGACAAGAATCACTTCCACCATCGGCTTATGGGCCTAGGCTTCGAACACTCCGAGTCGGTTATGGTCATATATGTGCTCCAGACCCTCCTCGTTGTCGGCGCCTATCGCTTCAGGTTCCATTCCGATTGGGTGATCCTGTCGATGTATGTATGCCTTTCGGCGGTGATCGTTATCGGCTTCCACCTTGCCGACATTACTCACTGGAAGGTGCGCCGGTACCACTTTCTGGAGCATCTGGTGAAGGGCCGGATCAGAAGGATGAGAGATGAGGGACTTTTCATTCGAGTCTCCTTCAAGATAATACAATACGGTTTGCCCGCACTGCTTTTCGCCACGTGTTTCGTGCCGGAGACTATCCCGAAACAATTTTCCTTTCTTTCCCTGGCCTTTCTGGGGGTCCTGGGGGCCGTATGGGTCTTCAGACAGAAGTGGTTGAGGGGGAGCCTGATGTTCGTGCTCTATCTCTTCATTCCCTTTATTGTTTATTTGGGCGCCGAGCAGGGGAGGGATCTTTTCTTCCAGGTCACGGAGATCGTTTACGACGTCTTTTACGTGGGTCTGGTGGTTTTTGCCGTTCTTACCCTCAAGCTGACAAGACGAAAACGGGGTTTTAAGACCACCCCCATGGATTTTCTCATACTTTTCATTGCCGCAGTCTTTCCGTATTTGCTCGGGACATACCTGCACGTCGATAACTTGCCGGTTATCGTGGCAAAGACTATAATGTTCTTCTTCGGATATGAGGTGCTCATGGGAGAGTTGAGGGGGAAACTGAGGGGCCTCATGTTCGGAAGCATACCAGCTCTTGTTGTGGTCGCAATTCGTGGCTTAACATCGTGGTGAAGAGTCGCTCCCATCTTCCTAGCGAAGCGGGCTCCCCTCTCCCATCTTCGTAGCATAGAAACAGGAGGTAACGTTGAAAAAGACAGTAGGAATGATAGCGGCGGTTTGTCTGATAGCCTTTATCGTCGCAGGTTGCAGTGGTCCCGAGCAGAAGAAGATGAAGTTTTACAACAAAGGTAAGGAGCTCTACGACAAGGGTGACTATGTAAAGGCCAGGCTTGAGTTCAAGAATGCCACACAGATAGACCCGAAGTTCGCTAAGGCATACTCCGCGCTCGGGGCCACGGACCTCAAGGCCGGCAATCTTCGTGAGGCTTACGGGAGCCTATCAAAGGCGGTCGATCTGGACCCCAATGACCTTACCGCGCAAGCCGATCTGGCGAAGATCCTCCTTCAAGGGAAGATGTTCGATAAGGCCGTGGAGAAAGCCGACCTTGTGCTCAAGGCAGAGCCGAAGAATGAAGAAGCCGCAGTTGTGAAAGCGACTGTATTTATTGTGCAGAAGCGGTATGAAGACGCACGAAGCCTGTTGGAAGGGAAGATCAACGAGGGTGTGAGAGGGCCCGACGTGTTCTTGATTCTCTCGGCTGCCTATATGGAGAAGCAGGACGCCGCCGCCGCGGTAGGGACCTTGCAGAAAGGTCTGGCAATAAACCCCAACTCGGTGAGTCTCAACCTCGCCCTCGCCAACATGTACGTAAGGACTAAGCGAGTGGAGGACGCAATTGCCGTACTTCAGCACGTGATAGCCCTCGAGCCGAAAACGGCTGCCCACAAACTCACCCTCGCGTCCCTTTATTGGGATACCGGCAAGGAAGACAAAGCCAGGGAGATGCTCGGCCAGGTTATATCGGACGACAAGGGTAACGAAGACGCTACGATTCAGGTCGCGGGATTCTACGTAATGCGGAAGAAGTTTCAGGACGCGGAGCAGACACTCACCACGGGTGTTCAGAAAAACCCCAAAAGCTACCGACTGCGGCTCGCTTCAGCCGAGCTTTACGCGAATACCGGCCGAATTGACCAAGCCACAAAGACCATGCAGGAATATCTGAAACTTGATACTAAAGCGTCGAGCCCTGGGGCGATCGCGGTGAAGAACGCCCTCGCCAAAGCTTACGTAAGCCGGTCGAACTTGGAAGAGGCCGAGAAATACGTAAATGAGGTGCTGAAGGAGGACCCGAAGAACGTCGATGCCCACCTCACTAGAGGCGACATCTTTCTTGCAAGAGGCCAGGGGACCAACGCCGTTCCGGAGTTCAGGACCGTGGTTACCGAAAGGCCTCAGTTCATCCAAGGCTACGTGAAGGAGGCGCAGGCTCACGCTCTCGTCAAGGAGTATGACATTGCCCAGGATACGCTTCAAAAAGGCCTGAAGGAAGATCCTAAGTCACGGGACATCATGATCGCCATGGCCCGGCTCTATGCGATTCGGAAGGATTATGGCAAGGCGGAAGAGCAGCTCAGGAAGGTACTCGAGTTGAATCCGAACGACGTCGAAGTCATGGCTGATCTGGGTGATCTCTTTTTTGTGCGCAAGGATATGGGTCGCGCTGAAGGTCAATACGGTGAGATCAAGAAGAAGCAGCCGAATTCTTCTCTTGGGTATATGAAGCTCGGTGCTCTCTATGCAAGCCAGGGAAAATTTGACAAGGCACTTCCGGAATTCGAGCAGGCTTTGCGGATCAGCCCGAACTCGCCGGCGACCGTCACCTCGGTCTTTCAGATCTACATGGCTCAAAAGAAATATGCCCAGGCTTTGAGTTTTTGTGACGCCCGCATAAAGGCGAACCCTAACGACGCCCTCGCATACAATCTGATCGGCCAGGCATACGCGGTTCAAAAGGACTATAAAAAGGCGGAGGGCGCCTTCACCAAAGCAACGGAGCTGCAACCGGCATGGCCTACACCCCTGGGCAACCTGGCCCGTCTCTATGTGATGCAGGGGCAGACAGGTCAGGCTGTGCGAAAGCTGGAAGACACGGTGAACAAGAAGCCCGATGACCTGAACGCGCGTCTTTTGCTGGCCCAACTCTATATGGCGACCAAAGAGTATGATAAGGCCATCGGGATGTATGAAAAAGTCTTGGAGAAACAACCGAACAACTGGATGATAGAGAATGACCTGGCCTTTGTCCTCGCCGACGAGGCAAAGTCGGGCCGCCAACTGTCGAGGGCAATGGACCTTGCGCAAAAGGCGTTGGCCGTGCAGCCTGACGACCCCAGTGTACAGGACACCCTTGGCTGGGTATACTTCAAACAGGGCGATACAATTAATGCTACTGAGATGCTGAACAAGGCATATGCGAAAATGGCATCAAGCCCGGCCGTAAACTACCACATGGGTATGGTAGCCTACAAAGAAGGTAAAACGGCAGAGGCGAAAGAGTACCTCACGAAGGCCACCAAATCAGGATTGGACTTCCAGGGCAAGGAAGAGGCCCAGAAGACTTTGGGAAAGCTCTAAACCGGGCCGAACAAGAGAGGATTACCTCGGTCGGGCGTTGGGCGGATTATCTGTCCAACGCCCGAACTTCTTAGGACACAGCAATTAAGAAGGGGCGCCTTCCTCCGGGAAGGCGCCCCTTCTTAATCCTGGGTTCATACTTTGCTTTCTTAGTCGGCCCTGTTTCGGTTAAGTACGAGGCCGAGGGATCTTTTCCGTCGGGAGAAATTCAAGAGCCTTTTTCACCTCAGGGACAGGCGTGACTCCGGAGGCCACTACGACGACGATGTAATCGACAAGCGGCGCAAAGGCGAGGGCGTCAGCGCTGCTGAGCACGGAAGGCACGTCAAAAAAGACATACCGGTCGGGATAGCGAGTCTTCATATCCTGGACGAGATCTTTCATCCGAGGTGATCCCAAAAGCTCAGTGCTCTCGCTCACAGACCTCCCACCCGAAATAAAAGTCAATTTTTCGATACCGGGCCACGTAATCAGGTCGGAAATGGGTGCATTGTCGAGCAGGTAGTCTATCAGGCCCCTGTCGCTCCGTATGCCGAGCATCTCGTGAATGCGTTGACTGCGGAGATCACAGTCGACAAGCAGGACGGTCTGGCTGAAGTCACGGGCGAAGGTGAAGGCGAGGTTGATCGCCGTCACTGTCTTGCCTTCACCGGGCAGCGCACTTGTCACCATGATCGCCTTACCTGATCCTTCCTGTCCCATTTGGAGGATCTGTGTACGGATGACCTTATACGCCTCCGTGTCCCCCGCATTGGGCAGGGCCGCCACGCACCTGTTGGATGCTGCGGTTAGGGGGTTCAGATACATAGTCCTGGATTTGTCATAATTGGGCGACACCCAGCCGCAAGCCTCTTTTCTCACTACATCGGCCGGACTTTGAACCGGTTTGGCGAGCACGGTCTGAATCTTACCCGTATCCTTTTCCTTGGTCGTCTTGAGCGGGTTCCAAATTTTTCGCACTTGTCTGCACCCTTCCTTTCCAGGTTACCCGGCCTATTAGAACATGAGCCGGCGCGAGAGTACGGCCCAGAGAACAGTAAGATCCATGATAAAGAAATGGAAGAAAACGACTGCACCAACGAAGATGACAACGGCAGCCGCGACTATTTTTCTGCGCTTTCCCCGGCCCCTTTGTCGGTCTTCTTCGGTAACGATGAGCGGAATCGATCCGATTACCGGAAAGCCCGTGGCAGCAGAAAGGGCCGCGGGGCTCCGGACAGATTGGTCACCGTATTCCTTGAGAGAAATGTTGCCCACCCCACCGGCGATGCCGAGGAATACCCCTATGAGCAGGATGGCGGGGACGTTCGGACTCACCGGTTTCTCGGGAAGTCTTGCCGGGTCGATCAGCGTGAAACGCTCACCCATCTGCTGCTTTTCGAGACCCTGGGAGACGTTGGCCTCCATCGTCCTCTTGGTGAGGTCGTTATATTTGGCCTCGACGTCGTTGCGTTCGGTCATGAGGGCCCTGTAGGTCTCCTCGACCCTGGGGGCCGCAGCGGCCCTGCGCTCATACTGGTCGCGCTTGTTCTGCGCGTCGATTACCTGCCGTTTCACGGAGTCGATATCCGACTGGACACCGGCAAGCTGGGAGGCGAGGGTGACATAGACGGCATTGTCAGGTTGGTTGGCGACAGAAGTAGGGCCCTTCGGATGAGTCGAATTCCCAGGTGCGGTCTGGGCCACGCGTTTTTCAAGCTCCGCGATATCCTGCTTGGTTTTTACCACATCCGGGTACTGGTCGGAATAGCGGCTCTGAAGCTGGACAAGTTTGGCCTTGAGGTCCTTGAGCATATCCTTGTCCTGGGTGTTACTTTCGGCCGGTATCGTGGCGAGCTGCGTCTGAAGGTATTCCTCCTTCTCCCTGAGCGTCTTGAGTTCGTCCTTCAACTTTCCGAGATCTTGCTCGACGCGGTCCATGCTCTGATAGTTTACCTGAGTAAGCTCGGGAAGCGCGTCGATATTGCGTCCCTTAAAGGCGGCTATCTTTGCATCCAGTCCGGCGAGTCTCTGCTGCATCGTATTGGCTTCGTCCTGTAGAAAGCGTGAGGCTCCTTCGCTTTGTTCGGTCCTCGCCTTGAGATTTTCTTCCAGATATAGAGTGGCGAGCTGGTTGGAAACACGTTGGACCGTTTCAGGGTCCCTCCCATCATAGGAGAGGGAAAAAGCGATAGTAGCCGCACGTCCCGACCTCCTATCGACCGCATCGGAGCTGATGGTCTGCAACTTGATGTCCTTTCGCATAAGCTCGATTATTTCGTCGGTGGTCATTTTCTTCCGAAGGTCGCTGTAGAGGTTGAACTGATTCATGATCTGGATCAGTCTTGTAGAGCTCATGATTCTCTGATTGATCGACTGGAGCCTTTGTTCCGCGTACCCGGTGATCGTGCTGACGACGAAATCACGAGGGATGTCCTGATCCTCGATGAGGATGGTGGAGGTCGATCTATACGTGCGCGGATAGAAAAGCGCAACAACAAAGGCAATGGCAAAGAGGATGACGATGGGCAGCACGAGGCTCCACTTCCTCCTTTTCAACGTATCTAGATAATCACCAATGGTCTTGACATCCTCTTCCATCGATTGGACCCCTCATGCTTTTTAATTTCTATGCAGCGACCCGGGAAATGATAGCCTCTCTGCATGTACAAATGTAATGGTGCTATCGTCAGGACGGCAATCCGTTATCCCTGTATCCACGTGCTCCTTCATCCCCGCTTGCCTTCCCGTACGCAACCCGACTCTTTACCCCCATCTATTCAAGTATCGCGTGCTGCACGAAGAAGCGAAGGAGAAAGAGATTTCTGTTCGCCGTCGTCCCTGCTTCATTATCCTTGACCCGTGCATAGGTGTATGTGCCCTCGAGGAACATATCATTGTTGAAATCGTAGTGCACCCCCGGCGAGAAGCTGAAGGTGTCCTGATTGAGAGGGGTGGCCGAAAGACCTCCTCCGTTCGATCTGTTGATGAAGTAGGAGGCCGAGAATAAGCCGCTGAACTCGTAGGTGAATTTGCGGTTTGCCGAGAAGATAAAGGAGGTCCTCTCTGTAGGGCCGCTCTGGCCGCTTGACGGCGTAATGTCACGGCTTGCGGTGAAAGTGCCGGTGGTGGCCTCTCCTTTGTAATTGACGCTGGCATTGCCTACGTAGCCATACCCGGTATTTGTCAACTTCCCCAGGAACGTATCGAAGGTTGTGTCGGTTCGCCGTCCGCCCGCCGTTAACTGGACCGACCATTTCTCATGAAGAGCATAGCTGAAGCCGGTCGTGGCCTCGTAACTGTTTGCTTCCGAGGTTGTGTAGGAGTACCGGGCATAGTTCAGGTTGAGAAGCCCGTTCAGGAGCGGAAGGAGTTTCGTCAGGTCGCGCTGGAAAGAGAGGCCGGCCGTATCGTAGGTCTGGTCTGAAACCGGGGTTGCGGCAACACCGGGAGCAGCCGGACCTGGATAATAATGATCCACGCCGTGGTCGTAGCTGAGGGAAGCCTGGGTCAGCGGGGTCATCTGGTAGCCGGTCGTGGCGCCGTAGGTGTAAAACTCCCGTTTTAATCCGTAGAGAATGAGGCCCGTCGTTGCAAGTTCCTGGTCGGGCTGGGAATCGCGGTTATAGGCGGCTCTTCCTGACAAATTGAGCTTGGGTGTGAGGGAGTAGCTGGCCGTACCGTGGCTCAACACGTCAGTGGAGTTGAGACCCGTGCTGTGCTCGTAGAGCGACTGGGCGACCTGGGCCTGCGTGTCGAGTGTGAGGGTCTCCGTCTTGTCGAGAAGCTGCAGACCACCTATCGTATAACTTTTATAGTCGTGGATCGGATGGTCTGGTTGAAAAAAGATGTTGTCGCTATATTGCAGCTGTTGATCGATGGAGGGGATAAGGCGAAAATCTGCCGCCCCTGCCATGACAGGTACGAGGGCTGCTGCGACGAGAAAAAGACCTATCCGGACTGCCGGCCTACGGCACAACAATTACATCACCCCGCTCGAGCTCTATGTTCTCTTCCAGGTGCCTCCCCTCTACCACTTCATCATACTGAAAGGGGAAGGTCTTCGTTACGCCGCCGTTGCTCCTGAAGATCTTGATGCTGTTTCTCTTTGCAAAAGGGTTGAGACCGCCCGCCATGGCGAGGGCCTGCAGGACCGACACGTTCGAGTTGAGCACGAACCTGTTCGAAGTATTCGTCCTGCCGATCACGTAGATGATCAAGCTGTTGACCTGCTTGACCTCCAGGTTGAGCACGGGGTCCGTCACATACTGGGACATACGTTCCACCAGCTCCGTCTTGAACTGACCGACGGTTTTACCTGCCGCTTTCAGCAGTCCCAAGAGGGGAAAAGAAATCGTACCGTCCGGCAGGACCGTGACATCCCTCGTCAGAGCCTCGTCCTTCCACACTGAAATATTAAGTACGTCCCCGATTCCGATCTGGTACGTGGATTCAACACTCGCGGGCTGCACCGCGGGCGCCGGAGCCGCGGGAGGAGCCGCCGCGGCCGGAGGGGCCGAATTATCGGCCGCCCAGGCCGAACCTGTGAGCGCCATCGCCACAATAAGCGATACGAGCATCCTTTTCACTATTATTGCCCTCCCTCTTCAATAGGCCAGCACGTGACCAACGTTTGTACTACCCCAGCCAATGAAGAACATTACCAGATGTTGTAAAGAGAATTCAAGCAAAATGTGTCGTTGCCGTGATGATCTCCATTACAATTTGTCGGTCGAAAGAATGGGGACTTAAGCATTATGGGGCTAAGGTTCACGACCCCTTCTGCGTCCTTGCGTACTCCAGGGCTTCGTCCCTGTTTGTAATCTCGCCGGCGATCTGCTTTTCCCGGATCTCCCCGAGGACCCTGCCGAGGCTCGGCCCTTCTCGGAATCCCAGTTCCATGAGGTCCCTGCCCGTCGCTATCCTGGGAAGAGGGGTTTTCTTCCACTCCTCGTAGGTCGCGAGCACTTCCCTGCAGCGATTCTTGACCTGACGGGTTGAGGCGTTCTCCTTTCCTTCAGAACTCCCATAGAGATCGAGAAGGGTGAGACAGACGAGCGAGGGGGTAAGCTCCTCCATTTTGTAAACGAGCCTTCTCGTCGCCTTTTCCGAGGCTTCCTTGTTACTGATGAGAAAAAGACGCATATGGTTCTCTATCAGGCTGGATACAGCCTTTGTTTCCGAGGAGCTGAATCTGAGCCGTTCCATGATGGATGCCGCCATCTCACGGGAATAGCGCTCGTGATGAAAGAAGTGGACCCGGTCTTTCTCCTCGTCGTAAGAGTATGTCCGTGCCTTGCCCAGATCGTGAAAGAGCAAGGCATAACCCACTTGTTTTGCCGATTTTTCCTCGAGTGGGCAAAACCTGAGCGCTCTACCCATATATTTGAAGCCTCTCACGGTATGGTCAAAGGCTGCCGGTTTCAGGCCCCTTTCCCTATCCATCTTCCGAAGAGGCATGAGTTCGGGGACTATCTCGAAGAGAAGGCCTGTATCGGCGAGCATCTCGATCCCCCTGTGGGTATTCTTCGAAAGTACGATCAGATCCAGCTCGTATTTGATCCTTTCTGCCGCAGTTTCCCTTATAAGTCCCCGAAGCTCGGTGATGCTCGCCCACACTTCCGGAGCCATGACAAAATCCGGTAAAGCCGTGAGATGCCTGATCGCCTTGAGCATCCGCAAGGGGTCCTCCCTGAGGGCTTGCGCTCCGGGACAGCGTACGACCCTTTCTTTCATGTCGTCCCAGCCTCCGAGGGGGTCCATAAGAAGACCCTGCCCGATATCGTAGGCCATAGCGTTCATGGTAAAGTCACGGCGAAGAAGGTCTCTTTCTATTGCGCCTTCGAGGATCGTGAGGTCGAGAGCGATCTGCCCGTTGATAATCCGGTAGGTCTGGATAGGCTTTTTTCCGAGAAGGAAACTCGGCGCCCCGAATATCCGGTTGAATACCTTCAGGTCCTCAGGCCGCTCGAGGGCGAAATCATAATCCTTCGCGGCCCTGCCCAGTGCAAGTTCTCTTATTGCGCCTCCTACGAGGAAAACCGCCCCCGCGAATCGGGCCTCCGAAATCCGGCGAATGATCGGGAGCCTCCTGATGTGTTCATGGAGGCTCTTTATCGAGGGAAGCACTAGAACCTACGCCTTCCGGCAAAGGACGCCGAGTTCCTGAGCGATCCTTTTGATAGAATCCAAGATGTCGAGATAGAGAAATGACGCTTTTGGAGAACAGACACCTGTGACCGAACGCTGCTGGTGATCGAGGCCGCACTCACACGCCCTTTGAGAAAGATGTTCAACCGAGGAAATGGCATAGGTGCGAAAATGGGCGCTCTTCGTGGAGACGACGTCATGCGTGTCCCGCGCCAGGTCCTTCAGGAGAGCCATCATCTCGCTTATTTCGCTGAGGGCTTTGTCCGTCAGTGGGACCTTGTCATCTACGGCTTTCTGCACGCCGCCGAGAAGGTCCTCGACCGCCCTTTCAATCCGTTGGAGCGAGGGGAGGAGTTCGATAAACCGTCGATCGAGGGCGCTTTTTTCGCTTTTTTTCGTCATTTCTTCGAACAGGGGGACGCTCGCCTTGACGTTTGAGGTGAGGTTCTTCTTTGTTTCGTTCATGAGACGCTTGCTCGGCGAGAAAAGGGCCCTTTCTAGATCCTCGACCGTTCTTCCCAGGGCTTCCAGGGCCTGAGCGATTACCTGCGCATATTCTTTTTCGTTCATGGTTCCTTCCTCTTCATGACAATTGCCTTCAAATCCTTTCTTCATTGTATCATTATGAGGTGCAACGGACAATCAGCAAGAGACGTCGTGTTGATTCTAAGTGTCGAGGGCCATGGTATATACCCACTTTGGGGCCATCGGGGCCAAGGTAATTCCACAGTAGCAGGGCCAAGGTAATTCCCCACTTTGTTCCGCCTCCGAAGGTGGACACGAATAGGCATGATTTCTGCCACTCCTTGCGGAGTGAGGAGGGATCATGGCAAGGAGGGATATACCGATGAACGAGGTTGTGGAGACCATCTACCAGTGGCACAAAGGAATGAAGATCCAGCACATCAGCAGGTCCTTGGGGTTGGACAGAAAGACCGTGAGAAAGTACGTCGGCATCGCGGAAACCCTGGGGATCACGCAATCGGGACTTTTGCCCGATGAGCAGGAGCTCGTGGGTAAATTGAGGGGCCTCTTGGGTGCCCAGGCATGCTCCTTCGAGACGCCGGCCCTCGATCTCATCAATCGTCACAGGGACGAGATCGAAGAGCCCTCGATGACAAGGAGATGACAGGTAAGCAGGTGTGGAGGCTCCTTAAGGAGAACCACGGCATCCACGTCGGCTACTCGACGATCAAGCGCTATCTTCGCGCGGAGTTCGCCTTCGGCAGGACCAAGGCCACGGTCCGCATCGAGACCCCTCCCGGCCTTGAGGCGCAAGTGGACTTCGGTTTCGCGGGGCTTATGTACGATGCCGAGAGGAAGAGACACAAGGCCTGGGCCTTCATCATGACCCTTTCTTCGAGCCGCCACAAGTTCGTCCGCTTCGTCTTCCATCAAGACATCGACATGTGGCTCGACTGCCACGAGCGGGCTTTCGCCTTCTTCGGTGGAGTGCCAAAAAGAGTAATCCTCGACAATTTGAAATCAGGCGTTTTGAAGCCCGACATCTACGACCCCACCATCAACAGGGCCTATGCCGATATGGAGCGCTTCTTCGGCTTTGTGGCCGATCCGGCCAAGGTGGGTCTAG
>CAVVPU010000011.1:0-4802 GCA_963750015.1 uncultured delta proteobacterium | reverse complement strand
CAAGGCAGTGGTGCAAAGGCTGTTCAGATGCAGCAAAAGGGACTTGATATCGACGTTGACCATGAGTTGGCTCCTTCCTAGCCTAAGTTTTTCATGTGCTGCCCGTGACTTCCGATGGGGGCAGCCTGAATCGTTTACATTGACGCACACCTCAACCGGAGCGACCCATCCTCCGGCGGCGGTCCCGAATAGACCCACGTGTTAAACCCGAGCTGCGACCAGGGACCGTCACCCAGACGGGCCACGGTCAGGTCTTCCTGGGCCAGAGTGATGTCGGCGTCCCAGATGAGAGGCTGGTCCGTGTAGCAGTGGACCAGGTTGCACATTTTTCGGTAGAGGGGCTTGTCCGGAAGGAGTCTTTCGAAGGCATCGCCCGACAAGGGGCCTATATGTACCCGGAATTTGCCCATCCTGTCGGCGATCTCACGGCCTAGATAGGCTGTCCGTCCCAACAGGTTTCCTGATCTCCCGAGAGAGAAACGCTGATTTTCCGGAATGGACGCCATCCGCTCCACGGCCTGTTCGATCTCCACGGCCTCGCCGAGGTTGTCGGTCAGAAGGGCCCGCAACCCTTCCGCCGAACGGGGAAGCTGGTTCAGAAGACCGGTGTAGCGGATAAGGCCGTAGGCATCATCCAGGCCCTCCCGCAAGGCAGGTCCCTCGAACCCGAGCAGGCAATAGAGGCGATGCAAGGCATCGTTGTCCCGGGCTTCGCCTATTTTGTAGAACAGTCGGTATTGAGCCCAAACGGCAAAATAGAGCGAATAGAGGCGTGAGTTGAAGATATCGATGAAATCGCGACTCGTGGTGCGATCCTGGGCCTGTTCCTGGAGGAGGTCCTCCGTATAGAATGTCGGCAAGGGAGACCCTGTACCGTAAAGGCCCAGAAAGGTGGCGGTAACCGAAAAACGGCTGGGCTCGCCAGGCAGTGCCTTCACCGATGTCACATCCGCTTCCGGGAAGGCGAGGGAAAGCTCGGGCCCGGTGTGGATGCGTCTTAGAAGTTCCTCAACATCCGTATCAGGACCGCCCTCGCGGCCCATCGAAAAGAGCAGGAAGCGAACCGCCTGGATGAAGGAGAAACGGTGTCCCTCGTCCAGAAGCTGTTCCTTCAGGTAAGGGGTCTGTCTCCCAGTTTCGCCGGCCATAAGAATGATTCTCCAGAGAGATTTTCTTTCAACTCAAACTGCGTAAACGCGTTCATACTGCTGTAGACGCCAAAGAAAGCGTCCAGGACGCTGCCGAAAAGATAAAGATCGCCCAAGCCGGCAAAATGATCCTGCCGTGCCGACAGAGTCAGGGTTTGCCCCCGGAGGACCATGCCCTGCACCAGGCGGTCGGTGGGTTCGGTCTGAAAACCGATGATACCTTCGATTCGCTTGAGGTTGGCGGTCACCTTGGTCTTGTCCCTCGCTTCAGGGAACAGATAGAGCTGCAGAAGCTCCCGCAGGTTCTCCGCGTTCGCCATTGGCAGGTAGTTTAGGGAAAGATGGGCCAGAAAGCGCCAGGCTGCGTTGTTTCCCAGAGGAGGGTCAATGGACGAAGTCGGAGGTATGACGTTCCGAAAGGTCAGAAGCCCCGGCGAGTCGGAGGTCTGGACTGAAATGTCCCCGAGCTGCAATTGCTCGGGAAGGTCGCCGTTGGTGCAGGTCAGGCCGATGGAAAGAGTCTCTTTGATTGGTTCCGGTCCATCGGCGGGATAAGCAAAGGAGACGAAAACCTCCGGTGCATCGGTGATTGGCGACCGGCCGTAACTTACCTCGTACGCGTTAGATCGGCCGTCCTGATGCCGGAAGAGCTCCAGGGGGGTGTAATCCTTCCGGGCCACGCTCCCCTGGGCAAAGCCCGTCACACTGTCCACACTGAAGACTTGATAATGGTGCGGGTTCTTCCCGGCCGGCTGAACACGTATCTTTTCGAGGCGATGGTCGAATACGAAGGGGTCTGCCTCGTGCTTGAAAAGATTGATGACCGGTGTGGCATTGAGGATAAAATGATCTTTCGTGATCTTGGGCAGTGCAACCGGGGCCTGTCGCAGCTCGAAAACGATCTCGAACTGTTTGCCTTTCCCCCGGTCGATCCAGTTCTCCCAACCCTGCAGCTCCAAAAAGGTAAACTTTCGGGGAAGGACGAAATATTCGTGCAGTATCCGGTACCCTGCGTAGGCGTTGGCAGGGTATGAAAGAAGGTTGTTCAACCTGTCGAAGCCGGCAAGCTTGAGGGCCGAAGGCGGCAGGGTGCAGGGCCGGCCGTCGCTTCCGGGATTGAGGACGATCCGGTCCAGGTAATGGGTCAGGAGCATGAATAGGTCCGTCGCTTCCGTATGGCTGCCGCCGATGAAGAATCCGAGGCGGCGGGGCTTCCACCGTGAAAGGTCCGGCCCGGGCAGCTCCATTTGAAGACGAATGCGGCTCGTCTGCCCCGTAGACTGCATAAGTTCCGCCGAGACGAGTTGCAGGGGATGGACATCGATATCGAAGGCCGTCTGAAAGATACAGTGCGTGCCGTCGACGGGGACTGAGGCCAGGGACGTGCCCTTTTTCACGGCGACCGTTTCCGGCAGGTTCGGTTTGGGATAGAAAACGACGATGGACGTCGCCGGGATAGGCCTGACATAATGGGGGAAAATGACATTCAACAGGGAGTGAACGACTTCCGGAAAATCATCCCGCGTCTTCTGGTGAAGAAGCCCTGTCAGAAAGGCCACGCCCTCGAGAAGGCGCTCCACGTCCGGGTCGGCGGTGGGGCCGCTCAGCATGGGCGCGGTTGCCGGATGGGCCTTTGAGAATTCTACGGCCAATCCGCGAAGGTTCTGGAGCTCCTGCTCGTAAAATTTGTTAAACATGCCTGGTACCTATCTACTCCTCCACCCGGACTGCCCCTTCGGCAGTGACCACGGTTTCCAGGACAACGGGGATGGAGCCGTTCCGCTCGTCGCCCGTGGCCCCTTCCAATTTGAACCGGAGCAACGTCGTTTCTCCGGGCCTCGGCTCGAAGACAATCGCCACCTTTTCCAACCGGGGCTCGTACTTCCGTATGACCTTCTCGATGACCTGCTGTAGCTCGTCCGCGGCAGCCGTGAGGTCCTCACCGGGAAAATTCGTCAGATCGGGCATGCCATAGTCGTCCGCGATGGGAACGCTTCCCTGACGGGTGTTCAACATCTTCTCGAGATGGTTCATAACGGAACGCACACCAAGAGAGAGGTCCCTCGCTCCACGGGCCGCCGGTGCTTTTTCCAGGTGCCTGATTCTTTCAAGAAGGGCTTCCTCTATCATATTTCTCTACCTTAACGCCTCCCAGACAAAGCACCGGGCGGGCCCATGACGGGATCTCTACCCGGGACCCGCCGCGGATGCTTTGTTAAAAGGCACGGATGCTCATTACGCCTTGGGTGCGGCGAAGCTGTCTTCGCATTCGATGCCGTCCGGCGTATAGGTCCAGATGATGTCGGCGTACGTGAAAGAGATCTCCTGCATGTGTTTGTATGGTTTGTTCTCCTCCAGGAAGGTGTACGGGAAGAACTCGCGGGAGTCGACGACGATCGCCTCTTTCAACTTGATCGTAAAGTACTTCTCCTCCAGCCCTTTTTCGCTGATCCGGAAGAAAGTAAGCTCCACGTCGCAATGCTCGCCTGAACAGCACGCCTGAAAAATCTTCGGCGTCTGTTTGCCCATGCTGGTGACTAACTTGAGGGGTTTGTGTATCCTCTGGCCTGTGGGCAGGCCCGAATGGGTGTCCCTGGGTATCTCCACATTGTGCTCCATCTCATAGCACATGATGAGCTTTTCCCGGCCCTTCTGAGTGCAATCTCCTTCGATGTCACCCTGATTCTTTCCTGTTACCTTCGCGTAAATTGTCATTGCCATCGTGCATTCTCCTTAATTAACTGTGATATCGGGCTCTATGTCCCTGGTTTCTCTCTTCACTTCTTTTCGAGTTTACCCGCCAGGGACAGGGTGAATGAAGCGCCCATGTACTTGAAGTGGGGCTGTACCGTCAGGTTCACCCGGTACCAACCCGGATCTCCTTCCACGTCGGTGACGGTTACCTGGGCTTTTCTTAAGGGCCGGCGGCTCCGCACGCCCGGTGAGACACCGTCCTGGTCGGCGACGTACTGGCCTATCCAGGTGTTCAGTTCATTTTCCAGATCGCCCCTTTCCTTCCAGGTTCCGATGTTCTCCCTCTGGATCACTTTCAGATAATGGGCCAGACGGCTGACGACAAAGGTGTAAGGGAGCTGGGTTCCCAGCTTGTAATTTGTCTCTGCCTGTTTGCCCTCGGGCGTGTTGGCAAAGACCTTCGGTTTCTGAACGGAGTTGGCCGAGAAGAAGGCCGCGTTGTCACTGCCCTTTCTCATGGTAAGGCCGATGAAGCCTTCCTCCGCCAGCTCGAACTCCCGCCGTTCTGAGATGAGTATCTCCGTGGGTATCTTCGACTGGAGCTCGCCCATGGCCTCATACTGATAGACGGGCAGGTCTTCGACGGCGCCGCCGCCCTGGGGACCGATAATGTTGGCACACCAGCGGTACTGGGCAAAGCTGTCACTGACTCGCGAGGCGAAGGCGAAGGCCGCGTTGCCCCAAAGGAAACTCTTGTTCCCCCCGGAAACATTCTCCTTGTAATTGAAACTCTTCGCCGGCACCGTATCGGGCCCAAAGGGAAGCCTCAAGAGAAAATGAGGCAGTGCCAGGCCGACATTGCGGGAATCTTCGGACTCCCGGAAACTCTGCCACTTGATGTACTGGGGCATTTCAAAGATCGACTTCAGGTCCTTCAGGTTGGGCAGACACCGACAATGA
>CAVVPU010000010.1:0-5721 GCA_963750015.1 uncultured delta proteobacterium | reverse complement strand
ACGACATAGCGGTTGCCCTGATCGGGCGACCGTACCTGGTTCTGAATCAGTCTCTGAATAAGGGAATTCCCGACCGCCTGGCACAAATGGGCATTCAATCGTTCTATATGGACATGATCCCCGTTGATGAGCGCGAGATCGATGCGGGGCGGGATTTTGTCCGGCTCAACCACTGGCATTATGGTAACAGGATCATAAAGACCGCGGAAATAGTGGCTAAAACGAAAGGTTTGTTCCCTATCTACCTCACCGCGTTCAAATGTTCACCCGATTCTTTCGTCCTCTCCTATTTCAAAGACATCATGGATTATTACCACAAGCCCTACCTGATCCTGCAACTGGACGAGCATGAGGCAGGCGAGGGCTACGATACCCGCCTGGAAGCGGCTATCGAGACCTTCCGCAATTTCCGGGGAACGGCCACGCAGAAAATTCGCCCGAGGGTAGAGCTCAAAAGGTCCTTTTCCGACAAAACGTACCTGCTATCGGACTACGATCACCTCAACTCACGCCTGATGCAGGCAATACTCAATCGCTCGGGTATCAGGGCCGAGCTCATTGTGCAAACCCCGGAGACGATATCGCGGAGCATCCAACTGAATGACGGCCAGTGTCTGCCGATCTCCATCCTCACTCAGGGGGTCCTCCACACCATACCAACCCTTTCTCTCCGTCCGGAGCAGGTCGCCATCTTTTGCAACGCCGATAGCCGGATTTCATGCAACCTCCCCCAGTATCCGGTCATGTTAAGGCAGACCCTGACAAAGATGGGCCATGGCCTGGAACAGGTGGAAGTAAGAGTCAGCCCCTATCTCCCCGTGGATTTGCCTTTGGAGCTCCTGGTAGACCTTTACCGGGCCTGGCTGATTTCGGGGCTGCTGCAGAAGATGACACACCAGGTGAGGCCGCGGGAAAAGACTCCCGGAGCAACGGACAGGCTCGTTCAAAAAGCGGAAGAAAGCCTGTTTACAGCCTTCAGACAAGGAACGTCCAAGGAAGAGGTCTTTCGGGAGATTGTGAGGGACCTTAAGGCCATCGAGGCGACCGACGTCAGGCTGACCCAGGTGGGGATCGTGGGAGACATATATGTGCGCGACAACGACGTCTTCAACCAGGACCTTGTCCGGCGACTGGAACGGGCCGGCGCCGAGGCGGTCACCATACCCTTTATCGATACGATGGACCTTTTGGCGGGGGCATACTTCAAGAGCCAGTGGCTTGACGGCAGCTATTTGGGCTTGCTTCGGGATAAAGCCCTTTATGGCACGCTCAGCCTACTCGGCCGAAAACTGACCAGGATTGCCCGTCCCCTCCTCAAGGACGAAGGGTTCACCCTCAAAGACGATCCTTATGTATATTTGCGGCGCCATAACTTATCCATCAGGCACGGGGGCGAAACATCGGAGAACCTTCTCAAGGTCTATTACCTGCGTGAGAATTATCCCGACTTGAAGCTGATCGTCCACGTATACCCGCTCTTTTGCTGCCCCGGACTGATCAGCGAAGCAATCTACAAAAAGGTGGAAAGAGATCTGGCCATTCCCATCGTCTCCATAGCCTATGACGGAACGCAGGCAGACAGGAACAGGATACTGGAACCATACTTGCGCATGTCAAGTTCCCCACGGTGAGAGGGTCGGTCCGGGAGGGGTGGGGGACGGGTGCATCCCCGCCAACGATCTTAGGGCTTGGTTCACGGCGTCGTGGTCAGGGAAAACTTTCGCAACGTCCGGCTCGATGACCACAACGTTCGTTCCCTCCTCATACCGTTTTGCGTACTTCCCCTGAACGCCCGTGCTGAAGTCATATTCTTCAAGCATGTTCGGATCGTTTTGTATTCTCTTCATAGTGCTTCCTTTTCTTTTTGGATGCCTTTCTTGTACTGATCAGCCTGATGTTGTCGCCTCTTTCCGTATGAACAATTGCCAGAAGACGGTTTTTATGAGAACTTCCGATTAAGACGAATCTGTTTTCTTGCTCGGAATGAAGTGGATCGTAAATAGTTAGTGATAAAGTATCTCGGAAAGCCGTGCTTGCTTCGTCAACAGAGACGTCGTGCGTTGCAAGATTTTCTTTTGCCTTCTCCGGGTCCCATTCAAACAGAAGCACTCGTCATTTCTCAGAGCTTCATTATAGCGCTCTTGCCAATGTGCGGCAATCAGGCGGATGTGCATTGGGATAGCGAGTGAAGGGACCTCCTTAAAGCCTTTTGGGCCCTCACGCAGCACGCCAAGGCGGTCGGGGCAGCAAAACCTTTACCCGATGCCTTGGCGTGCCGTGCAGAGGCCGTGACGGCCTTTCTCTCACAGGGATATTCCGCACATCACATAAACATTGGTTCCCGGAACCGGCTCGATGCGCGATCTTTTCCTCACTTTCGTATTGGTGAGAGGGCTGATGAGCTCGTATTCGTGCCAGCCACCCCCGGCTTTGGCAACCTCGTTGCACTTCCGGTTCATCTCGTAGGTCGGATGGCCCGGTTTGGGGGCGCCCCCGATGGTGTGAGGGGTGAAAGGGTTTGCGAGTATGACGCCGTCGGTCCTGTGGCCGGTCACATAGATGCCGTTCTTCACGAAGCGCCCCTTCGGATTGTTCAGTTCCTCCATCCCTTTTTCGACGCCTGCCGATTTCACGAAAGCCGCTGCCTCCTTGACGAGGCTTTCGGCCTCTTCGAAGGTGGAGAACCTGTAGTTTCCGATGACTTTGTTCAGCCCGACGAAGAGGCCCGAAAGCTCGGTTGCGGTCCGGGAGTTCCCTTCGGCGTTTTGGGCTGCGTTCTCCATGACGGAAGATATCTGCTGTATGTTCCTGGCGATCTCCTCCACGGTGGCCGATTGCTCATTCGATGCAACGGCGATCTGGCGGATCTCTCCGGAGACCACGTCGATCCGGGAGAGGGTCTTTTTGAAGGAATCCCCGGATTTCTTCGTCTCTTCCAGTCCGAGCTCGACCTCCTCTTTCCCTCTTTCCGCTGCCGACACGGCCTGGCGTGCTTCGGACTGCATAACCTTGATGGTATCCCCTATCTCCTTAGTGGCCGACGTAGTTCTCTCGGCGAGCTTCCGCACTTCGTCGGCCACGACCGCAAAGCCTTTGCCGTGCTCGCCCGCCCGAGCTGCTTCGATGGCGGCATTGAGGGCGAGAAGATTTGTCTGGTCCGCGATGTCATTGATGAGGTCGATGACCGCGCCGATCTGTTCCGAACGGCTCCCCAGACCCTCGACGATCTGGGCCGACGTCTTTACCATGTCGTTCACCCGGTTCATTACCGATACGGTCTCGTCGATGATTTTCTGTCCGTCTATAGCAGCGTTGTTGGCGTCCAAGGAATTCCTCTCCGCGGAGACACAGTTCCTGGCGATTTCTGCGGAGGTGGTCGCCATCTGCTCACTCGCGCTCGCTGCCGAGTTGACCTCGAGAGAAGCCCTCTTGACCTCATCGAGCATGGTTTTAGAACCGCTGTCCAGACCGAAAGAAGTACGGGACAGGACCTGGCTGCTTCGGGCGAACTGTTTCATTGATTCGTTGAACTTGTCCAGAACCTCGTTGAAGCTCTTCCCGAGTTTGCTCGTCTCGTCAATTCCGTGGACAGCTATCCGGTGGGTGAGGTCGCCGCGAAGCACCGCCTCAAGCTCATACTGGGCCGACCTCAAAGGGCCGACAATCGACCGCGCGACCACCGTGACCGAAAGAAAAGAAAGGACAAGAGCGACGGTCAAAAGGAGAAGAGGAACGACGATGCCTTTCGAAAGGACAAGGGTGATGAGGGCGAAAAGGACCGGGAGCGCCGTGAACGAGGCAACGAGGAAGAGCCTTGTCCCTATCTTCATGTTCAACAGAAATTTCATCGTATGCACCCCCGCAAGATATAATTCTGTTATAGCTTATCGGAGGTCAGGGGGATGACTTTAGGGAACAGGCAAGCCTCTTCGGGAACGCTTATGGGGTAATGTCTTGTAATCACACATTTTATCCTAACATTACGTAATTATTACGTAATAATTACGTATCTTAGTGCGCAGACGAAGCCCCGTAACATCAGATTTCGAAGCCAAAGTTCACTGCGTAACGGGTTTGGGCCTTTAATTCAGAATTAGGACTCAGGACCCTTTTCGAGCGTGCTTTGCCGCAGCCTTCATCGCTTTTTGCATCAGACTAAAAGGTCCGATCTTCGAATCGGCCTGATCCACGGTTCCTGCCATGTAGAGGTCCTGCTCTTCGGAATAATAGAGGAATGAACCCGTCGAGCCCGAATGGCCCCACAGGGGGGTAATGCCGGTCAATTTCGACAGCAGCCGGGGCAGTTTGAAGCGCATAGTCCCGTAACCGTATTCGAGTGGAAAGCGCAGTTTCTGCCAGTCGTGCATCATTTTGACTGTCTCTTTGTGAAGGATCCGTCCTTTGTTGAGGGCCTTCAGGAAAATGATCATCTCGTCGGCAGTGGAGATGATCCCTCCATCCGCCCAGTAGGCGCCGTTGGAGCGCGCTCTTGTGATATTCGTGCCCTTGTAAAAGACATCGGCGGGGGCAGGGCATGGAGCGAGCGGCTCGGAGCGGCCGACCATCCACGTATGGGTAAGGCCGAGAGGACGGAAGAAGAATTCCTCGAACACCTCATGAAGGGGCTTCCCGGTGACTTTCTCAATGATTTTTCCGAGCAATTGGAAATTGGTATCGGAATAGGATAAGCTCTTGCCCGGCGGAAAATTGGGCCGCAGATCGTCCCTGGCCCTTTCTATGGTCTCATCGACGGTCCACGGCCGCCCCGGCTCTTCGAGGAGCATCTCGAAGAGACTTTTGCCTCCTTTCGGTTTTTCGTCATAGTAGTCCGCGATTCCCGAAGTGTGGGACAGAAGCTGTTTGATGGTTATTTCACGGGAGTAGTCTTTTCCCCCATATACATGTATGCCCTTTATGAGCCCTTCGGGGAGGTAGAGGGCCATGGGATCGTCGAGGGAGACTCTTCCTTGTTCGTAGAGGCGCATTATGGCCGTCGCAGTGAAGAGCTTCGTCACGCTCGCTATGTAGATGGGCGTATCCTTTGTCATGGGGGCCGTCCCATTTTCGTGGGCGATCCCGGAGGCACCGGACCAGGATAAGGTGCCATCGCCTTTCATCACCGAGAGAGCGCAGTTCTTCACCGATTTGTCATTTTGGACGAATCGGGTGACGATCGTGTCCATCTCCTGGTCGAAGTTACTGTAAGGCCGGCCCGAGCAACCGGTCAGCGCTAAAAATAACGTCATTGCCATAATGAGAAACGTGATTGCCTTCGTCATCCATCCGCTCCTTGCCTGTCCCCAATCATTACCATCTGTTTTTCCTTTCTGCAAGCAGAATATCGATCCCCCCTCTTTATCTGGAAATGACGGCAGGCGGGTATTACACTTGTTTACGAAAGCCGAAGGACGAGACCGTGCCATCAATAACCCGTGAACGAAGAGGCATATGCGGAGTCTGCAGCGCAGGCTGTTGGATCATTGCGAGCTTTGACGCGGCCGGTGCGCTCGTCAAAGTTCGGCCGGATGAAGGCTCGCCCATGGGCATCATCTGTCCCCTCGGAGAGCACTCACCCGACGTCGTCTACTCGGAGCATCGCCTCCGCCATCCCTTGAGGAGGAAGGGCGAGAAGGGGAGCTACGACTTCGAGCAGGTATCCTGGGACGATGCCTATGGAATCATAGTCGACCACCTCAACCGCATAAAGAGCGAGTATGGCCC
>CAVVPU010000009.1:0-11141 GCA_963750015.1 uncultured delta proteobacterium | reverse complement strand
TTGGTGACTGTCGTGAACTCCAATATTTCCTTCACGTGGGATACGTCAAGCCCGAAGACTTCTTCGCCGAGCTGAAAAGTGAGGTACTGCCTTGTATCGGTGATCGAGGGCACGCTCATGGGCTAACCTCCTTTTTACAATCTCTCGAACTCGTCGTCGAGTCCGTCCGAATTCGTCAGGTTCAGGGCAATTCCCGGCTGCCTGATCGCACCCGTTCCTTTCGGGTGGCTATTCACCGGGGCCGTGTTGATCTGCTTAGGCGCTTTCTTGGCCCGATTGGCCGCGCCACCATCGTCTGCGATCCTGAAAAAGCTTATCGTCTCCTGGAGCTCCTCTGCCTGGCTCAAGAACTACCTCGGTAGTGGAGGCCATCTCTTCTGCCACGGACGCATTCTGCTGGATCACCTGGTCGAGCTGCTGAATCGCCTTGTTGATCTGCTCGGCGCCCGTATTCTGCTCGGCGCTCGCGGCATTGATCTCGCTCACCAGTTCCGCAGTCTTTTGAATATCCGGTACTATCCTGGTCAGCATCTCGCCCGCTTTCTCCGCGATCTGGACGCTCGTGGCAGAGAGTCTGTTGATCTCTCCCGCGGCCACCTGGCTCCTTTCCGCAAGCTTTCTCACCTCGCTCGCGACCACCGCGAAGCCCTTGCCGTGCTCTCCTGCCCGGGCAGCCTCGATGGCGGCGTTCAGCGCAAGGAGGTTGGTCTGGCGGGCGATCTCTTCTATGATCGATATTTTGTTCGCGATCTCCTTCATGGCAGATACGGTCTCCGTTACGGCGCTGCCCCCTTCCTTCGCGTCGTGGGCTGCTTTCAGGGCGATCTTCTCAGTCTGCTGTGCGTTATCCGCGTTCTGTTTGATATTCGATACCATCTCCTCCATGGACGATGAGACTTCCTCGGCCGACGACGCCTGCTCCGTCGCGCCCTGGGACATCTCCTGGGAGTGGAGCTCATCTGCTGACCTCCTGTGGCCACGTTGTCAGCCGCGCTCCTTACGTCACGCACCACGCCGGTCACCCTCTCTACCATCGTAGCGAGCGATTTCATCAACTCGTCCCTGTCTGAACGCTCTTGCACTTTTACCATGAGGTTGCCCCCTGCGATCTCCCGGGCGGCACTCGCGATCTCGTTCATCGAATCGATGAGGATGTTGAGGTTGTTCTTGATCTCATTGAAGTCCCCATTATAGGTGTCCGTGATTTTTGGCGGGATATCGCCCTTGCTGATCTTCTCGACGTATTCGGCGGCCACGTTCAAAGGATCGATGACCGCGTCGAGGGTACCGTTCACTCCTTCCACGATCTTGCGGTAGTCGCCCTGATGCTTTGCAACGTCTGCCCGTGTGTCGAGCTTGCCTTCCACGGCTGCCTTGGAAAGCATGTTCATATCTTCGATAAGTCCCTGGATCGCTTCCGCCATATGTATCAGGGAGGGCGCGAGCCTGTCGTTCTCGCAACGTCTGCCCGTGCCGTTGCCGGTGGCCCGCCATGCGAGGAGATCGTGGAGGTCGCCTGCGGCAATGTTGTTGACTATGTCCACGACGTGGCAAATCCTGTCGATTACCAGGTTGATGGCATTCCCCACCTCCGCATATATCCCGATGTAGCTGCCCGCGACCTTTTTCGTGTAGTCGTTCTCGGCCATCTTCTGGAGGACGTCGTTCGCCTCGACGAGGCCGCCCAATCCGTCGATGCACTGGTTCAGGTTGTTCTTGACCTCATTAAAGTCACCGTTGTAGCTGTCCGTGATCTTCGGCGGGATGTCGCCCTTGGAGATACGGTCGATGTATTCGGCGGCTACGTTCAAAGGACCGATGACCGCGTCGAGGGTGTCGTTCATGCCCTGGACGATCTTCTGAAAGTCGCCCTGGTGTTTTGCCGCATCCGCCCTGGCGGCGAGTTTGCCTTCGACGGCTGCCTTGGAGAGCATGCCCGCGTCGCTGATAAGTCCCTGGATCGCCTCCATCATGCGTATGACAGAGGGCACGAGCCTGTCGTTCTCGCTACGTCTGCCCGCGTTGTTGCCGATGGCCCGGTACTCGGGGAGGTCGTGGAGGTCGCCCACGGCAACGTTATTGACCGTATCTATGACGTGCTTTACCCGGTCAGCCACCAGGTTGATGGCATTCCCCACCTCCGCATATATCCCGATGTAGCTGCCCGCGACCTTTTTCGTGTAGTCGTTCTCGGCCATCTTCTGGAGGACGTCGTTCGCCTCGACGAGGCCGCCCAATCCGTCGATGCACTGGTTCAGGTTGTTCTTGACCTCATTAAAGTCCCCATTATAGGTGTCCGTGATTTTCGCTGGGATGTCGCCTTTGGAGATACGGTCGATGTATTCGGCGGCTACGTTCAAAGGACCGAGGACCGCGTCGAGGGTGTCGTTCATGCCCTGGACGATCTTCTGAAAGTCGCCCTGATGTCTTGCGGCATCTGCCCTCGCGGCGAGCTTGCCTTCGACGGCTGCCTTGGAGAGCGTCTGAGCGTCGGCACCAAGGTTAAGCAGGTTCCGTCTGAGAGTCTCTATCTTTTCGTTTGCGACGGATTGCTTACCCGGCAATTTTTCGAGAACACGCGAAAAATTGCCTTCTCCGTAGGAACCGACAGTGTCGACAATATTATGCATAGTGCCGGTATGGACCTTGACGACCCGGTTCACCGCCTCCACAATCTCTTTGTGGAGGCCTTGGAATTTGTCGGTGGTAATAGCGTAGTCTATATCGCCCGCTTCATGGGCTGCGCACATCTTCTTTATTGCATCCATCAACACCCGGGTCCTGTCACTAAACATGAAATTGCCTCCTTTTCGATTAAGATCCTCTATATGTCGACTCCGCTTCTTGACCATTGTATAGGCGGCCCTACGCCGCGAGCCTGTAGTCCCCTCCTAACAGGGCATTAAGGTCAAGGAGTATCAGTATCCGGTCCGCCAGATTGATCACACCTTCGATGTACACGGAACCGCTTCCACCATTGATACTCAGGGGATCCTCTATTTCCGGATCCTGTATCCTGAGTACTTCGGAAACCGAATCGACGATGAAGCCGAGGATTATTCCTTCGGTCTCCGCGACCGTTATCCGCGTCGCCTTGTCCCACTCAACCTCCCCGAGACTGAGCTTCGCACGGAGGCTGACGATAGGGATGATCTTGCCCCGGAGGTTTACCACACCTTCGACGTATGCGGGAGCGTTCGGTATCCTGGTGATGTCGATCATTCTGTTGATCTCTTGGACATTCTTGATGTCGATGCCGAACTCCTCGTGAGCCGGCCGGAACGCGACCAGTTGAAGCGCTTCCTCGCTCATGCCATCCTCCTTATACTTCGAACTGCCGGGCAATGCCCTGGAGATCGTTGCCCAGCCGCGAAAGCTCATTCGACGCCTTAAGTACCTCGATGGAGGACTGTGAAGTGTCGGTGGATACGCCGGAAATGGACTCTATGTCTTTGCTGATCTGGTCGGAGGTCGCCGACATCTCCTCGATGGCCGTTGCGATCTGCTGCACCATCTGTTGAAGATCTGCCACGCTCTTCACGATGGTCTCCAGTTCAACGCCGGCCTCGCTCGACAGGTCAACACCCCTCTCTACTTTGGAACTCACATGATCTATGGATGAGACTGCGCTTGTCACTTTGGTCTGGATTTCTCGTATGATGCCGCTTACCTCTGAGGTAGCCCCGGTGGTTCTCTCGGCGAGTTTCCTCACCTCATCGGCAACCACGGCGAAACCCCTCCCGTGTTCTCCCGCCCTGGCCGCCTCTATGGCCGCGTTCAAGGCAAGGAGGTTCGTCTGGTCCGCGATCTCGTTAATGATTCCAATGATGTTACCGATCCTCTTGGAAAGGTCATCGAGAGCACCGATATGTTGTGCGGATTCACTAACCGTACCGGCGATTTCCCTCACTTCTTTGATTGCCTTTTCAACGGTCTTGCCTCCACTTTTGGCGGTCGATGCGGCTTCGTTGGCAGTGGAGGCGATGCTTGCGGCATTCCGTGCGATGTCCTCCACGGTCTGTGACATCTCCTCCGATGCGGTCGCCACTTGATGGGCCCTCTCAGCCTGCCGGCTTGCGCCTTCCGACATCTGCCCGGCGTGTGCCGAGAGCTGGGTCCCCGCTGCGGCCACGCTGTCCGATACCCGTTTCACGTTTCCTATGATGTCCCTCCACTTCTCTACCATGCCCTTAAATGCGGCCGACTGTTCTCTGAACTCGTCTTTTCTGTCGAGGTCGACGTCGAAATTAAGTTTGCCTGCCTCGAGCATTTGGACGGCAGAGATGCCCTCACGGATTGGAGTAACGATGCCGGACGCGAATGTAATAGTCATGGCTATGGCGAGACCGATCGAGAAAAGCCCCACCGCGATAAGAATCCCGAGGGTCTTATGATACGACGTCTGTGCATTCCCGAAGGTCATGCCGACGCCGTCTTCGTAAAACTTCACGAGCTGATCGCACGCCTGATTCAACCTCTGGACGGTGAGTGCCGTGGAGGTCGTGTACAAAGACGAGGCCCCCTCGGTCTTCCCTGCCATGCCGAGTTGAACGACCTGGTTATTCACCCCCTTCCCCGAAGCGAGTAGGTCCTTGATCGCCGCCATCAGGCTCCGCGCCTCTGCCTGGTCCTCCCCCTTTTCCAACTCTCCGACGGCCTTCCTGTATTTTGTTCGTGCCGCATCTATCTTTCTCAAGGCATCCTGCCTGGCCGCCTCATCCCTTGAGACAATTACGGCGAGCACGCCCTTGTCGATCTCCGTGACGGCTTCTTTGATTGCTGTCGCACATCCTATCTTTGTCATGTCGACCTGGACGAAGTGGGTGAATTTTTCGTTCAGCAGAGTCGCACCCATGATGCCGGTCACGACGAGTAATGCCATGATTGTGACAAGAACTCCGAACCCCAAACCAAGACGTTTGCCTATGCCGATATTTTTGAGCTTCATGATTCCTCCCTGCAAGAATTCAAAGATGCTTCCTGCCCGCTCTTCTGCCTGTACCAGCGGCCGTCATCATTGCCGACGTGGAGTATGTACCGCTCATAATAGCTGATCGCCTTATGGCAGTGAAGGGTTAAGGCTAGAAAAGGTGAGTTTTTGCGGAATTATCGTAGAGCTTTTCTCTACATTATTCTTGAAGCGAAAGGAGGTAGCTCCGTAGATTAATGTCTTTGTTGCGCACACCGAGTTTGTTTCTGATGTTGTTCCTGTGGGTGTGAACGGTCCCCGTGCCTACCTTCAGGATTTCGGCAATCTCTTTGTTTGTCCGGCCGTTCTTGATGAGGTTCGCGATCTGGATCTCCATGGGCGTGAAATTGGCGTATATGGCGGTTATTCTGCGCAAGAACGGTGAAATAACCTCGTTCAGGTTTGACTCTATCATCACCAGACACGCCATCTGGTCTTTCGTCAGGCTCCTGCTCCTTAGTCTCTCGATATAGGGGAATACAAGCTCCTTGATGTTGCCAAGGATGGTGCTCTCAAGGGTCCTTTTGTCCTCTTCCATATGACTCAGCACTACCTTAAGGGCGGTATTGGCATCCTCGAGATTCACAGACTTCTCCTCCAATTCGCGTTCCCTGTGCCTTAAAGCCTCTTCGGCCCGTTTGCAGGGGGTGATGTCCTCCACAACTGCCATGATCGCATCACGCCCCTGGTATTTGAATGGGAAACTCGTCACCTTCACGTCTATAGCAGTCCTATCGGCACGAAGGAATTTCTCCTCTACGAGGGGAGCCCTCTTTCCGTCAAGCGTGATGCGTCTGATTCTCTCTTCCACCAAGTCCCGGTAATCGGGATGAAGAAACCCTCGAATGGGCTTCCCGCGCAGCTCTTCCTGACTGCCGACGCCGAGCATACGGGCAAGAGCAGGATTGGTAAACTGGATTTTTCCATCGGCATGGATCAGGATTCCGGCCGGGGAAAGCTGCACCACAGTGCGGTACTGTTCTTCTGTTTCCTTGAGGGCTTCTTCCGACTGTTTGCGCTCAATAGCGTTCTCGGGGGCAGTCCGTGGCCAACCGGGCCGTCCACTCTGTTCGGTTTCTCCGCGAATTGGGAATATTCGGCTCGCTTTCCTTCATCGCCCTTCCATGTCTTTCGTTTGCCATGCTTAGCCCGGTGCTTGACAAACGGGCCGCGATCGTCGTCGCATCCTGAATCCCTGTACCGAGATACGCTTTTCCCCCCCTTACCACCTACCTCCGTCCTCGGCGAGCCAGTCGATCGCATCTTTCATTTCTGTAAAGGCTCGGTACTTGAGTGATTGGATGTCCATCAACACTTCGAGTGCTTTCTCCATGGATATGCTTGCCTCGTCGTTTGCTATGACCATCGCTATCTTATGCCGAAACTGTGCTTATAACGGACAAGCTCGGCAGCACAACGAAGCAGATGGCCCGTATTTTCAATCTCTAGAGTAGTGCCAGTGAGGTCTATCAGAATACTAGTTTCGGGATTGAAGGCGGCAACGACGGCGAGTTGAAGGATCAATTGTTGCGAATGGTCCGCATCAATGGCCCCCCGCCCTTCGATCCGGACAAAATCTCTCATTCGATGAATTTGAGTAATGAATGGCATTACCACCGCCTTTCGGCCCGCATCCGGCCTGTCAAGCACCGCTCTCACCTTTGTAAGCAGTTTTGTGAGCGAAACGGGCTTGTGCAAGAAATCCACCGTATCTTTCCGAACTCCCTTCTCCAGGACAATGTCGCCTGTATAACCGCTGATGAACACACTCTTGACGCTTGGGTCGATGCGGGCGATCTCGTCGAGCACCTCCTTGCCGTTTCTCCCCGGCATTACCACGTCCGCGATGACAAGGTCTATGGCTTTCCCGTGCTCGTTGAAAACCGTGATCGCTTCTTCACCGTCGGCGGCCTCAAGGACTGTGTAGCCGTGGCCCGAGAGGATCGTTGCCATCATGGTCCTCACGTCATTATCGTCTTCAATGACAAGGATCGTTTCTTCGCCTCTCGCCGGAGCGATATTTTCGATGGCTTCGGACAGAGTCGCCCTATCGGTGAGGGGGAGGTATATATTGAAAGTTGTCCCCTTGCCGAGGGCGCTCATCGCGGTGATGTATCCGTCGTGCTGCTTCACTATGCCATAAACGCTTGAAAGGCCAGCCCCGTCCCTTTGCCGGCCTCTTTGGTCGTGAAGAACGGCTCGAAGATCCGAGCCATCGTTTCTGCGCTCATGCCGGTCCCGGTGTCGGAGACTGAGAGCATGGCATACCTGTCCGGCTTGCCGAACCCGTGGATTTTCGCGAACTCATTGTCCAGGGTCACCGCATGAATGCTGACGGTAAGAAGTCCACCCTTGGGCATTGCGTCCCGGGCGTTCGTGGTGAGATTCATGAGCACCTGGTCGATCTGGGCGACGTCGAGCATGACGACCAGGTCCTGGTCTGCAACATTCACCATGAGTTTGACGTCTTCAGGCAGCAGTCTCTTCAGGAGCTTTGTCGAGCCTGACACGACGGCATTCACCTCATGGGGAGAAACTTGTATTTCTTGTTTGCGGCTGAAGGCAAGAAGGCTTTGCGTGAGCTCGGCTGCTTTCTCCGATGAGGTTATGATTTGGTCTGCATAGGCCCTCCTGGGGTCGTCAGGGTCGATACTCCTTTGAATGAGACTGCCGAAGCCCATGATAACGGTGAGCAGGTTATTGAAGTCATGGGCCACTCCTCCTGCCAGGGTCCCGAGGGCCTCCATCTTCTGCGAGTGGCGGAGTTGGTCCTGAAGGCTTTTTTTCTCGGTGATGTCGCGAGCGAAACCGAACGCATATGCCCTGCCCCTGAAGTGAACATGGGAGATATTGACTTCTACCGGAAATTCGGTGCCGTCCTTGCGCCGCCATATTGACTCGTCGACAAAAGAACCCTCCTTTCGAAGCTGTCTCCACATCTCTTTCATCGATTCCTTCGAACGACGAGGGAGGATTGGGAAGATATCCTTTCCAATCAATTCTTCGCGGGTGTAACCGAGCAATCTGCGGGCCGCATCGTTGATATACGTAATCATGTTGTTACTGTCTATCCAGAAGGCAAGGTCATGATGGGTGTCTATTGATCGTTTGAGCATGGCGATCTCTTCTTCCGCCGTCTTGCGCTCGGTAATATCCTGATTTACACCGTAGCACCTGGTAACCCGGCCCGTGGCGTCCCGGCTCACGTGCATACGCGCGTTGATGTAACGCACGTCGCCGTCCCTGCGGATGATACGGTGCCCGGTGTCCCTCTGGTACTCGTGTTCTGTACTCACCAACCGTTTCTCCGCAGCCCGGTGGAAGAGGTCCATATCGTCGGGGTGCACGAACCTTTTGTTGTACTCTTCTCTCGACATCCGGTAGCCGCCTTCCCGTTCCGCGCTGGTGCCGTAAAAGGCATAGAAGGGGTCGTTGAAAATAAACTCCCCGGTTGTCGTATCGACCTCCCAATAAACGATGTGGGCGAGGTCCATGGCATCCGAGAGTTTCAGTTGACTCGCCCGCAGTGCCTCCGCTGCGCGCCGCTGCTCGGTTATGTCGTTTCCGATGCACAGTATCTCGCCCCCCCTGCCGTTGCCGTTGGAAATCACTCTATTTGTCCAGGCGACCCATACCCGTTCGCCGTTATGCCGCACGTTCTCGTTCACGTTGTTCGCATAGCGATCCGGGTTGCCTGCGATGTCATCCATGAGCTTCCGGAGGTTTCGGCCTGTGGATTCGAATAGGGGCACTATCGTCCCGACCGCTTTTCTTCCCAGTATCTCCTCTTCAGGGTAGCCGAAAAAGCGCTGTGCGAATTTATTGAGAAAAGTGATTCTTCCCGACCTATCCATGGTAAGCATGATGCTGTTTGCGTTCTCTACCAACGCGCGGTACTTCCGATCGCTTGTCTCATGCGTCTCAAGCCCCGCCTTCGCCTGCTTGTCCTCGATGACGTCCTTTCCCACCGGTGCACCTATTATACGGGCCGTCTCGGTCCCGTATTCGATAAACTCGCGACGGTCAATGCCGAGGACAGTCGGCCAGGTCGCCGGTTTCTGCCGCGGAATCCGCGCCGCGCCCGTGAGAAGTACAATTCCTTCGCCGGTCATGGCCGTTCTGCTCCCGGTTCCGTACCCTGTCCGTGCTCCGATTGTCTGGCTGCAACAGTCGTATTTCATTTTCCGCTCCTTTCCCTTGCGACGAGAACGGTGTGATCGACGAGCCCAAGCGCATTGAGCGAATCAAGAATCACCATGGATGTATCACTTCCCCAAGCGGGAATTGACTCCGTATTCCAGGTAAAAACCAGGCTGAAGCCGGCCGGGGCCGACTCGTGAGAGAACACCTGCGCCGATTCGAGTTGTTTGCTCCCGATCACCGATTCGGCCGCTTCCATAAGGAAATCCATAACCCTATCCGCTTTGCTTGGCGCTGTTTTCACCCGTATTTCCTCCAGCCATCTCATGCCGCTACCAAAGCATTAACTGCGCCAAAGGATAAAACCTATACATACCAATAAGTTATGAGTAGTATTCCACATTATTTCACATATATGACGAATAGATTCATCATATATGTGATTTGCCTGCAAAAGGTCTCCGAAGAAACGGTGTATATGAAATAAGACAAAAGCAGTGTTAAAATGTTGCCATGATCGACGAGTATGAATTTTTCAGGGAGATGTCAGTGAGGATATGCGGTAACCTTGAGATCGATAAAGCCCTGGGACGGTGTTTCGAGTACGTGCGCCGGATCATGCCGGTCGACGAACTCTTCATTCAGTCCTACAACCGGGAAACCGGGTGCCTCAGCCTTCTCGCGGTTGCCGATTCCTCCGGGTCTCGCCTTATATCGGAAGAGTTTTTTCTGGCTCCCGCCTTGCGCCGACTCATCGAGGAGGCGGAGCAATCGCGCCGCGGCAGAAAGGCAAACAATTTAGGAGTGGACCCGATCATCAGGGAAGTGAACAAGGTCCTTGGACGGCCCCCTTCTTCGGTGCTCGTCAATCCCATAACTTTGGAGGGGAAATATGTGGGGGCATTGTCTGCCCGCGTCGAAGGGGAAGGAAAGTATACGGAAGAGCATGTGCATGCCTGGGAGCTGGTGAACGAACCCACGGCGATCGCCCTCGCGAACCACCTTAAGTACCGGGAGCTGAACAGGCTCAAGAACCTTGTAGAGGATGACAAAAGATATCTCGAAAAGGAACTGAGGAATGAGCGCGGACAAACGCTCGTGGGCGCGGATTTCGGCCTTCGGGAGGTGATGGAGAAGGTACGGAGAGTCGCTCCCCTTTCGAGCCCCGTCCTTCTGATCGGAGAGACCGGGACGGGAAAGGAAATCATTGCAAACGCCATCCACAACCTTTCTCACAGGGGCGAAGGGCCGCTCATCAAAGTGAACTGCGGAGCCATCCCGGAGACCCTGGTGGACAGCGAGTTGTTCGGCCACGAGAAAGGAGCCTTTACGGGGGCAATCGAGCAGAAGCGCGGTCGTTTCGAGCGGGCCCAGGGCGGAACCATCTTTCTCGATGAGGTCTCGGAGCTGCCGCCGCAGGTGCAGGTCCGCCTTCTTCGTGTGCTCCAGGAAAAGGAAATCGAACGCGTTGGTGGCACGAAACCGATAAAGGTCGATGCGCGGGTCGTGTCGGCCACGAACAGGGATCTGGAGAGTCTGGTCGAAACGGGCAGTTTCGGGAAGACCTCTACTTCCGCTTGAGCGTCTTCCCTATTTCGGTGCCGCCTCTGCGCGAGAGGAAGAACGACATACCGAGCCTCGTTCATCACTTTATCCTGAAAAAGGCGCGAGAGATGGTCCTGCCCGTTATTCCGGCCCTCGACCGGGCGAGATCCACCGGCTCATGACATACGATTGGCGCGGAAATGTGCGGGAGCTGGAGAATGCGGTAGAACGGGCCATCATTCTCTCTGACGCTAAATGCGTGACATTTGAGGGTATCACAGGCCGCCGCACTCCTGTGCCGGCCGAAGGCCATGCCCTTGGCGAACAGGAGGCCGAACGGCTCGATGACGTAGAAGCACGACACATCGAAGCCATTCTCAAAAAAGCCGGGGGCAAGGTGAGCGGAAAGGGAGGCGCCGCTGAGTTGCTTGGCATTCATCCCGAAACACTCAGGCACAGGATGAGGAAGCTGGGGATCAGGTTCGGG
>CAVVPU010000008.1:0-18846 GCA_963750015.1 uncultured delta proteobacterium | reverse complement strand
GGCAGAAGCGCCTCGTCCAGCACCACCTCATAAAGCCTCTTGTGCGACGCGTTCGTCAATCGGCGGCCCTTCCGAGGTCGGCGAGGCGGATGGCGACCGAGCGCGCGTGCGCGGTCAGCGATCCGGCCGCCCAGCGTCACCGCCGCCGGGCCGATCGCGCTGAGCGCGCGCGCGTCGCATTTGAGGATGGAAGTGCGCTTGACGAAGTCGTTGACCCCGAGGCCGGAAGAAAAACGCGCCGAGCGCGAGGTGGGCAGCACATGGTTCGAGCCGCCGACGTAATCGCCGATCGCCTCGGGCGTATAAGGTCCGAGGAAGATCGCGCCGGCGTTGGCGACGGCCGCCGCGAGCGCATCGGCGTCGCGCGCCAGAAGCTCCAGATGCTCGGGCGCCAGCCGATCGACGAGCGGCATCGCCGCGGCGAGGTCCTTGACCAGAATGACCGCGCCATAGTCGCGCCAGCTCGCCCCCGCGATCTTTTGCCGCGGCAGAACGGCGAGCTGCTTCACCACCTCTTCGCCGACATTGCGCGCCAGCTGCATGTTATGTTCTGCGTGTACTGGTTCAGTTGCGTATTGTTCAGCGTCTTGCGGTTGCGGGTCGAATATGCTTTACCGTCCCGGCCGCAATCAGCAAGTTCATGAATCTTGTAGTGCTCCACAGCCTCTGTCATAGTGATCGAAGTCAACTCTGTCGGGCCATCGGTGTTAATGTTTAGCCGCAGTCCAGCCAACAAATCCTGCAGCTTCTTGCTGTTTTCGGGGTAGTCCTTGACTGGGCCGATGGTTTTCTTGCGCTCGCGCGAAATGCCGTCCGCGCCTTTGTGCAGCCAGCGGAACTGCCATCTTTCTACCCCATCTTTGCGGATTATTGTTTGGAGACACCCATTCTGATAACGCGCCAGCATTCGTTTGCTCCTTGAATTCTGGCAGCGGTCGCAGTCCGAATTTACCCCAGTGGGCGTCGCGGAGTCTAGTTCACGGCAAATGTCTCATTCAAGCAATACGTTTACTGGTTCGAGTTCGTATTGCTATATTTCGACCTTCTCGAGGCGGAGAAGGTAGTGACCGTGGCCCAGCAGGAGGTGGCCAGGCTGGAAGCGCATAAGCGGGACGCCCAGAACCTTTACGATGCGGGCTCGATTACCAAGAACGACCTTCTTCAGGCAGAAGTCCGCCTCATCGACGGCACCCAGAGGCTCCTGAACGCAAACAACGCCAGGGCCCTGGCCGCCTCCAAGGTAAACAACCTCCTCGTTCGTCCCCTGAGCAAGCCCTTGCAGGTCGTGGATATCGAGTTCAAACCCGAGCCGCCGCCTTTTACCATGGATGAAGCCTGGGACAAGGCCCTGAAAGACAGGCCGGAAATGCTGATCGCGAACGGCACCATCAAGGCCCTGAAGTTTACCGAGACTGCACGGAAGGCCGACTACTACCCCACGATCTTCGTGAACGGCGGCATCAACTATTCCCAGAACCAGTTCCTCTTTCATCAGACCAACTATTCGGCAACCCTGGGCATGAACGTCAACCTCTTCGAGGGCGGCGCCACCCAGGCGGCGGTCGCGAAGATCAAGTATCAGGAAGATCAGACTCTCAAACAGCGCAACAAGCTCGAGGACGACATCAGGTTGGAAGTGGAAAGGCACATCCTTGACCTGAACAATGCCCGCGCACGGATCGATGTCAACAAGAGCGCGACCGACCAGGCCCAGGAAAATCTCCGGATCAACAAGGTACGTTACGATGCCGGCGAAGGTATCGCCACCGAAGTGCTTGACGCGGTGACCCTCTTGACGACCGCTGAGATCAATTACATCCGCGCCATCTACGACTTCCGACGGGCAGAGGCAGGAATGTACTACGCTGTCGGAACAGACCTTCGGGAGGTGTACAGACAATGAACGGCGACAACAAAACGGAGAGGAAGGGACCACCCAAGAGGATTTTGATCATCCTCGGGGCCTTCGCCGTATGCCTCATAATAGCGATTCTCGGCTACAAAGCCTATGCCCGGAACCACATCTCGACGGACGATGCCTTCGTGGACGGCCGGGTTCATACGATAGCCGCGAAGATCAACGGGACCGTCAAGACCCTGGCGGTAACCGACAACCAGTTCGTGAAGAAAGGCGATCTGCTCGTGGAGATCGACCCTGTGGACTACAACGTCAAGGTGGATGAGGCGGGAGGGGCTCTCTCCGCGGAAAAGTCGAGGCTGTCCGAACTGGGCACGAGGGCCGTGGCAGCCAGGAGCCAACTGGATGAATTGAATCAGCAGGCAGAAGGGGCCCGCATCAATCTCGAGGTGCAGAAGAAGAACCTGACACAGGCAGAATTGGAGATCAAGAAGGCCGAAGCCGGCCTGGAGGCACAAAAGATCAGGCTGCGCCAGTCTGAGCAGGACATAAAAAGGGCCGACGACCTTTTCAAGAAAGAGGCTATCTCCCGTGAAAAATACGAAAATATTCAGACAGCGAGGGACGTCGCGGCTGCCCAGGTAACGGTGGCCCAGGAACAGTTGAGCCAGGCCGAGGCAGCACGGGACGCCCAGGAGGCACGGGTGAGACAGGCCGAAACAGACATCAAGCGGGTGGAGGCCGGACTGGCTACACAGCGCGATCTGATTCATCAGGCCGATCTCGGCCTTCATTCTCAGGGGGGCGTCATAAAACAGAGAGAGGCCATGCTGCAGACTGCACAGCTGAGCCAGGGCTACACGAGGATCTATGCGCCCGTGGACGGTTACGTGAGCAAAAGGTCGGTCGAAACGGGCAATCAGGTCCAGGCCGGACAGCCTTTGATGGCGCTCGTCCCGCTTCAGGGAACATGGGTCACGGCAAACTACAAGGAGACTCAGCTCGAAAAGGTGCGACCGGGTCAAAAAGTGACTATAGTTGTCGACACCTATCCAGGCAAGAAATTCAAGGGCAAGGTTGACAGCATCATGGCCGGAACCGGATCGGCCTTCGCCCTCTTCCCCCCCGAGAACGCGACGGGCAACTACGTCAAGGTCGTCCAGCGGGTGCCCGTGAAGATCACCCTGGATGAGGGGACCGACCCGGACCATCTCCTGCGGGTAGGAATGTCGGTGACGCCGACGATCTCAGCGGAGTAAAGGGTGGACGCGCAAGACCGGCCGGGCTTTTACAAGTGGATCATCGCGTTCACCGTGATGCTCCCGTGCTTTATCGAGATCGTCGACACTTCCGTGGTCAATGTCTCTCTCGATCACATAAGGGGAAGCCTGTCCGCCGGCATCGATGAGGCGACATGGACGATGACCTCCTATCTCGTCTCGAACGCGATCATTATCCCCATGACGGGATGGCTCAGCCGTTTGATGGGAAGAAAAGTCTACCTTATCCTCTCCATATCCATCTTCACCCTGAGCTCTCTGCTGTGCGGCCTTTCCTGGAACCTGCAGAGCCTGGTCTTCTTCCGCGTGATGCAGGGCATAGGGGGAGGAGCCTTGCAGCCCCTGTCGCAGGCTATTCTCATCGAATCGTTTCCCGTCGGACAGATGGGAATGGCCACGGCTATCTTCGGCATGGGGGTAACCACCGGGCCCATTATCGGGCCCATGCTCGGAGGGTGGATCACGGACAACTGGTCCTGGCACTGGATATTCTTTATAAACATTCCCATCGGCGTCATCGCGGTCATTATGGCCTATTTCTTCATCGTCGATCCCCCCTACATGAAGAGGGCGAAGATAAAAATCGACACGTGGGGTCTTGCCCTGCTCGTGATCGGCCTCGGAAGCCTCCAGATCATGCTCGACAAGGGCCAGCGGGAGGATTGGTTTGCCTCCGGTCTGATCATCTGGCTCGCGGTCATCACCGCCGTCTCTCTCGCCTTTTTCATCGTTATCGAGCTCTACTCGGAACAGCCGGTGGTCGATCTGCGCGCATTCCGACTACCCACCTTTGCCCTCGGCAACACGGTCGTCCTCTTGGCCTTTGTCACACTCTTCGGCTCGCTCGTCCTCCTTCCCCTGTTTGCCCAGAAGATGATGGGCTATAGCGCCACCCTTGCGGGGCTTGCCCTGGCACCTGGGGGCCTTGCGACGCTCATCGTGATGCCCATCGTGGGCCGCCTCGTCGTCAAGATCAACCTGAAGGTCTTCCTTGGTGTGAGTATTGCGGGCATAGCCATTGCGGCCTTTCTCATGGGCCGGTTCAACCTGTACATCGACTTTGCCGGCATCATGTGGCCGAGGGTGGTGATGGGCGTTGCCCTGGGCTGCCTTTTCGTTCCCCTCACGGCGCTGACCCTCCGGCAGCTTCCGAACGAAGAAATGGCCAACGGGACTGCGATTTACAGTCTTCTGCGGAACATCGGGGGGAGTATAGGCATTGCTTTCGTCACGACCATGCTATCCCGGAGCGCCCAGATCCACCAGGTCTACCTCGCCGGCCGTGTCACGATCTTCGACCGCGCCTACCAATGGTATACGGGTGCGACCTCGTCCCTCATGGGGGGGAATGGATTCTCGGCGACGAGCCTCCTCTATGGCAAGCTGCTGCGGGAAGCCAACATGCTTGCCTTCAATGACGCTTTCCTTGTCTTAAGCGGCCTCATGGTCCTCGTCCTGCCCCTTGTCTTCTTCATGAAGAGGTTGCCCGTGGACACCAAAGGGCCAATCCCCTTCGAATAAAAGTGGGTTTCGGGCCGGCAGCCTCTACAGAATCGACGTGGCCCCAATGACCAGGCGGATGCCGGGCGAATCCGATCCACCCGTGGGGAGTCCTTCGGCAGCCTCGCCTCATGGTCAACGTCCTCCTTATTTTAACATGCGTTAAGCAACAAACGTTCAGGATTGTCTACTGTTTTGATGCCACCCCTTTGTTGTTCTCCCAATATGCGCTCCTATCAACGCTTTTGGAGCAGCCGTCGTTTCTAAGGCAGGGCTTGCTTCGTGGCATTCGTTTTGCTTTATCGATTGATAGCCATAGAATCGAAATTCGCCAGGAGGAAGAAAGATGATCAACATATCGAAGAAGGCCCTGGAAAGACTTGAGGGCGCTATCGAACCGAATCAAGGACGTCTGCTGAGGGTCTTCATCAAGGGCTTGGGTTGAGGGGGACCCGAAATGGGTTTGGCTCTGGACGAGCCAAAGACAGGCGATGAAGAAGTAAAAAGTGAGGGTCTTTCTTTCCTGCTCTCAACGGATGTGGCCGAAACGATCAGGTCCTACGGCGGTCTTGCCATCGATTACCTGGACCGGCCCTTCTTTCTGAAAGGATTTAAGCTGTCTTTGACAAGCGCGATGTCCTGCTAAGGCTCAGCCATGGGGTGAGGTCAATTTCGTGTCGCAGACTAACGTGGGGCTCGTGCGGGGCCGGTGCCGGAATGAGTGAAGAAAAAGTAATGGAAGTCGAGAAAAAGATCGCCGACCTGAAAGGAAGGTGGCCGGCTCACTCGGTTTCGCCTTCCTTGTGGCAGGAGCTTGAGGCATTGGAGGAAGAGCTGGAACAGGCGAATAGGGCCGGGGAGGCTGAGTGATGACGGGAAAGACGGCGCTGGTGAACTACTATGAATGTCATCCCGATAAATGCGCCGATGGCATCTGTGAGGCGCTCTCCGAATGCCCCATGAAGCTGATCACCCAGGAAGAGCCGTATGCGATCCCCATGACCGATCCCTTCGCCTGCAAGGGTTGCGGTAGCTGCGTTCGGGCTTGCAAGGCAAAGGCGATCAAAATAGTGACGATGTGAGCGGAGGTCTCTCAACCCACTTCTTTTCAGGCGCGCGATGCGACGAGCAGATAGTGATAGGGGCCGACATCAACTATCCGTTCCCTCGCGAAGCCGTGCCGGACGACGACCCTTTCTGTTTCCTCGGGTGAAAGGCGAATGTTCAGGGGAGGTCCGGGGCTGTCCTCGATTTTCTTGAATTCGATGACGCAGAACTTGCCTGAGGGTTTCAGCACTCTGGTTATCTCTTCCATAACTACCCCGCTCGAAGCTTTCCGAAGCAGATCGTGAAGAACGGTCGCCATGAAGCAAATATCGGCGCTTCCGTCTTCCATCGGAATATGCTCGTTGAGATTGGCCCTGACAGTCTCTATGTTACTGATGCCCTCTTCAAGAAAACGACTCTTCAGGTCGTCGAGGCCCTCCTGCCACGCATCGATACCAAAGACCCTGCCCCTGGGCCCGATGGCCTTAGCGACAGGGACCGTGTAATTGCCTCTTCCACAGCCCAGATCGAGAAACACAGTGGTCGGAAAGAGGGGCAGGGTCTGGAAGAGCAGGCTGACATTGACGAAGTCGAAGCTGCTCTTGCCCGCCCCGTGCGGCTTTTCAACTTTTGCCATAATCCTCTACAGTCTCATTTATCTATTGATAGGCTTCATTTACTTGTCCCGGCAGGAACCCTTCCCGCCCTGGTTCATTCACGTCTTCACGCCGAGCCTGGGGAGGAGGAACCTGTTGAGCAGGTACCAGGCAGCGACTATTGCTATGATAACGATCCACGTCTTCATTGTCTTCGCCCTCCCTGTCTCTAATCCACTACCCGGTAGCCGGCTTCTTCTACAGCCTTCTTCAATTCCTCTTTCCTGATCCTCATGTCGTCGTACGTAATCCTGGCCGCACCGACCTCAACCTGGGAATCGCTTACACCGGGAAGAAGGCCGACAGCTTTCTTCACTCGCATCACGCAATGCTGACAGCTCATTCCATCAATCCTCAATGTAGTCTCCGCCATGATCTCCTCCTTACCATTCTATGAGAAACGTTGACGCCACGTTGATCTTGACGGCTATTTGCCCGCGAGGTCCTGTTCTCAAGATCTGAACCGCGGTCCTGCTTTAATTCCCCTCGATCGCCTTCTTTGAGAGAAGCAAGGAACATGCCAGCGTAATGCGGGTCGGCTCCACCTGTTTTAGGGTCTCCTTGCGGCACATCTGATCGCCGTCTCAAAGGCTATGTTAAATCTTTCCTTAACGTCTGTTAATAAGCACCCCAGGATCATGGGATCTATCGGTTCCCGCTCTTTACCCAGGAAGAGTAAGTGGCCTCCGTGTAGATACAGGCAAGGGGGTTATGGCCCGTTACGCGGTCCTTGACCGCCAGAACCGTCGCAGGCGCATCGATGTATTTGAAAAAGAGAGAATCATGGCCGACGCAGAGGCCAAGGACGACGTTGAACTCCGTGCCCGCATCGTTGAGGAGCGCTGCCTGGAGGATGGGATTGCACATCGATTCATGGCGACCGATGAAAACTTTTTGGTCGTCCGTCAGGCCGATCTCTTCCTTGGGTACTGCTCCCGCCTTGCAGACCACCGAGACCGTCTCGAAGCCATGGCCCTTCAGTATCTCGTCGACAATTGCGGCCTCTTTCGGAAGACCGCCGCAGAAGGCCAGGCCGAGCCTCCGATAGCCCATCTTATGGGCGAACTCGCAGATCTCGAGCATGCGCGGCTTGACCGGGTGCATGGCATAGGGCCTCTTCTCCCTGCCGGAGTAACACTCCCCCTCCTGAATTGAGGCCTGTCGTGCAAACTCGGCAATTTGCTTCTTTCCATATTCCCTCTTCGCCTTCTGCACGTCAGCTTTTCTGCCGAGGGTCGGGCATGCTTTCGGCCCCTTCCCGTCCGGATTGGTGCATGCCTTTTCCTGCTTTGAGATGACGCAAGCCGCACAGGCCGGTTGGTTCTTCTCTTTCATCGGTTTTCTCCTTCGGATATCATTCTCGGTTATTGATGGCTAAATCCTCTTTTCCCGATCACTCCTCGCCAAAGTTATAGGTCGTCCCCACCGTATTGAGAAGGAACTGATCAGGCATCTCCTCCCTGAAGCGAAGCATCGCCTCGAACCCGGTGCAGTGCATGGGAACCATGTAATCGGCGGCCAGGGCCTTTATGTCGGCGATTGTGGCTTCTATCCGATGGTCGGGGGCATTGACGAGGTGAAAGCCTCCCAGGAGGGCATGGACGTGGTCGCACCCGGTCATATGCCGGGCGTGTCGCACCGTGTTGACGATGCCCGCATGGGCGCAGCCCGAAACTATCACCAGTCCCCTGCCCTTCACGAGAAAGACGAGGGCCTGCTCTCCAGAGAACCGATCCTCTACAATCTTCCCCTTGTCTTCGATAAAGAATATCGGGGAAGACCGCTCGTAGGGTGTCACGCGCCCGATTGTCCCGGTCAGATAGGCCCCGGGTATTACTTCCGTGGGCCCGTCAATCTCCACGATCTTGACACCGAGACCCTCGATAACCTCCCTGTCGAGCCGCCCCAGGTCGCGAAGCTCATTCGTCGGGGATAAGGCGTATCGCCTGGCAAAGGCCTCCTCCCCGACGTAAAGGGACAACTCCCTGGGCATGGCAGTATGGTGCTTTCTCAGTATCTTCACGAGGCCACCCCAATGATCGAAATGGCCGTGACTCAGGGCAAGGGCGTCGATCTTGGCCGGATCGACGGCAAGAAGCTCCATGTTGTTGAGTACTCCCCGTCCATCTACACCGTAGTCGAACATGAAAGAACTCTGCCTTCCTGATAGGGAGGCGCGAATGAAGTAGGAGAGGCCGTGTTCCGCATGAAGGGAGGTCCCTGCAGGAGCACGATACCTCCTGCCCGTCGCCGCATCGGGTCTCAAGGCATCGGTGTAATTGTCGGTAACCACTGTGACCGATATCTCATCGACTTCATGATAGGGCCCGGCAGAGCTGGTCACAAATCCCTCCTTCATATGTCTCAAGCGTCCATCCTATTGTAAACATATGCTCATAAGATGTAAACGCCGAGTTTTCTGGTGTAGAATATCGTGAACGAGGCTTTTGGGCGGCATCAAGGTCGTTCGAGGGAGGCAGCGAGGCGTAAGCTCTCTGTTCCGCAGTGAGAGCTTCTAAGACGGGGGTTGATATGATGATTGAAAAATGGCTGGATGAGGCAAAGAAAGGAACCGATCCGGAGCAACTCGGCATGATCCTCGTACACAACGGCATCGTGCGCGGTACTTCGAAACAGGGCAAGGAGGTTAAGGGGATGCGCCTTTCCTTTGACGAGGCAAAGCTTGCGGCCCTCGTTGAAGCACAGAAGAAGAAGGAAGGCATTTCAACAGTCAGGGTCTGGATCAACAGGGGAGAGTTAAAGGTAGGGGATGACCTCATGCTCCTCCTCGTGGCCGGCAGATTCAGGACCGATGTGCTTCCGGTCTTCGAAGAGACCCTCACGATCATCAAGAAGGAGATCGTCAACGAAGAAGAAATGGGTTGACCGCCGACCTGACCCGGTGAACCCTGAAGGGACACGAGGCCGGACCTGGGCACTATCGACCGTTGCGCGGTTCGATGAACCGCAGATCATTCGACATCGCATCGAGGCTCTTCTCAAAGGCTTCCAGAGAAAGCGGGTCCCGGGCAGATTCATCCCATCGCCGTCCGCCAAGGATGGCTCTCCTCAATCTGCCCGCCAGGCGGGTACAATTGATGAGATTGGCCCCTAAAAGGACCTCGCTTCTAAAGGCAAGCACCACATGACCGCCTTGAAGAGGATCGCCGAAGGCACGGCACAAAACAGAATCCCCCCGAATCCCCACGTCTCCTATTTGAGCGTAAGTCCAGTCAAAGAAGGGACCTATGTTCTGAGGCATGGAACCGGGATAGGAAGCATCCCTCCCTGCCATGCCTGCGCCCGCCACTCTGCCCTGGCGACACGCATTCTCCCAGGTGCCGAGCCATTCACGCCGGCCGGTGAGGAGATTGGTTGCCTGGCTCGCATCGCCGGCCGCATAGAGGCCGCACATACTCGTCTCCATACGATCGTCCACGAGTAGCGCCTGATCGATATCCACCCACTCGGGATCGATAAATCCGATATTCGGCCGTACCCCGGTACAGACCACCACGAGGTCGGCTTCCTCGATCACGTCGTTCGAGAAACGGCAGGTGACGCCCTCTCCCGCCCCTTCCATGCCTTCCATGGTGCATCCCAATCGCACATCGATCCCATGGCTTTCGAAGAGGCTCCGAACGATCGCGGCAGAGATCGGGTGGGCCCCGCGGGGGAGCACCTGGTCGGCGACATCGAGAAGGACGACCTCAAGACCCCTCTTTACCAGGATTTCAGCGACCTTGAGGCCGACAAAGGAGGCGCCCAGCACGAGGACGCGCTTTGCCGAGGGAATCGCTTCATCGAGTTTTTGCGCGGAAGATGGAGTTCGCAAAAGGAAGGCCCGTCCCGACTCCCGGAGGCCCGGCACCGGGGGGATGACGGGAGTCGCTCCGGTGGCAATAAGACACCGGGTGTAGGCAATCCTCTTGCCATCGTTAAGGATCGCCTCCCTATTGATTGTGTCGAGAGACTCGACCCCCGCTCCGAAATGGCAGCTTACCTCATGGGCAGCATAGAAGTGCGGGCCGAAAGGGAAGCAGCCCTCCCAGGAGATGATGCCCTTCAGGAAATAGGGCGAGAGCATGGGGTTAAAGGCAGGCCCCAGGCAATCCGACACCAGATGGATCTCTCCACAGTAGCCGGAGACCCGGGCGGAAGAAATCGCCGAAAGGGCCGCGCCCCCATTGCCGATAATGAGCAGACCCGGGACTCCCAACGGACTAGGCTTCCTCGGAACCGGCAATGTTGAGCGACCTGAGTATCTTCACCGAAGCAGCTCTTGCCTTTCGGGCGCTCAGCTCGTCTATGGGTCCCACATCGAGGGCCCTCGCAGGGCAGACGAGCACACAGGCCGGCTTCAAGCCGTGCTCTCTGCGGGTGAAGCAGAGGTCGCACTTAGCCATCCGCCCGTCTTTCGGAAACTTGGGCGCCCCGAAAGGACAGGTCAGCTCGCAGCTATGGCATCCGATGCAGCGGTCCTGATCGACCACCACTGCCCCATCCTCCTCACTCCTGGAGATGGCTAAGGCAGGACAGGCCGTGAGACACGGCGCATCGCCGCAATGTTGGCAGGAGAGGGAGAAGTGGGCGATGCGGGCCGAAGGATAGACACCCGACTCCAGGCTGGTGACAAAGCGAAAGGCGACCGTGTCGTCCGCCTTGAGATCGTTCTGGTCCTGACAGGCTACCACACAGGCCATGCAGCCTGTGCAGCGGGCCGGGTCGAAGGAAAAGGCGAATTGAGTCATTGTGCACCCCCCTTTGCGCTCACCTGGCAGAGAAGCGACTTGTAGCCGGGAAAGCCCGAAATGGGATCCCGGTAATCGGAGTCGATCAGTTCGTTGGCGTCTGCGCCGGGAAAGCCATGATAGACGTTGACCACACCGGGCGGCACGAACTCGGTGATGTTGGCCCTCAGGGAGATGGCCCCTCTGGTCGTCGCGAGCCGCACCCACTCGCCCGGAAAGATTCCCCGCGTCCGTGCGTCTTCAGGGTTAAGATCCACAGTCGGATCGGGGTGGAGCCTCCTGGCCCAGGGAATGCGATACATCCTCGAATGCATGTACATGGGAAGGCGCGCGCCCGTGGTGAGAATGAGGGGAAAATCTTTCGCTATCTCAGGGGTGGACACAGGGCTCTGTTCGGGCTCCTTGTATGTGGGAAGTGCATCCAAACCGGCTTCTTTGAGGACAAGGGAGGTAAACTCCATCTTCCCCGAAGGGGTCGGGAAGCCTGACTCCCGGTACTTCTCGTACGGTGTTGCGCCGCGGTCCGAAAGGACGACCCCTTGAGGATGACCCTTGAAATCTTCAACCCTGATCCCCGAAGGCTCGAAGATCCAGTCGAGGCATGCCTCGTGACCCGAGGCGAGCAGACTGTCATCAGGGTTGAGCCTGCGGCTCAACTCGACGATAATGTCAACGTCGGACCTGGACTCATGAAGAGGGGGTATGGCAGGTTGAGTCCAGATCCCATAGCGGGAGGAAAGGGCAAGCTCGTTTCGTTCGAAGGAACTGCACGCAGGGAGGATGACGTCGGCAAGGCGTGCAGAATCGGTCATGAAGAGGTCGACATCAACGATAAAGTCGAGCTGCTTGAGACTCTCCCTCATGAAATCGGCACCGGACCACATACGATGATTGAGACCGAAGCTCAGCATTGCCCGAATAGGATAAGGCTTTCCGCTTCTTATCTGAAAGGGCAGCATGGTAGCCTGGGCCTCGGGGATGAGCCTGCACCAGACGGGATAACGATCCTGGCCGAGGCGAGGCGCCATCTTTTCCCAGGGTCTGCTCTGCTCGAACTCATCTTCCCTGTGCTTCAGACCGGTCGGCTTGTGATAATAGGACGAGGCGACCACGTGGCTGCCGCCCTTGCGGTCGAAGTTGCCCGTGAGGCCTAGGAGCGCGGCAATGGCCCGGTGATTCTGAACGCCGTTCGTATGATGGACGGTTACACTCGCGCTTCCCATCATGGCCGCGGGCTTGGACGTCGCATAGAGCCTGGCGGCCTCGACGATCTTCTCTGCCGCCACTCCCGTGATCCCCTCCGCCATCGAGGGTGAAAAACTCCGGACATAGGATTTGTACTCTTCGAACCCGAGGGTCCAGTTCTCCACGAATTCCCTGTCGTAGAGGTCTTCCTCGATGATCACGTGGGCCATACCGAGGGCAAGGGCGCCCGAAGTGCCGGGGCGGAGCCTGAGGTGGATATCGGCGCGGGCGGCCAGAGGCGTGAGCAAAGGACCCACATCGATAAGCTTCGCGCCTCGCTCAATGGCGTCGAGAAGAGGGGCGACCTGAGGCGCACCCGAGTAAGCCGGGTTGGAGCTCCAGTTGAGGATGCAAGCCGTCTCTTTCAGTTCAGGCCCTGCGGCGCACCCGTAGTTGAGACGGTTCGCGAGGACCGTTGCAAGGAAACAGGTGCTCGACTCGGTGCAGTAATTGGGTGAGCCGAAGGAATGGGCGAGCCGTTTAAAGAACGGCCTCAGCCACTTGGGATAGCCCGTGAAGAAGACGACCGACTCAGGGCCTGTCTCGCCCTTTATCTCAAGGAGCCTCGAGGAGATTGTTTGAAGGGCTTCTTCCCAGGAGACGGGCCTGTACTCTCCGGAACCCCTCTCCCCTGTCCTGATGAGCGGGGTTTGTATGCGCTCCGCGTTGTAGACCCACTGCCGGCTTGCCGCGCCCTTGACGCAAAGGACGCCTCTATTGACCGGGTTCTCCTTCGTCCCTTCGACCTTGATGAGACGGCCCTCGCGCACATAGGCGTCGATGCCGCATTGGGAGCCGCAGATGGAGCAAAGGGTCTTCTTGATCTCTATGCCGGTCTCCTGACCCGGTATCCGGGCACGGATAAGCCGGTCCGTCGATGCGTTGAGCGTGCTCTTCATGACCACCTCCAAAAAACCCGGGCGCCGTCGCCTTCGGCCTTATCGTCATTGTAGCAGAAAGGGCCCACAGCATCAGTAGAATTCGGTCTTGCAGGATTGAGGTTACTTCAAATGGCCTAGGGACGGCTGCTACGCGTAAAGTCCGGGCCGTAGAAAAGGCAGCTTGGCCGCGGCAGAGCCGCCTTTTGATATTACCGGGGACATCAATTACCGCCCTCTGTCAGGCCCTTGTAAACTGTGGGCGGGTCTTTGGCGTATTTCTCATTTCGCTTGTCGACCTCACCCCTCGCCTCGTTCGTGGTCTTCTGGATATCCTCCGTGAGAATGTAAGGAGTTATAAGGACGACGAGTTCCGTCTTGTCGATTTCAGGGTTGGTGTAACCGAACAACGAACCGACCAAAGGAATCTTGCCGAGGAAGGGAATGGTCTCACGGGTGTTCTGGACCGACTCCCTGATAAGCCCGCCGATGAACACGGTTTGGCCGCTCTTTGTCAGGAGGGTGGTGGACACGTTCGTGGTAGTGACCGACGGAATACCCGAAGCCGGAACGATGGCGCTCGTGATCTGAGGCTGAACAGTCAGAAGTATATTGTCCTTATCGCCTATGACCGCGGAGATATCCAACAAGGTCCCCGTATCGATGAACTGGATCTGCTGGGTCGTCACACCCAAGTTTGTGATCGTGGTGCTGTACCCGGTCTTGCCTCCCACCTGTACCCTGGCAGGTCGTCCGTCTATGGTCAGTATCTTCGGCGTCGACAGGGTGTTCACGTTCGTTATCGTCTGAAGAGCCGCAATGGCAGCCGTGAATTCGTGGGCTGTTCCCACCGCGGTCTTGAACGTGGTCAACACCCCTCCCGTCGCAGGAGAGGTAAAGTTGGTTCCCGTGGTGGCGGAAAATCCGCCCATGATCTTTGTCCAGTCCACGCCAAGCGCCATTTGGTCATTGAGGGTTATTTCGAGTATTTGAGCCTCGATGAGCACCTGCTTGGGAGGGGTGTCCCAGGCTTCTATCACCTCCTGCACCTTGGCGATGTTCTCGGGCACGTCTTCCACGATTATCGTCTTCGTGTCGTCATGGATCTTCACGGTCCGGATACCGGGCAGGGCTGTCAGAATCTCCTGCACTTTGTCGATCTTCGCAAACTTGAGCTTAAATACCTTGATCTGGAGCCTGTCGGATTGGGAATCGAACTGGCTCTTCGCCTTGTTGATGAAATAGACCCCTTTGTCCTTTCGACATTCATACCCCCCGGCGCCGGAGATCGATGCTATGGCGCGCTCTACGGTCACGTTACTCAAATGAACCGTGATTTTTCCCGTCACCTCGGGAGACATGACGATGTTGACATTTCTGTCCATCGCAATGCCCAGAAGGACCTGCCTTATGTCGTTCTCATAAAAATCGACGTTCAGGCCGCCTTTGGAGAGGTCGTTCTCACTCGGTCCGGTCGTTCCGGCTTGAGACTCGACCATAGTCGCCTTTGGCCCGTCGCCCCAGAGGCTTGTAACGCCCGCGAACAGAACGAAGGCTAATGCTCCGACCCACACGATCCCATTACTTCCTTTCATAGTCACCGATCCTCAAGGCGATTTCCTGGTCTTCACTCTTCAAGAGAACGTCCTTCGATCTGACCCTCACGATCTTGAAGCCGCCTACAGAGTCTCCCATTCGATAGAATTGGCCGTTAATAACGACGAGGGGTTTGACGTCGCCGTAAATGATCCCGTTCAGGATCAGGGGTACGCGGGATTCCGAGGGCTTCTCCGATGCCTTCCCTTTGTCGCCGGCCTCTGTTTGCCTTACCGGTGCAAAAATGTCCCTGGCGACTCCCCGAGAAAGTGGAAGGCGGTCTTCTTCATTCGACTGGGATGGCGGAGAAGGCTCAATTGCCGGGAGTAACAGGTGGTTCTCCACGGTCGCCACCACAGGAGGGGGTGCCGACGGGATAGCCGGGGCCCCGGAAGAACCTCCGAAAAACCTGTAGTAGCCGACCGCGCAAAAAACGACGGCCAGCCCGGCTACAAGGTATACCTTCTCCCGTTTAAACCGCTCTTTTTGAGTGCTCATGGCTTCACCGGCGGTTGCTCCAAAACCTGCCCTCCCGTAAACAGAAAAGCTGTCAGGTCGAGTTGGCACGTGCCGGATTTTTCCGTCCTTCCCATCAGGAGCTTGCTCACGACAGCCAGCCGGTCCCCGGTTTCCAGGTCCAGGAGGAACTGATAGAGGCCTGCGAATGACCCTCTGCACGTCATCTGTATTGGAATTCTCTGAAAGAGCCCTTCAGGAGAGGCCTTTTGGGGCTGGATAGAGACAAGGATAATGCCCCGTTGGCGCGCGGATGCGTCGAGTCGCTTGACGAATTCGCCGATTTCCCCGTTCCCGAAGGTCTCCCGGTTGAGTTTCCTCAGCTCTTCCTGGTCCGCCCGTATGGATGTTCGGAGTCGGCCCAGATTGATGTCGACCTGCCCTATATCCTCCGAGGTCCTCTCGATTCTCATTCTGTCAGCGATCAAGGCCCGTCTCTTCTCCAATCCCTTCGTCAAAAGCAGATATCCCGAGGCGACAATGGACAGGACAACGAGAGTCAGACATATGCGATCGACGTTCTTGAGGTTCAAGGGCCTGATCCTTTATTCAGCCGGCAGGCAATTTGAAACCTGACGGGTCCCCGTCCGCCTTTCTGCTCCTGCTCGGCATCGGACCCGGTCGAGGACCGCAGTGTAACTTCCCTAAACAAGCGATCGCCGGAGAGCCTGTTCAGAAAGTCTCCCAGGTTGTCGTTCGACGTGGCGGAACCGACCAGCACAAGCTCTGTCCCTCCCCGCTGTCCTTCGGTTGTCTCCAAGGACAATTGGGAGAGCCATGTGCCCCCGTTCATGATCTCTGACAGCCTCCCGAGGACCGGGGCGAGCGATTGCTTCCTGGATTCAATGGCGCGAAGCTCGGACTTCTGCCGGTCCAGCGTAGTGAACTCATTTTGGAGCCGCTTTTGTTCTTCCATCATTGCCACAAAACGAGGCTCCCCGTTTCTCTTCATGAGGGATTGGTGCTGTGCACTGATGATCAGTGCTCCTGCCAGGTAGAGGCCCAGACAGATGGCGAGGGATAGGAGCAAGCAACAGGACCACACAGAAAGATGTCTGCCCAGGAGCGTGCGTGCCATCAAATCAGGAGGGACCAGGTTCACGTTTCTCAGAGCCACGGGGTCCTCCTCATAGCGTAACCGAGGGCCAGACAGAAGGGCGCATCGGGCGGCAGGTCTGCGAGCATCCGGTCATCGGACAACGATAAGTGCTCAAAAGGATGGATTCCCTGCGTCTTTATATTAAGGCGATTCTCGACGTAGGCGTCCAGGGCAGACGTGAGAGAAGGATGGCCATAGAGGTAGATGGCTTCAAAAGGGGATTGCCCTCCTCGACCCGCGCGTAGCCGATGGCCTTGTCCATCTCATGAACGAACTCATCGAGGTAGGGCGCAAGGATTTGGTACAAGACCCGTTTTACGGCCCTTGTCTCGGCGTCCGGGGTCCGGTCAATCTTCGAATCGTTTTCCGGGGAGAGGCCGTATCGTGCCAGGATGGCAGCCGCTTTTTGACTATCGTCAACAAGATCCATCTCCTTACCGAGTCGGGAAAGGAGTACCCCTGAGCCCCAGTCGATGATGCGCTGGATAGTAATGCTCTGTGCCGTGGCGATCGTCAAAAGGCTCATGGAGTGGCCTATGTGAGCAAGGATGACGGGATTCCGGGTTGTGCCGCAGACAGAATGGTGGAGACGAACGAGGGAGGAGACGGAAAGGTCGACGGCTTCGACGGACAGGCCAGCTTTGCCGAGGAGCGTCAGGTATCTTTCTATTTCCGACCTGCGGACGGCTGCCACCAGGGCCTTGTAAGTTGCGCCCTTTTCCTCGCCGCTTCCCACAAGGGAAGGGTAGTCCAGAATGGCTTCCGCGGCCGGGAAAGGGAGGAACTTCTCCGCCTCGGCGCACAGCGCTTCTTCAACGGAAATATCCCCAACGGGCGCGAAGTGAAGGGGAAATATGGAGAGCTCGTTCGCGGGCATGCCCACAACTACTCGCCTGCCGGCAAAGAGGCTGCTCTTGCGTAAATCGGTGAGAGCCGAGACGAGCTGAGCGTCATTCTCTTGACTCCACTCAACCTCCCGATAGAAAAGTCCGGTGATAACAGAAGTAGCGCCCTTCCGCTCGACTTGCGCGGCAGCAACGTACTTGGGGCCTATATCAAGGCCGATCACACGGCTCTCTCCAAAGCCAATCACGCGGTCCGATCACCTCCGGCTGCGTGAAATGCATCAATTGTGCCATAGATTCATGTGGACCGAATGGGCTTGATACACCCTGGATGATCCGGCGCTAGTAGAGCTGGCCGGCGATTCTCAGAGAAAGTACGCGGATCCTGTTGTTCCCCGAATCGCCGACGTAGATCCTGCCCCGCCCCCAACTGCCGGCGACGGCGATCCCGGAGGGTGAGTTCATTTGGGCGCTGGCGGCAGGTATGTTATCGCCGTTGAACCCTTGATTGTTCGGGACACCTGCGAGGACCTTCGCCACGCCGGCGGTCACCCGGTAAAGGCCGTTGTTCTGGCTGTCCGCGACAATGAGGTTTCCTGCGCTGTCCGCATAGACGTCTGTAGGCCAGCCGAAGCCGGTCGCGCCGGGTACCGTGCTGATTACCGTTGGTGTATTTACGGTATTTACCATACGTACGACCCCATTTCCTGTATCTGCTATATAGATGTTGTTCGAGCCGTCCACGTAGACGCCCGCAGGGGACTTCAGCCTCGCCGAGGTTGGAGAGCCCCCGTCTCCAGTATAGCCGGCCTTGGTACCCATTCCTGCGACGGTCGAGACTATACCTCCGTGCAGCTTTCGAAGGGCATGGTTATTCGTATCGGCGACATAGATGTCGCCGGACGAGGTCACGAAGATCCCCTGGGGCTGGTTGAACATGGCGCTGTTTGCCGCGCCGTCGGCGAAACTGCACTTGTTCGGCTGCCCCATGACCCTGGTTATGTTGCCATAGGCATCGATCTTCCTGATTATGCAATTCTGGGTATCGGAGAAATAGACATTGCCGGAGGCATCTACCGCGATGCCCTGCGGACCGTTCAGGGCGGCGTTCGTAGCTGCCCCGCCGTCACCCCAGTAGCCGGCGGTGCCGGTGCCGGCCACGGTCACCAGGGTGTTCGCCGTGGTGTCGAACCTTCTGATTCGATTGTTGCTGGTGTCCGCAATATAGAGATAGACGGTTTGGGCTGACGCGCTATAGTAGGCCGCAATCTTGGAAGGACTATTCAGTCCTGTGCCCGGCGTCACTGCGAGGGTCGAGACCCATTGGTTAGTATCAACCGTGCGGAGGGTGCAGTTCATGCTATCCGCCACGTAGGCTGTGCCGGAGGCTGTCATGAGGACGTCCTTTGGAAGGTCGAATTCTGCATTCGAGCCGTACCCGTCGATCCAGCCGACGTACCCGTTTCCCGCATAGGAATGAATGTTGCCCGAGGTAAGATGGACCCTTCGTATCCGGTTGTTCCTCGTATCGGCGATATACAGCTGGGTGGCAGTCTGATCGAGAGAGAGACCGTT
>CAVVPU010000007.1:0-10697 GCA_963750015.1 uncultured delta proteobacterium | reverse complement strand
CGTGGGCACCTTCATATTCATGGCGGCGAATACAGTGAGATTATTTCCTTTTCTGTACAGGAAAGCGATCGGGTTGGTACCGAATTGCCGGGAGAGGCCGTATCCCACGAACCCACCCGAGCCCCTCGGCTCCGTGAAGACCAGGACCTTCCCCTTGAAAGGAACCTCGTAGAGTGGGTGGTTCCTCTCCTTGGTGATACCACGCTTCGGATCCACGTTGCCCCAGCCCATGAGGGGTGCTTTTGACACGAGAGCCTCGCCCTCGGCTACACCGCCGATGACCTTTCTGCCCTTGAGAATGATCTTCTTCGTTTCATCAGCCATTTCGCTACCTCCATTCGCCTTTCCACGTGCCGGTGAGAGCGGCATCGATGCAGTCCTCCGTGGTTCCGTACCAGACCTCCATCTTCCTGGGGTAGACGATGCCGGTGAGGTAGTAATCCTGCTTGGCAGCGTCTGTTGCGATAACAGATGCAGGGGGCGGCATCTCCCCGTTCAGGAGCCCGCAGCAGGCACCCGATATAAGAAGGCCTCCCGCCTTTTTGATAGTCTGGGAAAGGCCCATGTTCTCCGCCGCCTTGTAGGTAAGGGGGCTGGTAGTGATCCAAATGGGCTTCTTGACCGTCTTTCCGTCGAGCAGGGTCGCAACCTTCTGGATTTCTACAATATTGTAAAAGGGGCAGCCAAGATGGACGAAGTCCACGTTCCGGTTGGAAGCATAGTTCAATTTGTCATAGACCCTTTTGAGGTCCTTGGCCGTTATGGTGACCTTCCTTTGAGGCTTCCGGCCTTTGAACGCCGCCTCCAGGGTGGGGGCTTCGGGGGTGACGCCGGGTATGTGATACATACGCACGTTGCCGCCCGTGTTGAGGGCCGAGTTCATCTTGACGAGTTGGCTCGTGGTCGGCTTTCCTATTCCCGTGATGGCAGGGACGTCGAGACTGCATTCCTCTCCTACCGCCCAACCGAGGAGATCGAAGTCCATGTTTCTCTTGATTTCCGCCTCGCATTCGACGAGGACAGTGGCAATGCGGTTTTCGTCCAGGTGCATGTCATAGGCCGGCACCTTACCCAGATAAGCAGTTTGAAAACAGCCGTCGAAGTTGCTCCTCGCTCCCAGCACCGCGTTGACCCAGGGAATGGCCGAGCTTTCGACCCACGCGCAATGTTGGCCGACCGTAGGCAGGTAGGATGCGACGAGGTAGCTGTTACAGGAAAAGGTGGGGATCATGCCCATCTGAATCCAGTATTTGAAGGGCTCGTAGCACTTCTTGTGGTATTCGGGGTCGCTGTCGGGGAGGGTGCCGCAGTCTTCCCAGCCGTCAAAGATGAATCCTGGTTGGGTCGCCTTGTTGGCAAAGGTCGGCACTTTGAATTTCTCGCCTTTCTTGGCAAGTGCTTCTATCTCTTCAGGAGCAAAAGAGTAGTCGCGGACCCAGAAAGTGCCCGGGTGCATATCCACGGTGCCGTCGAGGTCGACCAGGCGCTCTGCCCCCGCAGCTTCTCCGTAAGCCGCGAGGAACTCCATGCACCTGCGCTTGATATCGCCCTGGCCTCCCTCAAGCATATCCTTTTCTTCGTCGGTGAGTAACATAAAAGCCCCTCCTTTGTTCGGTAGGAATCATTATCGCGATAGAGCCGCCGCCCTAGTTTTCGAAAGACTCCTCGCTACACCTTTATGCAGGCTACCTCGTGGCCTCCGCCTACATCGCGCAGGGGCGGCACTACCGCGCTGCATTCGGGCGCGGCGATGGGGCAGCGGGTGTGGAAGTGACAGCCGGGGGGCGGATTGAGCGGGCTCGGCACGTCCCCCTGCAAGATGATCCGCTCACGGGTTTCCTCGATGTGTGGATCGGGTACGGGGATCGCCGACAGGAGCGCCTTGGAATAAGGGTGGAGGGTATTGTCGTAAAGCTCCGCAGAGCTTGCTATTTCCACTATCCGACCAAGGTACATCACGGCGATCCTCGAGCTTATATATTGCACTGCCAGGAGGTCATGGGAGATGAACATGTAAGTGAGACCCTTTTTCTTTTCCTGCAGCTCCTGGAGCAGGTTGATGATCTGAGCCTGTATCGAGACGTCGAGGGCGGAGATAGGCTCGTCGCAGATGATCAGCGACGGATCACCCGCGAGGGCCCTGGCTATGGCGATGCGCTGGCGCTGACCGCCGGAGAACTCATGGGGATAGCGGTCGGTCATGCTGGGGTCGAGCCCCGCCATGGTGAAGAGCTCTTCTATTCTCTCCTGGCGCTCCTTGGCGTTGTTTACGAGATGGTGCACTCCGAGCGGCTCTCCGACGATACTGCCTGCGCTCATCCGGGGGTTGAGGGAGCCGTAAGGGTCCTGGAAGACCACCGTCATCTTGCGGCGCAGGTCTTTTAGCTTGTTCGTCGGCAGTTGGGCAACGTCTTCGCCCTCGAAGAAGATCTGGCCGGCAGTGGGACGGTAGATCCGCTGTGCGCACCGACCCACGGTCGTCTTTCCGCAGCCTGACTCCCCCACCAGGCCCATGGTCTCCCCTCTCCTTATCTTGAAGCTCACATTGTCGATTGCTTTCACGTCGGCGACCTTGCGCCTGAAAAGACCCCGTGTGACAGGGAAATACATGCGCAGGTCTTTTACGTCGAGAACCACCTCGTTCTGCGCGGTCGATGCAGCAGTCCTGGCTGCCAGGACCTCGATATGCTGAGGCTTCACCGTGCGCGTATCAACGGGACACGTGACGTAGTGCTCTCCCTCCACGTGTCTCAAGTGGCCCCAATTATTGGCGCAGTCACCCTGGGCATACCTGCAGCGAGGCAGGAAGGGACAGGTAGAGGGCATGTTGATCAGGTGGGGCGGGGCCCCTTCGATGGGCGCGAGCCTCTGCCCAAGCTTCGGCACACATTGGAGCAATCCGATGGTGTAGGGATGGAGAGGGTTGTCCCATATCTCCTTAACGGTCCCCGATTCCACTATGCGACCGGCATACATGACGTTGATGCGGTTGGCATAACGGGCGACGATGCCGAGGTTGTGAGTGACCATTACCATGGCCGTCCTGAAGCGGTCCACGATGTCCTTCATCAGCTCCAGGAGCTGTGCCTGAATGGTGGCGTCGAGGGCAGTCGTCGGCTCATCGGCGATGATGAGCTTCGGGTTGCAGGAGACTGCCATGGCCACCATCACCCTCTGGCGCATGCCGCCCGAGAATTGGTGAGGGTAGTCGTCGATCCGTCCTTCCGCGTCAGGGATGCCCACGAGTTTCAAAAGCTCGATGCTCCGTTTTCTCGCTGCTTCGGCGTCGAGGTGAAGATGGAGCTCCATCTGCTCGTTCAATTGCCGCGCGATGGTCATTGCCGGATTGAGTGAAGTCATGGGCTCCTGGAATATCATTGCTATCTTGCCGCCACGGATAGAGCGCATCTGTGGCCCATGAGCCGGAAACTGAAGAATATCCTGACCCTCGAAGATGGCGGAGCCTCCCACAATTTTGCCCGGAGGCGTGGGGATAAGCTGCATGAGCGACAACTGGCTTACCGATTTTCCGCAGCCCGACTCTCCGACGAGGCCGATGATCTCCCCTTCGTGGATGTCGTACGAGACATCGTCTACGGCCTTGACGAGGCCCCTTTCGGTCATGAATTGGGTCTTGAGGTTTTCAACCTTCAATAATATGGACATGGTTCACCTTTCCTCTTGACGAGCGCTCACAGGGTGCCCCTGAGGCGCGGGTCGAGGGCATCCCTGAGGCCGTCACCAACCATATTGAAGGCAAACACGACAATCATGATCGCGACGCCCGGTGCTATGGAGAGGATAGGCCGCATCACGAGGTACTTATATCCATCGTATACCATGGAACCCCAAGCCGCGGCCGGCGGCCTGATGCCGAGTCCGAGAAAGCTTAAGGATGCCTCGATGAGGATCGCCAGGCCCATCATCATGGTCATTTGTACGATAAGAGGTGAGAGGCAGTTCGGCAGAATATGGCGGAACATTATGCCCAAATGACTCACGCCCTCCGAACGGGCCGCCATGACGTACTCATTCTCCTTTACCGAAAGCACCTGCCCGCAGATGAGACGGATGTACCCCGGCCACAGCGCGAAAGCGACCGCGACCATGACCCCCTTGACTCCGGTGCCGATGAGGGCGGCGACCACCAGGGCAAGCATGAGGGGCGGCACTGCCATGATGCCGTCGGTGAATCGCATGATGACAGTGAAGGTCCATCCCCCGAAATAGCCCGCCACCAGACCGATCATCACGCCGAGGCATGCGGCGATGAGCACCGTGCCCACACCTATGAGAAGGGTGATGCGGGTGCCGTGAATGATGCGGCTCAACGTGTCCCGGCCGAGGGCGTCGGTCCCCAAAAGGTGGTGAAAGCTCGGCTGCTGGAGTACATCGCTGAGACCCTGCTCATAGGGATCGTAAGGCGATATGACCTCGGCGAAGATCGCCGAAAAGATGACCGCAAGGATCGCGACGATTCCGAAAACGACCACGCTGCGGCTAAACATAACGCGGACGAAGCGGCGATATTCGTTGACGCGTGGAAGTGCTTGCTCGGGCATTGATCGTGCTTGCTCGGGCATCGGTTCTACCCCCTTATTCATACTGTATCCTCGGATCAAGCCAGCCATAGAGCAGATCAACGACGAGGTTCGACAGCACGACGACCACTGCGATCACGAGGATCACACCCTGAACCACCGTGTAATCCTGTGAAAGCATGCCGTCAACCGCCAACTTGCCCATGCCCGGAATAGCGAAGACGGTTTCGACCACAACCGACCCGCCTATGATGTTTCGAAGCTGCATACCCTGGAGCGTGATGACCGGTGTGAGGGCATTCTTGAGGACATGGCGAATGATGATCACCCGCTCGCTCAGGCCTTTTGCCCAGGCTGTTCGTACGTAGTCCTGCTGCATGACTTCGATCACGCTCGATCTGGTCTGTCTTGCGGCAGAGGCGATGGGGAAGGTGGCGAAAACGAGGATCGGCATGAAGCTCTGGCGCAGGTTGGCCCAGAAGTCGACGAGGGGCGAGGTGTAGCCGTAGATCGGAAAGAGGCCGAGATAGAGGCCCAACACATAGATCAGCACGACGCCGATCAGGAAAGGGGGTGCGGTGATCCCCAGGTTTGCGAGCACGGTCACGAGGCTGTCTATCCATGTGCCCCGCCGCACCGCGCTTATTACGCCGAGGAGGGGTCCTACGATACAGCCTATGACGAAGGCGATCAAACCCAGATAGAGGGTGACGGGTAATCGCCTCCCTATCTCCTCCATGACATCGTAGCGATACAAGATAGACTTGCCCAGATCCCCGCGCGCAGCGTGGCCCAACCAGTCAAAGTACTGGACGGCCAGGCTCCTGTCCATCCCCAGTTCATGTCTCAGGTGTTGGATCTGCTCGGTCGAGATGTTTTGTAGGTCGCCGGACGTAACATACATGAGAATCGGATCGCCCGGCAGCAAACGCATTAAGAGGAACACCAGCAGGCTGACTATGAGGACGACCAGAACTGCGTGCATCAGGCGCCTGATAATGTAGGTTGTCATACCGCCTCCATTGTTGCCGGACCTTACGACCTTGTTGCGCCATTCGCCTTCAGTTACCGCCCCCCTGAAGGCCCTTCGCCGTTGCCGGACGGCGCTACCAGGGAGGCTCGCAACTGATGAAGATTACACCCGAGCAGACAAGTATACGATGATCTTCATCATGCAAAAAGTCATTTTGCCTTCACAAAGTTATCACCCCCGCGCAAGAAGAAGGGTTTGCTTCTTCTTGCGCGGGGGTGATATAGAATCCTCACTCAGGAATAATCTACAAACTCAGCTCCTCTTTATTTGCTCAGCCACGCCGTATGGGGCGTAAACACGGTAGAAGAGCCATACTGCGTGTAGCCCGTGTCATGAACGTTAGGCTGGACCACATACATTTCATACACGTAATAGATGGGAATATACATGACATCGTCCATCTGTATCTTGGTCAGCTCCTGCATCTTGGAATCCTCAGGGTTGACTGTGTCAAGGGAGGGAGTAAGTTTTTCCATTAGGCCGGGGGACCTCTTCAGGCTCGGGAACTGGCCGGTCGAGGTCTGCCAGTAGAAGTTATATGATATGTTGGCAGTGGCGAGCATCCTGGTATGCTGAGCAAGGAACGCGTTATGCCATCCATTCTTCCATCTGTAGGCGGTGTAGCCGCCGTTGTCGGGGAACTCGAGCTCTACCTGTATTCCCACTTCTCCCAGATAGCGCTGGACCGCCACCATGGCGTCCCTGTCGACCAGGGCAGGCATGACGATGATCTTTATCTTGAAACCATTGGGATAACCGGCTTCCGCAAGGAGCTGTTTCGCCTTCTTGGGATCGTATTGCAGGCCGGACAGGTTCTTCACGTATCCACCCTGGCCGGGTGAAGGAATCTGGTTTGCCGGCGCCCAGAAGCCGAAGCCCCGTGCCTTGACGATGGCGTCCCGGTTGATTGCGAGTGAAATCGCCTGGCGCACCAGTTTCTTGGATAGGGGCGAATCAGGGTTGTTGCTGTCAGGCATTAATGAAATGGGGCCGATGGGCATGGTGAGGACCTTGAACCCCTGGGCCTTCATCATGGCCGCCTGCTCTCCGGAGGTCACGCAAAGCACATGCACCTTTTCCGAGCCGCTTGCCCTCATGGCTGCTTGCTGGGTCATGGGGTCCCTGATGAAAAGGAATTCGATGCCGTCGAGATAGGGCAAGCCTTTCTGCCAATATCCGTCAAATTTCGTGAAGGTGAGCTTGCTGCCGCGCTCGTAGCTCACGAATTTGAAGGGCCCTGTGCCGACAGGATGCCACATAGCCCAGTCTTTTCCGTTTTTCTCAAAGGCCGTGGGGGAGACCACGCTTCCACCGTAGGAGCTCGAGAGGAAGTTGAAGAAATTGTTCTGGTACTTGTCGACATTGATGCGAATGGTGTAGTCGTCTATGATGTCGACGCTCAGAAAGCCTTTAACGACCTGGGCTTTTATCGATTGCTCCAGATTCCACTTGGCCGCTTTCGCATTGAAGTCGGTCCCGTCGTGGAATTTGACACCCTTTCTCAAGAAGAGCGTAATAGTGTTCTTGGCGGTGTCCACCTTCCAGGAGGTGGCGAGAAACGGGGTATATTTTCCATTGATGTCTTCCTGCATATAGGTCTCGAGGACCGGTTTGACGATCTTCACGTCGATTCCCATGATTGCCCACGGCTCGCCGAGGGGCTGAGCCCCTTCCGATACGTCGATGATCTTGAGTATCCCCCCTCTCTGAGGAGTTTCCGCGGCACCGGCCGTTATCGCCGGTAATAATATCAAACCGATCAACATGAACAGAGCCAACACTTGCCAAACAAAGACCTTTTTGTTTTTCATTGATGCCCCCTTGCTTTAGTGTGACGAATTACAAAGTTACCATAATGTTCTTCCGCGTCGAGGTTTTCGTCAAGACATTTTTTCACGAGTCGCAAAAACGACCCGCCAACCCGACGAGCTAGGCCCTCTCCATTACCGCGAGAGCCAGTACGATATCGAGCATGAAATCGATTCTCCCCGGCTTCATTATACCATCGATCACAGCCGAAGCGGCTCCCAGCAGCATCGCGTTGACTCTGCCTGAATCCATTCTGTCTGTGACGAGCACTATGGGAATCATCGCCATGTCGGCCACTCCGACCTCGAAGGCCACGCCCGCATCTCCGCCGTCGGCCAATGCGATGACCACGTCAGCCTCCCTCAGCACCCTTACGCAGACCTCCTTAATGGACCTTGACACATTCCGCTTCAAGGATGGGTCATTTTCGACGTTCGGGGTATAGTCGAACGGATCGATCACAGAAAATTCATTTTCCAGACCCGATTTCACAAGGCTTGTCCGAAGGTTCCGCAGAAAAGCCTCTTTGAGTTTCTTCTGGTCCTCCGTGAAACAGGGGTGGGCAAAATAGACTCTTTTCATCAGATTCTCTCTTCTTCTCCGATTTTCGGTTGACTTCCGGCGACCTTTTCGAGAGCCTTCCTCATGCTTTTGGCTATCGATTCCTTCACCCGAGTTTTTCGATCTCCTCTCGCACCTCCTGCAGCATGTGACCGTGAAGAGTCAGCTTAAGCCCGCAAAAGGGGCATTCGAGAGGCGCTCCCTCGACGAGCGTTTCGACCGGATACTCTTTCTTTTTTCCACAAATAGGGCAGGTGATGGGAAGTTGCTTCGCAGTCATCCTTTCATCCTTAGTTTTTTTTGTGTCGCTTCTATCGTATTTTATCACATCCGCCTTTTCATTCGTAATCTATTCCAAGGGCGTGTGGATTGTTTTATAATGTGTTTACCGAGTCGACAAGAAAAGCCAGGAGGGACCCACGTGAAAATAGGTGCCTTTGAATTGAGCAGCAGCCTGCCGGAATTGAACGAGCCTATAGCACTAGCCGTGCTCAGGCCCTGGATAGACGTGAATAACGTGGGCACCCTGGTCCTTAACGAGCTGGAGGCCCGCTATGAGGGACATGAAATTGCCAGGCTCGTGAAACCAGGGGAGTTCTTCGATTTTACCCGGTATCGTCCGACGGTGAGTCTGGACGAAGGCATCCGGCAGGTGTCCGTTCCCAATGTCACCCTCAGCTACGGCAAGAGACAGGGAGAAAAAGATCTCCTTTTTCTTCGCCTTCTGGAACCCCACGCCCGTTCCGAGCTCTTCATCGATTCGATCCTGAAGCTTCTCAAGGCTTGCAAGGCGAAGAAATACGTGCTTCTGGGAAGCATGTACGATGTGGTTCCTCACACAAGGCCTCTCATCGTAAACGGAAGCGCCGCGGGCAAAGAGGCCCGGAAGGATTTGAAAAGGTCGGGAGCCCTCTCAAGCGGCTACGAAGGTCCGACGACTATTACCATGCTCATCTCGCAAAAGGCGCCCAACCTGGGTATCGAAACCTTGACCTTCATAGTTTCTTTGCCTCAATACGTGGCTCTGGAGGAGGACTACCTCGGTAAGGTACGCCTCATGGAGCTCCTCAACGTCCTCTACAACATCCCTATCGACCCACAAGACTTCGAGAAGGCCCTCGAGCAACGCACGCTCGTTAATCAGCGGGTGGAGGTAACCTCGGAGCTGCGCACCCTTATCCCCCAACTGGAAAGCATGTACGAAGACCGGGTCAAATCGATGATGGGGGAAGAATCGCCGAAACTGACTTCAGAGATGGAGGAGATACTCTGGAAGACCATAGAAGGAAAGGAGGACCTGGGCAAGGCCTAACATATGGAAAATAGAGAGGCATACGAAAAGGCGAGCAAGCGGGTAGCGGCCAAGCTATCCTTTTTTATCCATCTCACGGTCTACGTCGTGGTGAACCTGCTCCTCCTGGGGATCAACCTTGTCACGGAGCCGGGCCATCTCTGGTTCTATTGGCCTCTTGCCGGATGGGGTGTAGGCCTTATCTTTCACGGGCTCTCGGTCTTCTTCTTTTCGAGGCTTGACAGCCTCAAGGAGCGGATGGTCGAGAAGGAGATGGCTCGCATGGCTCCCCGGGAAAAAGGCCACGACGAACCCTTCGAATAGCGGGATCGATCGGCGAAAGCACTCGGAAAGATTCCGGGCTGTCCCTTATACGAGAAGCCCTTCGCCCTTAGGGGGATCGTAGAAAGTGGATGGTGAAGGTGGAGCCTTCGCCGACCTTGCTTTCCACATGAACCGTGCCGCCATGGTCCTCCACGAATCTCTTCACGATGGAGAGGCCGAGGCCCACCCCTTTGGGCGACTGTTTTGTGGTAAAGAAGGGCTCGAAGATCCGGCCCATGTCCTCCTCCTTGATGCCCTCGCCCGTGTCTCGTACCCTTACCCTCACATAAGCGGACTCATCGATCGTTTCTTCTTCTCCGGAGATCGTCAGCAATCCTCCGTGAGGCATGGCGTCCATGGCATTGGACACGAGGTTCTCCATTACCTCGAGTATTCGCTCTCTGTCACATCGCACGAAAAGAAGACCGGGGAAAGAGGTGTCTATCTTTATTGAGCGCTCCTTGAGGGTTTCGTCGAAGATCTTCACCGCCTCTTCGACGATTTTGCCCAGATCGCACTTTTCGACGCGTCGGCTCGTTGTCCGCGAAGAAGAGAGAACGTCCCGAAGTATGCCTTCCAATCTGCGCACCTCTTCCACGATGAAGGCCGCATACTCCTTTTCCTTGGTTCCTTCCCGGATCTTCTTGTCGAGCCTTCTCGCAAACCCGCCTATCGCGGTAAGAGGGTTCCGTATCTCATGGGCTACGTGAGCCATCATCCTCCCGAGGGCTGCGAATTTTTCGGCTTCTGCCAGTTGCGCCCTGGACTTATTCAGTTCCGACTCTGTCCTGAAACGCATGATCACGCTCGCCAGGGTATTGGATACTGCAACGAGGAAGCTTTCTTCCTCGGGGCTCCTCTCATGCCCTTCTTCGATAAATATGTTGATCAGTCCGAGGGCCTCTCCCGAAGAGACGATGGGTATGCAGTAGTGACCGTGCGGCGGGTCCTCCGAATGGCGTATTTCATGCCTTTCGTCGATGCACTCTGTGAAGGCCGCCTTGGCTTCGGCTGCGGCCTTGCCGCACAGGCAGAGACCGGAGCGGACCCTGTCGCAGCACACGGGTACATTGGAGGACCCCCGGAAAGTCTTGAGGACGAGCAGACCCGATTGGTCCTCGACGAGATAGATGCACCC
>CAVVPU010000006.1:0-3062 GCA_963750015.1 uncultured delta proteobacterium | reverse complement strand
ATGTGCATGCAACCATGCTACCAAATGCCTCCCGCGGCCGTAAAGAGAAAAAGGCTGGCTGGTACGACGAATAAATGATAAGACATCTCTTGCTCAAAGCACCCTCCCTGCGAAGACCGGATCGTCCGGCGTCGCCTGCGCCGCTTGTCCGCTCCCCACCCGAATCCTACTTGCCCTGATACGGGACCCACTCTCCTGCCTTCATCACGACGGGAACCATGGGATCGACTGCCGACCCGTAGTGATCGTGGGGGGTGGGCGCAAACGTCCCCAAGAAACCGGGAACGCTCACCTTCTCCAGGGCATCTCGTATAGCGTCACGATTGTCCGACCCCGCAAGCTTGAGGGCAGCCACGAGGGCGCTGATATCGTCGTAGGTGGATGCGTGAAAGTTGTTGGGATTCTTCGAAGGGCCGAATTGCTCCTGGATGATCTTCTTGAGAGGGTCGTAGAGGGTCTTGCGGAACTGGCTTGTGGGGCTCATCTTCTCTGCCACGTTGAAGGGCAGGGTGAAGAAGATCCACCCCTTTTCCTCGGCTATGTCTCCCGCTGCCTTGACGAAGGCCGGGATCGTGATGGCGTTGCTGCAGAGCACGGGCATGGTCATCCCCAACTGCTTGTAGTTCTTGGCCGCAATCGCTGCCGTGTTGGCCGTGGCATAGAGAAGGAGGAGGTCGGCATTCGAGGCTTTCATCTTGGTCAATTGAGGGATGAGGGTCGTGTCGCCCACCTCCACCTTCTCCTGGACCACGATGGAAACGCCCGGATACTTCTTAATCTCCTTGAGGATGGTCTCCGACCCTGTCTTACCGTAGACTGCCGTTTCACTCAAGAGGGCGAGCCTCTTCGCCTTCAACCCATTGATCGCAAAATCCAGGTAGTGGGCCGCCCCTCTCACATCTCCCGGTCCTACGATGAAGACATACTTCTTGTTCGGGTTCACGATCGGGGCGGTCACGAGATAGGGGACCTTCTCCTGGTCGGCGATCGGGATCATGGCCGCCGACGAATCGGAGCTGCTCGCCCCGACGAGGACAGAAATGTTCTTGTCCTTGATGAGCTTTGTCGCGGCCACAACCGCATTGGTCGGCACGCCCCTGTCGTCTTCGATGAAGGCTTCCAGTTGTTTTCCGTTGATGCCCCCCTTCTTGTTCACGTCCGCCACGGCTGCCTCTATTATCTCTTTCTGAGGTGTGCCGATGAAACCGTACGGGCCCGTGATGCTGATGACGAAGCCGATTCTAATCGTTTCCGCCGCCCGAGCGGTCTGTGCATGAAGCATAAGCAGAAGCGCCGTGGCAATGAAAATCAAGAGACCCTTCGACGAGAAGGACTTAAATACTTTCACGATGTGCCTCCTTATGATACGTGTTTTGATTCGTGTCACTAAATTCACCGTGAAACCGTGAACGCTGAGTCTCGGTAGCGGTGATGAGCCTCCTCTGCATTTCCACGAACGCTGGCCAGAGTTCCGCACAATGACGTCTCGCGGCCCATCCTCTGTCGCCTTTTATTTGCCATTCTGTTCCATGGGCCTCCACGTCTCCTCAAGTATCTGCGTCGCCCGGTATCTTTTTGCATCAAGCTCTTGCGCGTTCTTCTCGGCTGGCGTCCCGCCAAAACGTGTTCGTACCAGGGGTTTGAGGTTATCAACGCTTTTCAGGAACCTGCATTGGTACCGGTTTCCCTCAGCCATGCGTGTACCCCACTATCGCTGCAATCATTACGAATTCTAACATTTGCTATCGGCATGCGGATGATGCGGGCGAGAGAGTTATTTTGCTTATGCCCACGGCTTCTCTTTGGCCGCGTTCTCTCCTGCAATACGGCCGAAAGCTATGCATTCGCCCAGGTTCCCCGATCCCTGATACAGCCAGCTATAGATGGACCCCATTTCGCCCGCGGAGTAAAGCCGGGGAATGGGAGTGCCTTTCGTGTCCAGAATCTGGGCGAGTCTGTTGCGCCTCGGCCCGCCCTGCGTGTTCGTAAAGGTCGGCACCAGTTCCATGGCATAGTAAGGCGGGGTCCCTATGGGCGCCATCTTTTGAGTGGGCCTGCCGAACTCCGCGTCGTTGCCGGCCGCGCAGGAAGCATTCCAACCTGCTATCGTCTTCTCGAGGGCTTCTGGCTTCTTTCCGATTTTTGTCGCGAGGTCCGCGAGCGTGTCCGCCTGCACGATCCATCCTTTCGAGAGCTCGACGCTGTTGTCCTTGCTCCACTCGTAATGTTCGATGATTGAGTGCCAGCAGAAGAACGTCCGGGGCGAATAAAGAGGTCCGGCCTTTCTCATCGTCTCGTCGAAGACAACGTGCACCGGGAGGGGCGTGGGAAGAGGCACATAGACTCCGTGATAGGGTATCTTCCCATGTTTCGTGGGATAGGTCTCGTTCGTGAAGCGCGTCGCGTCTTTTGCCACCCATATCCACCCGTTGCCGCCGGCGCGAATATATAACCGAAGGCCCAGTCGACACCGGGGGCCTTGAAATTGAGATCGGGGCCCGCCTGATTGCTCATGTGCCACAGGTCCGCGCCCGCGGCCATGGCCATCTTTATCCCGTCTCCGGTATTGTAGGGAGTGCCCTTCGGAAAACCGCAGGGCATCGCCAGGTAATCCCTTATCATCTCCTGGTTGTTTTCGAAGCCCCCGGTGCAGAGCACCACCGCTCTGTTCGCCCTGATGGAGGTTTTTCCGTTCGCGACGACACCGCGGATCTCCCTGGTGCCGGTTTCCTGGACCAGATCGGTCCCCGCCGTCCCATAGAGGACCCTGATCTTCCTTTTCAGGACATTGTCTCTCAACAGGTTCCAGAACCGCTCATACCCGGGGCCCTTTTCCGGAAAGACAAACCGGCTCCCCTTAGCGCCCGGCAGTTCCGAAATTTCCCCAGCGGTCGTAGCGGCACGGCCGTCCCCACCTATGCTCTTGTACCATGTCTCGTTCTGGACCGCATATCGTTGAAACGTTTCCACCATGTCATCGGGTACCGGGAATCCGCCGTTGAGCCCCTTCTGGTACTCCATCGCCTGCTCCATGTCCCAGGGGAGACCAGCAATATCGTGTG
>CAVVPU010000005.1:0-10271 GCA_963750015.1 uncultured delta proteobacterium | reverse complement strand
AGGGCGGGGATCCAGAGCATCATCCAACGGCTGAGCGGGATGTTTAAGAATGATTGGCCGGCGTGTGGGCCGAGTATGAAGCTGACGAGGTCCTGCGTAAAGAAACGGGTCCCTGTCTGGAGGAGGAAGTTGAAGACGATAGCGCCCAATCCCGACACGACCCCTATGAGGATACCCACGAGCGTGCCCCGCCAGATGCGCCCTATCCGGCGCGATGGAAGACCTAAATGTAGCCTTAACATGTCTTTAATGCGGTCCGACCGCTGAGCCGCGAAGAACTTCCCGGCTCAGCGGCGACTACTTATTCTTCTATTTCGTCTCGACGAAGTGATCTCTTCTGTTCTTTGCCCAAGCTGCCTCATTATGTCCCGGATCGACGGGCCTTTCCTTGCCGTAGCTGATCGTATCGAGTCGTTTCGGGTCTACCCCGAGGGTCGTCAGATAGCCTTTCGCGGAATCGGCCCTCTTCTGGCCGAGGACGAGGTTGTACTCGACGGTGCCCCTCTCATCGCAGTTACCTTCGATCCTTACGCGGGTCCCGGGGTTATGCTGGAACCATCCGTAGTCCCCTTTCAGCAAGGCCGCGTCCTGAGGCCTTATGTCGTATTTGTCGAAGTCGAAGTTGATGTCTTTCAGGACTGCAACCGCTGCTTCTGCGGCGGCCGTGCTCTTCTGGGCGGGAGCCACTGTCATCGCCTGAGCGGGCGTTTCCTGCGCCTTCTGCACGGCGGCGGCCGTGGGAGGAGGCGGAGCCGCTTCACCCTTCACCGACTGATAGAAGCATCCGCATCCGCTGAGCGCTGCAACCAGTATAAATACCAGAAAAAACATCCCTGCCGATCTTGCCATTCTTTACCCTCCCACTTTGATTTAGTCACTTATCCTATGATGCTGTAAGCCCATTCGGATCCATTACTCTTTGTCAAAAAAGAAGGTGACCCTGACATTCTCGGCCTCCACGATCTCCGTGAGTCTCCGGACGGATTCGTGGATGAGGTGAAGCTCTTCTCTCTTCATTTTCTTCAAGCCGTATATGAGCTTACCCTGAACCGGGCTGGGCGCCTTTTTGACCAGGTCCTTCCCGGCGGCCGTGAGGGAGACGGTGACGATTCTTCTGTCGGTGGCGTCTCTGCCCCTCGTGACGTAGCCTTTATTCTCAAGTCTGTCGACCACGCCGGTGACGGTGCTCGGGTGAAGAAGCATTTGTCTGCTCAATTGGCCGAGGGGTATCGTGTCATGGTCGGAGATAGTTTTGAGTGCCCAGAGTTGGGGCCCGGTAACGCCGAATTCGCTTGACACCTGCTGGGAGTAGTCCTGTATAGTCTTGACGATCCGGCGCAGCGACTGAACGGTTTCGGAAATCTCATCATCGCGACTGACTTGCGTCGACATTCTTTATCCTACTATCGGTATAGAAAATATTTCTATACAAAGTATATCGAATGATAGTTTCGGCCCTTAAGGTGTCTCTTGTCAAGGGAAATGTGAGAAGATGGACGGTGAGCCGACCCATAAGTACCTATTATTTGTGCGAGAAGAATCGATTTTTGTCGACATCGGACGGAGGTAAGGATAAATGGCTCGTAGACAAAATGTTACTGTCCGCCCGAGACCGATCGACCATTTATAGAGGCGTTCGTCGGCCATTCACCGGACTATGCGACACCGGCGCATTCTCTTCCTTGTGTGACAATGGTTGACAATCGGGTCGCTACCTACTATAGTCGTTTATGAGCAGAGAAAGGGCCGGGGAGTGATAAGAGCGGCTCGGTTCTCCATCTGAGAAGGAGGAGGTAAGGACTATGGCTCTTTTCAAGAACCCCTTCGGGGGAAATTTAGTTACCAATCTGGCAATAGGGGTTGGCCTGGTTATCGTCACGCCCTTTGTCGTTCCCTTGATCGCGAAGATCGTAAGACCGGCGGTGAAGGGCGCGGTAAAGGGGGGCTTGCTGCTGACCGGGTCCGTTGCCGGCCGGGGCACGACGGATGGGGAGAAGACCGGAGCTGAACCGGTCGGGAAGAGAAGAGGTGTGAGTCAAGCGGCCCACGTCGCAGCCGGACAGAGCTTTGCCCGCCCTCTCGCTGTCAAGGCCGTAAAAGGCGGCATCCTGGCCTACGAAAAAAGTCGTGAGGTTCTTTCGGAAGCTGCGGAGGGTGTCCGCGGATTAGCGGCCAAAGCGAAGGTTGAAACGGCCCCGGCTGTTGACACGTCCCCTGCCACGGAAGAAGGTGAAGGGGCGTCACCCCTGAAATCGGTGAAGCCCCCCAGGAAGAACGTGAAGACGCGGCTCGCAGTACCCAGGACGAAGCCGCTGACCACAGAAAGACGAACGCAGCAGAGTCGAAAAAGCGGGCCCACGGGGTTGATCAAAAAGACAACAAAGAAACCGGGAGGGCCGAAGGGGCTATAAACAAAAAGAGGCCCGTGAATGAAGGATGACACCCGCCATCGCTATGGGAATATCGACAGGCTCAAAGTCGATTTCATGCTCACGTCGCTCCGGCAAGGCGGCGCTACTGTGTCCGGTGAGAACCCCTGGGAGGTGGACACACACCAGTCCGGCATCAGGCTCAAGGGGCGATTGGACGAAGGAGCGTCAATCCTGGAGATCACCCTCGTCGACAGGGACTGGTATGTCCCCTGCTCGATGGTATGGCAGAAGCTCGACGAGTTGGTGCGCGACCTGCAAGCGACGCCGGGCGGGGAGGAGCGCGGCGACACGGCGAGCCTGGCCGAAGAGTGAAAATCGACGCGACTATTTAAGGCCCTCACAGACTCAAGTGCGCGTGGCCAAGAAACACGATGAATTTGCGCAGGATCTTCGGGTCGAAGCATTTCTCCATGCCCCGGTCGCGGTCATCTGTTCCATTCTTTTTGTCGATTGGATTCCCCACCATGATCTTGACCGCCTTGTAAGGAGGTAAAGCATCCTTGTAGGGGCGTTTCGATGTCATGGCCTCGAAGGTGTCTACAACCCTCACCACCCGGGAAAGGGTCGTGATATTCTCTCCCTGCAGCCCTAGAGGGTAGCCGCCGCCGTAAAAATCCTCGTGATGCTGCACCATGGTCTTCTTCACGAAAGAAGGGAGATCCGCGTCGGTGAGCATGGCGAGGCCCGTGAGAGGATGGCGTTTCATAATCTCCCATTCAACATGGTCGAGCGGCCCGGCTTTGCACAGTATATCCGGAGAGATGAAGACCTTGCCGATATCGTGGAGCAAGGCCGCGACCCCGCATGTCCTCAAGGTCTCGGCCTTCCCGTCTTCGTCCATCTCACGGTACCCCGGTTGAATAGCCTCCATGATCTCTTCGCTGTCCCTCAGGAAGGCGACCGTAAACCATAAGACCTTCATGGCGTGCTCGTACGTCTGATAGTCGTGGCCGATCATCGTTGCGAGCGCCTCGAGCGATCTCGATTCTGCGATGAAGATAAGGGCGTTCTCGATCATCGTTTGTGTGCGCCGCAAGGCCTCTTCACCCATCACGCCCAGCTTCAGGGACGTCTCAAAGGCGTCCTTGACCACGTTAACAGAGACCTTGCTGAAGACCGAGGCCTTCTGGTCTTCGGTCAACCCGTCGTTCTCCAGGATACGCCCCAGGTGCCTTTCGAGATACTCTTCGTATTTGATCTCTTCATCGAGATCGATAAAGACCGACTTTTGCCCGGCCTCGGAAAGCTTGGCCAGTTGCGCCGGCGTGACCGCGTTGCCGTCCGTCGCCCAAAGCACGCGCTGTCCGTTGGCCATAAGGACATATATCTTGAATTGGGGCAGGGTCCCCGGAATGATGGCTCCCGGGGGAATGGCCATGTGCTTCCGGGGGTTGACCGGTTCTTCCGTCGTTGCAAAATCGGTGGGAATCCATAGGACTTCCCGTGATGCGAGCACGTTTTCCAATTGCATGAGCGCCTTCCTCAAAGAAACCAATATTAAGGTTGTGTGGAGCGCCGAAGGGCCGTGCCACAGGTTCCTGGCTGAGTAAGTGTAGCAAGAAGAGTGCCTGACGAACGGTCAGGATTTTATGCGAAAGCAGCCACATTTTCAGGGGAAAAGTAGGGTTGACCTCAAAAGAGAGGTGAGGTGCGAGGCCATTTGTGGTTCATCATAGACCAAAAGCGCCCACCTCATCGTGGTGCGGTGGTCCGGCCCTGCTTTACAACGCATCCGCCCGAGGTTAAACTATTGCTTATGAATAAATTCAGATTAGTCAGTGATTACGGGCCGATGGGCGACCAGCCCCAGGCCATCGAGCGTCTGGTGGAGAACATAAGGAAAGGGGTGCCCGACCAGGTGCTCCTCGGCGTCACAGGCTCGGGAAAGACCTTCACCATGGCTAATGTGGTCGAGCGCGTGCAGAAGCCGACCCTCGTCATGTCCCATAACAAGACCCTCGCAGCCCAGCTCTACACGGAGTTCAAGACCCTCTTCCCCGAGAACGCGGTCCACTTTTTTGTGAGCTACTACGACTACTACCAGCCCGAGGCGTACGTGCCGCCCACGGACACCTACATCGAGAAGGACTCTTCCATCAACGAAGAGATCGACAAGCTTCGTCTCTCTGCCACGAATGCTCTTTTCGAGAGGGACGACGTGCTCATCGTGGCAAGCGTTTCGTGCATCTACGGCCTCGGCTCGCCCGAGGCTTATTACGGTATGCTCATTTACGTGGAGCAGGGCGACAGGATGGAGCGCAAGCTCCTCCTCGACAAGCTCATCCAGTGCCAGTACGAGCGCAACGACGTCGATTTCTATCGCGGACGCTTCAGGCTTCGGGGGGAGAACATCGACGTCTTCCCGGCCTACGAAGAGGAGAAGGCAATTCGCATCGTCCTCGACAACGATGTGGTTTCCGCCGTTTACGCCATAGACCCTCTCACGGGCAAGACAACCGAGAAGCTCAGCCGCATCACCATCTACCCCGCCACCCATTATGTGACCCCCAGGGAGAAGCTGGACTCGGCGGTGATAAGCATAGAAGAGGAGCTTGCCTCCCGCATAAAGGACCTGCGCGGCGCAGGAAAGCTCCTGGAGGCCCAGAGGCTGGAGTCGCGCACCCGGTACGACGTGGAGATGCTCAGGGAGATCGGCTATTGCCAGGGCATAGAGAACTATTCGAGGCACCTCACCGGCAGGATGGCAGGGGAGGCGCCCCCCACGCTCATGGACTATATCCCCAAGGACGCCCTCGTGATTATCGACGAGAGCCACGTGACCGTGCCCCAGATCCAGGGCATGTACCGGGGTGACAGGTCGAGGAAGGAGACCCTCGTGGAATTCGGCTTCCGCCTCCCTTCGGCCCTCGACAACAGGCCTCTCATGTTCGAGGAGTTCCAGAAGCGAGTCAACCAGGTGGTCTACGCCTCGGCTACACCGGCCACCTACGAGCTGACCCGGGCAAAAGGGCACGTGGTCGAGCAGATCGTGCGGCCCACGGGCCTCATGGACCCGGCAATCGAGGTGAAGCCTGCCCGCAACCAGGTGGATGCCCTCCTCGCCGAGGTGAAGAAGGTGGTGGCAGCCAAGGAGCGCTGCCTCATCACGACTCTCACCAAGCGTTTCGCCGAGGATCTCACCGATTTCCTTCTCGATGCGGGCATCAAGGCGAAATACCTACATTCCGAGGTCGACACCCTGGAGCGGATCGCCATCGTCCGCGACCTTCGCCTCGGCAAGTTCGACGTGCTCGTGGGAGTCAACCTGCTCAGGGAAGGTCTCGATCTGCCCGAGGTTTCTCTCGTGGCCATACTCGATGCCGACAAGGAGGGATTTTTGCGCTCCGACACCTCCCTGATCCAGACGTGCGGACGGGCTGCGCGAAACATCAACGGCCGCGTGATCATGTTCGCCGACAAGATTACCGATTCCATGAAAAGGACCATGGACGAGACCACCAGGAGGCGCAAGCTCCAGATGGAATACAACGAGGCCCATTCCATCACCCCCGAGGGCATCAAGAAGGAGATCGTCGACATCCTCTCCTCCATATACGAGAAGGACTACTACACGGTCGACCCTGACGGGCTCGAGGAAGAGGGTGTCGACCCCAAGAAGCTGTCGAGGATGGTGAAGAAGCTGAGGAAGGATATCAACGAGGCGGCCAAGAGGTGGGACTTCGAAAGGGCCGCCCAACTGAGGGACAGGCTTACGCGCCTGGAACAGATGGAACTGGCCATGTAAAGGACGGGAATTGCGATGATCAGCGACGATTACCTATCCAACCTCCCCGACTCGCCCGGCGTTTACATGTTCAAGGACGAAGCCAGGGAAATAATCTACGTCGGCAAGGCGAGAAGCCTCAAGAACAGGGTAGGGAGCTACTTCAAGGGAGGCAAGAAGGACGGCAAGACCGAGCGTCTCCTGCGCCGCGTCCAGGACATGTCCTTCGTGCTTACGGGCAACGAAAAGGAGGCCTTTCTTCTCGAAAACAACCTCATCAAGGAGCACCAGCCCAGATACAACATGGTGCTCAAGGACGACAAGACCTATGTCTCCCTGCGCCTCAGCGTGCAGGACAAGTTCCCCAGCCTCACCATCACGCGAACCATCAAGGACGATGGAGCCCTCTATTTCGGCCCCCACCCCCACGCGAAGGACGCCAAGGACCTCATGAAGGTCGTCCAGTCGATCTACCCCATGAGGAGATGCAGGGACTCCGTCTTTCGGGGACGGACGAGACCCTGTGTGCTCGGAAGCATCGACAAGTGCCCGGCCCCGTGCATGGACGCCATAGACGAGGAATCGTACCGGGCCATCGTGGACGAAATATCCGACTTTCTCATGGGAAAGAACGACAAGCTCCTCAAGAAGCTCGAAGAGCAGATCGAGGAGGCGGCCAGGAACTGGAATTTCGAGGACGCCCGGGCCAAGAAGGAGAAGTATCTCGCCATCAAACGGCTCGTTGAGAAGCAGAGCGTCCACGAGCACCTCGGCATAAACAGGGACGTATGGGGTTTCCTCTTGGAAGAGGGGAGGGTCAAGGTCGTTGTCCTCGCCTTCAGAAAGGGTGTGCTCATCTCCAAGCGGATCTTCAGGGAGACTTCGACTTTCGATCCCGGCGCCTCCCTCTCTTCCTTTCTCTTCCAGTATTACAGCACCCGGCCGATCCCCGACGAGATCATCCTGTCGGAGGAGATCGAGGACAAGCCTTTTCTTATCCAGTACCTCAAGGAGAAGAAGAGGGAGGGAGTGCGTCTCCACGGGCCTTCCGACAGCGGCACGGCAGATATGATCAGGCTTGCCGTCGAGAACCTCCACGAGGTGGAGACGACCCTCGACCTTCCCGAAGCTTTCAGAAGCATGCTCCACCTCACCAAGGCGCCCAACAGGATCGAGATATACGATAACTCCCACAGCCACGGCCAGAGCCCCTCAGGCGCCATGGTCGTCTTCGAGGGCTTCAAGCCGAAGAAGGAGGGCTACCGGGTCTTTCATATACGCGAGGCGTCGCCCGAGGACGACGTGGCCATGATGACAGAGGTCCTCTCGCGGCGCATCGGCGACGAGAGGATCAAGCCCCTGCCCGACCTCGTGATCATCGACGGCGGCAAGTCCCAGCTCTTCGCGGCCCTCACCGTTTTCAAAAGCCGCGCCATCCCCATGGACGTCATCAGCATCGCCAAAGGGGAGAGGCGAAAGCGCATGGAAGATATCCTCTATCTCCCTTTCAGAAAAAATCCCCTTCTTCTGCCTAAATCATCACCGGTCTTCAAAGAGATCGTGCGCATGAGGGACGAGGCCCACCGTTTCGCCATCGCCTCCCACAAGAAGTGGAAGCGGCGGGAAGACCTCACCTCCGGGCTCGCGCAGATCAGGGGAGTGGGCAGGAAGAGGCTCAAAGCCCTGCTCACCGTTTTCCCCTCGACAGAGGCGATCAAGGAGGCGGGAGTGGAGGAAATCGCGCGCCTGCCGGGATTCACCAAAGGCGTGGCCGAGGAGATAATCCGGAGTCTCCTGGGGGAAGCAGGCGATTTTTCTTGACATTTCGTGATACATGGTATAACATATAAGATAATCTGAGAAACGAGTCGACTGCGGGAAGGGATTGAGAGCGATAGGTCTCGGGTGAGACCTATCGAAGCGTATTCGGAGGTGTTCTATGAAGACCCGTCTCATCGTGTCGGATCCGGAGGCCTGTAAGGCGGAGCGGATCGGAGGGCAATCGAACCCTGACCAAGGTGACAATCGGTCCTTGACCGGCCAGGGCTTTGCCGCTTGTTGCTGCGCCAATACCTTTCATCTCGGTGGCTCGATAATCAGTGCATTTCGCGAGACCCTTCGTACTATAGTCATGATCACCGACCCCGAAAGAGTGCGTGAAACTCTGGAGTTGCCGGAAAAGGGACCGGGGAAAGACCGTGTGCCCCACGACTGAGCACGAGCTTCGATCGAGGGTTGCCCGGGCCGAGACCATGTCGGCCGCAAGATCCCTGATCCTCACCGACACACTCGAGCTTAAGCGCTCGACGACGATGGGGCCCTTTCTTGCCCCCATCACGTTTTCTTCTTAGAGCAATTGAAATTCCCCTCACCCTGCGGTATCTTTAACAGGTCCGAATCGCGGTCTTTGGCTCCGGGAGGCTCGGGCGACCTTTGAGCATTCCGGACGCGCACGACCTTTCACGATCCGCAAAAGGAAAGAACATCCTGATGTGCCGTGTGCTGCCGGTACGTGGCGCGGTCCCGCCCGACATCGGAGTCCCTGAAGGTTTGAATGGTGAAAGAGAGCAATTCCCAACGGCCCACCCTGGTCCTTTTTATTCTGGGCGCCCTCGCCGCTATCGGTCCTTTCTCCACCGATATGTATCTTCCGGGCTTTCCTGCAATGGCAAGGGACCTGAATACCGATGTGTCCCAAATTGCCTTGACCTTAACGAGCTACCTTATCGGCATCTCCCTCGGTCAGTTGATCTTCGGCCCCATCCTCGACAGGTTCGGGAGAAAGAAGCCTCTCGTCGTCGCACTGCTTATCTATATGTGTGCCGCCGCAGGGTGCGCCCTTTCGCCATCCCTCAATGTCCTCATCGTCCTTCGGTTTTTCCTCGCCATCGGCGCATGCGTGGGTATGGTGGGGAGCAGGTCGATCGTCAGGGATATCTTTTCGGGACCCGGGATTGCCCGTGGCCTGTCTCTGCTCATGATGATATTCGGTGTGGCCCCCATCATCGCGCCGAGCGTCGGCGGATTCTTGGTCTCTTTCCTCGGTTGGCGATGGCTTTTCGGCATTCTCGTCATCATCGGGGGCCTTATTCTCCTTCCGGTCGGCTTGCTCCTGAAAGAAAGCCACGGTCCCGACCCGTCCGTCTCCCTTCGTCTCGACCGTGTGGTCCTCGGGTTCCTTTCCGTTTTCAGGGAACGCACTTTTGTCCTGAATGCCGTCGCCGTGGGTGCGGCATCGGGCCTTCTCTTCGGCTATCTATCCGGCTCCCCTTTCGTGGTGATCGACCTTTTCGGCTTTACCGTCATTCAGGCGAGCTGGATACTGGCCCTTTACGGCCTGGCGGGGATTCTCGGCAACCAGCTCAACCGGCTGCTCCTCAGAACGAGGCAGAGCCTCTCCATACTCGTCTCGGCCACCATGGTCCAGTTTCTCGCAGGCCTGGTGCTCGTCGCCGGCTCCCTTTTGGGTTCTCTGCCCCACGCGGCCTACCTTGCCCTTCTTTTCGTCCTCCTCTTTTGCTTCGGCCTCATCGCGCCGAACGCGACGGGGAGGGCCTTGGAGCCTTTCTCGAGGAACGCAGGGAGCGCCTCGGCTCTCATCGGATGCATGCAGATGGGGGCCGGAGCCTGCACCTCAGGTTTCTTGAGCTACCTTCACAACGGCACTGCCCTTCCCATGGCTATGGTCCTGACCGGCTGCGCAGGCCTGAGCTTCGCCATGTCACTCATCGACGTCATTACTGACCGCCGCTAATCACTGCAACAAGAATATTCCGGCTTTTTCCGCTTCTCTTTGTCTCCTCCGTTTTACATGTTGTGGAGGAATAGACGAGTTTACTATATAATCTTTACACACTCACATGGACAACTCCTTTACGATTCACGATTTGCCGAAAGCCGAAAGACCCAGGGAGCGGCTCAAGAGCCTGGGACCGGAGGCCCTCTCCGGTCAGGAACTGCTCGCCCTGCTTATCGGCAGGGGCATCCCCGGCAAATCGGCGATCACCATAGCCCAGGAGCTTATCTCCCGGTTCGGGAACCTGCGGTCGGTGAGCGGCGCAACCATCGAAGAGCTGTCGGCAATCCGGGGAGTGGGACTGGCAAAGGCGGCGCAG
>CAVVPU010000004.1:0-6745 GCA_963750015.1 uncultured delta proteobacterium | reverse complement strand
AGCACCATTGAATAGGGGCAGCGGCCTTTGAGGCCGCGAAAGGGACAACTTCAGCGGCCTATGGCCGCAAATAAAGATAAAAAGGCCCGCAAGGCGAAAAATGCGCGTCCCAAAAGGAGATTTCTGCCATGGGAGATGTGCTGAGGGATAAGGTGGCAGTGGTGACCGGGTCGGGGCAGGGTATCGGTCGGGCTATTGCCTTAGGCATGGCCAGGGAAGGGGCGAAGGTCGTGACCAACAACCGGAAGCGGGGCTCCACCGGGAACGCCCTTTTGAGCGAATCTGTCGTCGCTTCCATGAGCGTCGAGAAGAAGGAGTGGCTCAGGAAACAGGCCGGGGAGGCACAGGGCGACGCCGAGACTACTGCCCGGACCATCAAAGAGATGGGCGGAGAAGCTACCCCGTGTTTTGGCGACATCTCCAGGTTCGACGTGGCAGCCGACTTGATCAAGACCGCCGTCGGTGCTTACGGCCGTATCGACATCCTGGTCAATGTGGCAGGGACCTTCGGGTTCAATCCCCTATGGGAGATAACCGAGGAGACCTGGGACCGGGTCACGAACACCAAGCCCAAGGGCTATTTCAATGCCATCCGCTTTGCCGTTCCTCACATGATGAAGCAGAAATGGGGGCGCATCATAAACTGCACCTCCCGGGCATTCCTCGGGGACGTGCTCAAGCACGCGGAATACTGCACGGCGAACGCCGGTGTGGTGGGCCTCACCAGGGCCGCGGCCAAGGAGCTTTTCCCGTACAACATCACCTGCAACGCCTTTGCACCCTTCGCCAGGACCAGGGCAGCCTTCGAGCTGACAGCCCTCGACGAGGCAGTCGGCGCAGCACAGAGTCCGTGGATGGACCGCAAGTTCTCCTTCCCCCTGGAGGCCACACCTTCACCCGAGCACATCGCGCCCTTCATCATCTATCTGGCCTCGGACGCGGCGGCCAGGATCAGCGGTTCGGTCTTCAACGTCGGAGGAAACGGCATAGGGCTCTATTCCGAGCCGGAGATAGCGCGGAGCCTGGTGAAACCGGGCGAGGAGCCGTGGACAATAGAGGAGCTGATGGGGCAGGTGGGGAGGGGGTTATTCACCGATTATCACAGCCCTGCCGAAGTAAAATAAAGGCGGGGAGGGGTGGACGGGTCGCCCGCCTGAAAGGATCGCGATCTGCGGCGCCCTGCTTAAGTTCGTGACGCTTCGCCGTACGATAAAGTACGGCTGCGGTCTACGATACTCACAGGGCATCCACACCTCATCGATCCTTCCATGCGGCCATCCCATCCACGCGGAACCGTATCTCCGCTGCCCGCGGTTCCGGCCTTCATAGGTTGCACGCACCAGCCCCAATTGAAGTGGGGCAGCGGCCCCAGAGGCCGCCAACAGGTCCTCTCGCTTTTCGCGATTGGCAATATCCTTCTCGTCCATCGTCCTAGCCCAAAGGGCTCATCGTCCCTCGTCCATGGCTATTCCGCGGTTCCGGTGCGACCCCCGTGAGACGCTTTTACACGTTATTTCGTTGACCGTGACAGGGGCTGTTGCTAAGATCAAGAAGGATGAAAAGGTATCACGCGAAGATCACGCCTCCCAAACTTGGCGATGTCTTAGTGAGAGAACGCCTCTTCACCATGCTCGATGGCATCGCCTGCCGCCCTGTCACGTGGGTGTCGTCGCAGGCGGGCTCAGGCAAAACGACCCTTCTTGCGAGCTATCTTAAGGCGAGAGACATCCCTTTTCTCTGGTACCGGGTCGACGAGGCGGACAACGACCCGGCGGGCCTTTTTTATTTTATGTCGGAGGCCGCCCAATCGTTAAGAAGGGGACGAAAGAGGCCGCTGCCCCTCTTCACCGCCGAATGCCGGTCGGGCATGTTCGATTTCACCCGCTACTTCTTCGAGTCTCTCTTCAACCGCATGGAGCCTCCTTACGCGATCGTTTTCGACAACTATCAGGATGTGCCGGAGCCGTCCCAGTTTCACGATGTGATGAGAGGCGCCTGCGGCCTCGTGCCGGAGGGTATCCGCATTTTCGTCGCGAGCAGGAACGATTGTCCTCCATCTTTCGTCCCCCTTAAGGTCGGTGGCATGCTGGCCTCGCTGGGATGGGAGGAGATCCGCTTTACCCTCGACGAGATAAGGCAGATGCTGTCGCTACGCAAGAAAGACTCCCTGTCCCTGGACGCCTTGCGCTCGATACACCGGCAGACGCGCGGCTGGGCCGCCGGCGCTATTCTTATGTCGGAGCAGGATTTGGCCCTGGCCAATCAGCAGCCCATCTTCGACTACCTCGCCGTGGAAGTCATGCGTCAGATCCCTGAGTCTCTCAAGGAGTTTCTCCTCAAAACATCCTTTCTGCCGTCGATCTCTCCCGACATGGCGACAAGGCTTACGGGCATGAACGAGAGCGGAACCCTTCTCGCGAGACTGAGAGGCCATTACTTCACCGAAGTTTACGGTCAAGACTACTCCTATCATCCTCTGTTCCGCGAATTCCTTCAGGCGCAGGCCAGAAAAACATACGCCGACGAGTATTCCCTGATAGCGAGTAAGGCCGGGCAGCTCCTTGCCCAGTCAGGACGAAGGGAAGAGGCGATAAGAGTATTGCTCGACGCGGGAGTGTACGACGAAGCCCTTTCCTTCATCGTTGCCCAGGCACCGGAGTGCCTCAGGCAGGGTCGCGGCGCTGCCCTGGAAGAATGGGCGGTCCACGTACCGGACGATCTGCGTGGTCGCTCTCCCTGGCTTTCCTACTGGCTCGGGATGGGGCGACTCGTCGTAGATCCCGCATCCGCCGCGGAATGCTTCGAGAAGGCTTTCGGGCTTTTCGAGGCCGCCGGCGATAGAACGGATCTCTCCTCTGTGCGGCGGCCACGATTAATAGCATCGTCTTGAAGAGCGACGATTACAGATGCCTCGACCCGTGGATTGAGTGGATCGACAAGAGCCTGGGTCCTCATGGCCCGCTGCCGTCGCCCGAGATCGAGGCCCGCGTTGCCTCAGCAATGGTTTTCGCTCTCATGTGGAGGGAACCCTGGCGCCCGAATATGAATGCCTGGGTCGAACGCACGCTCAGGGCGAGCGAGACCGTCATAGACCCCGCAGTGAGATTCATGGGCAAGGCCAACGTGATGACCTACTATGGTTACTGCGGTCGCTTTCAAGAGATGCGCGCCATGGCGGAGGAGTTCAGACAGGCCGCATTCTCGCCCGACATAGCCCCTCTTGCCCACCTGAGCTACATGACCAGGGTGGAACAGTTGTACGACTGGGTCAACAGCTCCTGGGAGGAGTTGCTCGACTTGATTCGAAAGGCCATACAACTGGCCGAAGAGATCGGCGCGCGCGCCTACCTCGGGTCCATCTATATCTCGGGCATGCTGGCCGCGCTCGAACTGGACGACCTCGATGTTGCATACGACTTCATCAGCAGGTCGGAAGCATCGCTCTTCGCCGGCCAGAGGATAACCCGCCTGAGATTTTCTATGAGGAAGGCCTTTTACCTTTTCAGGAAAGGGTATCTGCGGGAAGCGCGATATGAGGCCGAACAGTGCGTGGAGGCGGCTCTCGGCGCGGGCAGCCCCCTTGTCGAAATGTACGCGAGGATACTCCTTGCCTATGTCCTTAGACTTGCGGGAGAGCCCCAAGACGCCCGTCGCCAGCTCGACATGGCAAGAGCGATAGTGGACCCCCTCGGCGTCACCCATGCGCATTACCTCATCCTCCTGACGAAGGCCATCCTTGCCTTTGAGGATAACAACCGGGCGGAGGGCCTTCGACTGATCGAGGAAGCCTTCGAGATTGGTGCGAGGAGTGCGTACGATACTACATTCTACTTCTGGTGGCAGCCCGTCGAGATGGCCCGTTTGTGCGCCGAGGCGCTTACAGCCGGTATCGCGGTCGGCTACGCGAAGGAAGTCGTCCGCAGGCATCGGCTCATCCCGGCGGGCGGCGCAGAAACCCTTCCACAGTGGCCCTGGCCGGTCCGGATTTACACCCTGGGCCGGTTCAGCATCGAGGTCAACGGGAAACCTCTCGCGTTTTCCGGCAAGGTACAGAAGCGGCCTCTCGCCCTTCTCAAGGCCCTTGTAGCCCTAAGCGCCGAAGAGGTGCCGGAGTATGAGATTACAGACCTTCTCTGGCCGGAGGCCGAGGGAGATGCGGCCCACGCCGCGCTCAAGACCGTCCTCTCCCGTCTGCGCAGGCTCATCGGTGTCGGCGCAGCAATCGAGGCAAAGGGGGGAAGTCTGAGCCTGAGCAAGAGCGCTGTCTGGGTGGATGCACAGGCCTTTGACACCATAGCGGAACATGTGTCCCGCCTGTGGAAGAACCGGCATGCGGAATCTTCCGGCGCAGACGCGGAAAAGGCCTCATTACTTCTAGGCGCTGTCTATCGCGGTGATTTTCTAAAAGGAGAAGGTGAGCCGTGGGTAGGCCCGTGTCGCGAGAAGCTGCGGGACCAATACCTGCAGACTTTACGGAGACTGGCGGACATATTCTCCGGCAAGTCCGACTTGATAGCGTCTCTCTACGACTGCGCGCTCGATGCCGGTTTCCTGCCCGACGAAATTCGCCGCATCCTCAGACGGGCTTGAGTACAAGAGCGGTTCTCCGAGAATTTTTGGAAAAAGATCGTCTTCCGCCCCATACGTTACCGATCCGTTACCCTTCTTGTGCTACATTGTTCCACAGAAGACGAAAAACCAAACCACCCGCGAGGGTGGGACAAAAAAGGGATGGGGCTGGGCAAGGAGAGTGTTCCCGTCTTTGCGGGAAGTCAGGGCTGGACCCGCGGCAGAGAACCTCGTAAGCGACTCTGGCAGCCTCGTCCGGAATGACAGGAGGGTGGACCATGAAGAAGACAATCGTCGTTCCGTTCTTCGCCGTATGTGCCGTTATCTTTCTCTATGCCGCCGAAGCAAGATGCCAGACAATCCGATACCCTTACAGCTACTATGGGACGAACGATCCAAGCAACAACGCCTGGGTCACCATCAACACGTCGGAGCACGTCCTGATCGGTTCGGAGGGCACCTATCTGCCCCAGGGGGGCATGCCCGGGGCGAGCCTCATTTACGGCCTTGACGAGCTGTATACGTATGGAACGGGATATTACAACTATGGAAACATGAGCTCCGCGAGGGAATATGGATCGTCGACGGATGTCTCGGCCAGCAATTTTCCCCCGCCCGGTACTTTTTTTGCTCCCCTGGCTTTCCCTGCCCTGAACCCCCAGCCGCTCGTTTATGGATACGCCAAGCCCGGCAACCTCCAGGTAGGCGCCTTCGCGGCTGCGAATGCCACGGGACACCTCTATCCCCCCGTCGTCGGGGCAAGCGTTGCGACGAGTGCCCAGAACAGCTTCACCGTGCTACCTGGGACATCAGGTAAGTCAGCGGGTGATACTGTTCAGCTCACCATGAACTTCCGCCTCGACGGCAGGCTTTCTGCAGATCCGGGCTCCTCCGCGCACATGGACGGGAGCCTGTCGGTAAGTCAGGGAAGCACAAACCTTGTCTCCGTGATCGGGGATGCGGACCTCTATGACCAGTCTCACTCCGGAGGAACGTACAACACCTCCCTGCTGGAATATTCGACGAATGCAGGGACCGATTACAACTCCGGGACCGTGAACGTGGCCGGCACGTCGCTCGACGGTTATGATACGGGGGACCTGGTGCTGAACTTTGACGCCGTCGTGGGGGACACGTACAAAGTCTTTCTTGGCCTGGATGTGGGGAGCACGAGCGACGGCGGCGCCCAGAGCATCGCGGATTTCTCCCACACCCTCGCCGCCTCCATCACCCCGAGCGACGGGGAGGAGATCGTACACTGGGACGTCCAGCCCTCGAACGTGCCGGTCCCTGCCGGCTCTCTGCTTCTGGCACCTGGACTTGTAGCTATAGCAGCGATTAGGAGAAGGCTCACTAAGTAGTCTTCCGACTGGCGGAGATAAAGGGCAGGGTCAGTAAGCGGCCCTGCCCTCTTTGCAAAAGGACGAGGAGAGGACGAAGTCTTGAGGTGAAGGGCATGCGAACCTCACCAGTTTCCGTCTGTCTCATGCGAACTTTCAAGGCGCCAGGTTTGCGAAGGCCAACCTCTCTTACGCCCGATTCGAAAAATCGAACCTGTCGGATGCGAATCTGCGAGAAAAAGCTCGAAGGTCTTGCAATCACACATTTGCAGAAGGCGTGGTGGTATTTTGTGTGATTGCAAGACCCCATTTGGTAGTCCGTCAGGCCGCGCAGGGTGGGCTACCCTCCCTGGTCGACCTTCTTCATCTCTATGCGCAGCTCGGCGAGCACCGCCGCTCACGAAATGGCCCTTCATGAGGGCCGGCTCGTCTTTGCTGAGAGTAAAGGAGAAGGTCTGGCGCGGCTTCGAGTGATCGATCGAACCGGAGACCTCGTGGGGATTCATCCCCCCTGAAGGCCGAAAGGGAGTAGTCTCGAAGTCTATGGTCGCCACGCCGTCGGCATAGGTCACCTTCGCGCTGCTTACCCTCTGCCAGCCGGGGTCACAGTGGCAGCTCGGCTTCTTCGAGTGCGAGTATTCTCCCCAGGACTGTACCACCCGGGCGGTGTCCCCATGGACCTCCTCGACGTGGAACCTGTAGTCCCAGCCGAAGACCGAGTTCCACCGACCTACCCATGTACCCGACAGGGCCTTTACTTCTTTTGGCAGCGTGGGGTCGGGGGAGACGATGGCCACGTCGGGAACGTTCGGGGCCCTGTCGGCCGCCAATGGTTC
>CAVVPU010000003.1:0-6730 GCA_963750015.1 uncultured delta proteobacterium | reverse complement strand
GGGGGCATACCAAAGGGGAAGAACGAAGCCATTGTTCAGATAGGCATGGACGACAGGGGGGCTGTCGCCGAATACCGGATCATCCGCTCTTCGGGAAACCGGGCCCTGGACGAAGCGGTGAGAAAGTCTCTCGGGTATGCGAGGGTCAGCGAACCGCCTCCTCACGACATCCCCAGGAGCCCCAAAGGCCTCACCATCATGAGTATCACGATTACGTCACAGGGGTAAATGAATCCGGTCGAGGAACGCATTGTTTTTAACAACATCTTCACAAAATATTGATACGATTTAATGGCATCTTTGCGTGAGCTTAACACTATCATAACAGAGCCTTGGTAACTTACTCCCGATAATAGTCACAATCGAAGGGCAGCACGCTTTGGTTTCCTCAATGGAACGATATGTCGACTCGTCGGATCGGGCAGGTTCATGGGGCCGTGGGAGAAGAAATGATTGAAACAGAATCAGGCCGAAACAGCTTTCGGGGACTCAGCGACCGGCGCGCCCTCCTTCTCTTGAAGAGACGGCTCTTAACCTCGGTTGCCGTCCTTATGTGCGCCTTCCTGCTGACTCCCTGCGGAGCGCGGGCACAGGCGCCCCAACCACCTGCCGAACCCCGGGAGGAAAGACCGATGACAGGTGATGCATCGGCCATAGAGGAATTGGTCCGGGTCCTCGTGGAAAATGGCACCATTAAGAAGGAACAGGCCTCGGCCCTCATGGAGAAGCAAGGGCAGCCAGGCTTCTCGCCCCTCGTTGCCCTGACCGAGCTTCTCAAAGCAAAAGGCGTCATCTCGCCGGATGAGGCAGACCGGGTGGCAAAGAAGGCAGCGGCCTCCGCCCAAGCCGTCACCCTTCATTATGAGCCGACCCAGCAGGACCTCGATAAGATGGCCGAGGCCGTCACCGACCAGATCAAGAACGACCTTACGGAAAACGTGAAGCAGGAGGTCCTCCAGGAGACCAAAAAGGAGGTCCAGGCGGCGGCCGCGCCTGAATGGACCAAGCGGATACGCTTCGGCGGCGACATACGCCTCAGGTACGAGGGGGACTTTTTCAACAAGAATAATGGAGAGTTCCTCAACCCGAGCAGCCCCAGTACAATCCTCAACAGCCAGACCGAGCAGGATACCTTCAAAGTACGGGCACGACTCGGGGCCACGGCCAATGTCACGGACAACGTGGAGGCAGCCATCAGGCTTACTACGGGATCCACCACCAATCCTGTTTCCACGAATCAGACCATGGGAAACTACTCCAACAAGTATAGCGTGGCTATGGATCTGGCCTATCTGAAGTTCACGCCGACAACCGGTCTCACTTTCATCGGCGGGAGAATCCCCAACCCCTGGTTCTTTACCGATCTCGTCTGGTACCGGGACCTCACCTTTGATGGGTTCGCGGGTTCGTACCAGGCAAGGTTCTCCGACACCTTGCAGCCCTTCTTTACCGCCGGGGCCTTCCCGTTACAGGATGTAGACCTTTCAACCACTACTTCGAACAACAGCAAATATCTCTTTGCCGGGCAGGTGGGCCTGGACATAAAGCCGACTAAGGAGATTTCAGGCAAACTGGGCGCGGCCTTCTACGACTACGTGAATACGCGAGGTACCGCGAACAACCCGGCCTACCCCGACCAGTACGACTACACCGCCCCCGGGTTCCAGCAAAAAGGGAACACTCTTTTCGATATTCAGCCTTCCGGCACCACCCCGATCTATGCCCTGGCAGCGAACTACCGGGAGCTCGATATCACAGGCAGTCTGGACATTGCCTTCTGGAACCCGATCCACGTGGTGGTGACGGGCGATTACGTGAATAACCTCGGCTTCAACCAACAGTCCGTCGAACGCCTCACCGGCGTTGCCCATGTGCCCGCCCAGACCCAGGGCTACCTGGCAGGTTTAAGCGTAGGTTACACCGAGATCAAGGCTCGGTGGGATTGGCGGGTCTTCGGCTACTACAAATACCTGGAAGCCGACGCGGTGATCGACGCATTCACCGATCCCGACTTTCATACCGGTGGGACCAACGCCAAGGGCTGGGTCCTCGGGGCCGACCTCGGCGTAGGCAAGAACATGTGGACCGAGGTGAAATGGGTGACGACCAACGAGATAAAAGGACCGCCCTTCGCCGTCGACTCCGTCTTTGTCGACCTGAACTACCGGTTCTAGGAGGATATGTGAAGATAAGAGTTCTCATCGGTGTAGTGGGTATACTGGTCGGCCTTATGGCCGGCCTGCTCTACGGACATGTTCAGCTCGCGACCGAACAAAAAGCCCACCAGGCAAAGTTGAGGGAGATTAACCAGCGTTTGTCCATGGCACAGCGAAGGTTCAGCGAGGAAAAAAGCCATTTGGAGGACGACAGTCTTGCCGTCCAGGCCCAACTTGATACCCTCGGGAAAGAGAAGGAGCACCTCACACTGGAAAATGGACAGCTCAAGGCCAAATCCGCTGCCCTCGAGACCGCCTCATCGGCCCTCGATAAGAAGGCCGCCTCTCTCGAGGCGCGAGCGAACTCCGTGGATGCGAAAAACAAGGACCTTGCCGAACGCCTCGCAAAGGTGGAAACCGACCGCGCCGCCCTCGACAGGAAGCAGCAACAAACCTTTCAGACTCTCCAGGAGCGGGAAAAGGAGCTTAAGCAACTGACTGCCGATTCGCAAGCCAAGTACAACCGATGCGCCGAGCACAATGCCCGTCTCTGCACCATCGCCGAGGAACTGGTCCATAAATATGAAAGCAAAGGGGTAGTCAAAACACTCCTTTCGAAAGAGCCCATCACTCAGATACAGAAGGTCGAGCTGGAAAAGCTCGTTCAGGATTACAAGGACAGAATCGACCAGCATAAAATAGAGTCGAAATAAAGGAGTGCTATGCGCGTCTTAAGAAGAATCCTCACCTTGACCCTTATCTCCACCCTCGCGGCTTCCACTCTCTGGGGAGCGGAAACCAAACAGGCCGACGTCGCAAAGCCGGAGAAGAAGCCCGGGGTCGTCGCCATCGTCAACGGGTCGGAGATCCCTCTGGACGACTTCTATCGGGAGCTTCTCCGGGCGGAGCGTCTCGTCCTCAGTGCAAACAGGCTTCTCACGTCGCCTCAAATCGCTACCCTCAGAAAGGAAGTAGCCGAAGGTCTCGTGAGGCGGGAGCTTCTCTACCAGGAGAGCAAGAAGAGTGTCAAGGTTACCGACGCGGAAATCGATGCCGAAATGAAGAAGCTCAAGGACCAGTATCCCAGCGAGAGTGACTTCCGCGCAGCCCTGGGCACAACCAACGTCTCCCTCGCCTCCCTTAAAGCACAGGTGGAACGGGCCGTCTCGATCCAGAAGATGATCGACCAGTTTGCATCGAAGGCCACCGTCGACGATAAGGAGATTTGGGCCTATTACGACAAGAACCGTGCCTCCTTTCGCCAACCCGAACAGGTGAAGGCGAGCCAGATACTCATCAAGACCGACCCCGCGTGGGATGAGGCAAAGAAGTCGGCTGCACGAAAGAAGATCGACGACATCAAATCAAAGGTCAAACAGGGACAGGATTTCGAGTCTCTCGCCCGTACCTACTCCGAAGATCCGACCGGAGCAAAGGGCGGAGATCTGGGCTACATCCGGACCGGCCAGGTTCTCAAGCCCATCGAAGATGCCCTTTTTGCCCTTAAGCCCGGGGAAACAAGCGAGGTGGTAGAGACCAGTCTCGGCTTTCACCTCGTGAAGGTGGTCGACCGGAAGCCCGAGACCACGATCCCCTTCGAAAAGGTCAAGGATCAGTTGCGAACGGCCTTGAAGCAGGAAAAAGGCCGGGAGGAGGCGGACGCATACGTGGCCAAGGTGCGCCAGAATGCCAAGGTGGATATCTTTCTGCCTCCGGAAGAATAGGAAGAATAGGCGCCGTGCAAGCGATCGGGATGGGCGAGTTCAACATGGAGAGGTCTTGAGATGCGCAGCAAAAGGCTTTTGAAAATCCTATCGATCGTGTGGCTGATCCTTCTTCTTGCCGGGTGCGGTTCCCCGGAAGCCAAGAAGATGAAGTTCTATGAAAAAGGGAAAGCGCTTTTCGCAAAGGGCGACTATGTAAGGGCGCGTCTGGAATTGAAGAATGCCATCCAGATAGATCCCAGGTTTGCCGACGCCTACTGCATGCTTGGAACGATCGAGATGCAGACGGGAAATCTGCAAAACGCCTATGACATGTTCACGAAGACGATAGATATAGCCCCAGGCAACCTCCAGGCTCAAGGGCAGCTCGGGACTATCTACCTCGCCGCCCGTCAGCCGGACAAGGCCATGGATAAAGCGGAGTTGGTCCTGAAAGCGGACCCGAAGAACGAGGATGGCCTTCTTCTGAAAGGAGCAACTCTTCTCGTGGAGAAAAAAATCGACAGTGCCATCTCTCATCTGGAAACCCTTAAGAATCAGGGTATGAAGAATCCCCAGCTTTTTCTTCTCGCTTCTCAGGCATATCTTGAAAAGAATGAGCCCGGGAAGGCGGAAGGTGCGCTTAAGGACGGGATCGGCTTAAATCCGAAATCGATTGCCCTTAACCTGAGACTGGCAGGACTCTACGCCGGCGAAAGAAGATTCGACGATGCGGTCCCGGTCTTCCAACGGCTCATCGGGATGGAACCGAATCAAGCTTCTCACCGGCTGGCCCTGGCGGAGCTTTATTGGGAGTCGGGAAAAGCAGACCGGGCCTCGGAGGTCCTGAAGGCCTTGACTGCACAGTTGAAGGGCGAGGAACGCTGGGCCCAGGTGGCGGCGTTCTATGTTCAGAAAGGCAATATGGACAATGCCGAACAGGAGTTGAAGAAGGGGATAGAAGAGAACAAGAAAAGCTATCCACTCCGCTTGGCCCTGGCCGATTTCTATCTTGCCTCGGGCCGGACCGACCAGGCGATAGCCGTTCTCAAAGAGTGCCTCACCCTTTCGAAGGATCCCGCCGATCCCGGGGTGCTCCAGGCCGAAAACAGGTTGGCCCGAATTCATTTTGTCCGGGAGGAGGAGGACGAGGCGGAGCGGTACGTCGGGGAGGTCATCAGCGCGAGCCCAAAGGATGTGGAAGCTCACTTTCAGAAAGGTTTAATCCATCTGCAACGTGGGGAGCCAAACGACGCGGTCGCAGAGTTCAGAGGCGTTCTCAACGAAGAGCCGTCTTCGGTCCCTGCCCATCTCCGGCTCGTTGAAGCACTCGTTTCGACCGGACAGATGAGACTTGCAGCCGACGACCTTCAGAAGGCGCTGAAAGAGAACCCGTCCTCTCTGGAATTGCAAAGAGCGATTGGTCGCCTTCACGGGGCTCAAGGCGAATTCCAGTGGGCAGAGGAATACTTTAAGAAACTGGAAGCCGCCCATCCTCAGGACCTCGGGGTTATGGGCGATCTCGCCGGTCTGTTCCTTTTGAGCGGGGATCTCAAGAAGGCAGAGGCCGAGTATGGAGAAATAAAGAGGAAAGCTCCCGGGGCTTCCCTGGGATACGAAAGACTGGGCAGCCTCTATCTCAGGGAGGGGAAAGTGAGCCAGGCGGCCCACGAGCTGGAGGAAGGCCTCAAGCTTTTCCCCCAATCAGCGGAAATCTATAGCTTGCTCGTGGAGGCACGCGCGAGACTGGGAAGGCAGGACCTTACCCTTGCCCTGGCCGACGAGCGCCTCAAGAAGGACCCCAAGGACGCCTTCGACTGGAACCTCAAGGGATCCATCCTTGGACTGCAAAAGGACTACCCCAAGGCTGAGGAGGCGCTCCGCAAGGCCATCGAGCTCAGGCCTTTGTGGCCGCGCCCCCGCACAAACCTGGCAGGCTTTCTCGTGGCCCAAAAGAAGTGGGATGAGGCGGTGAAAGTCCTTGAAGACGAGGCAGATGCCAACCCGGAAGGCATCACCGCGCTTCGCTCCCTCGGACAGGTCTACTGTCTGAAAGGGGACTTTCCCAAGGCCAGGATAACCTACGAAAAAGTCTTTAAGCTGCGGCCCAACCTCTGGGCCGCAGCTAACGATCTGGCCTTCGTCCTTGCCGAAAAGGCAACGAGCAAAAAAGACCTCGACCGGGCTCTCGTGCTGGGTCAGAAAGCAATGGGCCTCCAGCCGAAGGAGCCGCAGGTCTTGGATACCCTGGGCTGGGTACATTACAAACGGGGAGAGGCCGGCGAGGCCGTCGAATTGATAGGAAAAGCGCAAGCCGAAGAGCCGGCGGACGCCACGATCAACTTTCATATGGGCATGGCCCTCGTCAAAGCGGGAAAGCGCGAAGCGGGAAAGAAATTCCTCAGCAAGGCCCTGGCGAGCGGCGAGGGTTTTTACGGACGTGAGGACGCGCAGGCAGCGATGAAACAGCTGTGATTGAATCAGGTCTCAGAAGGAAATGGGGATTGCCCGATTGGCTCCGGCACGGCGTTGCACTCCGGGCTACATAATGCAGGGGTTTGTCAAACATGGATGATGGATCAACTCAAAGTATAAGCATAAAGGACGTCTGGGCTATCGCCAAGCGGCGGAAATGGAGCCTGGTCCTCTTGCCCGTGTCGGTTTTCCTTGTTGCAGCGATCCTGGCCTTTTCCTGGCCCAAGACCTACCAGTCCACCTCGACAATCCTGATAGAGGAACAGGAGATCCCTCGTGACTATATCATATCTACGGTAACGAGTTTTGCCGAGCAACGGATCCAGGTCATTAACGAGAGGATCATGAGCATGACAAGACTCCTGGAAGTGATCAATAAGTTCGGCCTTTATGCAG
>CAVVPU010000002.1:0-16531 GCA_963750015.1 uncultured delta proteobacterium | reverse complement strand
GCCCCGTTAATTCGTTCCCTGGTAAACCCCCGGCTCTGCCGGGGACTCCGAGTTTGACAATTCCGGGAATATATAGGAAAGCCTCCTATATCCGTGAACCGCTTGAAGGTTGGCAGGAATAAGGAGGCTTTCGATGGAAGACATGAGAGCTTATGTCACACGGTGTGGGATTGCAAGTATCACGTAGTGTGGATTCCCAAATATCGGAAGAAGGTGCTCTACGGAAAACTCAGGAGCGAACTTGGCCCCGTCATCAAAGAGCTGGCACGGCAAAAGGAGTGCGAAGTGGTGGAAGGGAAGCTCGTGGTGGATCACGTCCATGCCTTACTTTCGGTTCCTCCCAAGTACTCAGTGGCCCAGGTCATAGGCTTCATCAAGGGGAAGAGTGCCATCTACGTCGCACGAATGAGCGGCAGGAGGCGCAGCTTCGTCGGACAGAGCTTCTGGGCGAGGGGATACTACGTATCAACCGTCGGGCTGGACGAGGCGGCGATACGAGCCTACATCCAGACGCAGGAAGAGACAGATAGAAAACTCGACCAGATGAAACTGTTCGAGAAAGACAGATAGTCGCCTTTAGGCGACTCACGCACCACTAACCGCTTTGAGCGGTTCACGGTTTTAACAAACCCCCGGCTTTGCCGGGGGTAGATGATTGCCCGGCCACACCTCCAACCCGCCGCCTCTCTTATCCTTTGAGCCCCAGACCGTCTATCGCTTATGTCTGCGCTTCTCCGGTCGGGGCTTGCCTATCCTGTTCTCTTTCCCCTCCCTCAGCCTGCCTATATTCGCCCGGTGCTTGATGATGATGAGAACCGCCATGATTGCGGCGAGCGCGATATACACGGTTGGCGCTCCCACCCCGTAGAGCAGAAACGGCATCAGCGCCGCCCCCACCATGGAGCCCAGGGAGACGTAGCGCCATCTATCCAGGACCAGGACGAATACCGCTAAGTCAATGAGCACGGCGAACCAGTTGAAGGCCAGAAAGATGCCTACTGCGGTGGCGACCCCTTTTCCACCTTTGAATCGTAAGTAGACGGGGAAGAGGTGGCCCAGGAAGGCGGCGAGACCTACTTCTGCGGTGACCCTGTGGGACAGGCCGAAGACGATGGCGAGCCAGACGGGAAGGAACCCTTTGAGGACGTCGCAGATGAGGGTGACTGCGCCCAAGGTCTTGCCTGCGGTCCTCATGACATTGGTGGCCCCGATGTTGCCGCTTCCCGCGTTCCGGGGGTCCTGCCCCTTGAGCCGCGAAAGAAGGACTCCCACGGGAACGGAACCGAGCAGATAGGCGAGGATGATCCAGGCAACCGTCAGTACTGTCTGTTCCAAGTGGTCCATTGACTCTCCGCGAGTAAGATTAACGGTCTCGTCCGACCCGACTTTAATAAACACCGTTCCATCTCTATTTTCAAGCATTAAGAGCACCTCTCATGCTTTTGCGGGTTATTCCGTTTTTTGATTCGATTGGTCAAGAACCGTATGAAAAGTGAGGGAACAACGCCTACCGGTCTTATAAAATTAGGAGCGATAAAGTTGATGAAATCAATTGACTATACATAGGGGTCGTGCTAAAAATTTCTGTTTGCTATGACGGACAAAAGAAGCTATCCGAAGAAAGACCGACCCCGCCACTTTGTCCGAAATCTTCGGTTCGTCCGGCATGACCGTGCAATTGGCATTCCCCTTAGTTACAATAGTAAAGACAGGATCGATACTCGAACGAACAAGTTATGGCAGGCAGAGTCGGCCTTATGCTGAAAAAGGGCAGGACGGATTGTCTGCGGCATGAAGGAGGGGTCCGATGAACGAGAAGCCTGATGCCCCGTCGAAGGGCCCCTATGCCCTTGTAAGGGCCTTCCTCAAGGATTTTTACACCGAGTCGAAGAGGGGGACCCTTCAGCACAAGAAGGGAGTTATCATTTTCCTTTCTTTTTGCCTCGTCTGCTTCGTGGTCGTGGTGGGCGTTCTATTCAAACTCTCCGAGTCACCCGTGTTTTGCGGCCAATGCCACAACATGAAGGTCTATATCGACTCCTGGCACGCGTCGAAGCACCGCAACGTCACCTGCGTAAAATGCCATTACAAGCCCGGCCTCGCCAACCACATAAAGGGTAAATGGCAGGACGGCCAGCTCTCCCTCGTCTATTTCATCACCGGCAAGAGCCCCACGAGACCCCACGCGGAAATCGACGATGCGAGCTGCCTTCAGAGCGGCTGCCACAAGCGGTCGGACCTGAAGGACAAGATGGTCTTCAAGAACGTGCTCTTCAGCCATCCCAGCCATATAGAGCAGATGCGCCGCCACAAGCAGCTCCGCTGCACCACCTGCCATTCGCAGATCGTGCAGGGCGCCCACATGACCGTGACCGACGTGGAGTGTTTCATCTGCCACTTCTACAAGTCAGGCGGCCAAGCCGGGTCCCAGGCCGAGTGCACCACATGCCACTTCGAGGCACGGGGCGATATCAAGGTCAGTCCGGCCTTTACCTTCAATCACAAGAAATACATCGCCAGGGGCATCAAGTGCGAGCAGTGCCATACGAACGTGGTCTCCGGGGACGGCCATATCCCCGAGTTCGCCTGTCTCCAGTGCCATAACAACAGGACCATACTGGAGGCGAAATATACGCCCGAGTTCCTCCATACCAACCACGTGACGAACCACAAGGTCGAATGCTTCGCGTGCCATTCTGCCATCAGACACCAGATAACCGGCCTCCACTACAAAGGGCAGGTGGCACAGGCCTGCGTCGACTGTCACATAGGCGGCCTCCACGAAGACAAAGTTTCCATGTACCTCGGCAAAGGCGCCAGGTTGGTGCCGGAAAGGCCGAACAGGATGGCCGCAATCAACATGGACTGTAATGTCTGCCACGAGCAGGGACCGGGCGGATCTTCGCCGGCCACGTGCACACAGTGCCATGGGAGCCTGACCGAGGGCATGGTGAAGGGATGGAAGGCGAGCCTCGATGCGGGCCGGCAGGCATTGCTGAAGCAGATCTCGGAGGCAAGAGCAGCGTCGGGGACGCATGCATCGGCTGCGCTGGCCCGGGCGATAAATGACGCCCAGTACAACTACGAATACCTCGGGAAAGGAAACGGCGTCCATAACATCGTGTACGCCATGCAGGTGATCGAGGCGTCCCAGGCGGCCCTGCGGAAAGCGGCAGGATCGACAAAGCCGGCCGCCGGGGCCCAAGGGAGGGAGTCGACCTCGTGTCTGCTCTGCCATAAGGGGATCGAGGAGAAGAACGTGCCTTTCGGCAAAGTCGCCTTTCCCCATTCAGTGCACGCAGAAGGGGAAGCGTCCTGTCTCAAGTGCCATACGCCCTACACCGACCACGGCAAGACGGTCCTGAAGGGCTGCAGCGACTGCCACCACGGGGAAGGGATGGGAAAGGTCCAGTGCAGCGACTGCCACGCGGCCAAGGCAGCCATGTTCAGCGGAAAGGGCGTCAGGGGCGTGAAGGACGCGCCGAACAGCATGCTAGGCAAGGTCCAGTGCGCCCAGTGCCACAAGGCGGAGAAACAGGGGAAGAGGGGAAGCGCAGCCACTATCAAGGCGGCCTGTGTGGGATGTCATGATAAGGATTATGCAGGCCTTGCCGATGATTGGATGAATGCCGATAAGTCGGCCAGGGAGAAATATGCGTCGACGCTGGCAGGCTTGGAGAATGACCTCATGGCCATGGAGAAGGCGACAGGGAGTCATTCGGTGCCGCTGAGGGCCGCCTATGACGAGATAGACGGCAATGTGCAGTTCCTCCTGAACGGCGGTCTCTATCACAATTCGTCTTATGGCGATGCGGTGATGGCCAAGATAGATAAGGACACGGCAGCCCTGAGGATGATGATGAATGAGCAGAAAGCAGGAAAGCCGATAATACCGAGCACCGCGAAGTAGGTCAGGGCAGCCCGCGCCTGCGGCGGTCCTTCCTTTTTATGAAGGGGAGGCTCGGCGGGCTTATGCCCGTCGAGGGGGCGACGCGAGCCCCATTAGATTGCAGAATGAGCAGAAAGCAGGAAAGCCGATAATACCGAGCACCGCGAAGTAGGTCAGGGCAGCCCGCGCCTGCGGCGGTCCTTCCTTTTTATGAAGGGGAGGCTCGGCGGGCTTATGCCCGTCGAGGGGGCGACGCGAGCCCCATTAGATTGCAGAATGAGCAGAAAGCAGGAAAGCCGATAATACCGAGCACCGCGAAGTAGGTCAGGGCAGCCCGCGCCTGCGGCGGTCCTTCCTCAAGGGGCAAAAGAGGCCAAGACCATTCGGGACTAAGTCCCGACGAGCAAGCTTTGAGGGAGGCTCGGCGGGCTTATGCCCGTCGAGGGGGCGACGCGAGCCCCATTAGATTGCAGAATGAGCAGAAAGCAGGAAAGCCGATAATACCGAGCCACTAGCAGGTGGCAGTGCTTTGAAAGCGGGAGCAAAGGCAAGGGCAAGAAAGAGCGGGACAAGAGCAAAGGACTGTCGGAAATGGTTATGTGGGTAAGGGAGAGCCGCATGGCAAGAATCGCACGCACCCGCAAGCGGGTTCCCGGCGGCGCCCTGCCGCACCTCATGCCCATCCGCCGTACATCGAGTACGGCTGCGGTCAATGAGGCACGACAGGTCATCCACATCTCATCGATTCTTCCCATGCGGCTCTCCATTCCACACTGGGTTCGGCCCTACGTGGGCCAAACCCAGTAGGAGTACATAGGATAGGAACCCTATTGGAAAAGCGGCCCTATAGGCCGCCGAAAACAAATCCCAATTGTCCCTACGTGGGCCAATTGGGCACTTCATAGGATAACAGAACTATTTGAAGGGCGGCCCTGTCGGGCCGCCCGTTGGTTCACTTGTAATTCCCTCGCCCCATCGGGGGAGAGGGCAGGGTGAGGAGGGACACGGGAGGGGCACGGTGCTGTAGGTTGTGGCGATGCGCGCCTGCGGCGGTCCTTCCTCAAGGGGCAAAAGAGGCCAAGACCATTCGGGACTACGTCCCGACGAGCAAGCTTTGAGGGAGGCTCGGCGGGCTTTGTGAGAAAAGGCAAGAACCTATGGCGGACCAAGTTCCGGCCGTTGGCCATGGTCCGCGAGGGCAAGCCTGGCCGGGGCACCCGCGTAGCGGGTCGGAGGCGACGCGAGCCCCGGTAATTGTCCGGAGAATTGATTCCCGGTCCCACCTCTTTTTTGAACCTTTAAGAATAGGTCATATGAGTCCTATAAGACCTATTCTTAAGAAAAAGTGCCACTTAAGAAGAAGTGCCACGCTCAAGGAATGACCGTGTCGGGAGGTAAGTCCCGCAAAGACTTCCCTCCCCGGTAACGGTCGATGGGACTTCAAGTGAAGGAGCGGAAATGATATTCCTGGTCTACTACGTTATCGGTTGGGTAGTAGGGCTCGTTACGGCTTTCGCAACCGGCTCGCTCAGAGACGTCGCGACTGCCTCGCACACCTTTCTCCTTTGCCATCTCACGGTTACCATCGGGCTGACCGGAATCATGGGAGCATACGGGCATATCTTCATGGGCGATCGGGTTGCGCGAAGTATAGGCTGGCCTGCCGGCTCTCTGTTTCAGGTTGAGCTCGGCTATTGCTGCCTAGGGATGGGCCTGCTGGGAGTGATGTGTTTCTGGTATCGCGGTCAGTTTTGGTTGGCCCCGATCATCTTTTCTACGGTCTTTCTCGTGGGCGCCGCCCTTGTTCACGTTAAGGAAATGATCCGGAAAGGCAACTTCAACCCGGGCAATGCAATCACAACGATTCCCGATTTTCTGATTCCCCTCACCCTTGTCCTGTTGTGGTGTCTGGCAAGAGAATAAACGTGGTTGTGCGGGCGCCTCTTGAACGTCACGACGATGAGTATGAGCGGGGTGGACTATTCACGGTGTTCATGGCCCACGAGCCCTTGGCCGGAAAACCCACCCCATCCCCTGAAAGGTGACTGCTGAAGGCCGTACCTGCAATGCCGCTTCGCGATTGAATGACCATACTTGTCGCTGGTGTGCGCATCCTATGAGGGCCGGAGCCGCGGACTGTAAAGATACGGCTTCGCTGTAATGGATGGTCGGGTGCGGAGCTCACACGCCGCATAGGGCGTATTTCCTTCATGCGGCCGTCCCGCACTTGCATCAACAAACAAGGGGCAGGCCTTTCGGCCTGCCCCTTTGTCGTCTCTCCCCTTTTCCGAAGGGTCTCTAGAACCTGTAGTAGAGCTTCACATAGTAGGCGTTGACCTTGTAGTTCTGGTCGATGTAGGCCCCCGTGAGGTTGACTGAGCTCGACGGCACGTACTGGTAGCCGTTGAGCTGGCCGTCGTTCAGCCTGAATTGACTGTAGAGGTAGCCGAAGACGAAGGTCATATCCTTGTTGAATACGTAGTCCACCGTCGCGGAGATGCTTTGTCTCGTGTAGTCGTCCCAGGGCGCTATGTCGATATTCCCGTTGTTGACGCCCGCTGTGGTCTGGGCCGCGGTGAAGGACTGGGCGGTGAAATCTGCCGTGCCGTTGTTCTTTTCGAAGTCGTACTGGAGGTTGAAGGCAAGCTTGTTTTTGATGATGGGGAAGGTTGCGCCTATACCGTAGGCATAATTATCGTTGCGCATGTTCGCGTTCCAGTTGAAGGCCGTGATAGTCGGGGTCGCGCCGGGGTTGCCGCCGCCCTCCCTCTCATACTGCTGCTGGGTGGTGACGTCGTAGTCGAAGAAGGCAAAGAACTTCATGCCATTCCACATATAGTTCCCGTCGAGGATGAACTCGTTCTCCTCCGCCTCCTGGAGGCCCAGGATGTTGCCATTGTAGCTATCGCGCTTGTAGGCATATTCGAGGGCGACATCGAGTGCCTCGATCGGCGTCAGGTCGCCGGTGAGCTTCCACATGTCCTGGTTCTTGTTTCCTATGTCGAAGCGACTCTCACTGTCGGTGATCCCATTACCCGGCTGGAGAATGGTGTCGGTATTCCGGAAAAGCTTCTGGTATTTGAGGCGCGCGCCCAGCCAGTCCGTGGGGTTGTAAACGATCTCGCCTTTGTAGATGTTGTCGATCGTGCGGGGAACGTTGTTCATGTCGAATTGGGTCGCGGGGTTGGTGGTGAAGTCGGTTTCCCCTTCGCGCCTCGTGTTGCTATAGTCATAGCCTAAGATGCCCTTGAGGTTCTTCATAAAGCGGTAGGTCCCTTCCGCGCCTGCGGCCGTCTTGTTGTAGCCGAAGAGGGCATTGCTCACCGTACCTGACCCGAGGCTCGCCGGGTTCGTAAAGGTTACGCTGTCCGACTCGTTCTTTCTGTCGAGGTATTTGAAATAGATTTTCGTGCTCAAGTCCCTGACAGGAGAGGATGTGACGTTCGCCGCCAGGTTCCAGTACTCAACGTCGCCGTTGAAGGTACCCCGGCTCACGGTCAGAGGCAGGACGGTCGGGGATCCCGCACTGCCCCCCTCGATCGAGTTGAGGAGCGATATCTGCGACGTGTTTCTTTGATAGCTCCCGTTCAGGGCAAAGGTGGACGAGAGAGGGAGCTTGGACGTGCCGGTAAAGTTGAGGTTCCATGATTTGTTGTCAGGCGGGCCCACAATGGTGCCGAAGGCTTGCGTGGTGCCCGTGGTGAAGCGGTCCTGGAAGCGGGTGAACTCGGCCGAGTCGCCGTATTCGCTCAGGCCCCCTCCCAGGGCGAAGTAGAACTGCTTGTTCTTCCAGCCCACGAGGACGTTCGAGTTAGTCGTATGGTCGTCGATAGGCAGCGGCAGCTCTACTGTGTCCCCGAAGGCGTAAAGACTGTGTCCGGCCCATGGCCTCTGCCCCTCCCGCTCCAGCCTGTTGGCTGTCACGTTGAAGAAGAAAGGCGACAGCACGGTCACGTCGACCGAGCCCCCGACATCCTTCCTCTGGATCTTGTAGTCGAAGGACGTACTCGGCCACAGGTCGGAATTCGCGGGAGGGAGAGTCGGTGACGCGGGGCCCGGCAGGGTCAGGTTCTGGGACCCGGGGTTGGTGTAGATAGTGCGGTCTTCGAAAGACAGGTTGTGGGGGAACTCGGTGTAATAGAGGGAGAACTTGAAGGCGCCCCACTTCCCGCCGTGCGCCTTGATATACATATCGTCCTGACCGAGATAGGAGCCTTCCACGTCGAAATGGTACTTGTCCGTGTCATAGCCCGCGTTGCCCCCGCCGAAGAGGCCCGGGGTTATGCCGTTGTATTGGTTGAAGTTTGCGCTCTGGTGATCGAGGTTGAGGGTCCGACCACCGAGGAAAACGCCGCCGGAGAAGAGATTGTCCTCTCCGTAGGCATTCGAGACAACAAACAAGCCGAATAGACATGCCAGGATCAGTCTGTTTTTCATGTCGTCTCCCCCCTTACCTGAAAAAGTATCCGCCGGAGTTGAAGCCGTTCGCGGGGTTCGCCGGAGCGTTGCTTCCGTGTATGTTCACGTGGCAGTTCAAGCACGCACGGCCGTAAGACTGGACGGCAGGGATCTTCCCGGTGAAGTTCGACTGCCTCCCGTAGAAGTTGCCCGCATGGCCCGAGCCGTCATGGCAGTTCTGACAGAGGTTGGGAACCTTCTCGACGAGAAGACTCTGGTGGACCGCTCCATGAGGCGTATGGCAGGTAGTGCAGTTCTCATCCACAGGCGGATGCTCGAACATGAAGGGGCCCCTCTTTTCCGCATGACACTTGTAACAGAGCTGGTTCACGCTGTCCGCCTTGATCTGCGAAGGTCCCGTGGAGCCGTGGGGCTGGTGGCAGTCGGAGCAGGTGATCCTTCCTTCGATGATAGGATGGTGCGATCTTCTGTTGATCTGGGCTTTGATGTCGAGATGACATTTACCGCAGGTCGCATACTCCCGGCCCGGTGAGTAGCCCTGTCCCATGAGGGTCGTGCCGTAGCCCGCAGGGGTCTTGGGGGGTCCGTGGAGGGTGTGGCAGTCGGAGCACGCCACATCCTGCTTCTTATGGACACCAGAATCCCAGAGGGCCAAATTGGGGCTGTTCTCGTGGCATGACAGGCAGACGGCTGCTTTCTTTGCGGCGGGCTCGCTCTTGCTGAAGGTGGTGAGTCCTCCTACGCCCTTGCCGCCTCCGGCTTCAGCGTGGGCTGCTCCGGGGCCGTGGCACGACTCGCAGCCGTCCCTGTTGATCGGTGCGCCCGGAACCGCCTTCTTCCAATGAGGGCTCTTGCTCATGAGCTTTGCCTGGTTCGCGTGACAGCCGAGGCAAGTCTCGGTGCCCGCATAGTCTCCCGGAGCCGCTGCCCGTGCCTGGAAGGGAAGAAAAAGAAATAAGACCAAGGTAACAAACAAAAATCGCTTCATGCCTCCCCCTTTCTTGATGCCGAAACGTTTAAGTTACCGAGAAACCAAAAAAACCGTCGAAAACGACTCTAATCCTGCGGCCCCCAAGCCGCACTCTTCGGGCCTGTTATCTTGACAGGCCTTCTTTACTTGAGTAAAACATGACTTTACTCAGGTAAAGCGACAATTTACTAATTTGCGAATATGTTGTCAACTAAAATAGTATTGTTAAAGAAACTTCAACATAAATAATGTAATTAAGATAATGGAGTATGTCCGAAATATTTTTAAAAAAAATTTGCACCCCTCGACGGCAAGCATTACCCTCCCTGTAGACGGAGAATCTATACTTCTTGACGTCAGTACCACATTGTGGTACTGACTTTCATGCTATTGAGCGGCAAAGACTCAGGGGACAAGATCAGGGTTGACGGTCATCGTTTCGGACCATTCAAGAGTCCGAAGAAACGACCCCTGGACAAAGGACTCGTGGGGGGATGTCGCGACCGGGCTCCCTGTTCGGCCGGTGCAAGAGGGGTTGAGTCGTAATGGAAGGGAAAGAATTCTCCCTGATTCGTCACGCCCTTGAGAAAACCCAGACGGAGATGGCCCGGTTGCTGGGCGTCTCTGAAAAGGCGATCCAGAGCTTCGAGCAGGGATGGAGGAATGTCCCGGCCCACAGCGAGCGGCAGATCCTTTTTCTTCTGGCATTGAGAAAGGGCCGGAGCAGGAGAGGCAGACCGTGCTGGGCGATCATGCGATGTCCTGCCGAGATAAGGCAAAGGTGCCCGGCCTGGGAATTCCGCGTAGGGCACCTTTGTTGGTTCATCAACGGGACCATATGCCGCGGTAAGGTGTGGAAGAGCTGGGCCGATAAGGCGCGGATTTGCCGTGATTGCACCGTATATGCCGGCGTGTTTCAGAATGTAGAGAAATCCGGTGGAAAGGAATGCTGAGGTGACTGGATGAAAAAGGAAAATGTAGTGATTCTCGTGGTGATCACCTTCATCGTCGGTTTCGTGGCGGGGGGCGTGAGCGGCATAAAGTTTTACGCCGGTCACGGGGCCCCGGCTGCCAGGCAGGCCCAGCCGGCTGATGAGGCCGGACCGGCGGAAGCCGGCGGCCCCGGCGTGAGCGCCTCCGACATAGAAAGACTGGAGGCGCAGGTCCGCGCCGAGCCCAGGAACTTCGATGCCCTGGTGCAGCTCGGCAACCTTTATTTCGATTCGAACCAGTATAAACAGGCCATAGACGTGTACACGAAAGCCCTCGCCCTTGACCCGAAGAACCCGGATGTCCGCACGGACCTGGGAGTCATGTACAGGGCGACCAAGGATTATGACGGAGCAGTAAGGGAGTTCAGGGAGGCCGCGCGGCTCGATCCGAAGCACAAGAACAGCCGCTTCAACTTGGGCATAGTGCTCCAGCAGGATAAGAAAGACATCCCCGGGGCCATCGCAGCCTGGGAGGACTTTCTCAGGGTCGAGCCTACAGGCGGTCAGGCAGATATGGCAAGGGCAGAGCTAAAGCAACTAAAGGAATTGTCGAAATAGCCTGGGGACGGGGCAACGCAAGCCCGTCATTAAAGGCGGCTGGCGTAGTTTGGCGGCAGTGCCTTAAGAGCGAGAAAGAGCCAGAGCAAAGGGCTGTCGGTAATGGTTATGTGGGTAAGGGAGAGCCGCATGGAAAGAATCGCGATCTGCGGCGCCCTGCCGCACCTCATGCCCATCCGCCGTACATCGAGTACGGCTGCGGTCAATGAGGCACGACAGGTCATCCACATCTCATCGATTCTTCCCATGCGGCTCTCCATTCCACACTGGGTTCGGCCCTACGTGGGCCAAACCCAGTAGGAATACATAGGATAACAAACCAACCAAAAGGCGGCCCCATAGGCCGCCGAAAAGCAATCCCAATTGTCCCCCGGCTGGGCCAATTGGGCACTTCATAGGATAATGGCGCAATGAGATAGCGGCCCCATAGGGCCGCTTAAAGAGACTCCCTATAATGGTTCCCTCGTCCGGCCGGGGCACCGCGCGCCCCTTGCTTTCTTTCAGGCGTTTTCGGCGTGGGCGTGGTGCTTTTCCCAGGGGGGGAGCCACCTGATCAGGACAAAAAGGATGACGAAGGGTAGGACGAGAAAGGCCATGGAAACGACCAGTCCCTCCATCCCGCCGACTGCCATCTTGTAGACCGTCAATCCACGGAAACTCTTCGAGAAAAGCTGACCGCCGATAACGACGTTCCATCTCGTGCTGAAGATGCCGAACTGGACGAGGAGGGCGACGATGAAATAGCTTAGTCTTCGCACCTCATCGGGCCATCTGAATATCTTGATGGCGGCAATAGCCACGAGCGGCACTATCATGCCGAGGATAAGCTGGATGACGATGAGGCTGATGAAGAGTCTTTCCGATATGAGGAGGCCGAGTATCTGAATCGACTCCTCCGACTGGTAGATGCGGTGGATAAAGTCGAGGAATTCGAGGGAAAAGTCGACGATCATCATGTAGAAGAGGAAGCTCGCCAGCTTATCGATGCACGCCATGTCGGGCTTCTCTTTCCTGACGAGAACGGCGACCATGTAGATCAGAAGCACGAGGGCGATACCGGAGACTATCGCGGAGAAGAGGAAGACGATGGGCATGAGTACGCTCGACCACCAGGGATTAGCCTTGACCGAGCCAAAAATGAAGCCCACGTACCCGTGAAGGAGGAACGCCGAAGGGATACCGACGACCGATATGAAATAAACCGCCTTCTTGTCGAAGGAAAGAGCCTCCGGCGAGATGTCTTTGGTGAAAAGGGAGAGGACCCGGTACACCTGCTTTTTCCAGCCTTGCTCGCTCTGGGACAGGAGGATGAAGTCCTTCCTGTAGTCGAACCACAACTCCAGAAGGAGGACCCCCATGAGGTACCACATGTAAACGAAGCCGAACATGGCCATGGCAGAGGAGCCGTTCGGCGTGAGGAACATCTCGAACCCCCTTTCCGGATGACCGAGGTGCGCCGTCAGGGGCAGGGGAGCGACGATAAGGAAGGAGAGGGCCGTGAGGAGCGCCAGTCGGTAGGTCGGCTGGACTTCCTTTACTTTGAAGACCTTGACCAACGACGCAAGAATGAAGGCTCCGGCCACGAGGCCGGTAATATAAGGATATATGACGATCAAGAGGTTCCAGTGAAGCTCTATCTCGTTCGGGTAGATGAAGCCGACCACAAGCCTTAGGGTTTCGTAGAGACGCGCTATCTCGCCAGTCAAGGTTACCGGACCTCCGAGTCGATGTCTGCGTAATAGACCTTCGGTTCAGTGTTGAGACCCTGCTTCAAAACAAAGGTTTTGTTGAAGCGCAGGAACTCGGTGATAGGACTCGCTTCGCTCCTCAGATCGCCGAAGACCCTCGCCCGGGTCGGGCAGACCTCGACGCACGCCGGCAGCAGGCCTTTGACGATCCGGTGGTAGCAGAAGGTGCATTTCTCGGCTGTTTTCGTCTCCGGCCGGATGAAGCGCGCGCCGTAAGGGCAGGCCTGGATGCAGTACCTACAGCCTATACAATACTGGGAGTCGACGAGGACGACGCCGTCTTCCGTTCTGTACGTGGCGCCTACCGGGCACACTTGAACGCACGGGGGCTTCTCGCACTGGTTGCAGATTTTCGGAACGAAAAAGCTCTTGAATATCTTCCTGTCGGAAGGAGGGGGCTTGAAGCCGTCTTTGCCGCCGTTGGGACTGTCGACTATGGTCTGATGGTCCTCGGTTTCGATATAACGCTCCACCCACGTTCGGAAGAAGAACGGATAATCGGGCACGTTATTCTCCTTCTTGCACGCGTCCACGCAGCGTCCGCATCCGATGCAGCGATCGACTTTCATGCCCATGGCGTAAAGATGCTCGGAAGGCTTGTACTTGACGCCATACCAATCGCTCAGCCCCTTCTTTTGGGCCGAGGCGACCAGGGATGCGGGTACGGCAAGGGCAAGGCCTCCAAGGAGGATCGTCTTACAGAAGTGTCGCCTTGACTCGTCCGGGTTCTTCCCAGTGCGGTTCTTTTTCATCTATCGAGCTCCGGGCATGTGGGGATAGTGGCACTCCCAGCAGAGATTTTTCCCGCCATGGCTCGCCATGTCGATCTTGGGGGCCTCTTTGGACCCTTGAGAATCCTGACCGTGACACTTGCCGCACGTTTCCCTCGCCTGGGGTTTCTTCGCCATGTTAGCCCTGGGAGCAAGCCTGTGATTCACCGGGACCTCGTGGCAGGTCGTGCAGTCGAGGCCGCCGTGAGGGCCCGCGCTGAGAGTCTGCTGAATTGCGGTATGGCATGCGTCGCAGCCTTTGGGCGGCGTGGGGGGTTTCGGATCGTGCGGCTGATGGCACAGGATGCATTGCTTCAACGGATTGTGCGATTCGGAGACGACCTGGGGAAAGCCTGTCGGCCGTGAAGGCTGATACGCATGGCAAAGCAGACAGTCGGCCCTTGTATTGGGGAGTCGCGGCTTGATCGTCTCCGGGTCCTGAGTGTGATCGTAGGCGGCGCTATGGCATGTCTCGCAGGCGACCCCGCGGTGATATCCCGCCGATTTCATTGACGCGATATCACCGTGGCACTCGCTGCATGCGTCGGCGTCGGCGTACTTGATGGGAAGCTCGGCATTCTGAATGACGGACAAGGCCCTGTAGTGGCCCCAGAGTCCGAAGCTGAATGGGACAAGCAGATGCCTGACCACGAGGTAGATAATGATGACGGCAGCTATGGGAGGAACGAGGTGGCGTACCTGTTCGGGCATACGCTTCCACATAGGCTCATCCTTCTTCGGATCTTAAGTCGGCACGTAAAGGCGACATTATGAACAGTAAGGGGGCGGGTGTCAATAGTCAAGGAAAAGTAGGGGAAAGTGAAAAGTGAAAAGTGAAAAGAAATCGCGAAACTCGAATCGCGAAAGTTGAAGATAAAAGAGCAAGGCCCACCCTCACCCTACCCTCTCCCCTCATCAAGGGCGAGGGAAAAAAGAGCATGTTTCTTTTGGCGGCCTCCAGGGACGCCGCTCCTATTCAATTGGTGTTGGTGTGTACATCCTATGAAGGCCGGAGCCGCGCTCTCTTTAATGATACGGCTCCGCGTGCCACCGGCCGGTCGGCCACACCTCGTGCCCTCTCTCACTTTCTTTGCCCCTTTTTTATTGACGGGCCGTCGGTGGGTTTCCGACTGCCTCAGTCTTGCACCCACTCGTCTTTGTTGCCAAACCCGATCGGGATTATTGTATAATTACGTCCGTTACCTATGTTCTCCGGTCTGCGCAACGATATTCGGGCGATATTCGCCAGGGACCCTGCGGCGCGAAGCGTCGTGGAGATCATCTTCGCCTATCCCGGCGTCCACGCCCTCTTCATCTACCGCCTCGCCCACTGGCTCTGGCTGCGACACCTGTTTCTCCTGGGCCGTCTCTGCTCCCACGCGGGCCGCTTTCTGACCGGCATCGAGATACACCCCGGGGCAACCATAGGCAGACGATTCTTCGTCGACCACGGAATGGGCGTGGTGATCGGTGAGACCGCAGAAGTAGGCGACGATGTCACCCTCTACCATGGAGTGACCCTCGGAGGGACCACCTGGAAAAAGGGGAAAAGGCATCCTACCATCGGCAACAACGTGGTCATAGGAACGGGAGCCAAGGTGCTCGGACCCGTCAGGATAGGCGACAACACCCGTATAGGGGCAAATTCGGTGGTGGTCAACGACATACCGCCGAACTCGGTGGTGGTCGGCATCCCGGGAAAGATCGTTTTCAGGGTCGAAGGGGACCGTCGGATAGCCCTGGACAAGGAGTTCATGCCCGATCCTCAGGCACGCGCCATAACCTCCCTTCTCGAAAGGGTGAGCCGTCTGGAAGAAAGGCTCGGCCGCCCGGCCGGGGAGGACGAAAAGCGAGAAGAGGATGTATGAGGAGCGGACATACAGGGGATCGTCCCGGCCGGAGGACCTTCTCTGTTACGAGGTCGTCTACAAGGAGACAGACCTTTTCTGCTGCACCTCGATCGACCTTAAGCCCCTTATAGAAGAAAGGACTTTTTTTTACAGGAACCAGCTCGAGTCCTACATCAGGCTTCGCCCCGACTTCTCCGCGAGCCTTCTCCCGATCGTCGCAGACCCGCTCGCCCCTGCGATCGCGCGCGAAATGATAGCAGGTGCGGACCGGGCCGGGGTGGGGCCCATGGCCTGCGTGGCCGGGGCTGTGGCGGAATTCATAGGATACCTACGCGAAGCTGTGGTACGAGCATGCCAACTGGCTCTCCTCGCAAGATTAGGCCGCCGGGCGGCCCCTCCAAGATCGCAGCGTGTACGAGACTGCCGCCAAGGCATGGGCGAAGATTAGCTCAGGCTGCACAAGCTCCCACCAGCTACGTGACAGATGCCCCGGTCCCAACTGTCACCAGCGGCGCGGAAGCACGGGCCGCCGTCCTGAACAGGATGATAATCGGGGAGAGCGCCATGGGCGCGGTTCTGGCCCTTCTCATGGTTCATCAATTCCTCGCGTGCCACGATCGCCGACACGACCGCCCAGCGCACCGATGCCCCGCCGGCTGGCCAGGCGGACCAGGCCGCGCCCCCTGCCTACCAAGATTTGTCGGCCGTGCCGGCTCCACAGCAGGACGACAGCTCCGACGACGCCAGCGGAGAAGAAGCCGTCCTGGCCAAGAGGGCGAGGATGGGTGACGCCAAGGCCCAGATCGCCCTGCGCAAGCGCGAGGCGCTCGATGCCGAGCTGATGGGGTTCGCGCCACGAAAATCCTCGGGCGATCCGCTTTCCGCGCTCTTCGGGGAGTGACACCATCACCACCACCAACACCAACCCCGGCCTCGTGAATGTCGCCGACCAAGCGTTCAAGCCTGATTTGAGGGTGGACTCGCTCGCCGTCCCCCTGGACGACGACACTCTCGTCCCGGTCGCCGACCAAGAGATTGACCCGGTCACGGGCAATCCCCTGGCCGTCACTTTCCCGACTCCGGCCGAGGTCTTTGTGGGAGAGCAGGTTCCGGGCTCAGCACCGTCGCAGGACTTCGCCCAGGCCCTGCGCGTGCCCCCGCTGTACCTGCCTTTTCCGCCAAGACCGACAGACCCGAACGTCCAGAGACAGAGTGTGACGGCAGGCGTGATAGCCGAGTTCACTGTCGGCCCGGATTCTGTCCATCCAGACCAACCTCACTCCGGACGTCGTCGAGGACTACACGGTCACGGCGGTCTTGGACGCCGCCACCGGC
>CAVVPU010000001.1:0-8215 GCA_963750015.1 uncultured delta proteobacterium | reverse complement strand
CGGCGGCAATGCGCTCTGGGTGGCCCCCAAAGGGGTCAAGCCGAAATCACCCCTTGTGGACATGTCCGTTTCCGGCGCTCAATTTCTGCCTCCCGAAAAAAAGGCTCGCCTCATCAGCGGCAACGCCTACCCTTTTGCGCCCAACTGTCATCCGCCCACCTTCTGGAAATCGATGGTGTCGGGCGAGCCCTACCGGGTGCGCGCTATGTGGATCGTCGGCTCCAACCCCCTTGTGACGGCAACCCGGGGGCTCTTCATCGAGCAGGCTCTCAAGCAGCACATGGAGTATACGGTCGTTTCCGATCTGTTTATGACTCCCACGGCCCAGCTCGCCGACCTCGTGCTGCCCGCCGCCCATTGGCTGGAACAGGACGACATCGTCTTCATGCATAAGATATGGTGCATCCTCTCCCGAAAAAAGCTCGCCCAGGTGGGCGAAAGCCGGGATGACAGGGACGTCATGTTCGAGCTTGCCCATCGCCTCGGCCTCAACGACGCCTTCCCATGGCCTGACCGCTACGCCTATCTCGATTGGCTCCTCGAAGAGACGGGGATGACCTTTGCCCAGTTCAGGCAGAAGGATATCCTCTTCGGCGACATGCGCTATGAGAAGCACAAGGAAGGCGGCTTTCACACGCCCACGGGCAAGTTCGAGTTCTACTCGACCATCGCCGAACACGTCGGCCGCCCACCCCTGCCTTCTTTTGTCGAGCCTCCCCTGTCACCGTTTTCCACCCCCGAACTCGCGAAGCACTACCCTCTTATCCTCATGACCGGGACCAAAGGGCTCAACTATTTCCACTCCGAGATGCACCAGATCGACTCCCTGCGGAAGAGACATCCCGACCCCCTGGTGGAGATCCACCCTGACACGGCAGCGAGCCTGGGCATAGCCGACGGAGACTGGGTATGGGTCGAGTCCCCCTATCACAAGGTCAGACTCAGGGCCCGGCTCTTCGACGGCATCGCCCGCGACGTAGTCAATGGGGAACATGCATGGTGGTACCCGGAAGCCTCGCCGCCTGATTACCGTTGGAAAGAATCCTGCGTCAACCTGCTTTTCGGTGACGACAATTTCGATCCGGACACGGGCGCCGAGCCGCTCAAGTGCTACCTTTGCAAGGTTAGTCCGGCAGAATCATAGAGAATGTCCTCGCTTCCGCACCTTGGCCGGGCCTCGGATATGCCGTGGTCGAGAACAAGTACACCGCACCCGAGTGCAACAAGAAGGGCACGGCCAAATACACCGACTATCATAATCCTTCACATCGCCATGCCTTCGCGCACCTGTCGCACCTTCTCCCGGCCGTAGAGGCACTCGACAAGGGCAAGGGCGAAATCGACGGCATTTCCCGCGCCCCGTCCGGTCACGAGAGTGCCGTCGACCACGACTGGCTCGGCCTGAAGTGCCCCTTCGATTCCTGAGGCAAAATGCGGGTGGCACGTGAAGCGTCTGTCGCGAAGAAGCCCGTGCGGATAGAGAGCGATTGCCGGCGAGGCGCAAACTGCGGCGTAGAGTCGACCCTCCTGGGCCTGGCGCTCCAGCATATCGATCAGGACTGTCGAGTCGCGCAGCCGCTCGGCACCGGGCATGCCGCCGGGCAAAGCTATCAAGTCGAAAGTCTCCCCGACGCATTCGGACAGAAGGCGGTCTGCCATGAGTCTCACACCCTTCGATGCGGTAATGACCTCTTGGTTTATCGAGGCGATCACGACTGTGGCACCTGCCCGTCGCAGCACGTCGACGATGGCCACCGCCTCTAACTCCTCGCTCCCGTCAGCCACGGGCACAAGCACATTTTTCTCCATCCCGCCCTCCTCTTTCGAATACTTTCCCTAAGTATAAGCCATTCTGGCACTACTAATGCCATTAAAGCGTTCCGCAGAATTGATTCCCGTTTCAACCTCTTTTCGAACCTTTAAGAATAGGTCCTATAAGTCGTATAAGACCTATTCTTAGGAAGAAAAAGTGCCACGCTCAAGGAATGGCCGCGTCCGCTCAATCGTCACCTTATTTTGGGCAATGTCATGGAACTGTTTCACCCAACCATCCGCTTCCCGGAAAGACTCCCCACTCCTTCCCTTCGGAGCACGCAAGTCACGCGGATCGACCGCCCCGGAACACGGCTCGCTTCAGGCCATTTTTTCGCTCTGGACAGAAGGCCGCTTTTTTGATAGAGAATAATATCATCAACTTGCAGCCGGTCCGGCCTAGAGTATTCATCAACGGCAAGGTCGTCCTGACATGGCGGGGAGGCTTCGAATGACAAGGAGAAGCACGACCAAGGGATTGTCTTCTTTTTCCTGGAAAAAGGAAGCGAGAATTTCAGCCGCAAAGCAAAGACTGTCGAAACGAGCCGACGTCTCTGCGGTGCAACCCGAAAGGCACCCCTCCCCTTGGCAGATCCTCGCTTACTCCATGGTGGCGATCGCCCTTCTAGGGGCGATCTTCGGCGTCATCGCCTTTACGGTCAGGTGGCCGTGGGTCAAGGAGGCCTTTCAGAGGTAGCTCTATCATGGCCACCTGGAAATCTCGTCCCGAAAGGGCGTCGGCGGTCTTCTCCGGGGGGCTCGCATATCAACCTCCGGCAAAAAGCTCTATCCTGACCCTGTCGGAAGGGATATTCAGGGAATTGAGGCTCTCCTTCATGGCTTCTGCCATGGCAGGCGGCCCGGCCACATAGTACGAGGCTTTTTCCCACGCCGGGCACCGCTCCTTGATGGTATCAACGGTCAGCCTTCCCCGAAGACCGCTCCAGATCTTCGGGTCCTCAGGGGCCCTCGACATGGTGATGACCACGGAAATCCGGCCGTGCTCGTGTGCGATCCCCATAAGGTCGTCAAGAAACGGGGTCTCTTCAGGGGTTCGGCTCGAATAGAAAAGGGTTATGGTGTGATCGGTCCGTGCAGCCGCCGCATAGAGGCCCATGGACCGAAAAGGGGTGATGCCGATGCCGCCCGCGAGGAAGACGAGGGGCGTTGCGGTTTCCTTCGGAAGCACCATCAAACCCATGGGCGCGCCGAGAGTGACCCGCGTCCCGGGCGCCATTTCCGCCATGGTTCGTTTCATGGCGCTCCCACTGAGCTTGGTCCCGAATATCAACTCGTTTTCCAGGGGAGACGATGCAATGCTTAATGGTCGGCGAAGACCCTTATCGTCCTGGTACCCCATGTCAGGGACCGTGAGAAAGCACCATTGGCCCGCGGTGAACTGAAAACCCTCGGGTTTCTCGAACCTGAATATTGCAACGTCTCCCGCCATTCTCTCTGTGCGTATCAAGCGCGCATCGTAGCTCATGATTTCCTCCCCCAAGTAGCCCGGCCCCGAGGCGGGCTCCGCATTGTCCTCTTCAAGAAAGTTCGTCCGAAGGCACAGGAAGCTATTGTACACGGCCCCCACCCCCATACCGGGTGACCCTGACGGCTCCCAGGGTCCCCTCCTTTGCAATCATCTAAAGTCAATACCACAGGATAAACACCGAACCCCGGGGTGTCAACCGGTTCGTTTCCGTTCGGGCCTATCAGGCCTTTCTCAAGGGAGACCCGATCTTCGGTCCGGCAATCGGCCGCCTTTGCGCAGCATGAGGCCCCCGGCGCATCAAAAAAGACCCCCGTGCCATTACCTGCTCGGCAACGTCACGGGGGTCTTTGCCCGCTTTTATACCTCTTTTATCAAGAAGCCGCCGTCGACCCATGCACTTCGACTGGAAACGGCTCTCCCTTTTACGCGCCCCGGGCGGCCGCCGTACGCGCCCGTGCCGCCTTCGACCTTCCGATGCCTGTCTTGATGAAGAAAGCGTGCATGATGAAAGCAGATATTACATAGCACGCGGCGAGAAGGATTATGGCAGCCGCGAAGTTGCCGAAAATCCCCTTGGCAATTCCTATGGCGAAGGGTCCCACGAAGCCGCCCAAAGCCGCGCCCGAGTTGACAAGGGCGAAGGCGGCCGCAGCCTCTTTCTTACCGAGAAGCTCGGTCACCGCGGTCCAGAAAATGGATTGAGGACCGGCGGCCCCAAGGCCAACGATGCAGACACCGAGCACCGCGATGAGTATGCTGTTGGCGCCGACCAGATAGAGCAAGAGGCCGGCGGCCGCGACATAGGCTCCGAGACAGTAATGCCACTGCCTCTCGCCGGTCTTGTCCGAATGGCGGCTCCAGAACACCAGGGTGATCACGGTACAGAAGGCGGGCAGCATGGTCAGCAGGCCGATCTCCATGGATGAGAGGTTCTTGCCCACGGCTTTTAGAGAGCTGCGGCATCCAGAGCTGCTGGCCCAGGTAACCGATGCCCGTGAGGAAGTAAACAAGGAAAAAAAGCATCGTGCCGGGCCTCGTGAGTGCCTGAAACACGCCTATATGCTTGGGGGTCTCCTTCTTGGCATTCTCTTCTGCGATGACCTTGACGAGCCACTCCTTCTGCTCGGGCTTCAGCCATTTTGCTTTCTCAGGAGTGTCGGGAAGGTAGAACCAGAGTACGACGGCGTAGACTATAGGCATCAGGCCCTCGACGATGAAGAGCCATTGCCAGCCGCGGAAACCCAGGGCCGTCATTCCGAGAAGCCAGCCTGAAAGAGGCCCGCCGATGATGATGCCGGCGACGGATCCGAGGAACAAAAAGCCGACCGCCTGAGCGTGGTCCTCGGTGCGGAAAAAGTAGGTAATATAGAGGACAAGGCCGGGGAAGAAGCCTGCCTCCGCTACACCGAGCAGGAATCGAAAGGTATAGAGGCCATATTTATTGCCGGAGAAGGCCGTAAGCGCGGCAACTATCCCCCACGTGAACATGATGCGGGTGAGCCATTTCCTCGGACCGAACTTGGCCATCATGAGGTTGCTCGGCACCTCGAAAAGGAAGTACCCGATGAAAAATGCGCCGGCGGCGAGCCCGAAAGCAGCCGGAGACAATCCCAGGTCCGCGTTCATCTTCAGCCCGGCGAAGCCTATGTTTATACGATCAAGGAAGGCACATATCATGCCTATCATCAGGATAGGCAGCAGGTGCCATTGTACCGTCCTGATCGTCTCCTTCTGCATTTGCGACAACTCGGTAGAACTCGCCATCGCCCATCCTCCTTTTAAAAAGAATAACCACGACTGGGCCTATCATAGCGGACCCATAATTTGTATGTCAAGTAAAAAGTAGGACCTTTATACCACATTAGCCTTGACAACCAGACCGCCCTAGTCGCTATAATTAGGTTTACAACTTCTCACGTACCATACACCGGTCATGGCAAAAAAAGGCGATGAAAGGGAAACTGACGTCTTAATGAGGATCCCAGTCAAAGAACACTAACAATAAGGAGGATGTTATGGCAGAGGATCAAAAGCAAAGGCTCACCCTGGGCCCCTCCGACAAAGAGCTCGAGAGGCGGTGGAAAGCGGTGCGGGCGCGCATGGAGGCGGAAAAGATCGACGTCCTCGTCATGCAGAGTAATAACCAGTACCTCGGCGCCTATGTTCAGTACTTCACCGATTGTCCCACTTTCCACGGCTACGACACCACGATCATCTTCCCGCTCAATGACGAGATGACGAGCATATCCCACGGGGGAACTCCCCCGAGCGACCCGGGACCGCCCGCCATGAACTTGAGGGGCGTGAAGACGAGGCTCACTGCAAACTACTTTTCGAGTGTCAATTACACCGGCACCTATGACGCGGAGATGGTGGTCCAGTTCATCAAAGCGCGCAAGGACAAAACCGTGGGTGCGGTCAATACGAGGTCCATGTCCTACATGTTCTGGGACTACATCCTGAAGAACCTCCCTGGTGTGAAGTTCGTCGATGCCACTGATCTCGTCGACGAGATCAAAGCGATCAAGAGCGAAGAGGAGCAAGGTTTCATCATGAAGACCGCAGCCCTTCAGGATGCGGCCATGGCCTACGCGCGGACCATAATAAGGCCGGGCAGAAAAGACTTCGAGGTTATCGGCGATGTCATCAACAAGGTCACCCAGCTGGGAAGCGAAGGACAGCTCGTGATGGGCGGGTCCGGCCCCTACGGGGAGCCTTGCCCCATCCAGGGCCGCCACAATCAGAACAGGACGATAAAAGAGGGGGACCAGTTTACCCTCATGATCGAAGTGAATGGCCCTGGCGGCATGTACGGTGAGATGGGACGGATCCTCTTTTTGGGCAAGGTGCCTTCCGACCTCGCGGACGCCCATGCCCTCCTCAAGGAAACGCGGGACCGCACCATTAAGATGCTGAAGCCGGGAGCAGACCCGAAAGAGATCTGGGATGCGAACAACGCGTACCTCGTAAGCAAGGGGCAGATGCCCGAATCACGGGTCTTCTGCCACGGCCAGGGCTACAGCCTCGTCGAGCGTCCCTGCGTGAGAAACGACGAGACCATGAAGCTCGCGCCGGGCATGAACATCACCGTCCATCCCACGGTCTTCTCCGCAACCTATTGGCTCTCCATGTGGGACAACTGGCTCATCACCGACAAAGGCGTGAGCGAGAGGCTCCACAAGACTCCGGAAGAGATCCTCCCGATATAGATAGTCTCGGATTCAGCCCTGCCCACGGACCCTGGCCTCCAGCGGGGTCCGTGGCGGGTCTTGAAACGGGACACTGGCGACGGTCCTTTCAGTTTTCTTCAAAGGGTTTCGGCAAGATTTGTCGCCCGATAGAATCCAGACTCTTCCACAGATACCACGAGGCGACCGATCGAAAGGGCCTCCAGGCGACAGCTACGGTTTCTAGTGATTCCGGCCCTTCCCCGTCTTTTCCATAAAGAAGTTTAAAGGCCCGTCGTAATCCCCCGTCTCCAAGGGAAAGCACGTCCAGCCGTCGAAGCCCGAAAATGAGAAACATCTCGGCCGTCCATTGCCCAATACCCGGAATCTTCACGAGAGCCGCTATCACCGTTTCGTCCTCGAGATCATCGAGATCGTCCAATACGAGCCGTCCGTCTACTACCTGCTGCGCCAGCCCGCGGATGTAACGAACTTTTGAAAGGGAAAGGCCGGCCCCGCGCAGGGCTTGTGGGGAGACCTCCAGGAACCGCTTCGGGTCGAAAGGCAGAGACACTATCCCGGCGATCCTTTTCTCGATCGTATCAGCCGCCCTTGAGGAAAGCTGCTGGCTGATTATCGACGTGACGAGCGTGGAGAAAGGCTCATACTCCCATTCTGCGAAGGGGCACGGTCCGTAGAGGGCGATAAGCCGCTTCATCACCATGTCATGAGTGCGCAAATGACGCTCGCCTTCCTTCACACGTTTAAAGAGAAGGTTCTTTTTCATATCATAACCCCAAACACCCCCGCTATTCTAACGGAAGCCCGATATGCAATAAACTATATGCGATAACAGGCAATCATGTACAGGACCGTTTTTTGTCTCTCATCAGCAATACGTTTAACCGTAGAGTTACATCTACAATCATAATATGTTTTTTAAAATGTATGGTTTCTAAAAAAATCATTAATAAATTTTTCATTATCGTAAAAATCATTTTTCCTTTATCTGTTTCAAGAAACATCTTTAAAGCTGTTTTTATTTCCGCACTATTTTCGGGATGTACTCTTGTTGCACGTAACCATGACTTAAATTCTTGTTGGCAGTCAGTACAAATATAACCAATATATTGCACATATGCTTCACATTATGTTTTCACAACCAATCCTCGAACACGTCATTACTCTCATTACAATAATCTTTTAAGATTTTCTTTTTGTACCACGAAACTCACGCTTTTAATTTCGTATATTTTATTAAGCAAATCAATTATTTCTTTTTTTGTTGGTTCCTCTAATTATACTTTTGAATAACTATTTGCACCAATATTAACTTGATATGGTTTACACATCTCTAACAATGTTATCATATCATTTAAGTCGAAAGTCATTATAAGTTCGATGGTCACCATACGATTAAACATTGTAAGTCGTAACATTCCTTCGGCACGTTCGTATAAATTAGGACAATTATTCATGCTTTCATGCCAACGGTTTGATTCTATCATTGTGGATATGATTGTATCTGGTGAAAATGTGTTTTTATATGTCCAAATTCATAAACTCTGTTTGTGTTTTTTGTCTGAAATAAATAAGTATTTTAGGATACTTACTACATTGTTCAAGTATAGTAAGTATATATTCTTTCTTTACCCCTATTGCCAATGAACTACACATGAGCTAAAGATGGGAGTGTTAGTTCACAGCCTTGTGCTTTTTTGCAAAAGTGTTCTTAAAACGAGAAGTG